>JBAQKF010000053.1:0-137873 GCA_049300695.1 Usitatibacter sp.
GCGCTAGGCACGGCGCAGATCCACCACGCGCGGGCCGCCCGCGTTCGCGCGCTTCGAATGGCGCCGGCGCTGGCGCACGCGCGCCGCATCGAGCAGCATGCGCCCCGCCCAGCGAAAGACGTTGAACTCCTGCACGAGGCTGCGCATGCGGCGCATGCGGCTGCGCTGCTCGTCAGGCGGCATGGCTAGCGCGCGGCGCAACGCATCGGCGCACTCCTCGGTATCGTAGGGATTCACGATGAGCGCCTCCGGGAGCTCGCGCGCGGCGCCGGTGAATTGCGAAAGAATCAGCACGCCCCGCTCGTCGTCACGCGACGCGACGAACTCCTTGGCCACGAGATTCATGCCGTCGTGCAGGCTCGAGACGAAGCAAAGGTCCGCCGCGCGGTAGAGCTGGTACACCTCGTCGGAGTCGTAGTGCTCGATCTCGAGCACGATGGGCTGGCAGGTGGGCGTGCCGAATCGTTTGTTGATCCGCTGCGCCGCGGCGCGCACGCGCGCGTCGAGTGCCTGGTACTCCTCGATGCTCGAGCGCGACGGCGCGGCCACCTGCAGGAACGAGAAGCGGCCGACCCACGAAGCGTCGATTTCCAGCAGCCGCTCGACGGCGGCGAAGCGCTCGAGAATTCCCTTCGTATAGTCGAGGCGATCGACGCCGACGCCGACGACCGTATCGGCGGCGATGCCCAGCTCGCGTCGCACGATCTCGCGGCACTCGGCCACGGGAAGCTGCCCGGCGAGAGCCGCGGGCGGCCACTCGATGGAGATCGGATAGCGGTGCACCTCGGTGGGCTCCCCGCCGTAGGAAATGGTGAAGGTCTCGCGATCGACGCGCGCTTCCAGGTAGCGATCGACGGTGTCGAAGAAGTTGTTGCAGTGGAACTGTGTGTGGAACCCCAGGATCGACGAGCCCAGCATGCCTTCGAGCAGCTCGTCGCGCCATGGGCACACGCCGAAGGCCTCGGGATTGGGCCACGGAATGTGCCAGAACGTGATGATGGTCGCGCGCGGCAGCCGTTCGCGGATCATTCGCGGCAGCAGCGCGAAGTGGTAGTCCTGCACCAGCACGATCGGATCGTCGGTGCGGGATTCGGCCTCCACGGCGCGCGCGAAGCGCCGGTTCACCTCGCGGTAGCACTCCCAGTCGGACGCGCGGAACACGGGCCTCGTATGGGCGATATGGCAAAGGGGCCACAGGCCCTCGTTGGCGAAGCCGTAGTAGTAGCCGGCTTCTTCTTCCTTGGTGAGCCACACGCGGCGGATGCGGTAGGCGGGTTTCTCCGGAGGAACGGCGACGCTGTCGCCCGCGTCCACGACCTCGCGATCGGCGTTGCCCGAGCCATGCGCGATCCACGTTCCGGAACAGGCGCGCATCACCGGCTCGAGCGCAGTCACCAGCCCGCTCGCGGGACGCCGCACCTCGATGCGTCCTTCGCGCCGCTCGTGGATGTAGGGCTCGCGGTTGGACACGATGAGGATCTCGTCGCCCTTCAGGTCCTCGCGCAGGATCGTGCGAAGCGCATCCGGGGTCCAGCTGATCTGGGCCTCGTCGCGCGCGCGCCGCTCCGCGTCGAGGTCCTGGACCAGCGCCGCCAGGTCGCGAGCGATGGGTCGCAGCTCGCGCGCCTTGGGCTGGGGCGAGAGCGCGAGCGACTGGCCGCGGATGAGCGCCTTGATGCCCGCCATCCAACCGCGGAACGAGATCTCGGCGATCGCGACGGTGATGAGGGCCACGAGGGCGCCCAGCGCCGCGAAGAGATACACGATGTACTTGCGCGTGTCGGCGCTGCGCCGCTCCACGAAGCTCATGTCGTGGACGATGAGCATCTCGCCGAGGCGGCTCCCGTCCTGCAGGATGGGCGTGGTGACGACGTGCATCGGTCCGCCCTGGAGCTTCACGACGACGCCCGTGCCTTCCACACCCGGGCCGGGGCGCCCGCAGCCGATCGCCGCGGGCAGGGTGGCGGTGCGGTAGACGAGCTTGCCGGAGTTGTCGCAGAAGCCGATCGCGTAGAGCCGCTCGTCCTGGAGCATGCGGTCGAAGAACGCCTGCATGTGCTCGAGGCGCACCCTGTCGCGCGACTTGTCGGTGAGCATCTCGACCAGCGGTTCCTGGGCCGCCGTCGCCACGAGCTTCGCGCGGATGTCCAGGTCGTGGACGAACCACTTGAGCGTGAGCTCGTCGACCAGGGGAACGACGCCGTAGGCGATCGCACCTAGCGCGAGGGCCAGCGGGATGATGAAGCGAAGCGACAATCTCACCATGGACATCGGGGACGCCGCGGCCGGCCACGCGGAGCCCTGCTGAGCAATGGGCAGATTCTAAGCCTTCACGAGGCTTTCAGGGAGCGGTCGACTTCAGTTGCGGGAAGAGAATCACGTCGCGGATCGACGGGCTGTCCGTGAAGAGCATCGCGAGCCGGTCGATGCCGATGCCTTCGCCCGCGGTGGGAGGAAGGCCATATTCCAGCGCCCGCACGTAGTCCGCGTCGTAGTACATCGCTTCCTCGTCGCCCGCTTCTTTCGCCTTCGCCTGCGCGAGGAAGCGTGCCGCCTGGTCCTCGGGATCGTTCAGCTCCGAAAAGCCGTTGGCGATCTCGCGGCCCGTGATGAAGAGCTCGAAGCGGTCCGTGACCGAGGGATCGGCGTCGTTGGCTCGCGCGAGCGGCGAGACGTCCACGGGGTGCGCGATGATGAACGTGGGCTCGACCAGTTTCTCCTCGGTCGTCGCCTCGAAGAGCTTCAACTGCAAGAGCCCCAGGCCGTCGGTCGGGAACACTTCCGCCTTTCCTTCGAGCGCCTTGCGCAGGAACCCCGTGTCGCCGAGTTGCGATGCGGCGTACCGCGGGTTGTACTTCTCGATCGCCTGGGCCATCGTGAGGCGGTCGAACTTCTTCCCGAGCTCGATGCTCGCGCCCTGGTAGGTGAGCTTCGTCGTGCCCAGCACCTCGAGCGCCACCTCGCGAAGCAGCGACTCGGTGAGGTCCATCAGGTAGTGATAGTCCTGGTAGGCCTCGTAGAACTCGAGCATCGTGAATTCCGGGTTGTGCCGCGTCGAGATGCCTTCGTTCCTGAAATTGCGGTTGATCTCGAAGACCTTCTCGAGGCCGCCCACGGTGAGGCGCTTGAGATAGAGCTCCGGCGCGATGCGCAGGTACATGTCCTGGTCGAGCGCGTTGTGGTGCGTCTTGAAGGGCTTGGCCGCGGCGCCACCGGGAATCGGCTGCAGCATCGGCGTCTCCACCTCGAGGTAGCCGCGGTCCACGAAGAACTCCCGGATCGCCTGGACCATCTTCGAGCGGATCTCGAACACGCGCCGCGATTCGGGATTCACGATCAGGTCCACGTAGCGCTGGCGATAGCGCTGCTCCATGTCCGCGAGGCCGTGGAACTTCTCGGGCAGCGGCCGGAGCGACTTGGACAGCAGGCGGATCTTCGACGCGTGCACCGAGAGCTCGCCCTTCATCGTCTTGAAGACGGTGCCCTCGACGCCGAGGATGTCGCCCAGGTCCCAATGCTTGAACGCCTCGTGGGCCTCGGCTCCGGTCACGTCGTTGTTGATGTAGACCTGGATCTGGCCGCTCATGTCCTGGAGCGTGGCGAAAGACGCCTTGCCCATGACGCGCTTGAGCAGCATCCGGCCCGCGACGACCGCAGGCGGTTTCTCGGCCTCGAGCTGGGGCTTGTCCTTGCCGTCGTGGAACTGGTGCAGCTCCGCGGCGAGGTCCTTGCGCCGGAAATCGTTGGGGTATGCCTGGCCGAGCTCTCGCAGTTTCGCGAGCTTCGAGCGCCGCTCCGCGAAGATCTGGTTTTCATCCTGGGGAGCTTCGGGGGGCTTCTCGTTCTTGTCGTTGGCCATGTCAGTGCACCTTGTCCTGCGAGATGTCCATGATGAGGCGCGCCGTGAGGTATAGCCGCGGCTCGATGCTCGAGATGAGCACGTACTCGTCGTCGGCGCTGTGGGCGCCGAAGCCCTGCAGGCCGAAGCGCTCGACGACGGCGTTCTTCGTCTTCAACGCCGCGAACGCCGCGTCGGTGCCGCCCCCGTCGGCCTTGTCGTCGACCACGAGCGTCTTGCCGAGCTCACGGTAGATGTCCTGGGCGTGGTGCGCCACGGCGATCGAGGCGGGCGAGGCCACGAGCGGCGGGCGGCGGCGCTCGAACGTCATCTCCACCTTCGCGTTGGGGACGAGCGTGTTCGTGATGCGCTCCCGGACTTCGCGCTCGATGCGGTCGTAGTCCTCCACTTTGTTCACGCGCACGTCGGCGAAGGCCTCGGCCGATTCGGGGATCACGTTGTGGGAGCCGCTTCCCGCCTTGGCGTTGGTCCAGTTCATCTTGAGGCCCGTCGCGGGATCGGAAAAATCCTTGGTTTGCAGGATCTGGTGGGCGAGCTCGACCAGCGCGTTCACGCCGCGCTCGGGGGAGCCGCCCGCGTGGGTGGCCTTGCCCTTCACGCGCAGGATCACGCCGCCGATGCCGGAGGTGGCGAGCGAGAGCTTGTCGACCGTGACGCGTGAGGCCTCGAAGGAGAGCGTGACGTCGTTCTCGGCGCCGCTTTTCGTGAGCTCGGCGCGAGCGCCGGGCGAGCTGATCTCCTCGTCGCCGTTGGAAAGCACGGTGAGCGTGGCGTAGTCGTGGAACCCGAGAGCCTGCAGCTCGGCCACCGTGTGGATCATCAATGCGACGCCCTGCTTGTCGTCGGAGATCGCGAGGCCGTAGGCGCGGTCGCCTTCGATGTGGAACGGCTGGCGCACCAGCATTCCACGGCGATACACGGTGTCCATGTGACCGATGAGCAGGATCTTCTTCGTTCCCGTCCCGCGGAACACGGCCTTCACCATGCGGCCGACCCTGGGCGGCGTGTCTTCCATGCGATAGGTGTCGGCACCGGGCTCGATGAACTCCACTTCGCCGCCGAGCGCCTTCAGCTTCTCCGCGATGAGCGACGAGATCCGGTCGAGCCCTTCGCGGTCGTCGCTGCCGGATTCGATCTCCACGAGCGACTTCAACGTATCGAGCAGCGGCTGCTTGTTGGCGCGAGCTTGCGCCATAACCGGCTCGATCGGATCGGAAAAGGCCGGGGTGACTGCAAATAGAGTCAGTGCAGCAAGAGCGCGAACGGGGCAGTTCATGAAGGCTTTCTCACGACAGCGTGGTGGGTTGGAACGGCGAATTTGAACACAGAGGACACAGTGGAACCACAGAGGAATTTCCTAAGCGACAAGGCGCCGGATTCCGTGGCGTAGATGGGATGTATTGAAATTCAGAAGAAGCCCGAGTCGCAAGTGGGCGGCGCGCAGGTAAGTCAGTAGCTGGCACTCGTGGATCGACATCAATCGCTCGACCGATTTGATCTCGACGATTGCTTTCTCCTCGACCAGGAGATCCAGGCGAAATCCGCAGTCGATCGCGATCCCATCGTATTGGATCGGTACTGCGACTTGCCTTCGAAACAGGAGGCCCGCCCCATACAGTTCGTGACACAGGCAAGCTTCGTAAGCGGATTCGAGCAAGCCCGGCCCGAGAGCCGAATGGACTTTGAACGCGGCTCGTAAAATCTGACCCGAGAGTTCTGGGTAGATTACCTCTGTGGTTCCTCTCTGTCCTCTGTGTTGAAAATCCATCGCTCGCACTCCATCCGTCGTACATGACATGTACAACGGACAAGGGATGTATGTGCTGACAGAGGGCCACTAGACTCCCTGCTTGAGGCTGGCGGTGATGAAGGGATCGAGGTCGCCGTCGAGCACGGACTGCGTGTTGCCGCTCTCGACGTTGGTGCGCAGGTCCTTGATGCGCGACTGGTCCAGCACGTACGAACGGATCTGGTGGCCCCAGCCGATGTCGGTCTTGGCGTCTTCCATCTTCTGCTTCTGCTCGTTCTGCTTGCGAAGCTCCAGCTCGTAGAGCTTGCTCTTCAGCATCGCCATCGCCTCGGCGCGGTTGCGGTGCTGCGAGCGGTCGTTTTGCGACGAGACCACGATATTCGTCGGCAGGTGCGTGATGCGGACGGCGGAATCCGTCTTGTTCACGTGCTGGCCGCCGGCGCCCGAGGCGCGATAGGTGTCGATGCGCAGGTCCGCCGGATTGATGTCGATCGCGATGGTCTCGTCCACTTCGGGATAGACGAAGACGCTCGCGAAGGACGTGTGGCGACGAGCGTTGGAATCGAAGGGCGACTTGCGCACGAGCCGGTGGATGCCGTTCTCGGTGCGCAGCTGGCCGAACGCGTACGGGCCCGTCACCTTGATCGAGGCATTCTTCAGTCCCGCGACTTCGCCCGCGCTTTCGTCGAGGAGCTCCGTCTTGAACCCCTTCCTGTCGCAATACTTGAGGTACATGCGAAGCAGCATCGAGACCCAGTCCTGCGCCTCGGTGCCGCCCTGGCCCGCATTCAAGTCCACGAAGCAGTTGTTCGGATCCATGGGATCGTTGAACATGCGGCGGAACTCGAGGTCCTCGACGAGCTTCGCCACGCCCCGGACGTCGCCTTCCACGGATTCGAGCGTCTCGTCGTCGCCTTCGCCCTTCGCGAGCGCGAAGAGCTCGCCCGAGTCCTTCAGGCCCGACTCGATCTTCTCGACGGTCTCCACGGTGGATTCGAGCGTGCGCCGCTCGCGCCCCAGCTCCTGGGCGCGCTTGGCGTCGTCCCAGATCTTCGGGTCTTCGAGGGTGCGAACGACTTCTACGAGCCGCGACTTCTTCGCGTCGTAGTCAAAGATACCTCCGGAGCTCCGCGGAACGCGCGGCGAGATCCTGGAGGGTGTTCTGGATTGTGTTCAGGCGATCGGATTCCATCCCGCGATTATAAGGCACGAGGCGCGAGGCACGAGGGGTCAGCGCGGATGGTCGAGCACCAATTGCACGCTGGACGTTCCCTGGTATTCATTGAGGTCGAGTCGATACACGGCCTCGACGTCCGCGGGCAGGGGATCGGCGCTGCCGAAGCGGATCGCCGAGAAGCGTTGCCGTCCCAGCACGAGTGTCAGCTTGAGATGCTTCTCGCCGACGACGCGCTGGGACTCGACCGCGAATCGTCCCGAGAAGCGCGGCTCGGGGAATCCCTGTCCCCACACCTGGTTGCGAATCGCTTCGGCGAAGTCGATCGTCATCTCGCGCGGCTCCAGCTCGCCGTCGGTCTCGATGCGCTGCTCGAGGTCCGCGGGGGTGAGCGCGTCGCGGGCCACCGATTCGAAGGCCGCGCGGAATCGATCGAGCGCTCCCTCGGCGATCGTGACGCCGGCCGCGGCCGCGTGTCCGCCGAATCGTTCGATCAATCCGGGATGGCGCTTGTCCACGAGGTCGAGCGCATCGCGCAGGTGAAGGCCCGGGATCGAGCGCCCCGATCCCTTGAGGCGCCCGGCGGATTCCGCGGCGAACGCGAAGACGGGACGATGGAAGCGATCCTTGAGGCGCGAAGCGAGGATCCCCACGACGCCCGTGTGCCACTCGGGCCGGTGGAGGCTCAACGTGTATCCGTCGCCCGGGTCGATGCCCTCGAGCATTTCGAGCGCCGACGCCTGCATCTCCACCTCGATCACGCGCCGCTCGCGGTTGAGCCGATCGAGCTTCGCCGCGAGGTCGATCGCGCGCGCGTGGTCGTGCGCGAGCAGGCACTCGATGCCGAGCGACATGTCTCGCAGCCGTCCTGCTGCATTGAGGCGCGGACCGACGGAGAAGGCGAGATCGTAGGCGCTCGCCACCTTCGTGGAGCGTCCGGCGACATCGAGCAGGGCGGCGATACCCGGCGAGGCTTTCCCGGCGCGAATGCGCGCCAACCCCTGGGCTACGAGGATGCGATTGTTCGTATCGAGCTTCACCACGTCGGCAACGGTGCCCAGCGCAACGAGATCGAGGAGCTCTCCGAGATTGGGCTCGGGTTTCGCCACGGTGAACGCGCCGCGTTTCCGCAGCTCCGCGCGAAGTGCCAGCATCGTGTAGAAGATCACGCCCACGCCCGCGAGGTTCTTGCTCGGGAATTCGCACCCGGTCTGGTTCGGATTGACGATGCAGGCGGCCGCGGGCACGCGCTCGCCCGGAAGATGATGGTCCGTCACGAGCACGCGCATGCCCAGGCCATTGGCTTCGTCGATGCCTTCGGCCGCCGCGATGCCGTTGTCCACGGTGATGAGCACGTCGGGCTTGCGCGACGCCGCCTCGCGCACGATCTCGGGCGTGAGGCCATAGCCGTGCTCGAAGCGGTTGGGCACGAGGTAATCGACCGTGGCACCGAAGGCGCGCAGCGCCTTCACGCCTACAGCGCACGCCGTGGCGCCGTCGGCGTCGTAGTCGGCGACGATGAGCAGCTTCTCGCGCCGCTCGATCGCATCGGCCAGCAGCCGCGCCGCTTCGTCCGCGCGCCACAGGCGGTCCGGCGGCACGAGCGCTTTCAGCGACGGCTCGAGCTCGGCAGGCGACGAAAGGCCGCGCGCGGCATAGAGGCGCGCAAGGCGAGGATCGCATCCCGCGGCAGCAAGGCGCTCCACGATCGCGGGATCGGCTTCGCGTCGAGTGATCTCAGGCATGCTCGACGATCGCTTTGCGGCCGCGAAACCAACGCCAGCGTGACGAGGACGTGAGCGTGGCGATTCGCGTGCGCTCTTCGCCCGGAAGGATGATGCGCACGACTCCGTGGCGCGCGATGGCTGCTCCCAGGTCGTCGAACCAGCGTCCGTCCAGGTCCACGGTCGCCGCGAGCCATGCCAGGGCATCGCCGCGCCGCAGCCACCGGGTGAGGCTTTCCACGATCACGAGCGAGGCGCCTCCGCCACTCGCCGCGGCGATTTCCTCGATGCCCGCGGGAAGCGCGTGGGCCTCCGCGCCCGACAGTCGCGCGATGCCCAGCGAAAAAGCATCGGTGGCGTGAACGGCTTCGTAGCGGCGTTCGAGAGGGGCAGGGCGGGGTCCCTCGCCCCAGAACCACACGCTGTTCGCGGCGAGGTTCGTCGATGCGCGCTTCAGGTTCACCGCGTGGGCCGAGAGCGTCATCTGCGACTCGGTGAGCGCCGAGGGCCAGTTGATGCGCCCGTGTCCGCGCGGAAGCATGCCGAAGACGTTGCGGCCGAACGCCAGCTCGAGCGGCACGGTCGTGGGCGATTCGCCCGCGGGCACGCGAACGTACCAGCGTTCCGGCGACACGGGCTGCCATTCGAGGCCGTCCGGCGCGAAGTGTTCTCGAAGCGCGGCGACGAGCGCAGCCGCCTCCCCGGTGGTGAGCTCGAGGACCGAGGGATCGTGCAGCACCACGTCGTCGCCTTCGACTCGCAGGTGCACCGGGTCCGCGCGGATCCATTCGCCCGGCGTGTCGATCCCTTCGCCGGCGAGGCAGATCGCGGCGTAGGGCAGGGGATTCACGAGTCCGTGCGCGGCCGCGATCCATCCATGGCTTCCCCCGGTGTCCATGACGGAATGGTTCGCGCGCGCGAGCCAGCGCTCGAGATTCGGCAGGCGCACGGAACGCATCGCCGGCGGGGCGTCGGGGGCGGGCAGCAGGTCGGGAACGACGATATCGAGGGGCATTGCGGGGAGGGACGGTTACGGGTTCGATTATTACGCGATAATCGGTGCCGATGCGACCCTACGAGCTTTTCGTCGGCCTGCGCTATACCCGCGCCAAGCGCCGCACGCAATTCATTTCCTTCATCTCGCTCATCTCGATCGCGGGCATCGCGCTGGGCATCTGGGCGCTCATCACCGTGATGTCGGTGATGAACGGATTCGAGAAGGAGATCCGCGCGCGCATCCTCGGTGCCGCGGCCCACATCCAGATCCTCGGCGGCGAAGAGGGTTTCAGCGACTGGGAAGGCATTGCCGCGGCAGCCAGGCAGAACCCTGAAGTGGTGGCAGCCGCGCCGTTCGTGAACGCGCAGGGCCTGCTCTCGACGGGCACTTCGGTGCGCGGCGTCTTCGTGCGGGGCATCGTCCCGGATCTCGAAAACAAGGTCGACGACCTCGGCACGCACATGCAGCGCGGGACGCTCGCGTCGCTGCGCCCCGGCGGGTTCGGCATCGCGCTCGGCGTGGGCGTGGCCCGCGCGCTTCACGTGGACGTGGGCGACCGCGTGACGCTCATCTCGCCGCAGGGGCAGGTCACGCCCGCGGGGCTCATGCCGCGCTTGAAGCAGTTCACGGTCGTCGGCGTCTTCGCCATCGGGCACAACGAGATCGATTCCGCGCTCGCCCTCGTGAACATGCGCGACGCCCAGGCGCTCTACCGGATGGAATCGAACGCGAGCGGCGTGCGCCTCAAGGTGCGCGACATCGACCGCGCGCCCCAGGTGGCCCGCGCCATCGAGAAGGTGGTTCCCTCGGAGGCGTGGGTCTCCGACTGGACGCAGCAGAACGTGAACTACTTCCGCGCCATCCAGATCGAGAAGCGGATGATGTTCATCATCCTCACGCTCATCATCGCCGTGGCGGCATTCAACCTGGTCTCCACGCTCGTGATGGTCGTGACCGACAAGCATCCCGACATCGCGATCCTTCGCACGCTGGGCGCATCTCCCGGCAGCATCATGAAGATCTTCATGGTGCAGGGCGTGGTGATCGGCCTCGTGGGCACGCTGCTCGGCGTCGTGTTCGGGATCGTCTCCGCGCTCAACATCACGGTGATCGTGCCGTTCATCGAGCACGCCCTCAATTTCCAGATCCTGTCGCGCGAGGTGTACTACATCAGCGAGCTGCCCTCGGACCTGCATCTTTTCGACGTCGCGTGGACCGCGACCATCTCGCTCGTGCTCTCGTTCATCGCGACGCTCTATCCCAGCTGGCGCGCCGCGCGCGTGAATCCCGCCGAGGCGCTGCGTTATGAATAGCCGTCCCCTTGGAAACGGGAACCCAGCCGACGGAGGCAACGTGGTGTTGTCCTGTTCGGCCCTCGCCAAGACCTATGGCCTCGGCGGCACGGCTGTACCGGTTCTTCGTGGTGTCGATCTCGAGGTGCGGCGCGGAGAATCCGTCGCCATCGTCGGCGCCTCGGGATCGGGAAAGAGCACCTTGCTGCATCTGCTGGGCGGGTTGGATCGTCCGACGTCGGGGTCGGTGGCATTGCTCGGGCAGGATCTCTTCTGTCTTGCGCCGCGCGCCCAGGGCGAGCTTCGCAATCGCGCGCTCGGATTCGTCTACCAGTTCCACCACTTGCTGCCGGAATTCTCGGCGCTTGAAAACGTGGCGATGCCGCTCACGATCCGGCGCGCGCCGGATCGCGAGGCGACCGAACGCGCCACGTCGATGCTGGAGGAAGTGGGGCTCGCGCACCGCCTCGCGCATCGTCCCGGCGAGCTTTCCGGCGGGGAGCGCCAGCGGGTCGCCGTGGCGCGGGCTCTCGTCACGAATCCGGCCTGCGTCCTCGCCGACGAGCCCACGGGCAACCTCGATCGCGAGAACGCGGCGAAGGTCTTCGACCTCATCGTCGAGTTGAATCGCAAGCACGATGCCGCGTTCGTGATGGTCACGCACGACCCGGATCTCGCGGCGCGCATGGGCCGCAAGCTCACGATCGGCGACGGGCTGATTACTTCGGGGACAGACCCCTAGACCTGTTTATTCTAGGGGTCTGTCCCCGAAGGCGTCCCGAAGGCGTCTCGAGCGAGCGCCAGAGGTACCAGGAGGCGACGGAACGGTAGGGCGCCCAGCGCTCGCCGATCTTCCTCATCTTTTCCTTCTTGATCGCGCGCCCGGCGTTGAAGTGCCGCTCCATGGCGCGGCGGATGCCCAGGTCGTCCACGGGCAGCAGGTCGGGGCGCAGGAGATGGAACATGAGGAACATCTCGGCGCTCCAGCGTCCGATGCCCTTCACGCGCGTGAGGTCCTCGATGATCGCCTCGTCGTCCATGCGCGCCCAGCTGCGCGGTTTGAGGGACCCTGTCGCGAAATGCGATGCGAGGTCCCGCACGTAGCGCGCCTTCGCGTTTGAAAGTCCGCAGGCCCGCAGCGACTCGTGCTCCAACGTGGCCACGATCGCGGGCGACACGGTTCCGGCGCATTCGGCGAACCGGTTCCAGATGGATTGGGCGGCCTTCGTCGAGATCTGCTGACCCACGATCGCGCGGGCGAGCGTCTGGAAGGCATCGCGGCGGGTGGCGATGTCGGCGTCGCGGCACGAGCGGATGAGCTTGCGCAGCACCGGGTCGGTCTTCGCGAGGTGCTTCTTCGCGTCGTTCCAGTACTCGGGTGTCACGACGGCTTGCCGCCGCGGCACTCCACCGGCAGCCACTTGTACGGGATATTCGTCAGGTCCTCGCCCATCACCTGCATGCCCTTGGGGATTCCGACGTCGTGGCAGAGCCACGCGATGGGCACCACGGGCTGGTCGGGAACGACGGCGGGGCGCAGCGTGACAACCATGCCTTCGAGCGCCTTGCTCGCGTTGTTGCCGAACGTGATGGTGATGGCGCCGTTCGCGACGTTCACGCTCTTCACCAGCTGGGAGACGATCTTGTCGGGGTCCGGCAATCCCGCGGTCTTGTTGTCCGGCGGCATGGTGCCGGCCACGGTATACGACGCCTGCACCGCGGGCTCGGCCACGGTGGCGAGCTGCATCGCGTCCTTCACCTGGCGCTTGAGAACGCCGTCCTGCATTGCCGGAATCGCCATGGCCAGCAGCGCGGCCATCGCGGCCAGCACCAGGACCAGCTCGATCCACGTGAAGCCCCGTTCCATGGCGGCATCATACCGCGTAGACCATCATCGCCCGGCGCGCGTTGATGGGCCATGCGCCTCTTCGTCGTGGCCTTCCTCGCGGGGGCGTGGTACCTGCAACAGCAAGCGGAGCTTCCCCGCGTGGCGCTGGCCCCTTGCGGGTTTGCCGCGCTGCTTGCTCTCGCGCTTGTTCCGCCGCGGCTCGTCCTCGCGCGTGTCGCGATCCTGCTGGTCGCGGGTGCGCTCACGGGATTCGGATGGGCAGCGTGGCGCGCGGAAATCCGGCTCGCCGATGCGCTTCCGGCCGCGGAGGAAGGCGAGGACATCGCCATCGAGGGCATCGTCGCGTCGCTGCCCCAGGTCACGCCCGGAGGCGCTCGCTTCGTGTTCGACGTGGAGTCGGTCGAGACGCGAGATGCCGTGGTTCCGGGCACGATCTCGCTCGCGTGGTATGCGGAACGCGTGAAGGGAAGCGACGAGTCCGTTGCGCCGCCGCAACTCGTCGCGGGAGACCGGTGGCGCCTCACTGTGCGATTGAAGCGCCCGCGCGGCCTCGCCAATCCGCACGGCTTCGAGCTCGAGCCCTGGGCGCTCGAGCGCGGCATTCGCGCAACCGGGTACGTGCGCGCGCGCATCGCGCCACAACATGCTGGCCCGCGAGCCGAAGGCTGGCCGTACACGCTACATCGTTGGCGTGGGCAGATCCGTGACGCCATGGCCGCGCGCCTGGGCGACGAGCGTTTTCGCGGCGTGCTCGTGGCGCTTGCGATCGGCGACCAGGATTCAATCTCGCAGGACGATTGGGAGGTGTTCTGGCGCACGGGCGTCGGGCACCTCATGAGCATCTCGGGATTGCACATCACGATGCTCGCGGCGCTGGCCGGCACGATCGCCTTCTTCGCGTGGGTTCGAGTGCCCGCGCTCGCGCTGCGAGTTCCGGCGCGCAAGGCGGCCGTCATCGTCGGCGTGATGACGGCGCTCGCGTATTCCCTCATGACGGGTTACGCCGTCCCGGCGCAGCGCACGTTCGCGATGCTCGCCGTGGTAGCCGCCTGTGTGCTCGCCGACCGGCACGGTTCGCCCTCGCGCGTGCTCGCGGCGGCGGCGTTTGGCGTGACGGTCCTCGATCCGTGGGCGATGCTCTCGCCGGGATTCTGGCTGTCGTTCGGTGCCGTCGCTTCGATCTTCTACGCGGTGGCGCTGCGCGCGGGCCGGCCGGGTAGGATCCACGCCGCGCTGGTCGAGCAACTCGCCGTGACGCTCGCGATGATGCCGATGATGATCGCGCTCTTCCAGCAGGTCTCGCTCGTATCGCCCATCGCCAACGCGTTCGCGATTCCCGTGGTGAGCCTCGTCGTCGTTCCGCTCACGCTGGCGGGCGCATTCCTGCCGTTTCCGTTGCTTCTCGACGGGGCCCATGGGGTGATGGAGATGACGATGGTGCCGCTCGAGTGGCTCGCATCGAGCCCCCTTGCGACGCTGGAGACCCACGAACCCGTGCCCTGGACCGTGGTGGCGGCGCTCGTGGGCTGCGCGTGGCTGCTCGCGCCGCGCGGCGTGCCGATGCGCTCGGCGGGCGCCTTCTGGATCGCGCCGATGTTCCTGGTGGTGCCGCCTTCGCCCGCGAACGGTGAGGCGTGGCTCGACGTGCTCGAGGTGGGCAATGGACTCGCCGTCGTCGTTCGAACGGCTTCCCATGCGTTGGTCTACGACACGGGGCCCTCGTGGAACGCGGACGCGGATTCGGGCAACCGCATCGTCGTGCCGTTCCTTCGCGGCGAGGGCATCGCGCTCGACGGCGTCGTGGTGACGCACGCCGACGACGATCATTCGGGCGGCGCCTACTCGATCGCTCACGCACGCCCATCGGCGTGGCTCGTCACGTCCGTGGAGGACGAGGGCCTGCACGCGGCCTTCGCGAGCGCTCGACGTTGCGAGGCGGGCGATCGATGGCGATGGAACGGCGTCACGTTCGAGATGCTCCATCCGCCGGTTTCGATCTACTCCACCGAGACCGTGAAACGCAAGGAAAACGACCGGGGCTGCGTGCTGCGCGTGGCGACCGCAGGGGCCTCGATCCTGCTCACGGCGGACGTGGAAGCGCGCGCCGAATCGGAGATGCTCAAGCGGGACGTGGCCGCGCTTCGCTCATCGCTCATGCTCGTGCCGCACCATGGATCGAAGACGTCATCTACGCCGGCGTTCATCGATGCCGTGGCACCAGGCGTCGCCATCGCATCCGTGGGCTATCGCAATCGATTCCACCATCCCAACGAGGCGGTCGTCGCGCGCTATGCCGAGCGCGGCATCGAATTCCATCGAACGGACCGGGAAGGCGAGATCCACATCGTCCTGCCGGCGGATCGAACGAAGGCGATCACGGTGGAAGGCTACGCGGCATTGTCGAAGCGCTACTGGAGCGAGCGTTAGACCGCCTCACTTGAAGTGGGGGTGAAGCTCGAACCGGGGGATCCCAATCCGTCAAGCATGAGCGAACTCGCTTCTTCCAACAGCGCTCGAACTCCTTTGACAGCACCTCAGTCCCGACCAGCTGGGCACCCCACTCTCGAGCTTCACCCCAACACTTCAAGTGAGGCTCTGGCGCGTGGGACCTGCGTGAGAATCCAGTAGCGCCGATTGACTTTGGCAGGCAGAGCTGGAGTGTTGCGCCGATATTCGAGCCGGACACGCATGGATGGTGTGTGAGTCAGAGGCTCTCTAGACCGCGCTCTCGGGCTTGCGGCGAAGGTCGAGCGTCGTGGGGAAGCTGGGGTTGCGCGCTTCCTTCGTCACCTCCATCGGACCGGGGGAATGTCCCATCGGTTGGAAGCGCGCCACGCGCCGCGCTTCGGCCTCGAGCGCGTTCACCGGGAAGGTCGCGTAGCTGCGTCCGCCCGGATGCACGACGTGGTACGTGCAGCCGCCCAGCGAGCGGTTGTTCCACAAGTCGACGAGGTCGAAGACGAGCGGCGCCTGGATGCCGATTGTCGGATGCAGCGCCGAGGGCGGCGCCCACGCGCGATAACGCACGCCCGCCACGAATTCTCCCGCCTTGCCGGTCGGCGTCATCGGCACGACGCGCCCGTTGCACGCGATGGCGTGGCGCTCGGGATTCAGGCGCGTGGCCTTCACCTGGAGGCGCTCCACGGATGAATCGACGTACCGCGACGTTCCCGTCTGCGCGACATGCTCGCCCAACACGTGCCACGGCTCGATCGCCTGCCGCAGCTCGACCTCGGTGCCGTCGTAGGAGACGGTGCCGTAGCGCGGGAAGCGGAATTCGAGGAACGGCGCGAACCATTCGGGCTTGAACGCGTATCCGGTGCCGTCGAGGTCGTGCAGCACATCACGAAGGTCCTGCGTCACGAAATGCGGCAGCATAAATTCATCATGCAGGCGCGTATCCCAGCGCACGAGCCTTCCGCGATAGGGATTCGCCCAGAAGCGCGCGAGGAGCGCGCGCAGGAGCAGCACCTGCACCAGGCTCATGCGCGCATGGGGCGGCATCTCGAAGGCGCGTAACTCCAGCAACCCGAGCCGGCCCGTGGCGCTTCCGGGCGCGTAGAGCTTGTCGATCGAGAATTCCGCGCGGTGGGTGTTGCCCGTGAGGTCCACGAGGAAGTTGCGAAGGATCCGGTCCACGAGCCACGGCTTCTCGTTCGTCTCGCCCGCGCGGAACTGCGCGTCGAGCTGCTCGAAGGCGATCCCGAGCTCGTACAGGGTGTCCGTGCGCGCCTCGTCCACGCGCGGCGACTGGCTCGTGGGCCCGATGAACATTCCCGAGAAAAGATAGGAGAGCGCCGGATGGTTCTGCCAGTACGCGATGAGGCTTCTGAGGACATCGGGGCGCCGAAGCATCGGGCTGTCGGCCGCATTCGCGGCGCCGAGCGTCACGTGGTTGCCGCCGCCGGTGCCCGCATGGCGTCCGTCGAGCATGAACTTGTCGGTGCCCAGGCGCGCGAGGCGGGCTTCCTCGTAGAGCGTCTCCATGTGGTGCGCGAGCTCGTCCCAGCTGGAGGCCGGATGGATGTTCACCTCGATCACGCCCGGATCGGGCGTGATCGCGAAGCGGGCGAGGCGCGGATCGTCGGGCGGCGCGTAGCCCTCGGCGCGCACCCGGATGCCGAGCGCCTGGACGGTCGCGTCGATCGCAGTGACGAGCGAGATGAAATCCTCGAGCAGTCCCACGGGCGGAAGAAAGGTGTAGAGCTTCCCGTTGCGCACTTCGACGCAGAGCGCGGTCTTCACCACCTCCCGCGATTCGCCGCCGGAGACCCGCTTCGGACGGGCTTGCTTGGCGGCCGTGGCACTCTTCGCGGGCTTGCGCCGGCCCAGCGCATCGCGCCGGTCGAAGGGATCGGGCGGAATATCGGGCTCGTCTTCCTCGGGCAATTGCGCCGGCAGCGACGACAACGGCAACCGGTAACCCATCGGCGAGTCGCCCGCCGTGAGGAACACCTTGCCGCGGCGAAGCGGCCACGGCGAGCTGTGCCACGCCGTCGGGCTCGAGGGCTTCGCGCGCGTCGACGCCTTCAACGGCAGGACATATCCCGCGGGCTTGCCGGGATCGGTGTCGCCAGGCTCGACTCCGGGAGGAAGATTGGACTCGACCTTGAGGAGGATCCACGGGTCTTCGTAGGCCGGCAGCGCGTATTCGACGGGCAGGCCCAGGGCCGAAGCGAGCTCCTCGGCGAAGCGCCTTGCGTCTTCGTGCGTCGCCGCGGGTGTCACGTCGGGAGAATCGTCGTCGCTCTCCCAGAGCGGCGTTCCATCCTTTCGCCACAGGCACGAGAGCGCCCAGCGGGGGAGCGCCTCGCCGGGATACCACTTGCCCTGTCCGAAGTGCAGCATTCCCCCGGGAGCGAAGCGACGGCGCAGGCGATGCAGGAGATCCGTGGCGAGCTCGAGCTTGCGCGGCGACAGGGCCGCGTAGTTCCACTCGGCCCCCTCCATGTCGTCGATGGAGATGAACGTAGGCTCTCCTCCCACCGTGAGTCGCACGTCGCCTTCGGCAAGCTCACGGTCCACCTGGTGCCCGAGCGCGTTGATCGCTGTCCATTGCGCATCGGTGTAAGGCTTCGTGACTCGCGGATCTTCGTGAAGGCGCGTGACAGTCATCTCGAAAGCGAGCTTCGTCTCCGCGATGTCCGTCGTCCCGCTTACCGGCGCGGCGCTGCCGGGTAGCGCGGTGCATGCGAGCGGAATGTGGCCTTCGCCCGCGAGGAGACCCGAGGTCGCATCGAGGCCGATCCAGCCGGCACCCGGCACGTAGGCTTCGCACCATGCATGCAGGTCGGTGAAGTCCCGGGTGGTTCCCGAGGGGCCGTCGAGGGACTTCACGTCGGCCACGAGCTGGATGAGATAGCCCGACGCGAAGCGCGCTGCGATCCCGAACTGCCGCAGGATCTGCACCAGCAGCCACGCCGAATCGCGGCACGAGCCCTGGGCGCGCGCGAGCGTGTCCTCGGGCGCCTGGATTCCCGCCTCCATGCGGATCAGGTAATTCACGTCGTTGCGCACGCGATGGTTCAACGCGATGAGCAGGTCGATCGTCGTCATCGACTGGCCGCCGAGGTCGGCGCGGGCCCGCGTGAGCCAACCGGCAAGGCGCGGCCCGAGGGGCTCGACCTCGAGATAGGGCGCGAGCTCCCTTGCTTGCTCCGGCGTGTAGCTGAAAGGCCACGTCTCCGCCGACGGGTCGACGAAGAAATCGAACGGATTGATCACGGTCATGTCGGCCACGAGATCGACCGTGATCTCGAGCTCGCGCGACTTCTCGGGGAAGACGAGGCGCGCGATCCAGTTGCCGTAGGGATCCTGCTGCCAGTTGAGGAAATGCTTCGCGGGCTTCACGCGCAGCGAATAGCTCTCGATGGGCGTGCGGCAATGCGCGGCGGGCCTCAACCTCACCTCGTGCGCCGACAGTCCCACGGGACGATCGAACGAATATTGCGTGCGGTGGTGCAGCGCGATCTTGATCGTCATGGCATCAGAAGGGCATGAGCGCGGCGGCGCGTTCCACCAGCCGGCGCTTCTCTTCCTCGGGCAGGGGCTTCAGCCATTTCACCATGAGCAGGTCGATCCCCGTGTCCTCGAAGCCTGTGCGAAGGTCGGCGGCTCGCGCCTTCTTGTCTCCCACGTAGCCGAATGCCGCGGGACTGTCGCCGAGCATTTGCATGCTGTCGCTCGTCACGACGGTCGCGAGCCCGCCGGCATCGCGCACCTGGCCGAAGAGCCACTTCGGGAACGCGCGGTAGGCGCGCTCGTCCACGCACATCCCGCCGGACAAGTGGAATCCTTCCTTGGGAAGGTGATGCACGTATGCCACGACTCGCGGCTGCGCATCCTCGCTGCCCGCAGGCGGCGAATACACCAGCACATAGTGGTGCGCCATATCCGGAATGTCATGGCCGAAGCTTTTCCTGAAGAGCGCGCCGGCGAGTGCCTTCGCATCGTTTACTTCCCAGGTATGGAAGTGATCGCGCCAGTTGGGAGGGGCTTCGGCCGCCGGTGCGGTGGGCGGGATCGCGCCGCGCCGCGCGAAGAGGCTCGTGATCCTTCCGAGAGGACGCGGCAGCGCGCCCACTTCGCGGAGGAGCCGCTCCAATTCGCCGGGCGTCTTCCATTGATGGCGCGCGGTGAATCGCGGCATCGCCCAGCGTGAGCTCGAGGCGTTCACCGGCTCCTCGTCGTCGGCGGAGAAGGCCGCCGCAATGCCCAGCGATTCCGCGCGGCGCGGAAACCAGTCCCGGGCGAGGAAATCGGAGACGTCGCCGTACGGATAGCCGAAGAGGACGTCGCCGTCGCGCTTTCTCAGGGTCCGGAGCACGCGCGTCGCCTCGCCGATTTCCGCCTCGGCGTCCGCGTCGTTGTCGATCATGAATCCGCCGCGGGGCGCCCGCGAAACGGAGTCCGCCAGCTCGGCGTGATTGTGGTCCCAGCTGTGACACTCGATGGCGATCGTGCCGCGCCGCTCCGCGGCGGCGTACCAGTCGTCGTGCCACCACCGGCAGCCGATCAAGCAGGCCTCGTCCAACTTGCGCCTTGCCTCGGGCGACACGACCGCGAACGCCGTCGCGTGCAGCGAGGGCTGCGTGTCCTTCCCGTGGCGCGCGCGGAAATCCGCGAGGATGTTGGACATGCTCCGTTGCGGCCCCCATTGCGGATGCGGCATGTCGTGGAAGTCGAAGTCGGTCCCGTCGTCGAACGAAAGCCCGATGCAACCCTCGAGCGACGACAGCTCGCCGCGCGCAAGCGCCCGGGCGATAGTCGCAAGCGGCACGACCCGAAGGCCCAGGCGGGTGAGGTGCTCGAGGTCCTCCCGGAACGCGACGTGGTCATTGCTCCCATGATCGGGCCCCGCCACGTCGGAGGCGTGCCAGGTGAGGATCGGCACCCGGGCCGCACGGCGCAGCACGCCCGCTACTCCAGCCAATCGGGGTCCGGCATCTCCGAGAACACGCGGCGCAGCCCTCCACCCCAGCGGGAACGCAGCATCGTGAAGTAGGGATCGTTCTCGCGGATTCGATGCTGCATGCCGACTCTCAGGCTGTCCTTCGGATACCAGAGCAGGTCGATCGGCAGGCCCACGGAGATGTTCGACTTCATCGTCGAGTCGAACGAGATCAGCACGCACTTGGCCGCTTCCTTGCGCGGGGTGGACATGTTGACCACCCGGTCGAGGATGGGCTTGCCGTATTTCGATTCGCCGAGCTGGAAGTAGGGAGTGTCGTCGGTCGCCTCGATGAAGTTGCCTTGCGCATAGACGTGGAAGAGGCGGGGCGTTTCCTGTCCGATCTGTCCGCCCACCAGCAGGTTCGTGCCCGCTTCGATGCTCGACTGCGCGAGGAACGGCGCGTCGCGCCGGTGCATCTCGCGAAGCGCGTCGCCCACGAGGAGCGCCGCGTCGTACATCGTGGTCACGGACCAGAGGGTGCTCAGCGCATCGGGCTGCGTGGCCTGGCGATCGAGGAGGTTCACCACGCCCTGCGACATCGCGAGGTTGCCCGACGAGAGCACCACGATCACGCGGTCGTCCTTCTTCTCGAACACGCGCATCTTCGAGAAGGTCGCGACCTGGTCGACGCCCGCGTTGGTGCGGGAGTCGGAGGCGAAGATCATCCCCGTGTCGAGGCGGAGTGCGACGCAATAGGTCATGGACGCATTTTACTCGACCACGGTTGCGGAGAAGAACGACTGCTGGATCTGCGCCGAGAGCTCCTGCATGGACTGCAGGAATTCGGTGAGGTATTCGTGGAGTCCCCCGGCGAATATTTCGGAAATGCGGCCGTACTGCAGCTGCGAGAGGATCTCTCCCGCGTGCCGCAGGGTCTCGCCCGATTGCGCGTTCTGCACGTGGCCCAGCGTCTCGCAGACCTGGCGCAGGCAGAAATGAAGGCTTCGCGGGATGTCGCCGCGCAGGACCAGGAGCTCGGCCAGCTTCAACGGCGTGATCACGTCGCGATAGACCTTGCGGTAGGCCTCGAAGGCCGACACGGAGCGCAGCACCGCCGACCATTGGTAGTAGTCCACGGCGCCGCCCACTTCTTTCACGCTGGGCAGCAGGATGTGGTACTTCACGTCGACGATGCGCGCGGTGGAATCGGCCCGTTCCATGTGCGTGCCCAGGCGCGCGAACTCGTAGGCGTCGTCCCGGTGCATGGTGCCGAAGGTCACGCCGCGGAAGAGGTGGCTTCGTTCCTTCACCCAGTCGAAGAAGGCCGACACGCCGCGCGAAAGCATCTTCTCCTCGTCCATCTGCTGCATCTCGAGCCAGGTCGAGTTGAGGACCTCCCACATCTCGGAGGTGATGGAGCCGCGCACCGCGCGCGCGTTCTCGCGGGCCTGGCGCGCGCAGGCGTAGATCGAGGACGGGTTCTCGGGATCGAGCGCCATGAAGTGCAGCACTTCCTTCGCGCACACCTGGTCGTGGCGGCCCGAGAAGGGAAAGAGCGTTCCCGTGATGTTGAGCGGGGCGAACCATTCCTGGTCCTGCAGCGCGGGCTCCTTCACGAGCAGCGACATCCGCCACGTGACGTCGAGCACGCGAGCGGTGTTCTCGGCCCGCTCGACCAGCCGCGACATCCAGTACAGGTTCGAAGCGACTCTAGAGAGCATCTACATAGCCAAGAAAAGGCTTGGGATCCGCAGATGAACGCAGATGAACGCTGATAAAGCCAAAGCAAAATGGGCTTCGTGATGTCGCCGGCAAGGGCACGAGATTCTCATAGCCTTTCCGGGGTTATCTGCGTCCATCTGCGTTTATCTGCGGATCCATGTTTGCTCTTCAATCGACCACCCAGGTGTCTTTCACCCCGCCACCCTGCGACGAGTTCACCACGAGCGAGCCTTCGCGAAGCGCCACGCGAGTGAGGCCTCCGGGAGCGAAATTGACTTCCGCGCCCGAGAGCACATAGGGCCTGAGGTCGATGTGGCGGTCGCCCAGCTCCTCGCCGATGTACGTCGGCACGCAGGAAAGCGAAAGGGTGGGCTGCGCGATGAATCGCTCGGGCGCGTCGAGGATGCGCTGGCGGTAGCGCTCGCGCTCGTCGCGGCTCGCCGTCGGCCCCACGAGCATGCCGTAGCCGCCCGAGCCCTGCGCTTCCTTCACCACCAGCTGGTCGAGGTGATCGAGCACGTAGGCGAGGTCGTCGTCCTTCGACAGGAGATATGTCGGCACGTTCTTGAGGATCGGTTCCTCGCCGAGATAGAAACGGATCATCTCCGGTACGAAGGGATACATCGACTTGTCGTCGGCCACGCCGGTCCCGATCGCGTTGGCGAGCGTGACCCGCCCCGCGCGATACGCCGAGAGCAGCCCCGGCACGCCCAGCATGGAGTCGGGACGGAAGGCGAGCGGGTCGAGGAAGTCGTCGTCGATGCGCCGGTAGATCACGTCCACCTTCTGCGGGCCCTGCGTGGTGCGCATGAAGACTGTGTTGTTGAGCACGAAGAGGTCCTGGCCTTCGACGAGTTCGATGCCCATCTGCTGCGCGAGGAAGGCGTGCTCGAAATAGGCGCTGTTGTAGTGGCCGGGCGTGAGCAGCACGATCGTCGGATCGTCGTTGTCGCCGTGCGACACGCCGCGCAGCGTCTCGAGCAGGAGATCCGGGTAGTGATCGACGGGCCGGATATTCTGCTGCGCGAAGAGCTCGGGAAAGAGCCGCATCATCATCTTGCGGTTCTCGAGCATGTACGAGACGCCCGACGGCGTGCGCAAGTTGTCCTCGAGGACGTAGTACTCGCCGTCGTTGTGCTTCACGATGTCCACGCCCGCGACGTGCGCATAGACGCCGCCGGGCACGTCCACGCCGACCATCTCCTGGCGGAACTGCGCGTTGCGGTTCACCGTGTCGGCGGGAATGCGTCCGGCGCGAAGGATCTCCTGCCCATGGTAGATGTCGTGCAGGAACCGGTTCAGCGCGAGCACGCGCTGCCGCAGTCCCTTCGCGAGGCGTTCCCACTGCGCCCCGGGAATCACGTGCGGGACGATATCGAAGGGGATCAGCCGCTCGGTGCCCGAGGCCTCGCCATAGACGGCGAACGTGATGCCGACGCGATGGAAAAGGAGGTCGGCTGCGTGGCGATTCTGCGCGATGCGTGCCGCCGGCGTCTCCGAGAGCCACTCGGCGAACGCAGCGTAGTGCGCGCGGACGCGTCGGTCCGCATCGAACATCTCGTTATAGAGTGCTTGCGAGGGCGGCATCGGATGCGAGAACGATTGCAGGAACGAGAGCAATCGCCGTGCCACAGGATAGCAAGAAGGAGAAAAGCCGGCCTCTGGCGCGAGCCAGAGGCCGGTAAGGACCGCGTCGAATCGCCTAGGGCCGCGCCGCCACCAGGCGACCGATGACGCGGGATATGAACCGGGAAAAGAGCCCCTCGGCCACGGGCTCGGGCTCGCAGGCCAGCGGCAGCCCCATGAATTTCACCTGCACCAGCACCTGGGCGCGGGCCCCGGGGCGCCGCGCTCCGCGGCCGGATTCGAAGGGGATGGGGGCGAGTTCCATGGAGAACATCTTCCCGCGGGTCGCATTCCACGCGCCCGGGACAATTCGCTCATGGACATGTCGAATTTTCGGCAAGTAAAATCGGAATGAAGGCCCACCCGACCGTGCTCAGCCCCTCCGCAGCCACCGATTTCGCCCCTTTCGAGGGCGAGCTTCGCGCCACTTTCGGTGCACCGCACGCCGAGCTTCCCGCGCGCGCGCTCCAGTTCGCCCGCAGCGCCACCCGGGTGGGGGCTCGCGATGAGGCCTTCGAGCACGCCCTGTCGGTGGCGCGCCTGCTGCTGCACCAGGGGGCGGATCCCGAGACCGTCGCCGCGGCGCTCATCAGCCAGTCGATCCCCGAGCGCGAGTTGGACCTCGAGGCGGTGCAGGCGGCCTTCGGCCCGGAGCTCACCGCGCTGCTGAAGGGCGTGGCGCGCGCCGGACGCATCGAGTTGCTCGATGCGTCGGCGACCGACCTGGAACAGCTTCGCAAGATGCTGCTCGCCATCGCCGAGGACGTGCGCGTCGTGCTGATCAAGCTGGCCGAGCGCGTCGTGTACATGCGATCGCTCACCAGGGCCGACGAGGCCGTGCGACGGGCCGCGGGGTTGCAGACGCTCGAGCTTTTCGCGCCGCTCGCCAACCGCCTGGGCGTGTCGGACCTGAAGTGGGAGCTGGAGGATTTCTCCTTCCGCTTCACGGAGCCCGAGCTCTACAAGAAGATCGCCCAGCTGCTCGACGAGAAGCGAAGCGAGCGCGAGGCCTACATCGTCCGCGTGATCGGCAAGCTCCAGTCGGAGCTGGGCGCCATGGGCATCCCGGCGAAGATCCAGGGCCGGCCCAAGCACATCTACTCCATCTGGCGGAAGATGCGCGGCAAGAGCGTGCCCTTCGAGCGCCTCTACGACATCCGCGCCGTGCGCGTGATCGTGGGCAACGTGCGCGACTGCTACACGGTGCTGGGCGTCGTGCACGACCTCTGGACGCCGGTCGAAGGCGAATTCGACGACTACATCGCGCAGCCCAAGGCGAACGACTACATGTCGTTGCACACCGCCGTGGTGGGACCCGAGGGCAAGACTCTCGAGGTGCAGGTCCGCACCGAAGACATGCACCAGCATTCCGAGCACGGCGTGGCGGCCCACTGGCGCTACAAGGAAGGCGGGCGCAGCGACAAGGCCTTCGATTCGAAGATCGCGTGGCTTCGCCAGGTGCTCGCGTGGAAGAACGAGGTCCTCGGGGAAACCGCCGCCGCGTCGCGCCATGCGCTCTTCGACGACACGATCTACGTGCTCACGCCGCAGGGCCGCGTGATCGACCTGCCCGCGGGCTCGACTCCGCTCGATTTCGCCTATCACGTGCACACCGACCTGGGCCACAGGTGCCGCGGCGCGAAGGTCGATGGCCAGATGGTGCCGCTCAACTACCGCCTGCAGAACGCCGAGCGCGTCGAGATCATGGCGGCGAAGCAGGGCGGCCCCTCGCGCGACTGGCTCTCGCCGCAGGCAGGCTTTCTCGCGAGCTCCCGCGCCCAGGCGAAGGTGCGCCAGTGGTTCCGCCATGAGGATTTTGCCAAGGACGTTGCCGAGGGCCGCGCCGCGCTCGACAAGGAGCTGCAGCGCCTGGGCGCCACGGGCGAATCCCACGAGAAGATCGCGCACGCCGCGGGGTTCCCGAAGCTGGACGAGTTCTACGCGGCGCTCGGCCGCGGCGAGGTGACCAACCGGCAGGTCGAGATCGCGGTGCGCGGCGAAGCGCCGGTCGTGGAAGCGCCGGCAACGCTGCATGTCGTCACGCCGGCCGCGGCGAAGCCCTCGTCGGGCGTGCTGGTGCTCGGCGTGAACAACATCGCCACGATGGTGGCGAAGTGTTGCAAGCCGCTGCCGCCCGATCCCATCGTGGGATTCATCACCCGCACGCGCGGCGTGATGGTCCATCGACAGGATTGCGCCAACATCATCGCGCTGGATGCCGAGCAGCGGGAACGGCTCCTGCCGGCCGACTGGGGCAAGACCGATGGCGAGGCACCTTTCTTCGCGGACGTCGAGGTGGTGGCGCTCGACCGGCAGGGCCTGCTTCGCGACATCACCGAGGCGATCGCGCGCGAACGCATCAACGTGACCGCTGTGAACACGCTCTCGCGAGGCTCCCACGCCTTCATGCGCTTCACGCTGCAGGTGAGCAGCGCCGACGGAATCCACCGCGTCCTTCGCCAGCTGAAGGACGTGCCCGGCGTGGACGCCGCGCGGCGCCTCTGAAACCGGGGCCAGACCCCGGTTTCAGAAAAACACCAGCCGCACCTCTTGGATCGCGGGCCATCGTTGGAGGGCGCGAGTCACCGCCGCGATCGCAACCTCGCGGGCCTCGTCCCTGGGATAGCCGTAGACGCCCGTGGAGATCGCCGGGAACGCGAGCGTCGCCAGCTCATGGCGCGCCGCGAGGGCGATCGAGTTCCCGTAGCAGTTGGCGAGCAGCCGCGCTTCCTCGCCGTTGCATTGGCCGTAAATGGGACCGACCGTGTGGATCACGTGCCTGGCGATGAGCAGGCCGCCCGCCGTGATCACCGCTTCTCCCGTTGGAAGCCCTTGCGGATACTCGGTCTCGCGGATTCGCCGGCACGCCGCGAGGATCTCGGGCCCGCCCGCGCGGTGGATGGCGCCGTCAACGCCGCCGCCGCCCAGGAGGCTCGAGTTGGCGGCATTCACGATCGCGTCCACGTCCTCGCGCGTGATGTCGCCCACCTTCACGACGATCCTCGGATCCATGGCTTCGGCGCCCATGACTTAGAATAGCAATGTCATTCGACTGGAGGCTTGAGAACGTCATGAAGAATCTCCTCGCCGCATCCTTCACCGCGCTCGCCATGGCGCTGGCGCTGCCCTCCGGCGCCCAGGGCTTGCCCGACGCCGCCGCCCAAAAGGCGATCCGCGACCAGCTCCGCACCGATCGCAAGGTCGTGATCGAGCACAACATGAGCCTCTCGGACGCCGAAGCGAAGAAATTCTGGCCCGTGTACCAGTCGTACCAGCGCGAGCTCTCGCCCATCCAGTCCCGCAGGAATCGCGCCGCCATCGACTTCATCTCGACGGCCGACGGCGACATGACCAACGCCAACGCTCGCCGCCTCATGGAGCAGCTCGCGTCGGCGGACGAATCCGAAGCCAAGCTCCGCCGCGCGTACGTGACGAAGTTCTCGAAGGCCGTGGGCGCGAAGAGGGCCGCCCGCTACTACCAGGTCGAGTCGAAGATCGCCGCGATGGAGCGCTACGACCAGGCGGCCGCGATTTCGCTCGTTCAGTAAGCGGAGGCGGTAGGCTGGGGCGCGGGTTCCGGGCGAGGCTCGAAGCTCCCGCCCAGCGCGAGGTGCAGGTTCACGAGCTGCACGAGCCGCTCGGACCGCACGCGCAGCAACGCCGCCCGTGACGAATCGAGCGCCATCTGTTGTTGCTGCACGGCGCGCAGGTCGAGCGATCCCACGCGATAGCGCACGTTCGCGAACCCCAGCGCGCGGTCGTTTTCGGAAACGCTTCGCGAGAGGATCTTCTCGCGGTCTCCTGCCGATGCGCCTGCGGCGAGGGCGCCCTCGACTTCGTTGAAGGCCCGCTGCCCCACTTTTCCGTAGTCGGCGATCGCGGCCCGTTGTTCGGCCGTGCGCACATCCACTTGCGACTGCAGCAATCCGCCGAGGAAAAGCGGCTGGACGATGCCGGCACCGAGGCTCGCGATCGGATTGTCGCGCGGCTGCAGCACGAAGAGCTCGGAGTTGATTGACGTGTAGCTCGCGCTGAGCTTGATGCTGGGCAAGCGCGCGGCCTTCGCTTCCTGCGTCCGGTAGAACGCGGCAGCCACGCGGCGCTCCGCGGCCACGACGTCGGGACGGCGCTCGAGAAGTTCCGACGGCAGGCCGGCAGGAACATCGCCGGGATACGGCGGCAGCGAGTCGGCCACCGCGACAATCGCCGCGGGATAGCGGCCCACGAGCACCTCGAGGGCGCGCAGCGCGCTCGAGTAGGTGTAGTCGAGATTGCGCACCGCGTCGCGGAGCGACTCGACGTTCGCGTCCGCGACGGCGACGTCGAATTCATCCCCGTTGCCCACGCGCAGCCGGTCGCGCGCGAGCGAAGCGATGCGCTCCGAAGAGGCCACCATCGATTCGGCCAGCGACTTCTGCAGCTTCGCCTCGATGGCGAGGACCCAGCCCTTCGCCACGAGCGCGGCGATCGATTGCCGGGCGTATTCGGTGTCGAGCTTCGCGGACTCGTATTGCAGGTCGCTCGCCTTCACGGCCGAGCGCACGCGTCCCCACAGGTCGATTTCCCACGATGCGAAGAGCCCCACGCCTTCGAGGCCGGAGGAATCGCCGCTCATCTTGCCGCCGCCTCGTCCGACCAGGCTCACCTGCGGCAGCATCGGGGACCTCACGCCGGCGACCGCCGCCGCGGCAGCATCGACGCGAGCCGCGGCGAAGCGAAGGTCTGCGTTGTACGCAAGCGCCTCGCGGATCAGCTCTTCGAGGTGCGGGTCGTGCAGGGTCGAGAGCCAGTCGTCGGCAACGGCTCCCGAAGCGGCGCCAGCCGTCCACTTCTCCGGCGGCACCACGTTCGGGATGGCTTCCTTCATCGTGTCCTCGCGCGCCGGCGGGGGCACGAGGGCGCACGCCGTGACCGTAAGCGCGGCGAGTAGTGCCGAGGACGTTGCGGTGCGCATCGCGTCAGTGGAGCTTGAGGATCAGGTAGTTCGTGTAGGAGCCGACGCGGACAAGCACCTTGCGCAGGATGTGCAGGAACGCCGCGTGGTCCGTGTAGATCGCGGCGTCGCCCGCGGCACCGGCCGCGAGGAAGAGATCCTTGTCTCGGTCCGCGATGACGAACTTCACCGCGAAGCGCTGCGGCGGCGCCGTCAACACGCCCGTCATCGGCACGCTGCCGCTCGCCTGCAGCTGGCCCGCTCCGCTGGCCCAGACGATGGAATCGACCTTGCCCTTGATGATGCGCCCTGGATAGGTATACAGGGCGATCTCGACCTCGTTCCCGGGCTCCACCTGGTGAAGCTCGTTCTGTTGGTACAGCGCCCCGATCGTGCCTTGTGCCTCCACGAGCGTCATCACCGGAGCCACGGGAAGCGCCGCGACGAAACCGCCGGCACGAAGCTGCAGGTTCACCACGAAGCAGTCGCAGGGCGAGCGCGTCGTCGTCTGGTCCAGGTCCCACTTGGCGCTCTCGAGCTGCGCGCGGATCTGCGCGACCGTGGCGTACTCGCCGTCCACCTTCGCGCCCAGTTTCTGCTGCACCTGCTCGCGCGCGGCCGCCGCCTGGTCGGCGCCTGAACGCGCCTGGGCCTCGGCGTTGCGCGCGCTGTCGAGCTGCCCAGTGAGCTCGCCGAAATTGGCCTCGGCCTGCTCGAGGTCGAACCGTGTCCCCGCACCCGTCGCGACGAGCTCCTTGTATTGATCGACGCGTTTTTTCGCGAGGTCGAACTTCGAGTTCACCTCGTTCACGCGCGCGCCAGCCTGCGCGATGGCGCTCTTCGCCTGGGCGACGCTTGCCGTCGCGCCCTTCAACTGTTCCTCGAGCTCGCGCTGCTGTCCCTGCGCGCTGGCGAGCTGGGCCGTGAGCGCGTTCACCTGCAACTGGTACGGTGTGGGATCGATGCGGAAGAGCACATCGCCCTTCTTCACGGGCCGGTTGCCTTCCTCGACGGCCACCTCGATCACCCGCCCTCGCACCTGCGAAACGATCGGCACCGTGTACCGGAAGACGCGGACGTCCGTCGAGGACGGAGCAACTACGTTGAGCGTGAGGATCATCACCGCGAGCGCGACGATCGGGATGATCACGACCGTGACCTGCGAATAGATGTTCCACGGCAGGAGCTTCAGCTTGATGAAGATCAGCCAGACGAAGAACGAGTAGATCCCGAGGAGGAGGATGTCCATCTAGGCGTTGTCCTCCGGGGCAGCTGCCTTGGCCACGGCTTCGGCCTTCAGCGCCTCGAGATCCGCCCTCAGCTGCTTCAGGTTGGCGGGCAGGGCGCCCCGCGAGGCCATGGAGTCCAGCTCGGCGCGAAGGTGCTCGATGTCCTCCGTCAGCAACTTCCCGGACCGGGCCTTCTCGCCCATATCCTCGTGCCACTCCTCGGCCTTGTCGGTGCCGTACGCCATGCGGTGCATGACGGGTTTCGTGTACGCCCAGAGCCACGCGAGCGGCCAGAGCAGGCCGCCGAAGAAGAGCGAGAGGATGCACAGCGTCTGGATCGCCGCGGCCTGCGGATGATGGCGCTTCTCGGCGATGACCTCGGGCAGCACGTGAACGATCCAGAACACGACGATCACGACGACCGGCACGACGATGAGGACGATGATCGCGATCACGTTGGCCATCGTGTCGAGCGCATCGCCCGAGAGGAAGGATGCACGCGCGGGAAGCGCGAGCAGCGCGAGGGCGACGGCTGTTACCTTGCGAAGCGCAAGTGGCAAACGCATGTCGTTCCCTGGAAAGAGTGGAGCAATTTATTAGATGTTCGAGAGATTGTATCGCGTCGGCCATTACAATGTGTCTACCTTGCTTCGAAAGCCGCCTTGAATTCCGCCGCAGCACGCCTCGTCCTCAAGCCCGGGCGGGAAAAGTCGCTTCGCCACCGCCACCCGTGGGTATTTTCGGGCGCCGTCGAGACTGTCGATGGCGATCCCGCGAAGGGCGACACCGTCTCCGTCGTCGCGCGCGACGGCGCGTTCCTCGCGTGGGCGGCGTTCTGCCCCGACTCGCAGATCCGCGCCCGCGCGTGGTCCTTCGATGCGAAGGACACAATCGACGAGTCGTTCCTTCGCGCGCGCCTGAAGGCCTCGATCGACCGTCGCCCCGCGGTGACGGGCACGGACGACTCGATGCGCCTGGTGCACGGCGAGTCCGACGGATTGCCCGGCTTCATCGCCGATCGCTACGGCGACACGATCGTGGTGCAGATCCTCTCGGCGGGCGCGGAAAAATTCCGCGCGAGCTGGGCGCCGTTGCTCGTGGAGCTCACGGGTGCGAAAGCTGTTCACGAGCGAAGCGACGTGGAAGTGCGAACGCTCGAAGGCATGGGGCCACGCACCGGTTCGCTGCTGGGAGAAGTGAAAGGGCCGATACGCATCCACGAGGCGGGCATCGCCTATGAAGTGGATGTCGTGCAAGGGCAGAAAACGGGTTTCTATCTCGACCAGCGCGACAACCGTGCGCTCGCGGGATCCCTCGCCGCCGATTGCGACGTGCTCAACGCCTTCTGCTACACGGGAGGATTTTCGCTTTCGGCGTTGAAGAGTGGCGCGAAGCAAGTGACCTCGCTCGATACTTCCGATGAGGCGCTCGCACTGGGACGCCGCAATGTCGAGATCAACGGCCTCGACGCCGCTCGCGCCGAATGGCTCGCCGCCGACGTGTTCTCGCAGCTACGCAAGTTTCGCGACCAGAATCGCAAGTTCGGGCTCATCGTCCTCGATCCGCCGAAGTTCGCGCCGACCGAGAAACACGTCGCGAACGCCGCGCGTGCGTACAAGGACATCAACCTCTGGGCGATGAAGCTCCTGGCGCCGGGCGGACACCTGCTCACGTTCTCGTGCTCCGGCGCGGTGAGCCCGGATCTTTTCCAGAAGATCGTGGCGGGCGCGGCGGCCGATTCTCACGTGGATCTTCAGATTCGCAAGCGCCTGGGAGCCTCGCCCGACCACCCTGTCTCGATTCACTTCCCCGAGGGCGAATATCTCAAGGGCCTCTGGCTCCAGGCCTCGTAGCCCGGCGGGAGACTGTCTCCGGCTCGGGTTTTCGAGTAAAATTGCCGGCTCGAATCCCCAGGCGCGTAGCTCAGCTGGTTAGAGCACCACCTTGACATGGTGGGGGTCGTTGGTTCGAGTCCAATCGCGCCTACCAGTCTTGTTACGCAGGAGGAAAAAGCCGCTCGATGGAGCGGCTTTTTTCATGCGTTTGACGGGCATCAACCGCCGCGGCGATCCCGCCACCTAATATTCACGAATCGATTCCGACGCATCGCCTGCCCGAGGCAGGTTCGATGAAAATCCTGCTGGTTTATCCGCGAGACCCGGACACGTTCTGGAGCTTCAGGCACGTGCTCGCGTTCGTCGCCAAGCGCGCTGCGTTCCCACCCCTGGGCCTGCTCACGGTGGCCGCGATGCTTCCTGCCGATTGGGAGTTGAGGCTCGTCGACACGAATGTCGCACAGCTCACCGACCGGGACATCGCGTGGGCCGATTGGGTGATGCTGTCGGGAATGATCGTGCATAAGGACGCGGCCCACGAGATCGCACGGCGGTGCGCGGTCCTGCGCCGGCCGGTGATCGCGGGCGGACCGCTGTTCACGACCGGCCACATGGAGTACCCCGAGATTTCCCATTTCGTGCTGGGCGAGGCCGAAGGCGTGATCGACGATCTCGTGGCCGACGTGCGCGCGGGACAGGTGAAACGCGAGTATCGGGCCGGCGCCTTCCCCGAGGTCACCCGCACGCCAATACCGCGTTGGGATCTCGTGGACGTTCGCCACTACGTGACGATGTCGGTGCAGTTCTCACGCGGTTGCCCATTCGATTGCGAGTTTTGCGACATCGTCGCGATGTACGGCCGCGTGCCTCGCACCAAGGACCCCCTCCAGGTGATCGCGGAGCTCGAAGCCTTGAGCCGCGCGGGCTGGCGCGACATGGTGTTCATCGTGGACGACAACTTCATCGGCAACAAGAAGCGCGTGAGGCAGTTGCTGCAGGCGCTCGTCGAGTGGCGCGAGCGAACGCGGCCCACGATCGGATTCCTCACCGAGGCCTCGATCAACCTCGCCGACCAGGACGACCTCCTCGACCTCATGGCGCGCGCCGGCTTCAAGAAGGTGTTCGTCGGGCTGGAAACACCGGTGGCCGAGTCCCTCGAGGAGTGCGAGAAGGTCCAGAACAGCAAGCGCGACCTCGTCGACGCGGTCCACGTGATCCAGCGCGCGGGCCTCGAGGTGATGGGCGGGTTCATCATCGGCTTCGACAGCGACCCGCTCGACATCTTCAGCCGCCAGTTCGATTTCATCCAGCGCTCGGGCGTGGTGACCGCGATGGTGGGCCTGCTCACCGCGTTGCCGCAAACGCGGCTGCACGAGCGGCTCGCGCGCGACGGGCGCCTTCTGGCGCGCAGCATCGGCGACAACACCGCGGCGGTGCTGAACTTCGTCCCGCGGGTGGATCGCGAGCGCCTGCTGGCGGGATACCGCGAGTTGATGCGCTCGCTTTATTCCCCGGAGAACTACTACCGCCGCGTGCGCGTCTTCCTCGCCGCGTGGCGGCCCAGCGGGCCGCGGCTCCGCCTGAGCGCATCGGACCTGCGTGCCTTCGTGCGCTCGCTGTGGACGCTTGGCATCCGGCGCCGCGGGCGGCTCGCTTATTGGCGCCTCCTGTCGTCCACGCTCCTCAGGCAGCCGCGCAAGCTCCCGGCCGCGATGGAGCTCGCCATCATCGGGCATCACTTCCGCACGGTGGCCGAGCGCTTGTAGGACAACCGCACCCCCGCCTGTGCGCGTTGGCGTACGCGACGACGCTTCGCCAGCCTACATATTTGCGCGGCACGACTCGGTAATTTGGTCGACATCGACACGGGATTGTCGAGCCATTTCATCGGGAGCCTCACCATGAATACTGCCCTCAGGAGTGCACTTGCAGTCGCGGGTCTCGCTTTCGCCACGCACGCCGCCGCCCAGATCACGTTCTACGAGGGCGACGATTTCCACGGCCGCAGCTTCACGACGCAAAGACAGGTCGACAACTTCGAGCGTTTCGGCTTCAACGATCGCGCCTCGTCGGTGATCGTCGACCACGAACGCTGGGAGGTCTGCGAAGACGCCCACTTCGGCGGCCGGTGCACGGTCCTTCGCCCCGGGCGCTATCCGTCGCTCGCTTCGCTCGGGATGAACAACCGCATCTCGTCGGTGCGGATGGTGAGCCGCGACGCGCGCGTGGAGGACTATAGCTATGCGCCCGGCCCCGTCGGCGACTATCGCCGGCGCGACAACGAGCGGCTCTACGAAGCGAACGTGACTTCGGTTCACGCCGTCGTCGGCCCGCCCGAGCAGCGCTGCTGGGTCGAGCGCGAGCAGGTGCAGGATCGCGGTGGCCCCAACGTCGGCGGCGCCGTGGTCGGAGCCGTGATCGGCGGAATCCTGGGCCACCAGATCGGCAACGGGCGCGGCAACGACGTCGCGACCGCGGGCGGAGCGATCGCCGGTGCGGCCGTGGGCTCGAACGTCGGCCGCGACAACGGCGGAACGTACGGGCGCGACGTCCAGCATTGCAAGACGGTGTCCAGCCAGGCGGCGCCCGAGTACTGGGACGTTACCTACGTGTTCCGCGGCCAGGAGCACCGGATGCAGATGACCGCGCCGCCGGGACCGACCGTGACCGTGAACGAGCATGGGGAACCGAGGGCATGAACATCATCTACATCACGCCGCTCATTTCGCTCATCGCCGGCATCCTCATCTTCATCGTGCCGCGGCTGCTCAACTACATCGTTGCCATCTACCTGATCATCGTCGGGTTGGTGGGATTGTTCGGCACGGGAACGTTCCACGTCCACTAAAGGAGACTACTCATGATCAAGAAAATCATCGCGCCGCTCGTGGCGGCCGCATTCCTGGCGAGCACGATGGCTACACTCGCCGGCTGCAATACGATCGAGGGCGCCGGCAAGGACGTCGAGCAGGGCGGCAAGGCGATCAAGGACGAGGCGCGGGAGCATAAGGATCACGATTAGGTAGGTCCGCGGCGCGGTGACGGCCGTGGGCCCGGAAAAACACTCAGCATCCGGGCTTTCGCGGCCGCGCCGTGATCCGGTGGCACTGGGCATCGGCGTTCTCGCGTCGATCGCCGTAGTCGCCGCGCTTTACTTCGCTCGCGGGTTCCTGGTGCCGCTGTTGGTCGGCATCCTCGCGAGCTACGCCTTGCGGCCGATCGTGGATTGGCTCAAGGCTCGACACATTCCCCGCGCGGCGGGCGCGGCGCTCGTGATGGCGGTCGTGGTCGTGGGGCTTGCCTGGGCGATGTATTCGTTGCAGGACGTCGCCACGTCGATGATCGAGAAGCTGCCCGAGGCCGCCCACAAGATTCGCGAGCACGTCCGCGGCGCGCTGGATGGCGCTCCCACGACCATCGAGAACATCAGGGCCGCCGCCGCGGAGCTGCAGGGCGCGGCCAACGAAGCGGCCGGCAGCCAGGTGCCCGCGAAGGCGGCTGCCACTCCCGCGGTTCCGGCGGATGCGTCGAGCGCGTGGCTCAGGGATTTCATGCTGGCCCAATCCGCGTTGTTGCTCGAGATCGTGGAGCACGCGCCCGTCGTCCTGCTGCTCACGTATTTCCTGCTCGCCTCCGGCGAGCACTTCCGGCGCAAGCTCACGACTGTCGTCGGCCCCTCGCGCGAGCGCAAGAAGGACGCGCTGCAGATGCTGGACGAGATCGACGCGCAGGTCCAGCGCTACCTGTTGGTGACGCTCCTGTCGAACGCGGTGATCGCGATCCTCACCGGACTCCTCTTCATGGCATTGGGCATGGAGCAGCCCGCGGCGTGGGGCATGGCGGCGGGCGTGCTCCACTTCATTCCCTATCTCGGAGAAGTCGTCTTCGCCGTCGTGAGTGGTGTAGCCGCATTCATCCAGTTCGGGACCGTCGTAAACGCATTCGCCGTCATGGGCGCATCATATGTGGTGTCCCTGATCGTCGGGCTCGTGATCACGACGTGGCTGCAGAGCCGGTTCGCGCGAGTCAATGCCGCGGTGCTGTTCATCGCCCTGCTGTTCTTCGGTTGGCTGTGGGGCATCTGGGGCCTGCTCCTCGGGGCGCCGCTGGTAGCCATCGCGAAGGTGATCTGTGATCGCGTCGAGTGGCTCAAGCCCGCGGGTGAATTCATGGGGCACTAGGCGCCGGGCGGGAGAACAAATCGAGCGAAGCGCGGTCAACCGGACGTGAGCGTGCCCAAGATCATCGAACGATTGCGCGCCCTCGCCGCGCACCTTGGCTACACCGACCCGCTCGGGAAGTACGCCCGCGAAGAACCGCCGCTGCGGCTGGAGCTCTTCAATGCCGACCAGATGGAGCGGCATGGCAGGAATCTCGCGCTCGCGCACCGCGTGGTTCCGAGCCGCCCGCGCGACCGGCTCCTCGCGCGCCTCGCCGAGAACGAAGACATCCTCGCCGAAGTCTGTGCCCTGGTGACCGCGGCGGTCACCTCGAACCATCGCATCACGCCGGCCGCCGATTGGCTCCTCGACAACTACCATCTGATAGAGGAGCAAATCCGCACCGCCAAGGCGCACTTGCCGAAAGGCTACAGCCGGGAGTTGCCGCGATTGGCGCGCGGGCCCTCGGCGGGCCTGCCTCGCGTCTACGACCTCGCGTTCGAGGTGATCTCCCACGGCGACGGCTGGGTGGACGCGGAGATCCTGTCGCGATTCGTCGCGAGCTACCAGGCCGTGGCGCCGCTCACGATGGGAGAGCTGTGGGCGATACCCATTATGTTACGGCTGGCGCTTATCGAGAACCTGCGCAGGGTCGCGGTGCGAATCGCGGCCGGATCGATCGACCGGAATCGCGCGGGCACGTGGGCCGACCAGATGCTGGAAGTGGCCGAGCAGGATCCGAAGAGCCTGATCCTCGTGATCGCCGACATGGCGCGATCGAATCCGCCGATGGTGAGCTCCTTCGTCGCGGAGCTCGCGCGGCGCCTCCAGGGCCAGAGCATCGCCCTCGCGTTGCCGCTCACGTGGATCGAGCAGCGCCTGGGCGAGGACGGCTACACGATCGAGCAGCTGGTCCAGCTGGAGACGCAGGAACAGGCGGGCGACCAGGTCTCCATCAGCAACACGATCGGCAGCTTGCGGTTCCTCGGGGCGATGAAGTGGCGCGACTTCGTCGAGTCGATGAGCGTGGTGGAGCAGAAGCTGCGCGAAGATCCCGGCGGACTCTACGGTCGCATGGACTTCTCGACGCGCGACCGTTACCGGCACGTGGTCGAGGAGATCGCGAAGGCGAGCGCCCTGTCGGAAGGCGACGTCGCCCGCAAGGCGATCCAGCTCGCGCACGACAACGCGGCGAACACGGCGGGAAGCACCGGCGACGAGGACCGCAAGTCGCACGTCGGGTTCTACCTCATCGACCAGGGGCGTCCGCTGCTCGAACGCGCGGCGCAAGTGAAGCCCGGCATCCTCTTGAGCTCGTGCCGGGCGTTGCGGCGCCTGGCGGTGCCGCTGTACACGGGGTTCATCGCGCTTTTCACGGGCACGCTCACCCTCGGCCTGCTGGTGGTGGCAAGCCGCGAGGGCATTGTCGACGAGGCGCTCGTGGTACTCGGAGTCCTCCTGGTGCTGGCGGCGAGCCAGCTCGCGGTGGGAATGGTGAATTGGATCGCGACACTGCTCGTGATGCCGCACCCGTTGCCGCGAATGGATTACTCCCGGGGCATTCCGCCGCAGTCGCGAACGCTCGTCGTGGTTCCGACGATCCTCGTGGGCTCCGCGAACGTCGAAAGCCTCGTCGAAGCGCTGGAGGTGCGTTACCTGGCCAATCGAGATGAGCACCTGCAATTCGCGCTGCTCACGGATTTCCAGGATGCGGCCGAAGAGAACATGCCGGCGGATGGGCCGTTGCTCGAGCTCGCCCGCGAGCGCATCGCGGACCTCAACGAGAAATACGGGGACCAGGCCTTCTTCCTCTTCCATCGCCCGAGGCTCTGGAATCCGAGGGAGGGCGCGTGGATGGGCCGCGAGCGAAAACGGGGCAAGCTCGAGGATCTGAATCACGTGCTACGCGGCGGCGGGAGCGATCGCTTTTCGCTTGTCGTGGGCGACACCACGGTGCTGACCGGCGTGAAGTACGTCATCACGCTCGATACGGACACGCAGCTGCCGCGCGACGCGGCGCGGCAATTCGTGGCCGTGATCGCGCATCCGCTCAATCGCGCGCGCTTCCGCGAGGACGACGACCGGGTGATCGAAGGCTACGGGATCCTGCAGCCGCGCGTGGGCGTGAGCCTCGCGGGCGCGAGCCGCTCCTGGTATGCGCGGCTGCACGCGGGCGACCCGGGCATCGATCCGTACACGCGTGCCGTCTCCGACGTCTACCAGGATTCGTTCGGCGAAGGCTCCTTCATCGGCAAGGGCATCTACGACGTCGATGCCTTCATGCGGGCGCTGGGCGAGCGCTTTCCCGACAATCGCATCCTCAGTCACGACCTGATCGAGGGCTGCTACGCGCGATCGGGATTGCTGAGCGACGTGCAGTTGTTCGAAGAGTATCCGTCGAGCTACAGCGCGGACATCAACCGCCGGCATCGCTGGATCCGGGGCGACTGGCAACTGACGGGATGGTTGCTGCCGTCGGTGCCGGGACCCTCGGGACGACGTGTGCCCAATCCCCTGTCGGCGCTTTCGCTATGGAAGCTTTTCGACAACCTGCGGCGAAGCCTCGTCCCGGTCGCATTGATGCTGTTGCTCGTGCTCGCGTGGACCGTGCTGGAGCACGCGGGCCACTGGATGGCCGTGGTGCTCGCGATCCTCCTGCTTCCTTCGGTGAGCGCGGTCGCCCTCGACGTGCTGCGCAAGCCTCGCGACGTGTTGTTGCGACAGCACCTCGCGGACACGGCGCGATCGGCCGGACTGCATTTGGCGCAGGCGCTATTGACACTCTCGTTCCTTCCCTTCGAGGCGACTGTCAATCTCGACGCGATCCTGCGCACCGCGTGGCGGATGCTGGTTTCGCATCGGCGCTTCCTCGAGTGGAATCCTTCGGCGATGAGCGAGCCCAGGAGATCGATGGGAATCGCACCCGTGATCGCCGTGGGCCTCGCCGTGGTGCTGGCATTCATCGCGCCGGCGGCACTGGAACTCGCGGCGCCGATCCTCGTGCTGTGGTTCATTTCTCCCGTCATCGCGTGGTGGATCAGCCGGCCCCTTGCGCGCGACGAGGCGGAGCTCACGGCCGAGCAGGTGTTCTTCCTGCGGCGGCTCGCGCGGAAGACCTGGGGGTTCTTCGAGGCGTACGTGGGAGAGGACGACCACTGGCTCCCACCGGACAACTACCAGGAACATCCGGTGCCGGGCGTGGCGCACCGCACGTCGCCGACGAACATCGGCCTTTCGCTGCTGGCGAACCTCGCGGCACACGACTTCGGCTACATCCCCGCCGGTCGATTGATCGAACGAACCGAGAGCGCGATGACCACCATGGCCGCGCTGGAGCGCCACGAGGGCCACTTCTACAACTGGTACGACACGAAGACGCTGAAGCCGCTGCCGCCCCTCTACGTCTCGTCCGTGGACAGCGGCAACCTGGCCGGACACTTGATGACCCTGCGGCCGGGCCTCGCCGAGTTGCTCGACGAGCGGATCGCGGACCTGCGATGGTTCGAAGGCCTCGGCGATACGCTGCGCGCGCTGACGGAATCGGCGGGCGCCGCCGTTCCGGCACCGCTCGTTCGCCTGGGAAAGGACCTGGAATCCGCGTACGACTCGCGGCCCGCGACAGTGGCGTCCATGGGGCAGTGGCTCGAGCGGATCGCGGCCGGAGTGGCCGAAGGCGCCGCCGCGATCGCGCGAGCGCCCACGGAAGAATCCACTTTCTGGGCCGATGCGCTGGTGAGCCAGTGCCGCATGCTGCAGGACGAGCTCGCATTCTTCGCGGCACCCGGAGCCATGGCGATTCCGACGCTGCGCGAGCTCGCGGCGCTGGAGGCGGCCCTGCCTCCGGATGCCGAGCGGCGCGCCACCGAACGGATGTCGCGAATCGCACGGCTGGCCACCCAATGCGACGAGTTCGCGCGCATGAGCTACGCTTTCCTCTACGACGAGGCGCGCCACCTGCTCGCCATCGGCTACAACGTGACCGAGCGCAGGCTCGACGCGAGCCACTACGATCTGCTCGCATCGGAGGCGAGGTTCGCGAGCTTCGTGGCCATCTCGCAGGGAGAGCTGCCACAGGAAAGCTGGTTCGCGCTGGGGCGCCGGCTCACGACGGCGGGAGGGCGCCCGGTGTTGCTCTCCTGGAGCGGCTCGATGTTCGAGTACCTCATGCCGATGCTGGTGATGCCGACCTACGCGAACACTCTCCTCGACCAGACATGCCGCGTCGCGGTGGACCGGCAGGTCGCGTACGGCAAGAAGCGCGGCGTGGCCTGGGGCGTCTCGGAGTGCGGCTACAACTCGGTCGACGCGAGCCTGAGCTACCAGTACCGGGCGTTCGGCGTGCCGGGACTCGGATCGAAGCGCGGGCTCGCGGAAGACCTCGTCATCGCGCCTTACGCGTCGGCGCTTGCATTGATGGTGGCGCCCGAGGAGTCGTGCAACAACCTGCAGCGGCTCGCGGGCGAGGGCCTCGCGGGACGATTCGGCCTCTACGAGGCCGTCGACTACACGCCCTCGCGCGTGCCGCGCGGGCAGACCAGCGCCATCGTTCGATCGTTCATGGCGCACCACCAGGGGATGATGCTGCTTTCGCTGGATCACGTCCTCAATTCGCGCCCGATGCAGCGGCGGTTCGAATCCGATCCCCTGTTCAAGGCGAGCCTGCTGCTCCTGCAGGAGCGCATTCCGAAAGCCGCGGAGCTCTACTCGCATCCGACCGAGCTTTCGACGGCGCAAGGGATCGCGAGCGGAACCGAGAAGCCCGTCCGCGTGTTCAACAGCCCCGACACGCCGATACCCGAGGTGCAGCTGCTGTCGAATGGCCGGTACCACGTCATGGTCACGAACTCGGGGGGCGGAAGCAGCCGGTGGAAGGACCTCATGGTCACGCGCTGGCGGGAGGACGGCACCTGCGACAACTGGGGGACGTTCTGCTACATCCGCGACGTGGCGAGCGGGAGCTACTGGTCGGCCGCCCACCAGCCCACGCTCAGGCGCCCGGCGACCTACCAGGCGATATTCACCGAGGCGCGCGCGGAATTCCGCCGGCGCGACGACGAGATCGAGACGCACACCGAGATCGTGGTCTCGCCCGAAGACGACATCGAGTTGAGGCGCGTTCGCATCACGAACCATTCGCGCACGCGGCGCACGTTCGACGTCACGAGCTATGCGGAAGTCGCCATGGCCCAGGCCGCGGCGGACGAGCTGCATCCGGCGTTCAGCAACCTGTTCGTGCAGACCGAGATCGTCGATTCGCGGCAGGCGATCCTGTGCACGCGCCGGCCGCGCTCGAAGCAGGAGCAGCCGCCGTGGATGCTTCACCTCATGGCAGTGCATGGGGCCGAATCCCGCGGCGTTTCCTACGAGACCGATCGCATGCAGTTTGTCGGGCGCGGGCGCACGCCCGCGGCTCCGCAGGCGATGGACGAGGGAGGAAAGTTGTCCGGCAGCCAGGGCTCGGTGCTGGACCCGATCGTCGCCATCCGCCGTCGCATCGTCCTCGACTCGCACCAGACCGCGACGGTCGACATCGTCTCCGGCATGGCCGACACGCGCGAGGCCGCGCTGGGACTCGCCGGGAAATACCACGATCGACATCTCGCCGATCGCGTCTTCGATCTCGCGTGGACGCACGGGTGGGTGACGCTTCGCCAGATCAACGCCACGGAGTCCGATGCGCAGCTATACGGCAGGCTCGCGGGCTCCGTGATCTATTCGAATGCGTCGCTGCGCGCGGAGCCTGGCGTGCTCTTCAGGAACCGGCGCGGGCAGTCGGGGCTGTGGGGCTATTCGATCTCGGGCGACCTGCCGATCGTCCTGCTGCAGATCGGGAACACGGAGAACATCGACCTCGTTCGCCAGCTCGTGCAGGCGCACGCGTATTGGCGCCTGAAGGGGCTCGCCGTGGACCTCGTGATCTGGAACGAGGATCGCAGCGGCTACCGGCAGGTGCTGCAGGACCAGGTCATGGGGCTCATCGCTGCGGGGATCGAGGCGCACACGATGGACCGGCCCGGCGGAATCTTCGTGCGGCGCGCGGAACAGATCTCGGACGAGGATCGCATCCTGCTGCAATCGGTTTCGCGCGCCATCTTCACCGACCGGCGCGGCAGCCTCGCCGAGCAGGCCGTGCGCCGCGTCGCCGCCGAGGCGCGCATCCCGCGCTTCGTGGCGACGCGAAGCGAAGCGATCGAAATCGTGCCCGCCGCGCCGCCCGCGCAGGAATTGATCCTGCCCAATGGACTCGGGGGATTCACGCCCGATGGCTCCGAGTACGTGATCACGATGAAGGAGGGCGAGACAACTCCGGAGCCCTGGGCCAACGTGATCGCGAACCCCGATTTCGGGACTGTGATTTCAGAAAGCGGGAGCGCGTATACGTGGAGCGAGAACTCCCACGAATTCCGCCTCACGCCCTGGCACAACGACCCGGTGTGCGATACGGGCGGCGAGGCCTTCTATGTTCGCGATGAGGAGTCGGGTCACTTCTGGTCGCCGGCGCCTTTGCCTCGCAGGGGTGCGGGCTCCTATGTGACGCGGCACGGTTTCGGCTACAGCGTCTTCGAGCACAGCGAGGAGGGCATCGACACGGGCTTGACCGTGTTCGTCGCCGCCGACGCGCCGGTGAAGTTCTGGGTGCTCAAGGTGGGCAACCGCTCCGGGCAGTCCCGGCGCCTCTCCGCGACCGGATACATCGAGTGGGTCCTCGGCGACTTGCGCGCGAAGACGGCGATGCACGTGATCACCGAGACCGAATCCCGCAGCGGCGCCGTGCTCGCGCGGAACTCCTACAACACCGAATTCGCGGATCGCGTCGCCTTCTTCGATACGGACGATGCGGCGCGCACCGTGACCGGGGATCGCGCCGAGTTCCTCGGACGCAACGGTTCGCCCCGAAATCCCGCCGCCCTGGGGCGCTCGCGCCTCTCGGGAAGGCTCGGCGCGGGACTCGATCCCTGCGCGGCGGTGCAAGTCGCGTTCGAGCTGGCCGACGGCGAGGAGCGGGAGATCGTCTTTCGCCTCGGCCTGGGACGAGATGCCGCCGATGCCGGCGCGCTCGTGCAACGCTTCCGGGGAACCTCCGCGGCCCAGGGCGCGCTCCACGCCGTGCACTCGCAGTGGAAACGCACGCTCGGCGCCGTGCAGGTGGAAACCCCGGACGTGCCGCTCAACGTGCTCGCCAACGGCTGGCTTCTCTACCAGGCCGTCGCATGCCGCCTCTTCGCGCGCACCGGCTATTACCAGTCGAGTGGAGCCTTCGGTTTCCGCGACCAGCTCCAGGACGTGATGGCCCTGGTCCACACCGAGCCCGGCCTCATGCGTGAGCATCTCGTACGCAGCGCCGGACGCCAGTTCGTGGAAGGCGACGTCCAGCATTGGTGGCATCCCCCGACGGGCCGCGGCGTTCGATCGCACTGTTCCGACGACTATCTGTGGCTGCCGCTCGCGACGGCGCGCTACGTGAAAGCGACCGGGGACCTGGGCGTGCTCGATCAATCGGTCCCGTTGCTCGAGGGCCGCCCCGTCAACCCGGGCGAGGATTCCTACTACGACCTGCCGCGGCGCTCCGCGGAATCGGCCACGCTGTACCAGCACTGCGTGAAGGCGATCGTCCACGGACTGCGAAACGGCGAGCACGGGTTGCCCCTGATGGGCTCGGGCGATTGGAACGACGGCATGAACCTCGTGGGGATCCAGGGCAAGGGTGAAAGCATCTGGCTCGGATTCTTCCTCTTCGACGTGCTGAAGCAGTTCGCCGAGGTCGCGCGAGCCAAGGGCGACGCGCCCTTCGCCGCGCGCTGCGACGCGGAAGGCGCGAAGCTTCGGCAGAATCTCGAGGCGCACGGCTGGGACGGCGCGTGGTACCGGCGCGCGTACTTCGACGACGGCACGCCGCTCGGATCGGCGGGCAACGACGAGTGCAAGATCGATTCGATCGCGCAAAGCTGGTCGGTGCTGTCGGGCGCAGCCAACCCCGAGCGCGCCAAGATGGCGATGCGCGCCCTCGACGAGAAGCTCGTGCGGCGCGACAAGGACCTGATCCAGCTCCTCGATCCGCCCTTCGACCACTCGAGCATGGATCCGGGCTATATCAAGGGCTACGTGCCGGGCGTGCGCGAGAACGGCGGCCAGTACACGCACGCCGCGATCTGGGCGGCGATGGCGTTCGCGGCCATGGGCGACCGCGCGCGCGCCTGGGAATTGGCGACGATGATGAACCCGGTGAACCACTCGGCAACGCCGGACGCGGTGGCGATCTACAAGGTGGAGCCCTACGTGGTCACGGCCGACATCTACTCGGTGGCGCCACACGTCGGGCGTGGCGGCTGGAGTTGGTACACCGGCTCCGCGGGTTGGATGTACCGCCTCATCGTCGAATCGCTGCTCGGCCTCGCGCGCGAGAAGGATCGCCTGCGCTTCAAGCCTTGCCTGCCGCCCGACTGGGCCGCCATCACGATTCGTTATCGATATGGGTCGACTGAATACGAGATCTCCGTCGAGCCCTCGGCCGCCGATTCCGTCGCGCAGGTCGTCACGCTCAACGGCGTGGAACAGCCCGACGGGTCCGTGCCTCTGGTCGACGATCGCGCGCAGCATCGCGTGGTGGTCTCCGTGCGCCCGGTTGCGGCTCATGCTTGAGTCACCCGCGCTCACCGACGATGCGCTGCTCGATTCGATCCAGCACGCCGCGTTCGACTACTTCCTGGACATGACGAATCCCGCCAACGGCCTGGTCGCCGACACCTCGCGCGAGGATTCGCCCTGCAGCATCGCGGTGGTGGGCTTCGCGCTCTCGTCGTACCCGGTCGCCGTGGAACGCGGCTGGACCGATCGCGCGACCGCGGTCCGGCAGAGCCTCGCCGCGCTGCGATTCTTCCGCGACAGCGACCAGAGCGGGGATCCGCGGGCGACCGGATACAAGGGCTTCTACTACCACTTCCTCGACATGGGCACCGGCGCCCGCACGTGGAAGTCCGAGCTCTCCATGGTCGATACGGCGCTGCTCATCGCGGGCGCGCTGACGGCCGGCGTCTTTTTCGACCGCGAAGACGATGATGAGGCGGAGCTGCGCGCGATCGTCGACGCGTTGTACCGGCGCATCGACTGGCGCTGGGCGCAAGGCGGCAAGGCGACGCTGCGGCAAGGCTGGAAGCCCGAGAGCGGATTCCTGCACTACGGCTGGGACGGCTACAACGAGGCGATCGTGCTCTATGTGCTCGCGGCGGGATCGCCGACGCATCCGCTCGAAGGCGCCAGCTACGAAGCGTGGACCGCGACCTACCAATGGGAAGACCTGTACGGCTACGAGTTCCTGTACGCGGGCCCGCTGTTCATTCACCAGTACTCCCATGCGTGGATCGACTTTCGCGGAATCCGAGATCGCTTCATGAACGAGAAGGACTGCGATTATTTCGAGAACAGCCGGCGCGCGACCGAGGTCCAGCGCGAGTACGCGCGGCGCAATCCCCGTCGCTTCGCGGGTTACGACGAGGACTGCTGGGGGCTCACGGCGTGTGACGGCCCGGGCCATCATGACCTGCCGCCCGCCGGCGAGGCGCGCCGCTGGTACGGTTATGCCGCTCGCGGCGTGCCCTACGGGCCCGATGATGGGACGCTCGCCGGTTGGGCGCCGCTCGCGTCGCTGCCATTTGCGCCGGATGTCGTGCTGCGCGCCGCGCGCACCATGCTCGAGCGCTATCCGGAGATGCGGCCCGAGGGCCGGTACGCGGGCAGTTTCAATCCGACGCTCGCGGACGCGCAGGGCGCGTGGGTTTCGCCCGGGCAGTTCGGCTTGGACCAGGGCATCCTGGTGATGATGATCGAGAACCATCGCTCGGAGCTCATCTGGAGATTGACGAAGCGTTGCCCCGCCATGCGCGCGGGCTTGCTGGGCGCGGGTTTTCGCGGCGGGTGGTTGTAGATGCAATCGAACGACGCGAGCGAGCGCGAACGCCTGGGCAACCTCCATCCCCCGGGATGGCGGAACCCCGTGCCCGCTCCGTCGTACGGGCTGGTGGTCGTGGGAGCGGGGCCCGCGGGGCTGGTGGCGGCGCACGCCGCGGCGGCGTTGGGCGCGAAAGTGGCGCTCGTCGAACGAGATCTTCTGGGCGGCGATTGCCTCAACACAGGGTGCGTGCCGTCCAAGGCGATCATTCGCACTTCGCGCCTATGTTCCGGGATGCGCGAGGCCTATCGCTATGGCGCGCGCGCCCCGGCCGGCATCGAGGTCGATTTCCCGGAGGTGATGCGGCGCGTGCGTGCGATCCGGGCGCGCATCAGCGACGCGGACTCGGTGAGCCGGCTCGCGAAGGCCGGAGTCGATGTCTTCTTCGGCGAGGCGTCGTTCTCCGCGCACGATGCGCTGGTCGTGTCCGGTGCCACGCTGCGGTTCAAGAAAGCCATCATCGCAACGGGCGCGCGGCCCGATTCACCTTCGATCCCGGGTCTCGCCGAAGCGGGGTTCCTCACCAACCAGAATGTCTTCGACCTCGTCGCGCTGCCGCGCCGCTTGCTGGTCATCGGCGGCGGGCCCCTCGGCTGCGAGCTCGCGCAGGCGTTCTCCCGCCTCGGATCACGAACGACAATCGTGCAGGACTGGCCGCTTTTCCTGCCGCGGGAAGAGCGCGATGCGGCGCAGATCCTCTCGGAAGCGTTCGGGCAGGAAGGAATCGAGGTGCGCCTCAACACCCAGGTCGAGGGCGTACGCGTTGAGAACGGAGAAAAGTTGGTCGATCTCGTGTGCGACGACAGCCGGTGCACGGTCGCGGTCGATGAAATCCTCACCGGCACGGGCCGGGTGCCGAACGTCGAGGGGCTCAACCTGGAGGTCGCGGGCGTCGAGTACGACGCGGTGGCCGGGGTCAAGGTCGATGACTTCCTGCGCACCCGCAATCCACGGATCTACGCGGCCGGCGACGTCTGCCTGGAGGACAAGTACACGCACGCCGCGGACGAGTCCGCGCGCATCGCGGTCCAGAACGCGCTCTTCCTCGGCCGCCGGCGCGTGAGCGCCCTCACGATTCCCTGGTGCACCTACACCGATCCGGAGATCGCCCACGTGGGCCTGTACGTGCGGCAGGCTCGCGAACGCGGCATCCCGGTGAGGACCTTCACGGTCCCGATGAACGACGTCGATCGCGCGATCGCCGACGGCGAGGAGGCCGGATTCGTGAAGATCCACATCAAGGACGGCACCGACACGATCCTCGGCGCGACGCTCGTGTCGAGGCACGCGGGCGAGATGATCGGCGAGATCACGCTGGCGATCGTGGCGGGCATCGGGCTACGCACGCTCGCGCGGGTGATCCACCCGTATCCCACGCAGGCCGAAGCGATCAAGATGGCAGCCGACGCCTACAACCGCACGCGTTTCACGGCGCCAATACGCTCGCTCGCGCGAAGCTGGCTCGCCCTGGCCACGAGAATGGAGAAGATATGAAGCTCGGCATGATCGGATTGGGACGCATGGGCGCCAACATGGCGCAGCGCTTGATGCGCGCCGGACACAGGCTGGTCGGCTTCGATCCGAAACCCGAAGCCCGCGGCGCGCTCGAACGCGACGGAGCCGAGACCGCGGAGTCACTCTCCGCGCTCGTGGCAAAGCTGCCCGCGCCGCGAACGCTCTGGCTGATGGTGCCCGCGGGCGAGATCACCGATGCCACTCTCGCGAGCCTGCTTCCGCTGCTCGGCGCGGGCGACACGGTCGTCGACGGCGGCAACTCGAACTACAAGGACACCTTGCGGCGCGCGGCGACCTTCGCGCAGGAGAAGGTCGCCTTCATCGACTGCGGCACCAGCGGCGGCGTGTGGGGCCTCGCGGAAGGGTACAGCCTCATGCTGGGCGGCGATGAGGCGGCCATCGAGCGTTTGCGTCCGGTGTTCGAGGCGCTGGCGCCGGCGAAGGACCGCGGCTGGGGCCGCGTCGGCCCCGCCGGCTCCGGCCACTTCACGAAGATGGTCCACAACGGAATCGAATACGGCCTGATGCAGGCGTACGCCGAAGGCTTCTCGATCCTGCAGCACAAGCGCGAGTTCGGGCTCGACCTCAATCAAGTGGCGGAGATCTGGCGCCACGGCAGCGTCGTGCGTTCGTGGTTGCTCGATCTCACCTCGGCCGCGCTCGGGAAGAATCCTTCGATGTCGGGAATCGCTCCTTATGTCGAGGATTCCGGCGAGGGACGCTGGACGGTCGCCGAAGCGATCGACCTCGACGTGGCGGCCCCGGTGATCACCCTGTCGCTGATCGAGCGCCTGCGCTCGCGGGACGGCGACTCGTTCTCCGACAAGCTGCTCGCCGCGATGCGCAACGAGTTCGGGGGCCACGCCGTCCGCAAGGAATGAGCGGCGCTATTTCACGAGCGCCGTGGCGCGCGCGCAGACGTTGTCCACCGTGAATCCGAATTCGCGCAGCAGCACTTCGGCCGGAGCCGAAGCGCCGAAGCGCTCCACGCCGAGCACATCGCCGCGCGCGCCGACGTAGCGCTCCCATCCCTGGGGGACGCCGAGCTCGACGGCGAGCCGCGCGCCCACCGAAGGCGGCAGCACGAGGTCGCGCTCGGCCGCGGGCAGGGCCTCGAACAACTCCCAGCTCGGCATCGAGACGCATCGTGCGGCGATGCCTTGCTGCCGCAGGCGTTGCGCGGCGGCGAGGACCAGGCCGACTTCGGAACCGCTCGCGATGAGGATCAATTCGGGCTTCCCGTCCGGGGCGTCGGTGAGCACGTAGGCACCGTTGCGCAATCCTTCCGCCGCCGCGAAGCGTTTGCGATCGATCGTCGGAAGGTCCTGCCGCGTGAGCACGAGGGCGACGGGGCGATCGCGGGTTTCCAGGGCGACGCGCCATGCGACGGCCGTTTCGTTGGCGTCGGCGGGGCGAATCACAGTGAGGTTCGGGATCGCTCGGAGGCTCGCGAGATGCTCCACGGGTTGATGCGTCGGGCCGTCTTCGCCAAGCGCGATGCTGTCGTGCGTGAAGACATGGATCACGTGCAGGCCCATCAGGGCGGCCAACCGGATCGGCGGGCGCATGTAGTCCGAGAAGATGAGGAACGTGGATCCGTAGGGAATGAAACCTCCGTGCGCGGCGAAGCCGTTCACGATGGCGCCCATCGCATGCTCCCGCACGCCGAAGTGAAGGTTGCGTCCGGAGTAGCTCCATCCGCCACCGTCGGAGCCCTGCTCGTCGGCCTTCGCCGCGGGCGGCGCGTTGAAATCGCCGAGACCTTCCAGCGCCGTCTTCGTCGAGGGATCGAGGTCGGCGGAACCGCCGGCGAGCGCGGGCAGCTTTGGCGCGATGGCGTTCATCACCTTGCCGGAAGCCGCACGAGTCGCGAGGCCCTTCGCATCGGCATCGAAGACGGGAATGTCCGCGTTCCAGCCGGCGGGGAGCTCGGAGGCGAGGCGGCCGCGAAGCTCCTGGGCCAGGTCGGGAAAGGCCTTCGCGTAGGCGTCCATGCGTCCGTTCCACTCGGCTTCTTCATGCGCGCCGCGCGCGACGGCTTCGCGGAATCGCGACAGCGCCGCGGTTGGGATGAGGAACGCAGGCTCGTCCGGCCAGCCGAGTTTCTTCTTCGTCTCGCGAACCCCTTCGGCGCCGAGCGGCGAGCCGTGGGCCTTGAAGGTGTCCTGCTCCGGCGAGCCGAACCCGATATGGGTCCGCACCAGGATCAGCGAGGGCCGCGCGGTTTGCGCGCGCGCAGCGGTGAGCGCCGCTTCGATGGCGTCGAGGTCGTTGCCGTCGGGGACCGTCACCGTGTGCCAGCCGTAGCTTTCGAAGCGCCGCGCGCGATCCTCGGAAAAGGTGATCGCGGTACCTGCCGCGAGCGTGACGGAGTTGTCGTCATAGAGACACGTGAGCTTGCCCAATTCGAGATGGCCCGCGAGCGAGGCGGCTTCGGAGGCCACGCCTTCCATGAGGTCGCCGTCGCTCACGATGGCGAAGGTGTGGTGGTCGACCACGGTGTGGTCGCGGCGGTTGTATCGCGCGGCGAGTTGCGCCTCGGCCATCGCCATGCCGACCGCGTTGGCCATGCCCTGGCCGAGCGGTCCCGTGGTGACCTCCACGCCCGGCGTATGCCCGCGCTCGGGATGTCCCGGCGTCTTGCTGCCCCATTGGCGAAACTTCCGGATCTCGTCGAGCGGAAGGTCGTAGCCCGTGAGGTGGAGGAGGCTATAGAGAAGCGCCGAGCCGTGTCCCGCCGATAGCACGAAGCGGTCGCGATCGGCCCATAGGGGGTTGCGCGGGTTGTGCCTGAGCCAGCGCATCCACAGCACGCAGGCCATCGGCGCGGCGCCGAGCGGCATTCCCGGATGTCCGCTGTTGGCCTTCTGCACCATGTCCACGGACAGGAAGCGCACGGTGTCGATGCAAAGCAGGTCCAGTGGATTCGGCATGGCTGACCCCTTTATTCGGCCGCGACGGCGACCTTGTGCCGGCTCACCGCGTTGCCGTCCTCGCTTTTCAGGCGGACGAAGACGAGCGCCGAAACGACTGTCATCGCGCCCAGAAGGAGGAACGCCTGGTGGATGCCGTGGATCAGCTGCGGCGGGCTGGAATCGAAACGGTCGGGGATGAAAAGCGCGGCGACGAGCGAGGCGGACGCGACGCCGAAGCTCACCGACATCTGCTGGCCGGTGCTCGCGATCGTGCTGGCGCTGCTCGTCTGCGTGGGGCTCACGTCGGCGTAGACCAGGGTGTTCATGCTCGTGTACTGCAGCGAGGTGAAGAAGCCGAAAGCGAAAAGCTGCGCCACGATGAGCCACACCGGCGTCGCGCCGCCAATTGTCGCGAACAGCATGATCATCAGCCCCAGCGTGACCGTGTTGGACACCAGCACGGCGCGATAGCCGAAGCGCGCGAGGATGCGCGGCATGGTGAGCTTCAAGCTCATCGCGGCGAGCGCCTGCGGCATCATCAGCAGGCCGGACTGGATCGGCGAGAAGCCCAGGCCCACCTGGTAGAGGAGGGGAAAGAGGAACGGGATTCCCCCGATGCCCAGGCGGGTGAAGAAGCTTCCGGCGACGGCGGAGCGGAAGGTGCGCAGGCGAAAGAGCGCCAGGCGCAGCAGCGGGTGCTTCGAGCGCAACGAGTGCAGGCCATAACCGGCGAGGAGCATCGCCGAAATCGCAAGCAACGCGACGATCTCGCGCACGCTCAGCGTGTGCTCGCCGAACACCTCGAGCACGTAGGACAACAACGCGACGCCCGAGCCGAAGAGGATCAGGCCCACGATGTCGAGCGGGTAGGTGCGCCCCTCGCGGTAATCCGGGAGATGGCGGTACACCATGTAGAGGCCCGCGAGGCCGATTGGAATGTTGACGAAGAAGATCACGCTCCAGTGGAAGTACTCGATGATGAGTCCACCGGCCAGCGGGCCCAGCATCGGGCCGACGAGGCCCGGGATGGCGACGAAGCTCATCGCGCGGATCAGCTCCGAGCGCGGGAAGGTCCGCACCATCGTGATCCGGCCCACGGGCAGCATCATCGCGCCGCCGAAGCCCTGCAGCACGCGGCACGCGACGAGCTCGTGGATGTTGCTTGAGATTCCGCACAGGAACGATCCCACCGTGAAGAGGCCGATCGCCGAAGCGAACACGCGGCGCGTGCCGAAGCGGTCCGCCATCCAGCCGCTGATGGGGATGAACACCGCGAGGGCGAGCGTGTAGCTCGCGAGCACCGCCTTCATGCTGAGCGGCGCCACGGCGAGCGCTTGCGCGATGGCGGGGACCGCGGTGTTCAGGATCGTCGTGTCGAGCGCCTCCATGAAGAACGCCACGGCCACGAGCCACGGCAACAGGGTCTTTCCGTAGGCGGTGGGCGCGGTCATGCGATGGCGGTATCGACGATGCCTTGCGCCTCGCGGAGGATGTCGAGCAGGTGCGCTTCGCCGCGGAAGCTCTCCGCGTAGATCTTGTAGATGTCCTCGGTCCCGGAGGGGCGTGCCGCGAACCATCCGTTCGCCGCGATCACCTTGATTCCGCCGATGGGCGCCTTGTTGCCCGGCGCATGATCGAGGACGCTTTCGATCTTCTCGCCCGCGAGCTCCTTGCCCGGGACCTGCTGCGGCGAAAGCTTCGCCAGCTTCTTCTTCTGCTCGGCGTTCGCCGGCGCATCGACGCGATCGGCCGTGGGCTCCCCCAGTTCGCGCGCGAGATCCCGGTACAGCTCGCCCGGATCGCGGCCGGCGCGCGCCGTGATCTCCGCCGCCATCAACGCGGCCACGATGCCGTCCTTGTCCGTGGTCCACACGGTGCCGTCCCTCCGCAGGAACGACGCGCCGGCGCTTTCTTCGCCGCCGAAGCCGAGCGCCCCACCGAGCAGCCCGTCCACGAACCATTTGAATCCCACCGGCACCTCGTAGAGATCGCGCTCGAGGCGCTTGGCCACGCGGTCGATCAACGCGGTGCTCACCAGGGTCTTGCCGACCGCGGCGACCGGACCCCACCGGGGGCGATTCCGGAAGAGATAGTCGATGAGCACCGAGAGGTAGTGGTTCGGCACGAGCAAGCCGCTGCTGCGCGTCACCACGCCATGGCGATCGTGATCGGTGTCGCACGCGAACGCCACGTCGAAGCGATCCTTCAGGCCGATCAATCGGTGCATGGCATAGCGCGATGACGGATCCATGCGGATCTTTCCGTCCCAGTCGGCGGTCATGAAGCCGAAGGCCGGATCCACTTCTTCGCTCACCACCGTGAGGTTGAGCCGGTAGCGCTCCGCGATCGGCTTCCAGTAGTGAACGCCGGCGCCCCCCAGGGGATCCACGCCCATGCGGATGCCCGCGCCGCGAATCGCGTCGAAGTCGATCACCTGGCCGAGATCGGCCACGTACGTGCCGAGGAAGTCGAATGCGTGCGTGGTCGCGGCGCGGTGGGCCTGCGCGGAGGACATGCGCCGCACATCCTTGAGGCCGCCTTCGAGCAGCGCATTGGCGCGATCCTGGATCCAGGTTGTGACATCGGTATCGGCGGGTCCACCGTTCGGCGGGTTGTACTTGAGGCCGCCGTTGTCGGGCGGGTTGTGCGAGGGCGTGATGACGACGCCGTCAGCCAATCCCGTGGTTCGCCCCCGGTTGTAGGCGAGGATCGCGTGCGAGACCGCGGGCGTCGGCGTGAATTCGCCGTCCTTCGAGACCATCGTCTGCACGTGGTTGGCGGCGAACACCTCCAGGGCGCTTTCGAACGCCGGCCGCGAGAGCGCATGGGTATCCGCGCCCACGTACAGCGGACCGCGCGTGGCCTTGTGCTTGCGCAAATCGCAGATCGCCTGGCTGATGGCGAACACGTGCCACTCGTTGAAGCTGCACTCCAGCGAGCTGCCGCGGTGGCCGGAGGTGCCGAATGCGACGCGTTGCGCGGGGACTCCCGGATCGGGGCGGAGATCCGCATACGCTGCGAGCACCTTCGGCACGTCGACGCGCTGCGCCACCGGCAGGACCTTGCCGGCGAGCGGGCTCACCGTCGTGCTCACCCGGGCTCTTCCCGGGATGCGCGATAGCGGCGTATCAGCGTATTGGTGGAGCTGTCGTGGTCGAGATCGGAATCCTCGCCGCGGGCGATCTGCGATGCCGTGCGCGTGGCGAGGGCCTTGCCCAGCTCCACGCCCCATTGGTCGAAGGAATCGATGTCCCAGATGACGCCCTGCACGAACACGCTGTGTTCATACAACGCGACCAGTGCGCCGAGCGCGAAGGGTGTCAGCCGGTTCGCGAGGAGGGTGTTGCTCGGCCGGTTGCCTTCGAGGACCCGATGGGGGACGAGTGCCGCCGGCGTGCCGTCGGCCCTCACTTCGTCGGCTGTCTTTCCGAACGCGAGCGCCTCGCCCTGAGCGAAGAGGTTCGCCATCAGCAGGTCGTGTTGCGCGCCGGGCGGATTGAGCGGCTTGCAGAAGCCGATGAGATCGCAGGGAATCACGTGGGTGCCCTGGTGGATGAGCTGGTAGAACGAGTGCTGGCCATTGGTGCCGGGTTCGCCCCAGTAGATCGGGCCCGTCGCGTAGGAAGTGGGAGTGCCGTCCCGCGTGACGTGCTTGCCGTTGCTTTCCATCGTGAGCTGCTGCAGGTACGCGGGGAAGCGCTTGAGGTATTGATCGTAGGGCAGCACGGCGACCGTGGGCGCACCGAGGAAATTCCCATTCCACACCGCGAGCATCCCGTGCAGCGCCGGCAGGTTGCGATCGAGCGGCGCGTCGCGAAAATGGATGTCCATCTCGTGGAAGCCCGCGAGCATCTCGCCGAAATTCTCCGGCCCGATGGCGATCATCGTCGAAAGCCCGATGGCCGAATCCATCGAATAGCGGCCCCCGACCCAATCCCAGAAGCCGAACATGTTCTCCGCGTCGATTCCGAACGCGGAGACACCGGCCGCGTTGGTCGAGACCGCGACGAAGTGTTTCGCCACCGCGGCCTCGTCGCCCAATGCGGCGAGGCACCACGCGCGCGCGGCATGGGCGTTGGTCAGCGTCTCCACCGTCGTGAACGTCTTGGAGCAGATGATGAAGAGCGTTTCGGAAGGCTCCAGGTCGCGCACCGCTTCGGCGAGGTCCGTGGCGTCGACGTTGGAGACGAAGCGCACGACGAGGTCGCGCCGGCTGTAGTAGCGCAATGCTTCGTAGGCCATCGCCGGCCCGAGGTCGGATCCGCCGATGCCGATATTGACGACATTGCGGATGCGCTTGCCCGTATATCCCTGCCAGTCGCCGCTGGAAAGCCGCCGCGAAAAGGCCGCCATCCGGTCGAGGACCTCGTGGACCGCGGGGACCACGTCGATGCCCTCCACGACGATTTTCTCGGTAGCGGGCGTGCGCAACGCGATGTGCAGCGCGGCGCGGCCTTCGGTCACGTTGATGGGTTCGCCGCGGAACATCGCGGCCGTGCGCTCGCGCAGCCCGCATTCGTGGGCGAGGTCGAGCAGCAGGGGGATCGTTTCCTCGTCGATGCGATTCTTCGAGTAGTCGAGATAGATGCCGGCCGCTTCGACCGTGAAGCGCTCGCCGCGGGCCGGAGTCTCCGCGAAGAGCTGCCGAAGATGCTTGCCGCGAATCCGTTGCCAATGCGCAGCCAGGGCCTTCCATGCCGCGCGCCCGGTCAACGGCGCCGCCATCGCGGGCTCGTGACCGGCCAACACTGCGGCGTTCACGCGCGAATGGCCCTGGGCATCGCTTCGCTCTTCGAGGCGATGCGGCCCATGAGCTCGGCCCACGACCTGGCGAACGCTTCGGCGCCCTCGCGTTGCAGGCCGGCGGCGAGCTCTTCGTCATCGATGCCCTGCTTCGCGAACTGCGCGATCACGCCCTCGGCATCCGCGCCTTCGGGATCCATGACGCCATCCACCTTGCCGTGGTCGGAGAAGGCGGCGAGCGTCTTGTCGGGCATCGTGTCGATCGTGTCCGGCGCCGCGAGCGCCTCGACGTACAGGACATCGGAGGCCTGCGGGTCCTTGGTCCCGGTGCTCGCCCAGAGCATGCGCTGGGGCATCGCGCCTTTCGCCGCCAGCTTCCGCCAACGCGGCGAGGCCAGCAGCTCGCGGTAGGCCTTGTACGTGCGCTGGGCGATGGCGATCCCCAGGCGATTGCGAAGCTCGGCCGGGACCTTGTCCTTGATGGCGACGTCCCAGCGGCTCACGAAGAGCGATGCCACGGATGCGACCCGCGGATCGCGGCCCGCGACGACGCGCCGCTCGATGCCCCGCAGGTAGGCTTCGGCGGCCGCGATGTAGTGCTCGCGCGAGAAAAGCAGCGTCACGTTGATCGGCACGCCGGCAAAGATCGATTCCTCGATGGCCGGAATTCCGGCGCGAGTGCCCGGGATCTTGATGAAGAGGTTGGGCCTTTGCGCGCGCGCGTGCAGCTCCGCCGCCGCCGCGATGCTGCCGGGCGTGTCGTTCGCGAGCAGGGGCGATACCTCCAGCGACGCCCAGCCGTCGACGCCGTTCGTGGCGTCATGGACCGGCCTGAAAAGATCGGCCGCCTGGACGAGATCCTCCAGCGCGAGATCGAAGAACAACGCCTCGCCCGACAGGCCCGCGCGCGCCTTCTTGCGGATCGCCTCGTCGTAGAAATCGCCTTTCTCGATGGCGTTGTCGAAGATCGTGGGGTTCGATGTCAGTCCCGTGACCGAGAAGTCCCTCACGTACCGCGCGAGCGTGCCGTTCGACAGCAGGCCCCGCGTGATGTTGTCCAGCCACAGGCTCTGGCCCAGGTCGTGAAGTTGCCGTGTCGGATTCATGTCGTCTCCTGGGTCTCGCCGACGGGCCGGGGCGGCCCGAACGAGGCGAGGCGATCGAATGCGAGCAGCTCGCCGATCCGTTCGATGGCGAGGTCCGCCGATGCAGGGGTAGACAGGCATTCGCGCGCGTAGTGCCCCTGGCGCACGAATACGCTGGTGAGGCGATCGCGCCAGACGTATTTCATCGCCGCGAGAATCCGCACCTTGTCGTCCACCATGACGTAGTGGCGGGCCGGATAGCGCCGCGAGACGTCCGCGAGCATGGCCTCCTTGTGGATATAGATGAGGACGTTCCCCTGGACCGCGCCCCACAATCCCGATCGCAGGATCTTGCGCGGCTGGAAGACGACGTCACCGTCGGACAGGATGACCGTGGGTCCCCAGCGGGAAAGATGCCCGATGGCCTCGAGCGCCTGCGGATAAAGCCGGTCGGCAAACGGGTAGTCCAGCAGGAATGCGGACATCTGCAGCAGGCGCGGATCGTTGCCGGCGCCCAGCCGGTAGCGCTGCAACGCGCCGAGGTAGTCCGCGTAGCCCAGCTCGGCGCGCAGAGCCTCGAAGATGTCCCAGTAGCGGTCCCGGCTCTCCGCGCCGAACTCGCTCGCGAGGTGGGCTCGCAAGTCGTCCTGCACGCGATCGTTGTCGAGCAACGTGTTGTCGCAGTCGAGCAGGAAGACGATGTCTTCAGTCGGTGCCGGCATCGGGCGATCCGGGGTTGCGCCAGCGGCCGTCCGGGGAAATGAGCGAATCGGCTTCGCCCGGTCCCCAACTGCCGCGCCGGTAGGCAATGCTCCGCGAGTGCTTCGAGAGGACCGGATCGACGACCGACCAGGCGGCCTCGACCGCGTCCTCGCGCGTGAAGAGCGCGCCGTTGCCGGCCATGGCATCGCCCAGCAGGCGCTCGTAGGGAGCCTCTCCCCGCGGCTGCTCGTCGGCGAGCGAGAGCTCGCGCTGGTCTCCGACGAAATTCTTTCCCGTGCGCTTGATGCGGGCAGCGAGCGCGATGGCCGAGTTCGGCGAGAGCCGGAAGCGCAGGTAGTTCGCGCGCCCGTCGGTCGGCGCCGAATCGGCGAACAAACGCTGCGGCGGCGCCTTCAACTGGACGATCACCTCGGCCGCGGTGGTGGCCAGGCACTTGCCGGAGCGCAAATACCACGGCACGCCCTCCCATCGCCACGAATCGATGTAGAGGCGCAATGCGCAGAAGGTCTCGACATCGGAATTCTTCGCGACCCCCGGCTCCTTGCGGTAGCCCGCGTATTGCCCGCGCACCACGTCCGCCGGGACGAGGGGACGCATCGCCCTCAGGATGTCGGCGGTTTCGCGGTGCACGGCCTCGAAGCCCCGGTACCCCGGAGGTTCCATGGCGAGCAGGGCGACGATCTGGAAGAGATGGTTCTGGATCACGTCGCGCAGGCACCCGGCGGTTTCATAGAAGGCGCCCCGGCCCTTGACGCCGAAATCCTCCGCGAGCGTGACCTGGACGCTCGAAACGTAGTTGCGATTCCAGATCGGCTCCAGGAACGAATTGGCGAAGCGGAAATAGAGGATGTTCATGATCGCTTCCTTCGCGAGGAAGTGATCGATGCGATAGATGGAGTCCTCCGGAAAGACGCTCCGCGCGACCCGGTTCAACTCGCGCGCCGAGGCAAGGTCCCGCCCGAACGGTTTCTCGACGATGACGCGGGCCCCGGTGGCGAGGCTCGCCTTGCCGAGTCCCTTGATGACTGTCGCGAAGAGCGCGGGCGGGATCGCGAGGTAGTGCGCGGGGCGGCGCGCATCGCCCAGCGCCTTCCTGAGCGCCACGAAAGTCTCGCGATCGTTGTAGTCGCCGCCGACGTAGCGAAGCAGGGACAGCACGTGGCGCAGGGCGCGGGGATCGTCGATCTTTCCGGACGCCTTGATGCCATCCTCCGCGCGCTCGCGTAGTTGGGCGAGTGTGAGTTTCGAGGAAGCCACGCCGATCACCGGAACGTCGAGGGCACCGCGCTTGGCCATGGCGTAGAGCGCCGGAAAGATCATCCGGTGCACGAGGTCGCCCGTCACGCCGAAGAGCACCAATGCGTCGGAGCGCGCCCTTGCGCCGTCCACCCTGTCCATCGAATTCCGATTCACGATATCCCCTGAAGTTCCTGTCAGCGCCGTCCGACAAGCCGAACCCGGGATGGCCGATAGTGGCGGCCCCGGCCCCTCGATACCCTGAGGGATAGTCACACATCGAGGTACGCGATGAATATCACTTCCGTGAAACACGTGCTCCCGGCACTGCCCTACGATGCCGGGGCGCTGGAGCCGCACATCGATGCGCGCACCATGCAACTTCACCACGACAAGCACCATGCGGGCTACGTGGAGAAGCTGAACAAGGCGCTCGAGCCCTATCCGGAGCTCGAGGAGCGCTCGGCCTCGTGGCTGCTCCTCAATCTCGACGAAGTCCCCGACAAGGTGCGCACCGCGGTTCGCAACAACGCTGGCGGCCACGTGAACCACAGCCTCTTCTGGAAAGCGATGACGCCTTCCGGGAGTCGCGAGCCCTCCGGAAAGCTCGCCGACGCGATCGCTCGCGATTTCGGCAGCTTCGAGGGCTTCAAGACGCAATTCGGCGAGGCCGGTGCCGATCTCTTCGGTTCGGGATGGACGTGGCTTGCGCGCTCGGGCCAGGGCGCCAAGCGCCTCGTGATCCTAACGACCGCCGGCCATGGAAACCCGATGTTGCAGGGATATATCCCGATCCTGCTGAACGACGTCTGGGAGCACGCCTACTACCTCAAGTACCAGAACCGCCGGCCCGACTACCTGAAGGGCTGGTGGTCCGTCGTCGATTGGGACGAAGCCTCGCGCCGCTTCGAGCGCTCGGCCGATTCGTCCCTGCTCGAAGAATAAAGGAGGAAGAACATGCGCCGCTCATTGATCGCACTCGGGATGCTCCTCGCTTCGGCGAGTTCTTCGTACGCGCAGTTGAGCCTCAACTTCGACGTTCCGGGCGCGCGCATCGGGATCAACGTGCCGGTGTATCCATCGTTGCAGCCGATCCCGGGCTACCCGGTGTACTACGCCCCGGGCCTCGATACGAACTACTTCTTCTACGACGGCCTCTACTGGGTGTTCGACGGCGTGAATTGGTACGCGAGCTCCTGGTACAACGGGCCCTGGTCGCTGGTCGATCCCCTCGACGTGCCGCTCTTCGTGCTTCGGGTCCCGGTCCGTTACTACCGGGCGCCCCCGGCGTATTTCCATGGCTGGGGCGTGAGCGATGCGCCGCACTGGGGCGATCACTGGGGTCAATCGTGGTCGCAACATCGAACCGGATGGGACCAATGGAAGCGCGGCTCCGCTCCGGCGCCGGCGCCGTTGCCCACGTACCAGCGGCAATACTCGGGAAGCCGTTACCCGCAGGCGCAGCAGCAGCAGGCGTCGCTCGCGGCAAGCAACTACCGCTACCAGCCGAAGGATCCGGTCGCTCAGCAGCATTTCCAGCAGGCGAGGACCCAACAGGCGTCGCAGCACCAGGCGCCGGCCGCGCAAACGCAGCAGCATCCGCAGCAGCAAGCGGCAAGGCAACAGCAGCAGCCGGCTCGCGCCGCAGCCCCTGCGCCGCAGGTGCATGAGCAGCAGGTGGCGAGACAACAGCAGCAGCCGGTTCGCCCTGCCGCGCCTCAGCCGCACGAGCAGCAAGCCGCGAGACCTCAGCCGCACCCACAGCAAGCCGCGAGACCGCAGCCGCACGAACAGCAAGCCGCGAGACCGCAGCCGCAGCACACGGTCCAGGCGCAGCCGCAGGAGCGTCCGCAGCAACAGCAACACGCGCCTCAACGCGAGCAGCCGGCCCCGAAACCGCAGCAATCGGCCCAAAGCAACGAGCGTGGAAACGAAAAAGGTCACGAACAAGGTCGCGAAGAAAACCACGAGAACAAATGATTCGCCTCCAGTTCGCCATTGGCCTGAGGTACGAGATAGCCGATAGCCCGAGCGATTTCGTCTTCAATATCCATGCGGCGTGCACGCCCTGGCAGCAGGTGCGATCGGAGGCGTTGAGCCTCGGCCAGCAGGTGGTTCCCGCGATGTACACGGATCCGGTCACGGGAAACCGCTACGCGCGCCTCACGGCCGAGCCCGGAGTGCTGGCTGTCCGGTACGACGCGACGGTGGATATCACGCATCACTTCGAGCCTCCCGATCGCGTGGGAGAGATGTCGATCGCCAATCTCCCGCCCGAAGTCCTCCCGTATCTCTACCCGAGCCGCTATTGCCAGTCGGACCGCCTGCGGCGGATCGCGGCGCGCGAATTCGGTCACCTGCCGCGGGGGTATTGGCGAGTGCAGGCGATCCAGGATTGGGTGCGCCAGCGCACGGCGTTCGCGATCGGAAGCTCCAACGCCAGCACTTCCGCCGTGGATACGCTCGTCGAGCAGACGGGCGTCTGCCGCGACTTCGCGCACCTGATGATCGCGCTTTGCCGCGCGGTCAACATTCCGGCGCGATTCGTGACCGGTATCGACTACGGCGCGTCGCCCGAGCTGGGCGTCCCGGACTTCCATGCGTATGTCGAGGCGTTCCTGGGCCATCGTTGGTACCTGTTCGATCCGACCGGGATCACGTTGCCCACGGGACTGGTGCGCATCGGCACGGGGCGCGATGCGGCCGACGTCTCGTTCGCGACGATGTTCGGGCCGGTGAAATCGTTCGCTCCCGTGATCGCAATCAGCGCGGTCGACGATCCCGCAAAGGGACTGACCCTGCCCGGGCCCTCGTCGGACGCGGTGTCCACGCACGGCGAGCCGCTCGCTTCGACTTGGCCGTGAGACGCGCGCTACTCCTCGCGCTGCTCCTCGCCCTTGCGAGCTCGGCCGGCGCGCAGGACGCGACGGGCCTTGGCGGGCTTCCGCAAGGCAAGTCGCCTCCCGGGGCGATGCACGCCAAGTCGATGTCGTTGCCCGCCACCTACGCTTTCGGCGCGCGGACCGTCCAGGCGCCCGTGATGGCTCCGGCCGATCCGGGTCCCGACGCGACGCGCCACGCGGAAACGGGGAATATCGGCTCGCGCGCCGGATGCGAAAACTCCGAGGCCGCATTCTGCTATGACGCTGCCGACAACCACATCGTCTATCGCCCGGCGCGCCGGCTCATGCCGACGGTGAAGGGGCTTACGGCGGAGAACATCTCGATGCGCCGCCACGGCATCCGGTTCAAGTACAGCTTTCCCTAGCTCACGCGTTCGCGACGCGGCGCGACGCGAAGATGCGATCGTAGGTCGCGAGGTCCGCCCGGTAGCATCCGCATGCGGCCCCCGTGAGGCGCTTCCTGTCCAGGATGGTGATGTCGCCGCGCGCATAGCGTATGAGCTTGCGCGTGCGAAGCGCGGCCGCCGCGCGCGTGACACCGACGCGCCGCACGCCCAGCATGTAGGCGAGGAATTCGTGGGTGATTCGGAACCGGTCTGAGTGCGAACGGTCCGACGTCATCAGCAGGTAGCGGGCGAGGCGTTGCTCCACGACGTGGAAGCGGTTGCACCCGGCCGTCTGCTCCAGCTGGCTCACGCGCACGAAGAGGTATTTCTGGATGGTGTGGCGGAGCGCCCGGCTCGCCACCAACTCGCGCTGGAAGCGGGCGGCGCTCATCCGCCACGCCGGCCCCGGGCCCTGCACGACTGCATGCACCTGCTTGATGTCGACACCGAGTGCCAGCGGCGCGCCCAGCATGCCTTCATTTCCGACCAACGCGACCTCGAGGCTCGACTCGCCGTTCACGTTGAGCACCAGGGAGATGAAGCTCCCGGTCGGGAAGTAGACGTCGCGGAGGACCTCGCCGGGCTCCGCGAGAATCTCGCCGAACGCGAGCTCGACCGGCTCGCAGCCCGCGAGAAGGCGCTCGCGATCCTTGGCCGGAAGCCCGTCGAGCAGCCGATTGGTCACGGTTGAGCGCTTCATAGGCGCAATGTAGGGCGCCGTGTCACCGCCGTCTGCGCGATAGCGAACATAGCGCGCAACGGGCATTCGTTCGATACCGCACAGACGTTTGCCGGCGGCCCCCGTACCTTGGCCCCACGACAACCCACACGGAGAACCCAAAATGACAAACCTCAAACGCTTCTGCTCGATCCTGGCCGCATTGGCCATGGCGACGGCCCTCGGTTGCGCCTCGACTTCGAAGTCCGAAGGCACGGGCGAATACGTCGACGACAGCGTCATCACCACCAAGGTGAAGGCCGCGATCCTCGATGAGCCCACGCTCAAGTCCGCCGAGATCAACGTCGAGACCTTCAAGGGAATCGTGCAGCTCTCGGGCTTCGTAGCCTCGCCGGCGAGCATCGACAAGGCCGTCGTCGTCGCGCAGAACGTGCACGGCGTGAAGTCGGTCAAGAACGACATGCGTCTCAAGTAACGGAAAGCCATCGATGAATGCAGCAATGAGAGGTGCCCTCGCGGCAGCCGGGCTCGCCTTCGCGGCGCAGGCCTCCGCGCAGATCACGTTCTACGAGAACGAGAACTTCAGGGGCAAGAACTTCACGACGCAAAAACAGGCCGACAACTTCGAGCGCTACGGCTTCAACGATCGCGCCTCGTCGGCCGTGGTGACGCTCGACCGGTGGGAGGTCTGCGAAGACGCCCACTTCGGCGGCAAGTGCGTCGTCCTTCGCCCCGGCCAGTACGCGTCGTTGGGCTCGCTCGGAATGAACAACAAGATTTCGTCGGCGCGAATGGTGGGCAGCAACGCCCAGGTCGAAGACAATCGCTATGCGCCCGCGCCCGTCGCGAACCATTACCGGCGCCGCGACAACGAGCGTCTCTACGAGGCGAACGTCACCTCCGTCCGCGCCGTGGTCGGCCCGCCCGAGCAGCGATGCTGGGTCGAGCGTGAGCAGGTCCAGGATCGTGGCGGCCCGAATGTCGGCGGCGCGGTGGTCGGGGCCGTGATCGGGGGCGTGCTCGGACACCAGATCGGCAACGGGCGCGGCAACGATCTCGCGACGGCCGGCGGCGCGGTGGCAGGCGCCGTAGTGGGTTCCAACGTCGGCCGCGACAACGGCACGCAGGCACAAGACGTCCAGCACTGCAGCAGCGTGCCCAGCCATGCGCAAACCGAATACTGGGACGTGACCTATGAATTCCGCGGGCAGGAGCATCGCATGCAGTTGACCAATCCTCCCGGGCGAACCGTGACCGTGAACGAACAGGGCGAGCCTCGCGCATGAACACCCTGCTGATCGGACCGCTCATCTCGCTCATCGCCGGCATCCTGATCTTCATCGTGCCGCGGTTGCTGAACTACATCGTCGCCGTCTACCTGATCATCATCGGCCTCATGGGATTGCTCGGGGCGAGTAGTTTCCATCTGAGGTGACGGCGCTGCAGCGCTTCGATCGGTTTGCCGGCGCGCGGGCCCTCCTGGCCGCGAGCCTGCTATCGATCCTCGCGGCCTGTGCGTCCCTGCCGCCGGGCTCGGATTACCCGAGGACGAAATCGAACGCCCTCACGCGGCCGGAGCAGACCCGCATCGGGGCCCAGCTCGCCTCGGCGAAAGCCGGGCACGCCGGAACGTCCGGCTTCAAGCTGCTGCCGGTCGGTATCGACAGCTTCCTGCTGCGCATGGAGATGGCGGAGGCCGCCGGTCGCACCCTCGACGTCCAGTACTACCTCATTCAAAGCGACGACACGGGCCAGTTGCTGATCGAGGCGATGCTCCAGGCCGCCGATCGCGGCGTCCGGGTTCGCGTGCTGCTAGACGACGCCGGCTCCTTCGGCCGCGACGCGCAGATCAGGACGCTCGCGGGGTATCCGAACATCGAGCTCAGGCTCTTCAACCCGTTCACGTATCGCGGAAGCATCGGGTTCTTTCATGCCGTCGAGTTCCTGGGCGACGCACCCCGGCTCGACCACCGCATGCACAACAAGCTGTTCATCGTCGACAACGAGATCGCCATCGTGGGAGGCCGCAACCTCGGCGACGAATACTTCCAGTCCGCCGCCAATGTCGACTTCGCGGACTACGACGTGATCGCGGCCGGCCCGATCGTGAACCAGCTCTCGGCGAGCTTCGACGCCTACTGGAATAGCCCCATGGCGATTCCGATCGAGGCGCTCGCAGGGCACACGCCCACGGCCCGGGAGCTCGATGACTATCGCGGCGTTCTCGCCGAGCATCACGCGCAAGTGGTCGCCTCCGCCGCACCTTACCTGCCATCGCTGTCGGCCGGGGAGCCGCTCGCGGCCATGCTCGCCGGCGAGTCGTCGCTCGTTTGGGCGAAAGCGGAAGTGATCTACGACAGCCCGGAGAAAACGAAGATCGAGGAGGGCGAACAGGGCGGACGGCTGCTTCGTCATCGCCTCGGCGAGGTGGCGAAGCAGGTCCAGTCGGAGCTGATCGTGGTGTCGCCCTATCTCATACCCGGCCCGGCGGGGATGGCTTTTTTCCAGGGGCTGCGTGACCGCAACGTGAGCGTCCGGATCCTCACCAATTCCCTCGCATCATCCGACATGCCCGTCGTTCATTCGGGCTACCAGGCCTATCGCGCGCCACTGCTGGAAATGGGCGTCGATCTCTTCGAGGTCCGGCCCGTGCCTGGTCACCCGGTGGATCGGGAGCACGGGATGAAGATGCCGAGCACGGGGCTTTATGCGCTGCATGCCAAGGCGTTCGTATTCGATCGCAAGCGCATCTTCATCGGCTCGATGAACCTCGACCAGCGCTCGCTGCACGTCAATACGGAAGTCGGACTGATCATCGACAGCCCCGTGCTTGCCGGCCAGGTCGCCAAGCGCGTCACCGACATCATGGGGCCGGCCAACAGCTACGTCCTCATGCTCGGCGAGGCGGGTGCATCCGGCCCGCGCCCGCTCATCTGGCGAACGCTGGAGGACGGCAAGACGGTGGACTACCACCACGAGCCGGCCGCGACGATGGGCCAGCGCCTGAGCGTCGACTTCCTCGCGTTCCTGCCGCTCGACGAGCTGCTCTAGGTGGCGGCGAGTGCGTTGTGTGCGACACCGTACAGAACGCCCGCAAGCAAGAAGGAATACTTGAACCTCACAAACGGAGGTCGGACATGATCAAGAAACTGCTGGTACCGCTGGTCGCGGCCGCGTTCATGGCAAGCACGCTGGGCACTCTCGCCGGCTGCAACACCATGGAAGGCGCCGGCAAGGACGTCGAGCAGGGTGGCAAGGCCATCAAGAACGAGGCCAGGGAGACGAAGGACAAGATGTAAGTGGCTGAAGCCGCGCCGCCCGCGCCGCCCGCGCCGGAGCGCCCGCTGCGGGCGGCGTTGGGGATCGGCATCATCGCGGCCATCGCCGTCGTCGCCGCGCTTTACCTGGCGCGCGCTTTTTTCGTTCCCCTGTTGATCGGTATTCTCACGAGCTACGCGCTGCGGCCGATCGTAGACTGGCTCAAGGCATGGCGCATTCCGCGCGCCGTGGGGGCGGCCCTGGTGATCACCGGGCTGATCGTGGCGGGCGCCTGGGCGACGTATTCGCTGCAGGACGATGCCGCGGCGATGATCGAGAAACTTCCCGAAGCCGCCCGCAAGGTGCGCCAGCACGTGAGCGATTCGCGTGACGAGGGCCCGACGGCGATGCAGAGAATCCAGGAGGCCGCTGCCGAGTTGCAGGGAGCGGCAACCGACGCGGCCGGGAGCCAGAGAGCCGCGAAGTCGGGATTGCCCAAGCTCGTCGTGCGCCAGGCCGAGCCCAGCGCCTGGCTGCGGGACTACATGGTGGCCCAATCCGCGCTGCTCTTCGAAGTCGCAGCGCAGGCGCCGATTGTCTTGCTGCTCGCCTATTTCCTGCTGGCTTCGGGCGAACATTTCCGCCGCAAGCTCGTGCAGCTGGTGGGCCCCTCCCTCACGAGCAAGAAGGATGCGGTGCGAATCCTCGAGGAGATCGATGCGCAGATCCAGCGCTTCCTCCTTGTCACCCTGGCGTCGAATGTCCTGGTCGGTATCGGCTCCTGGCTCGCTTTTGAAGCGCTGGGCATGGATCAATCGGGAGCCTGGGGCATGGCCGCGGGCGTGCTCCACTTCATTCCCTACCTGGGCCCGGTGCTCTTCGCGCTCGCGAGCGGCATGGCGGGGTTCATGCAGTTCGGGACCGCCTTTGCCGCTTTCACGGTCGCGGCTACGTCGCTCGCGGTGTCCTTCGCCGTGGGATTCCTGATCACGACCTGGCTGCAAAGCCGCTTCGCGCGCGTGAACGCGGCGGTGCTGTTCATTGCCCTGCTGTTTTTCGGCTGGCTTTGGGGCATCTGGGGCCTGCTCCTCGGAGCACCGCTGGTCGCGATCGGGAAGGCGATCTGCGACCGCGTCGATTTCCTCAAGCCCGCGGGCGAGTTCATGGGGCACTAGCTCTGTGCGGTAGCAGACGGACGCATCGCGGGACCCGCCTGTACCCTTCGGCTAGTAGAGCGACTCGCTCCAAGACAACGTCCTCGAGGAAAATTCGAACATGAACTGGGACCGCATCGAAGGCAACTGGAAGCAACTCAAGGGAAACGTCCGGGAACAGTGGGCCAAGCTCACCGACCACCAGCTCGACGCGATCGCCGGCAAGCGCGACCAGCTGGTGGGCAAGATCCAGGAGACGTACGGAATCACGAAGGAGGAGACCGAGAAGCAGGTTTCCGCCTGGCAGCAACACCATAACAATCTCGAGCCCACCAAAGCAGCATCCGTGAAGGACACACCATGAACAGATCCACCCTTACCGCCATCGCGGCCGCAGTGAGCCTCGTGTTCAGCGCCGCCGCAGTGGCCAGCAGCATGACCAAGACGGAATACAAGACCGCCAAGGAGAACATCGAAACCGATTACAAGTCGGGGAAAGCGGCTTGCGATTCGTTCAAGGACAACGCGAAGGACATCTGCATCGCCGAGGCCAAGGGCAAGGAAAGCGTGGCCCTCGCCGATCTCACGGTCGCCTACAAGCCGACCCGGAAGTCCCGCTACGACGCGCGACTTGCCAGGGCGGACGCCGACTATGCGGTGGCGAAGGAGAAATGCGACGACCAGGCCGGCAACGCGAAGGATGTCTGCGTGAAGGAAGCCGAGGCCGCGCATGTCGCCGCCAAGGCCGATGCCAAGACACAGAAGAAGTCCGCCGACGCGCATAGCGATGCGAACCAGCAGATCGCCCAGGCGCACAAGGACGCGGCCTCGGACAAGCGTGCTGCCGACTATGCGGTGGCGAAGGAAAAGTGCGACGCCCTGGCGGGTGATGCGAAGGACCGTTGCATCGTCGATGCAAAGGCGCTCTACGGGAAGTCGTAAGTAGTCGGGATCCCGCTTTGGTGATGGGGATCGTCCACGGGCCGGGCCGCATTCTTGCGGTGCTGGCCCGTTCCATGAGTGGCTGGATCGACCATCGGGCGGGCAGCAAGGGCGCGGCGCTCGCGTTCTATACGCTCTTTTCCATGGCGCCCATCCTGATCCTCGCGATCGCCGGTGCCGGATACTTCTTCGGCAACGAGGCGGCCCTGGGCGAGATCGTCGCGCAGCTCGAAGGCTTGGTCGGCCACAATGGCGCGCAAGCGATCCAGGCCTTGCTCGCGGGTGCGCGCGATCCCGCTTCGGGACTCGCCGCGACGCTTGTGGCGGGCGTGTTGTTGCTGGTGGGCGCCACCAGTGTCTTCGTCGAGCTGAAGGGCAGCCTCGATGAGATGTGGGGCATCGAGGCGCCCAAGGGGCTCGCGATCATCGCGTTCCTCCGGACGCGCCTCTACTCCTTCGGGCTGGTATTGGTGCTCGCCTTCCTCCTGCTCGTATCCCTCGTGGTCAGCGCCGCGCTCGCCGTGCTGGAGCGCTATGCGGACGGGATCTGGAGCGATTCCTACGAGCTCTTCGCGGTGCTGTCCTCGTCGATCGCATTCGCGGTGATCGCAAGTCTCTTCGCGCTGATCTACAAGGCCTTGCCCGCGGCGCCGCTATCGTGGCGCGATGTCTGGACCGGCGCCGTCTTCACCGCGATACTGTTCAGCCTTGGCAAGTACCTGATCGGCCTGTACCTGGGAAAGAGCGGCGTGGCCTCGAGCTTTGGCGCGGCCGGATCGCTCATCGCGTTGCTGCTGTGGGTCTACTACTCGGCCCAGATATTCTTCCTGGGCGCCGAGTTCACGAAGCAGTACGCGATCGAGTACGGAAGCCTGCGAACCCCGTGACGGCGAGCAGTCCTGCGAGGATGATCAACGCCCATTGGGAAAGGGTCGGGATCCCGGTGCCGGCGAATCCACCACCGCCTCCGGGAGCGCCAAATATGGGGAAGGGCAGCGGCGGACCGCTGGTGGCGAACGCTCCGCACGGGGCAAAGGAACCGCCGCCGCCCGCAATGGTCACCGCGCCATTTCGCGCCAACGCTCTGCCGGTCAGGTTCCCATTCATCGTGATGTTCGTGAGCGCCACGATGTTGCCGAGGAAAGTCGAGCCCGTATTGATCGTCGCGGAGCTGTTGACCAGCCATTGCGCACCGCAGGCATTGCCGCCGTTGATCACGCTCACGGTCGAGCCCACCGAGGTGATGAGCGTGCTCGCCATCTGGAAGACCCAGACCGCATTGGGATTGCCCTGTGCGTCGAGCTGGAGCGTCCCGGTCAAATTGGAAGGGGCGGCAGTGACACAGTAGGTACCCGGCGCGAGCGTAAGCCCAGCCAGGTCGGGGCCCACAGTGGCATCGCAGGGATGCCCCGCGAGTGTGCCAAACGCCGTCGTTAGATTGGCCTGCGCCGGATCAGCGGCGGGCGATCCCTGAATCCCTCCAGAAGGGTTCGGGCACAGCCCCGGGAAACCCGTGATGGAGGCACTGGTCGCGGGGGAGACGCCGACGATGCCGGTGAACGTAGCCCCGCCGGCACACGTCACCGCCGTTCCGCCCAAGACTACGAAGGGCTGCAGGCTCGCGCCCAGGTACGACTGGGCCTGCGCCGCAGCGGAGGTGAGAAGGATCGCGGCAAGTCCCACGCTCGCCACCCGAAAAATTCGGCGGACTGGGGACGCGAGGGTCGGATCAGTGTTCATGGCGTAGCTCCTGCTTTCTTAGGTCTGTCTCGTTGCGAGTCCCTCGTGAGCACCGGGAGGTGTTCGGGGAAGGATTGACTCCGTCTTTATCTAAAGTAATGCATTGAATGCTCCGCCTAATTCCCTAACTTTGCAAGTGTTTTTCGGACTCCTCGTGCGGTCTCGCACATAGCTGCGGAGCATCGGCGCGGTGAATCGTAACGACCGCTCGGGCCGCGGTCAGTGCGGTAGCGAACAGACGGTTCGAAGGGCCCGGCATATGTTGAGAACCGGTCGCGGAGACCCACTCGTGACGTTCAAGTGCGTGGTCCGGTTGGACGTGCGAGACGAATTTGGCGGCCACCACCCGGGAAAGCATGAAGAACGACACGCTCACGCGCGGATTGCTCCTGGGCATGGATGCATACTGGCGCGCCGCCAACTATCTCTCTGTCGGCCAGATCTATCTTCGCGACAATCCGCTGCTCAAGCGGCCCCTCGCGCTCACGGACGTGAAGCCCATGCTGCTGGGGCACTGGGGGACGACTCCAGGGCAGAACTTCATCTACGTGCATTTGAACCGGGTCATCAACACGCATGACCTCGACATGATCTATATCTCCGGCCCCGGGCACGGCGGGCCGGCGGTGGTGGGCAACACTTACCTCGAGGGCACCTACACCGAGATCTATCCCGAAATCAGCCGGGACGAGGCCGGGCTTCGCAAGCTCTTCACCCAGTTTTCGTTTCCGGGCGGAATTCCAAGCCATGCATCTCCCGAATGCCCCGGCTCCATCCACGAGGGCGGCGAGCTGGGTTATTCGCTGAGCCACGCATTCGGTGCGGTGTTCGACAATCCCGACCTCGTCGTCGCGTGTGTCGTGGGCGATGGCGAAGCGGAGACCGGGCCGTTGGCGACGGCGTGGCATTCCAACAAGTTCCTCGATCCGGTCACCGACGGCGCGGTGCTGCCGATCCTGCACTTGAACGGCTACAAGATTTCAAATCCGACCGTGCTCGCGCGCATCACGCGCGAGGAAGTGGAACAGCTGCTTCGCGGTTACGGCTGGGCGCCGTTGTTCGTCGCGGGCCACGAGCCTTTGCCGATGCACGAGGCGATGGCCGCGGCACTCGACACGGCGATCGACGCCATCCGGCAGATCCAGCTGCACGCGCGCAGTAGTAGCGACAGCACGCGTCCGCGCTGGCCGATGATCGTGCTCGATTCGCCCAAGGGCTGGACGGGTCCGAAGTGGGTGGACGGACTGCAGGTCGAAGGCACTTTCCGTGCGCACCAGGTGCCGCTTGCGGTGGATGCGGCGCATCCAGAACACCTGTCGCAGCTCGAATCCTGGTTGAAGAGCTATCGGCCCGAGGAACTCTTCGATGCCGACGGACGCCTGGTTCCCGAACTGGCGGACCTCGCACCGAGGGGCGAACGGCGCATGGGTGCCAATCCTCACGCCAATGGCGGCCTGCTGCTGCGCGACTTGCGAATGCCGGCCTTCCGCGACTACGCGATCGAAGTTCCTTCGCCGGGCGTGCGCGGCATCGGGGACACGCACGTGCTCGGGCGCTTCCTGCGCGATGTCGCGAAGATGAATGACGAGCAGCGCAACTTCCGTGTCTTCGGACCCGACGAGACGCTCTCCAACGGTTTGGAGGCGCTCTTCGACGTGACCCCGCGGCAGTGGGATGCCGCGACCATGCCGAACGACGAGTTCCTCGCGCCCACGGGACGCGTGATGGAAATGCTGAGCGAGCACCAGTGCGAGGGCTGGCTCGAAGGCTACCTGCTCACCGGGCGCCACGGGATCTTCAACTGCTACGAGGCCTTCGTCCACATCGTCGATTCGATGTTCAACCAGCACGCCAAGTGGCTGAAGGTAAGCTCGCAGTTGCCATGGCGGCGCAAGATCGCGTCGTTGAACTACCTCCTCGCCTCGCACGTCTGGCGGCAGGATCATAACGGTTTCACGCACCAGGACCCGGGTTTCATCGACCACGTCGTGAACAAGAAGGCCGGGATCGTGCGCGTATACCTGCCGCCCGATGCGAACTGCCTGCTCTCCGTAATGGATCACTGCCTGCGCAGCCGCCACTACGTGAACGTCGTGGTGGCCGGCAAGCATCCGGCGCCCCAGTGGCTTTCCATGGACGCTGCGGTCAGGCACTGCGCCGACGGCATCGGCATCTGGCGGTGGGCGAGCCACGACCACGGCACCGAGCCCGACGTGGTCATGGCCTGCTGCGGCGACGTGCCCACGCTGGAGACGCTCGCGGCGGTTTCGATCCTGCGGGAGCGCCTTCCCGAGTTGAAGGTCCGCGTGGTCAATGTCGTCGACCTCATGAAACTGCAGCCGCAAAGCGAGCATCCGCATGGCTTGAGCGACGCGGACTTCGACGCGCTCTTCACCCGGGACAAGCCGGTCATCTTCGCTTTCCACGCCTATCCGTGGTTGATCCACCGGCTTACCTACCGGCGCACCAACCACGACAACTTCCATGTGCGGGGCTACAAGGAAGAGGGCACCATCACGACGCCGTTCGACATGACGGTGCTGAACGACCTCGACCGCTTCCACCTCGTGATGGACACCATCGACCGCGCGCCGCGCGCGGGCGAGAAGGGGATTCATCTCAAGCGGGAGCTGGAGGACAAGCTGGTCGAGCACAAGCGATACATAAACAGCCACGGCCTGGACCTGCCCGAAGTCCGCGACTGGCGCTGGAAGCGGTGAAGCGATGGCGGCATTGAACGTCCTCGCGCTGAACAGCGGTTCTTCGTCGCTCAAGTTCGGCTTGTACCGCGTGGGACCTTCGCAGGCGCAAGCGCTGTTCTCAGGCGAGGACGAATCGACCGGCGGCCAGGCTCCCGGCCGGGAAGCGATAGCGCGCATCGCAAGGCGCCTGGCCGATGCGAACATGCCGGAACCGGACGCCATAGGGCATCGTATCGTGCATGGAGGACCGAAGCTGCGCAGCCATTGCCTCATCGACGATTCGGTCCTGCGGCAGCTCGAGGGCGTCGCGGCCTTTGCGCCGCTGCATACACCCACGGCGTTGGCGATTATCCGCTCCGCCCGCGAGCGTTTCCCCGGCCTTCCGCATGGGGCATGCTTCGACACCGCCTTTCACGCTGGATTGCCAGACGTCGCGCGCGTCCTTCCGATCCCGAGACAATTGCAGGCCGAAGGAATTCAGCGTTACGGGTTCCACGGCCTGTCGTGCGAATCGATCGTGCGGCAGCTCGCCGGCGATTTGCCCAGGCGCGTGGTCATCGCGCATCTCGGCAATGGTGCGAGCCTTACCGCGGTGAAGGACGGCAAGTCCATCGACACCAGCATGGGTTTGACGCCCACTGGCGGCGTGGTCATGGGAACGCGCAGCGGCGATCTCGATCCCGGCGTTCTGGTCTACCTGATGCGCGAGAAGAAGCTCGATGCGGCGATGATCGAGGACCTGGTCGATCGCCGGTCCGGGCTGCTGGGCCTGTCCGGCGTCGCGAGCGACTTGCGGTTCCTGCACGAGGCCGCCGAATCGAGCGCCGATGCGCGCCTCGCGATCCAGATGTTCTGCTATTCGGTGCGCAAGCAGGTCGCTGCGATGATCGCCGCGCTCGACGGCATCGACATGCTGGTCTTCACCGGAGGCATCGGGGAAAACGACGCCGAAGCGCGCGCCGCGATCTGCGGCGGCCTGTCCTGGATCGGCGTGATCCTCGACGAGTCCCGCAACGAGTCCGCGAGCCACCTGATCAACGACCAGGCCTCGCGTTGCGCGATTCGCGTCCTGGCATCGCAGGAAGACGAGCAGATCGCCCGCCATGTCCGGGCGTTGATTCCACGCAGCGAACACCAAGGAGACCTCACTTGAACAAGCGGGCAGGCATCTGGATCGATCACAAGCAGGCTTTCATCGTGATCGTGGGCGAGGGCACCGAAGAGTCCCGGCGGACGGACTCGGATATGGAGAAGCACGTCCGGTACTCCGGCCATGCGGCTTCGCAGGAAGGATCGGCCGACGACCAGCGCGACCGGCAATTCGCGGCCCACCTCGCCACGTACTACGACCAGGTGATCGCGCAGGTCCACGACGCGCAATCCATCTTCATCTTCGGCCCGGGCGAGGCGAAGGGCGAGTTCCAGAAGCGGCTCGCGGCCAAGGGGCTGGGCGCAAAGGTCGTTGGCGTGGAAACCGTCGACAAGATGTCGGAACACCAGATCGCGGCAAAGGTCCGGCAGCACTACCAGAAATAGGCGCCCTGTCGCCCACCATGACGTGGTGGCGGGCCGGATACCGCTCGGCCACGTCATCGCGCATGTCCTCCTTATGGAAAGCTGATCCAGCACGAGTAGCGCGCCCGGATAGAGCCGGTCCGCGAACGAATAGTCCCTTACGCGATCGTTGTCGAGCAGTGTGTTGTCGCAGCCGAGCAGGAAGACCGTGTCTTCGATCGACGGGTTGCGTCGACGGTTCGACTACGGCTCAGGCGGCTTCCACGGCATTTTCCCGCTGAAGGCGCGCTTGTCCGCGTCCGTGACGGCGACGTTGCAGGCTTCCCGTTGCGCGTGGGCCAACGTCTTGCACCTGGCCCGTCCTGCCCGGTGCTCCGCGGCGGCCTGCTTCAGGGTCGTGCCGAAGGTCACGATTCGCATGCGGTTCGTCGACTCGGTCGTGCTGAAGCCGGCGGCCATCGTCGCCGCTGTCGTGGCCGCGACGGCGTAGATGCCCGCAAGGACCATTGCTGCGCACAGACAGCCTGCGATGACTACGTGGACGCGTTTGATGGAAATATCCTCGAAAGAAATGCAAGGCTAGCCGCGAAAGGCAATCCGGTCTGTTCGATACCAGACAGACGATGGCCGGTGAAAGCCGCACGATGGTGTTCGGCGTTACGCGCAAGCCCACGTTGCCTTCAGGTGAAGCCATCCCAGCTCCCAAGCCCATACAGGTCATCCTCGCGCGCCAGCTCGCGACGAGCCTCGCGATGCCGATCATCCTCGTCGACAACGAGGGGAACCTCATCTTCTACAACGAGCCTGCCGAACTGATCCTGGGGCAGCGCTTCGAGGAGACCGGTGAGATATCGACGGACACATGGGGCAAGCTCTTCGCGCTGGTCGATGAGGATCGTAATCCAATCGCGCAGGAGGACCGGCCCACGATGATGGCGCTCTCGCAGCACAAGCCGTACTCGCGGATCGTCTGGATGCAATGCGGCAACCGTGAATGGCGCCACGTCCAGATCACCGCGTATCCACTCATCGGCGAAGAGAACCAGTTCCTCGGGGCGCAGATGATCTTCTGGGAGGTGTGACGATGAAGGTCACGCTTTGGGGCACGCGGGGTTCGCTCGCCACTCCGGGCCCCGAGATGGCGCGCTACGGCGGAAACACGTCATGCGTGGGCATCCTCGGCCGCGAAGGCACGATCCTCGTGCTCGACGCCGGCACCGGCATTCGCCCCATGGCGTCGACGGTTCCCGAATCCGCACGTCGAGTGGACATCCTGCTGACACATCTGCACATGGATCACATCCAGGGGCTGGGCTTCTTCGCTCCGCTCTACCGGCCCGACCTCGACGTGCACATCTGGGGGCCGGGGAGCGCGACCCTCCGGTTGAAGGCGCGCCTCATGCGCTATCTGTCGCCGCCGCTGTTCCCGGTGAGCCTCGGCGAGCTGCCCTGCAAGCTCACCATTCATGAAGTCCCTCCCGGGGAAGTGGAGATCGGCGAGTTCCGCGTCTGCAGCGCGCTGGTGTGCCATCCCGGGCCGACCGTGGGGTATCGCATTTCCGACTCCCACCATCGTGTCGTCACCTACCTGCCCGACCATGAGCCCGCGCTCGCGGCGTTGCGTTTTCCCAGCCTTCCGCGTGAGTGGACTTCGGGTGCGACGCTCGCCGCGAACGCGGACCTGTTGATCCACGACAGCCAGTACAGCGCCGCCGAGTATCCGAGTCACTGTGGGTGGGGACACAGCTCGCTCGAACAATCGCTCGCGTTCGCGGCGCTCGCGCAGGTGAAGCAGTTCGTGCCGTTCCACCACGATCCCGGCCATACCGACGTCGACCTCGACCGGCTTCTGTCGCAGGCGATCGAAGCGGCAAAGCCCGCCTGCCGGGTCATGCCGGGAATCGAAGGCACGACGTTCCTGTTGTAGTTCCTCCATGGGCTGCGGGATTGCCTGTGTTCGCTGTCGTACAGACATCGCGCCCGCTCACCGGCAAAGTCTCGCAAATGCATTCACGTCGAATCTTCCTGATCCATTCGCGGCGACCAGCGAGCCTCGTTCCGATCTATCTCGCGATCCTCTGTCTCGTATCGCTCGGAACGTTCGGGCTCGCCGTCGCGTCGTGGCCGCAGGATCCGGGACATTCGCCGCAAGCACGAGACACTGCCGAGTCGATGCCCCGGAGCCACCCGCTCGGCGACGTGAAGCCCTTTCCGATTGACGAGCGCAACGCACCGCACGCCGGGAAGTGGACGTAGTCCGCGGTCACTCAGAGGAGGCGCCATGCTTCGCATACCGTCGCTCGTAATCGCCCTCGCGGGCGCTGCACTCGCAGCCGGTTGCTCGTCCCCGATGAGCCAGCTCGCTCCCAGCCCCCAGAGTCCCGCCTGGCGTGATACGGGCACGCCGACTCCTCCAATCGCCATCGATCGATTGGCGCGTTACTACGTGGACGAGAACGGGGCGCTCTGGGACGACCACGGCAGGAAGTACGAGGGCGCGCCATGAATCGCCCGCAGCATCGATAGCCCCCGATGTTCCAACACGGGGGCCCGCCCGCCTCACCAACGCAGAGGAATCTCATCATGACCAAGCAATCCGCGTACGTCACCAAGATGGAAAAGCAGCTCAAGGATTGGAACTCGGACGTCGACGCGCTCGCCGCCGAAGGCGAGAAGATGAAGGGCAAGGCGCGCGACGCGTACGGCGAGCAGGTGAAGAACCTGCGCGCGTGCAACGACGCAGCGCAGAAGAGCTTCATCGCAATTCAGGCCGCGAGCGAGTCGGCTGCCGATGAGATGCAGGCCGGAATGGAAGCGGCCTGGAAGTCCATGCAGAAGGCCCTGACGAGGGTTTCATCCGACCTGAGGAAATGAACCAGCGTTTCACACTCAGTAGTGCATCCTGATCGTCAGGTCCGGGGCTTGCCCGTCATAGGAGAAACTCGCTGACCGGACGAGCCCGGATGGGCGCGATCGCGCGGATCGTGAATCGATGCGGGCCGTCACGCGCCTGTTCCGAACAAGACGCCCACGGCGGCCGTGATTCCCATGGCGAGCGCGCCCCAGAACGTGACGCGCGTCGCGCCCTTGACCACGCTTGCACCACCGATGCGTGCCGCCACGCCGCCCAGGATCGCCAGGAACGCGAGCGACGATCCGGAGACTACTGTGATCAGCAGCGGCCCCCCGGCCATGGCGGCTGCCACCAATGGCATCCCCGCACCCACGGAGAAGCTGGCCGCCGACGTGAGTGCCGCCTGGATCGGTCGCGCACCGAGTGTCTCCGAGATGCCGAGCTCGTCGCGTGCATGCGCGCCCAGTGCGTCGTGCGTCATGAGCTGCTCGGCAACTTGCTTCGCGAGCGCGGGATCGAGGCCGCGGCCCACGTAGATCGCCGTAAGCTCACGGCGCTCGGCCGGCTCGTCTGTCTCGAGTTCCGTGCGTTCCATGTCGAGCGCGGCTGCCTCGGAATCCGCCTGCGAGCGCACCGACACGTACTCGCCGGCAGCCATCGACATCGCTCCGGCGACGAGGCCGGCGATGCCCGCGATCATCACGTTGGCGTGGGTCGCGTGCGCCGCCGCCACGCCGAGCACCAGGCTCGCAGTCGAGACGATGCCGTCGTTGGCACCCAAGACCGCCGCGCGTAGCCAGCCGATGCGGTCGGTGCGGTGTCGCTCCTTGTGGCGTCTCGTCATGTCAGGGCTCCAACGAAGCTTGTTGCGACACGGTGCGACAGCGCACCGACAGCGGTACGAGTCGTGGTTAGTCTGAACGGCAACTCAGGAGAACGGCAACCGCGAAGCGCTTCAGCGAATGTGAGCGCGGCGACATCCGCCGTCTCGCAAACCACATCAGAGGAACAATCATGAATCGTACGATGCTTTTGGAAAGGATGACCAAGCGCCCGTTGCTGCTCGCGGTCGTCGCGGTGTTCGCCGCCGCATGTGCGAGCACGGAGCCCGTTTATCACTCGCAGGCCGACGTGCCCAGCTATACGGGTCCTGCGGGTCCCGCGGGTCCTGCCGGTGCCGTAGGTCCGCAGGGTGCAACCGGAGACAGGGGCGCACCCGGCGTTGCGATGGCCGGTCCCAGGGGCGCAGACGGTCCTGCCGGTCCTTCGGGCATGGCAGGTGCGACAGGAGCGACAGGCGCTCCGGGTAAGATGGCGATGGGTCGTGCGGGTGAAGCAGGTCCTGCCGGTCCCACCGGAGCGCAAGGAGCTACGGGACAGACGGGCGATCAAGGTCCGAGCCTCGCAGGTCCTGCGGGATCGATGGGACGCGCCGGCCCCGCGGGTGGACAAGGCGTGACCGGCAGCACGGGTGCCCAAGGGCCGACGACGTACGGTCCGACCGGCCCCGCGGGTCCCGCCGGCGTTGCCGGCGCGCAGGGCGTGACCGGAAGCACGGGCGCCCAGGGTAAGGCTGAACTCGCCGGCGTTTCCGGGCCCACAGGCTTCTCGGGCACCGCCGGTCCGCAAGGCGCGGTCGGCCAAACGGGCGCTCAAGGCCCCGCCGGAGCAATGAACGTAGCCACCGGCTGGACCTTCTACAGGGACTTCACATTCGCCGGCCGCAGCGACGACATCGTGAGCTCCGATAGCGACAAGGCTCGCCAGATCGCGGACTACTCGAGAAAGAATCCGTCGAACCGCATCGCGATCGACGGCATGAACCAGCGCTACGTCCACAGCGTGTACGACGCGTTGGTCGATGCCGGAGTGCCGGCCGGAAAGATCGAGACCGGAACCTACCGCAACCCGCAATCCAGGCACGACCATGAAGTGGTGGTCCTGGTCAGCAACTAGTCGATCGTCGGCGGTTGATGCAATCGGGCGGCGTGATCGCGAGGTCACGCCGTTTCTACGTTTCCGGCCGGAGCGAGACTCTTTCTCGAAGGCGTGCATTCCCGATTTCGCGCCGTTTCGTCGCCGGACCAGAGCGAGAGGCGATCGTATTCGCGCTTGACTACCTGGTAGCACTCGCAAGACATCGCCTCGAGCCTCGGTCGGTCGAGCACCGTGATGTGGCCTCGGTGGTAGCCGATCGCGCCAGCCTTCTGCAGGCTTGCCGCGGCCACCGTCACGCTCTCGCGGCGCACGCCAAGCGAGCTTGCGATCAACTCCTGGGTGATCGCCAATTCCCGGGTGGGCAAGCGGTCCATGCTGAGCAGCAGCCAGCGGCATAGTTGCTGACCCACCGAGTGGTAGCGATTGCACGCCGCGATCTGTCCGGTTTGGACCATCAGGGCGCGGGTATAGCGCAGCAGCAGGCGCGGCAGGCGGCCGTCGCGCCGGCGCTCGTGCTCCAAGGCATTCGCGTGGAGCCGATAGGCATGACCCGGGCTCAGCACCACCGCTTGGCTCAACGTGCTCTCTCCACCAAGGAAGGATGCGACCCCGATCACTCCTTCGTTGCCTGTGAGCGCGAATTCGGCGGACGCACCGCTCTCGGTCACGTAGATCCGGGAGACGATTCCGGACGTGGGGAAATGCAGATGAGGTTCCCGGTCACCGGAGCCGTGGAGGGTCCAACCCAGCGGCAGAGCTACGGGTTCGAGGTGGGGGAGCACGCGCTGGTAATCCGCCAGCGGCAGCGCAGCGAGCAAGTGATTCTGCCTGGGCGTATGCAACGCGGCTTCCGGATCCCGTGGCTTGTTTTCCACGATGCAAATGTACCGGGCGGACTCGGGGCATTTGCTGATTTGCGTCAAATGCCGCGCACGGAAATGACCGTGCCGAGCCCGGGGTGCGCTAGCGCACCGACGGTTGATCGCTGGCGCGCTAACCTAGGCCAGGACTTAGGCCTTTGCAACGACGTGGAGGCTTGCCGTAAACACCAAACAGGAGAGCGAAACATGAGCCAGATCCAGGACGATGTCAGGCCCGATGTCACGAAAGAACGGTTGTACGAGGAATTCAATTCAGTCGTCGCCGAGACCGAGAAGCTGCTGAAATCCCTCGGCGGCGCCGGCAGCGACAAGGCAGGTGCGCTCCAGGCTCGCGTGGCGCAAGGGCTCGCCGATGCCGGCGATCGTCTCGCGAAGATCCGCGAACAAGCGGTCGGCCAGGCCAACGCCGCCGCGCAAGCGACCCAGGAATACGTGCAGGGAAATCCGTGGCGCTCCATTGGAATCGTCGCTGCCGCCGCAGGAATCACCGGACTCGTGGCGGGCCTGCTGATCGGGCGCCGCTGACCCGCGACATGAGCGCCCACCCTGTCGGCCCTAGCGTCGCGGGCGGTTTGCTGGAGGCCCTGCGCGCGGCCGGCGGGACGCTGAACGAGATCGTCCGCATTCGCGGCGCGCTCTTTGCCGTCGAATTGCGCGAAGAGATCGAGCGGCGCAAGCGCATGGCGGTCCTCACGGCGGTCGGCGGCGCGTTCCTCCACATGGCGCTCGCGGTGTTCACGCTGCTTGTCGTCGCGGCGTTCTGGGACACGCATCGGATCGGCGCCATCGCGGCGCTGGCCGTCCTCTACCTCGCGTTCGGCATCGCGGCTTTCGTCCGCCTGCGTTTCGAAGTTGCGGCGAGCCCCGTCCCGTTTGCGGCATCGCGGCGCGAGCTGGACGAAGACCTTGCGCAATTGCGTTCGCTGCGATGAACGCAAGACGCGAAGCGCTCACGCGCGAAAAGGAAGATCTGCTCGCATGTTCCGCGCTCGGCCGGATACGCCTGCGCCGCCAGGTGAACGGCGTGCGGGATTCGTTTCGCTGGAGGCGATTCGCCACCGCAGCCGTGGTGTCGCCGGCGACTCATCGCGTCGCGTTCGGCCTTGCCGTATCGTGGATCGGTGTCCAGCGCTCCGCGCGGATGTTGCGGCTCGCCCGTCGAGTCGTCGCCTACGCCAAGCTCGCCGCCTCGATCTCGGAAAGCCTGCGCGCGCGATGAAGCACGTCCTGCCTGCGCTACCCTACGACGTCGCCGCGCTCGAGCCGCATGTCGATGCGCGAACGATGGAGCTGCACCACGACAAGCATCACGCCGGCTACGTGGAAAAGCTCAACGAAGCGATCGAGCATTTTCCCGAGCTGCACGACCGCTCGGCTTCCTGGTTGCTGTTGAACCTCAACAAGGTGCCCGAGGAAGCGCGCAGCGCGGTTCGTAACAACGCGGGCGGCCACGTGAACCATAGCCTCTTCTGGAAGGCGATGTCGCCCAAGGCGATGGGATCGCCGACAGGCCACGTGGCCGATGCGATCAGCCGCGATTTCGGAAATTTCGATCGCTTCAAGGCTGAATTCGAACAGGCGGGCGCCGGCGTGTTCGGATCCGGATGGACGTGGCTCGCGCGCGCCCAGCAAAACGGCGGGAGGCTTCGCATCTTCACGACCCCCGGTCATGGGAATCCGATGATGCAGGGACACTTTCCCATCCTGCTGAACGACGTGTGGGAACATGCGTACTACCTGAAGCACCAGAACCGGCGCGCCGATTACCTGCGCGGCTGGTGGGCGGTAGTCGACTGGGACGAGGTGTCGCGGCGCTTCGAGCGTTCCGACCACACCGCTTCCACTCGCTGGGCCACCGACGGCGACCTTCTTCTCAAAGCCGCCTGATCGCGCCGCCAGGCAATCATTTTGACGTCGGGTAAAGCGCCAGGCGGTCGCTCTCCCTCTTGACCACCTGGTAGCACTCGCACGACAACGCTTCGAGCTTCACGCGATCGAGCACCTTGATGCGGCCTCGCGCATAGTTGATGACGCCGGCCTTCTGCAGTTTTCCCGCGGCGGCCGTGACGCCCTCGCGACGCACGCCGAGCATATTCGCGATCAATTCCTGTGTCATGACCAATTCGTCGGACGGCAGGCGATCGAGGCTCAAGAGCAGCCAGCGACATAGCTGCTGGTCGACCGAATGATGGCGGTTGCAAACCGCGGTCTGCGCCATCTGGGTGATGAGCGACTGCGTGTAGCGCAAGAGGAGGTGCTGCATCGATCCGGCGCGGTTGAACTCCGCGCGCAGGTGTTGCGCTCCAAGGCGTAACGCGCGGCCCGCGCTCTGCACCACCGCGCGGCTCGGGGTGGATTCTCCGCCCATGAAGAGCGAGATCCCGACCAGGCCCTCGTTGCCCACGATGGCGATTTCGGCCGAAGAACCGTTCTCCATGACATAGAGCAGGGAGACGATGGCCGTGGTCGGGAAGAACACGTGATCCAGCATGCGCCCGGATTCGTACACGACCTGTCCCAGCTCCATCGGAACGGGCTCCAGGTGGGAGCTCAGGCGCTTCAACTCGGCGGCCGACAGGGCTGCGAGGAGATGATTTGCCGTCGGCTTGACGGTGGGTCTTACTGCTGGCATGTCACAGTGTGCGCCAGCGCACCGATGGCGTCTACGTTCGCCAGCGCACCGACGGGGCCACGAGGCACGACTAGTCTGCGGCTTGTGACACGCATTCCCCACATCGAAAGGCTCACGCCATGCTTTATACGATCGCAATCATCCTCATCATCCTCTGGCTTCTCGGCCTGGTGACCTCCTACACCATGGGCGGATTGATCCACATCCTTCTCGTCGTCGCCCTGATCGTCATCCTCGTCAACTTCATCAGCGGGCGCAGGGCGCTCTGAAGGCCGCGCAGGAATCCCATGGAAAAGAAGCGATCGCCGATCCCCGATTGGCGCCAGGTGATGCGCCCGGGCCCCAAGCCCCGATCGGTGCCGTTATCGCGCGGCAAGGTTGTGCCGCGCCCGCCCGCCGTCCCGCTGGAACGCTCCGCGAAGGAGCGCTGGGAGGACGAGGGCGGGCACGTCGCCAAGGCAGCCCTTATCAAGCCCCCGATCGTCGGCGGCGAATAAAGGACAAGACATGCGCAACGCACTGATCGCTCTCTGGATGCTGCTCGGGTTCGCAACCCCGGCGCTAGCACAGCTCAGCATCAACTTCGAAGTCCCGGGTGCCAGCATCGGGATCAACCTGCCCGCGTACCCGCAGCTGCAACGGGTCCCCGGCTACCCGGTGTACTACGCCCCGGGCATGAACTCGAACTATTTCTTCTACGACGGCCTGTACTGGGTCTTCCAGGGAGACAACTGGTATGCGAGCTCCTGGTACAACGGACCGTGGGGGCTCGTCGATCCCATGGACGTGCCGCTCTTCGTGCTGCGCGTTCCGGTGCGCTACTACCGGAGCGCTCCGGTGTACTTCCATGGATGGAGCGCCAACGATTCGCCGCGCTGGGGCGATCACTGGGGCCAGTCCTGGGAGAAACGCCGCAGTGGATGGGACCAGTGGAATCACAATTCGGCTCCGGCGCCCGCGCCGTTGCCGACTTACCAGCGCCAATACTCGGGAAATCGATATCCGCAAGCCTCGCAGCAGGCGACCATTCAGAACCAGAACTACCGCTATCAACCGAAAGAGCCGGTGGCGCAGCAGCATTTCCAGCAAACGAGGGCGCAGTCTCCGGCCGCCCAGCCGCAGCAAGCCGCGCCGCAACAGCAGGCCCCGAGGCAGCAACAGCAATCACCGCGGCCGCAGCAACAGCAACAGCAGGCGCAACAGCCGGCGCAGCCGCACGTGGCACAACCCCAGCAAGCTGAACACAAACCTCAGCAAGCTCCGGTAGCACGCGAGCAACAGGCCGCGAAACAGCCGCAGCCGCAGCCGCAGCCACAGGCGCAGCCGAAGCCGAAGCCGCAGCCGAAGCCGCAGCCGCAGCAGACGCAGCAACCGCAGCAGGCAGCGCAATCGCAGCACCCTGAGCACAAACCTCAGCAAGCGCAAGCGCCGCATCCGCAATCGCAAGAGAAGGCGCCGCAAGGCAAGGAGCAACCCAAGCCGCAAGGCAAGGCACAACCCAAGGAACAACCCAAGGAGCAGGACAAGGAACAAGGCAAGGAGAAGGACAACGCTCGGTGACTCGTGAAGAGAAGCGAAAGCGTGTCATCACCGGTTGGCGCCAAGTACCTCGTCCCGGCTCGGGGTCGCCGAAACCGCGCTTGCCGCCCGTGCCACGCCCCACGGCGCCGCTGAAGATCCCGCTCGAGTGATCCGCCTCCAGCAGAAGTAAAGAAAAGCCCCGTGCCATCGCGGGGTTTTTCGCATGTGGCGAGTTCTTGGTTCGACACCGCACCGACGTGCGGGGATCTCGGCGTTAATGTTTGGGCGAAGGATTAAATTGTCCCGAGAGCCGAAAATGATTCGCTTGCAATTCATCATCACGCTGAGATACGAGATCGCCGACAATCCCAGCGATTTCGTTTTCAACATCCACGCCGCCCAGACACTGTCGCAGCGCGTGGTCAAGGAAGCCCTCACCGTGAGCCAGTCGCTGGTGCCGACGATCTACGCGGACCCGGCCACCGGAAACCGGTACATGCGCCTGCAGGCCGAGCCCGGACCGTTGACAGTCAGCTATGAAGCGACGGTGGACATCACCCACCACTTCGAACCTCCCGCCCGCATCGACGAGGTGCCGATCGCGCGCCTTCCGCCGGAAGTCATTCCGTTCATCTACCCGAGCCGGTATTGCCAGTCCGACCGTTTGCGCCGCTTCGCGGCGCGCGAATTCGGCCACCTGCGACAAGGCTACTGGCGAGTGCAAGCGATCCACGATTGGGTCCGCCAACGCACGGCATTCACGATCGGAAGCTCGAACGGCAGCACCTCGGCCCTGGATACGCTCGTCGAGCAGGCGGGCGTTTGCCGGGACTTCGCGCACCTCGCCATCGCCCTGTGCCGCGCCGTCAACATCCCCGCTCGCTTCGTGACCGGCATCGATTACGGCGCAGCACCCGAGTTGGGCCTGCCGGACTTCCATGCGTATGTCGAAGCGTTCCTGGGCGACCGATGGTATCTGTTCGAGCCGACGGGGATCACGCTGCCGACGGGATTGGTGCGAATCGGCACGGGCCGTGACGCCGCCGATGTCTCCTTTGCCACGATGTTCGGATCCGTGAAATCGTTCGCGCCCGTGATCTCGATCCTGGCCGTCGACGATCCGGCCCACGGATTCACGCTGCCGGCACGCTCCGCCGACGCCGTGTCCACGCACGGAGAACTCGCAAGTTCGGGGTAGCCGTGAGAAAAGCACTGCTTCTTGCGCTGCTGATGAGTGTTGCGAGCGCGACTGGTGCCCAGGACCGAACGGGTCTTGCCGGCCTGCCGCAAGGCGCAGCGAAGGCGGGCGCTGCCCCCGTGGAAGCCGTGCGGGCCAAGTCGATGATGTCCTCGTCGACGGACTCCAGGGTGACCGGCGCCGGCCCGCGCGGCGGGTGCGAGCGCTCGACCGCCGATCTCTGCTACGACGTAGCCGACCATCACATCGTCTACCGTCCGGCGCGCCAATTCATGCCGGGATTCAGGGGTCTCACGGCCGAGAACATCTCGGTGCGACGTAACGGCATTCGCGTGAAATACAGCTTTCCGTAGTCACGGGCGCCGGACTTTCAGGCAGAGTGGCGACATTTCCCCGGAATGTCGCATGGACAATCCCAGCTCGATACGCGCCATCCTCATCGACCTCGACGGCACGCTCGCGGATACCGCGGGCGAGATCGGCCTTGCGCTCACGAGGACGCTCGAGGATTTCGCAATCGCGCCGCTCCGGCAGGCGGAGGTCGTCGCGCTCATCGGAAAGGGCGTTCGCGTGCTCATCGAACGGGCGCTCAACCGGCGAGGCGTGGTGGGCCTGGATACGGAAGTGGTCCTGGAACAGTTCCACGATCATTACCGCGAGACCGTCGCGACCGGTGCCAGGCTCTACCCGGGCGCTCGCGAGGGCATCGAAATGCTTCGCGCCGCGGGACGCAAGCTCGCCGTGGTCACCAACAAGCCGCGGTCCTATAGCGAAAGATTGCTCGCCTACTTCGATGTTGCAGCGCAGTTCGATGCGCTGGTCGCGGGCGACGACGGCATCGCACCCAAGCCCGCGGGCGACATGCTGCTCGCCGCGTGCGAACAGATGGGCGTGAAGCCGGCCGACGCGCTGATGCTCGGCGATTCGGACAACGATGTGCTGGCGGCCCGCGCGGCGGGCTGCACCGTGTGGTGCGTGCCTTACGGATATAACGAAGGACGCGCGGTCGCGACTCTCGGATGCGATCGAATCGTGGGCTCGATCGAAGAGGCCGCGCGGCTGCTTGCCTGACTTTAGACGCGTTCGAGCGCGATCGCGATTCCCTGGCCCACGCCGATGCACATGGTGCACAGGGCGAAGCGGCCCTTGCGGCGCGCGAGCTCGTTCACCGCGGTGGTGATCAAGCGCGCGCCGGAAGCTCCCAGCGGGTGGCCCAACGCGATCGCGCCGCCGTTCGGATTCACGTGCGGCGCATCGTCGGGCACGCCCAGGTCGCGCAGCGCCGCGAGCACCTGCGAGGCGAATGCCTCGTTCAACTCGATCACGTCCATCTTCGCGATCGAGAGCCCCAGGTTCGACATCAGTTTCTTCGACGCGGGCGCAGGCCCGAAGCCCATGATTCGCGGCGGCACGCCGGCCGAGGCCATCCCGAGGATGCGCGCGCGGGGGGTAAGACCCTGCTTCATCGCCGCATCCTCCGAAGCCACGATCAACGCGCAGGCGCCGTCGTTCACGCCCGAGGCGTTGCCCGCGGTGATGGTGCCATCGTCTCGCACGATGGGCTTCAACTTCGCAAGCGCTTCCGTCGAGGTCTCGCGCGGATGCTCATCCTTTGCAATGGTGACCGGGTCACTCTTTTTCGCCGGCAACGTCACGGGAACGATTTCCTCCGCGAGGGCACCCGAAGCTTGCGCTGCCAGCGCGCGCTGCTGCGAGCGAAGCGCGAAGGCGTCCTGGTCCGCGCGGGAGACCTTGAAGTCCTGTGCGACATTCTCGGCCGTCTCGGGCATCGAGTCCACGCCGTACTTCGCTTTCATCTTCGGGTTCACGAAGCGCCAGCCGATCGTCGTGTCGTATACGGCGTTCGTTCGCGAGAAGGCGCTCTCGGCCTTGGGCATCACGAAGGGCGCGCGCGACATGCTCTCGACGCCGCCGGCGATCCCGATGTGCGCGTCACCCGATCGAATGGCGCGAGCGAGCTGCCCCACGGCTTCCATTCCGGAGCCGCAAAGACGATTCACAGTCGCGCCGGGGATCTCGAGCGGCAGGCCCGCGATGAGGAGCGCCATGCGCGCGACGTTGCGGTTGTCCTCGCCCGCCTGGTTCGCGCAGCCGTAGATCACGTCGTCCAGCGCGGACCAGTCCACGCGCGGATTTCGCTTCACGAGCTCCGCGATCGGGATCGCCGCGAGGTCGTCGGTGCGGACAGAGGAGAGGGCGCCCGCGTAGCGCCCGAACGGCGTGCGGATGGCGTCGCAGATGAAGGCTTCACTCATGGATGTGCAGCTCCGATGCGGCGGCGCGAAGCGCCGGGAGGAAAGTCCGCTGGAATTCGAGGAGCGACTGGCGCGAGGCCTGGCTGCTCGAGTTGATCGCCGAGCACACTCGCCCGCGCGTATCGAGGATGGGGACCGCGATGGAGCGAAGGCCGATCTCCAGCTCTTCGTCCACGATCGAATAGCCATCCTTGCGCGCGTCCTCGATGATCGTGCGAAGGTGCTCGCGCGAGGTCACGGTGCGCGGCGTGTGGCGCACGGGTTGCACGCGCGCGAGGTATTGCTTGAGCTCCTCCGGCGCAAGCCCCGCGAGCAGCACCCGGCCCAGCGACGTGCAGTACGCCGGCAGGCGGCTTCCGACATTGAGATCGACCGACATCAGGCGCCGCGTGGTCTTCGAACGCACCACGTACACGACCTCGTCGGATTCGAGCACGGCCATCGACGACGACTCGTGAAGCTTGTCCGAGAGCGTGTCGAGCACCGGCTGGGCGAGCGTCACCATCGGGATCGACGAGAGGTATGCATAGCCGAGGCTGAGGACCTTGGGACGCAGCGTGAAGGTGCGCCGCTCCACGTCGTGCCCGACATAGCCCAGCCTCACGAGCGTGTGGAGGCAGCGGCGAACCGCGGCGCGCGGGATCTCCGTTCGCACGGAAAGCTGCGAGATCGACTGGTGCGGACGCTGCTGGGAGAAGGCCCGCAACACCGTGAGCCCTCGCGCCAGCGAGGCCATGAAGTCCGGATCTGATGTCATTACGCAACATTGTGCGATAACCGCACACTCTGTCAATAATCGCACTTGACCTTGCAGGGTGTGCGGGTTCAAATGCCGCGAGAGAGCAACACAAAAGAAGAACGAGGAGAAGCCGGGATGCGAAGGATCCTTCTGGCCGCGCTGGCACTGGTTTTTGCGGGCGTGGTCGCGGCACAGGACGTGAAGATCGGCGTGGTCGGCCCGTTCTCGGGCACCGCCGCCGACTACGGCAAGCAGATGGAAGCGGGCATGAAGGCCTGGCTCAGGCTGAACGGCGATTCGATCGCGGGCCACAAGGTGCAGATCCTCGCTCGCGACACCGGCGGCCCCAATCCCGACGTCGCCAAGCGCCTCGCCCAGGAGCTCGTCACGCGCGACAAGGTCGATTTCCTCGCCGGTTTCGGCTTCACGCCCGAAGCGCTGGCCGCCGCACCCATCGCCACGGAGGCGAAGGTCCCGATGATCGTGATGAACGCGGCCGGTTCCGTGGTCACCACGCGTTCGCCCTACATCGCGCGCTTCTCGATGACGTTGCAGCAGGTCTCGGCGCCGATGGCGACGTGGGCTGCGAAGAACGGCATCAAGAAGGTCTACACGCTGGTGTCCGATTTCGCGCCGGGAATCGATTCGGAGACCGCGTTCAAGAACACGTTCACGGCGGCCGGCGGCACGATCGTGGATTCGGTGCGCGTCCCGCTCAAGAATCCCGATTTCGCGCCCTTCGTGCAGCGCATCAAGGATGCCAAGCCCGAAGCCGTGTTCATGTTCGTCGTGGCCGGCGAGCAGAGCATCGCATTCATGAAGGCCTTCGAGGAGCGCGGGCTCGCGAAGGAGGGCATCAAGCTGATCGCCACGGGCGACCTCACCGACGACGACGTGCTGCAGTCCATGGGCGACTCGGTCGCGGGCGTGATCACGAGCCACCATTACTCGGCGGCGCACGACTCCCCGGAGAACAAGGCTTTCGTCGCCGCCTTCAAGGAAGTGGGCAGTGGCTTGGCCCGGCCCAATTTCATGGGGGTGGGCGGCTACGACGGCATGGCCGCCATCGCCGAGGTCGTGAAAAAGGTGGGCGTCCCCGTCGACGGCGACAAGGCGATGGAGGTGCTCAAGCACATGAAACTCGCGAGCCCCCGGGGCCCGATCGCCATCGACCCGGCGACACGGGATATCGTGCAGACTGTGTATATTCGCCGCGTACAGAAGGTCGGCGCCGAGTACTACAACATCGAGTTCGACAAGTTCACGGATGTGAAGGACCCGGGCAAGTAAACGATCCTTGGGAGAAGAGGAGAAAAGAATGAGAAACCTCCGACTTGTTGCCGCAGTTGCCGGCGCCTTGGCCCTCCAGGCCCAGGCGGCACCCGATAGCGTCGTGGAGATGTACGGCACGGCGATGCCGTTCTTCGATGACGCCCAGACCACGGGCGCCACCACCGCGGTTCCCGCGAACAGGCCCTCGACTCTCACTCCCGGCGCCTACACCGGCGTGAACGACCCGAGCAGGACACGCATCACGGTGGGAACGAGCAACATCGGCTGGCGCGGCTATGAGCAGCTGAACAGCGATGTGCGCGTCGTCTGGCAGCTGGAGAGCGCGTTCCAGATCGACCAGAACACCGGACCGGGCCACGCCGGGAGGAATTCCAAGGTCGGCATCGCCAGCGCCACTTGGGGCGAGCTGAACATGGGCTCATGGGATACGCCCTACAAGTTCATCAACCTCGCTATCAACCCGATGCGCGCCGGGTACGTGTTCGACTACACGCCGATCATGGGCAACCCGGGCATGGGCGTCCCGGCGACAACCACCCAGTTCACGCGCGTCGGCTCCAAGCCGGACGCTGCCTTCGACAAGCGCGTCGGCAACCAGGTGCAGTGGTGGTCGCCAAGATGGAGCGGTTTCTCGGTCCGGGTGGGTTACTCGGTTGCCGAAGGAACGGGTCCCGTCGCCACGGGTGGCCCGAACGTGAAGCCCGACATCTGGTCGGCCAACGCCATCTGGGACATCGGTGGCCTGAGCCTGCGCTACGCATGGGAGCAGCATCGCGACTATTTCGGACTGTCGCAGCTGGGCGGCGGGGCCGCGGGAACCGCGACCAACACGGGCTCCAAGGACGTGGCGAACAAGTTCGTCGCGATCTGGAAGATCGGCAACACACGCCTGGTCGGCGCCTACGAAATGCTCAAGTACCACAACGACGACACGGTCGGGGCGAACCTGTCCGAGTACAAACGCAATGCGTACTACCTGCTGGTCGAGCAGACCTTCGGCCCGCACGTGCTCTGGGGCTCGTACTCGCAGGCGGCCGACGGCAGCTGCAGCCTGGTGGGTGGGGCGTCATGCGTGTCGAGCAACCTGGGTGCCAGCTACTACGCCCTGGGCTACATCTACCACTTCTCGAAGCGCACCGACGGCTACGTGACCTACTACACCCTCACGAACAAGGAATCGGGCCAGTACTCGGTCCAGCCACTGGTGGGTACGGCAGCGGCGATCGCGCCCGGTGCCGACATCAAGGCCTTCGGCGTGGGCCTGCTGCACATCTTCTGATTCGCCAGCCGCCTCGCGCGGCCATCAGTCCGAAACGGCGGAGGTCCCATGGGCCTTCGCCGTTTTTTCATGGAGGTCCCGGAGCATGGCGAGCTCATGCTCCGTAGGCGCGACAGTCGTCGGAAGGTTCGGCGCGACCTTGAGGTCCCAGCCCGTGTTGGCGCGGGCCTCGTCGACGGTTATGCCGGGGTGGATCGCGACGAGCGTGAGCTCGCGAGTCACGGGATCGGGCGCGAGCACGCCCATGTCCGTGATGACGGCCGTGGGCCCCGCGCCGCGAGCGCCCGATTTGGCGCGTGAATCTCCGCCATCCAGGTGTCCCACCGAGGTGAGGAAGTCGAGCTTCGCCACGAAGCTTCGCTTCGTCTGCTTGATGATGATCCAGGTTTCCTTCGCGCTCGAGGCGATCTCCGGCGCGCCGCCGGCGCCGGGAAGGCGCACCTTCGGCTTCGCGTAGTCGCCGCCGATCACCGTGGTGTTGATGTTGCCGAAACGGTCGACCTGCGCGGCGCCGAGGAAGCCCACATCCACGCGCCCGCCCTGCAACCAGTAGCGGAAGATCTCCGGGACCGACACCACCGTATCGGCGTGTTCCGCGAGCTCGCCGTCGCCGATGGATAGCGGCAGGACTTCCGGCTTGGCGCCGATCGTTCCCGACTCGTAGATGAGGACGACTTCGGGCGCATGCGTGAGGCGCGCGAGGTTCGCCGCCGCCGACGGAAGCCCGATGCCCACGAAGCACACGGTGCCGTTCTTCAGGCGCCGCGCCGCTTCCACCGTCATGATCTCGTTGGGCGTGTAGCTCACGCGGCGCCGATCGAATTCAGGAACTCGCCGTGCGTCTTCGTCCCGAGCACGTGCTTCGTCATCCACTCGAGGAACGAATCGCGCTCGCGCGACACTGCGTCCCACGCCTTGCAGAAGGCGTTGTCGCGCCCGTAGTAGCCATGGGCATAGCTCGGATGCGCGCCGCGCGGGACCACGCACACCGCGCTCAACACCCAATGCGGGAGGAAGCAGGCGTTCATCGGCGCCTCGAGATCGTCGACGACCTCCTCGACGGTGACGATCGCGCTCCTCGCGGCGAGCACGGCCTCCTTCTGGATGCCCACGATGCCCGTGATGAGCACGTTGCCCTTGCGGTCGGCCCGCTGCGCGTGGATCACCGTGACATCGGGATTGATCGCCGGCGTGGCGGCGAGCTTCTCGCCGGTGAAGGGGCAGGCGATCGTGCGGATGTTGTCGTTGTGCCGGGGCAGGTCCGATCCCACGTAGCCGCGCAGCACCGAGAAGGGCAGGCCCGATGCGCCGGCCTGGTAGCGGCCCGCCATGTCGGCGTGGCTGTGCTCCCGGATCGCGAGCGCGCGCGGCCATTCGTTCTGGATCGCATCGCGGAATCGGTGGATCGATCCCACGCCGGGATTGCCGCCCCAGGAGAAGACGAGGCCGCGCGCGCAGCCCATGCCGATCATCTGGTCGTAGATGATGTCCGGCGTCATCCGCACGAGCATGAGGTCGCGCCGCGCCTGGCGGATCACCTCGTGCCCCGCGGCGAACGGGATGAGGTGCGTGAAGCCTTCCATCGCGACGGTCTGGCCGTCCTTCACGAAGCGCGAAACCGCGTCCGCGAGAGGCATGATCTTCATTCGCCCCGAGTATACTGGACGCTCTCTATCGCAAAAGCCGATGGGCCCGACGCCGACGACGTTCGCGCGAGTCAAGCATTCCAAGCTGATCGGGTGGGTCGCCGTCGTCTTCGTGGTGCTCGCGGGCAGCGCGATGTTGCGCACGTCGACGACGTTCGACGAGATCATCTTCTCCGCATCGGGCGCGCGGGGATTGCATGGCGGCGACTTCTCGATGGTGATCGACCATCCCCGCCTCGCCCAGTACCTCTACGGCCTGCCCCTCTACCTCGCCGGCATCCGGTATCCGCCCGAAGCCGGATTCCATTGGGACTGGTATACGCGCTATCACTATGCGCGAGCGCTCTTCTGGGCTTCGGGGAACTCGGCGGAGCAGCTCGCGCTTCTCGCGCGGCTCATGGGCCTCGCGTGCGGTGCGCTCACGGTGCTCGCGACCTATTTCCTTTCGCGCCGGCGGTTGGGCGAGAACGTCGCGCTGCTCGCGGCGGTGCTGGTCGCATTCCTTCCCGACGTGCTGGCCCACTCCGGCGTGGCGTACAACGACGTGCCGCTCACCTTCGCGGTGCTGGCGAGCGTCTTCGCGATTGACGCGTGGGTGCGGGAACCCGGGCCGGGACGCGCCGCGCTTGCCGCGATCGCGTTCGCCTTCGCGGCATGCGTGAAGTACAGCGGCGTCGTGCTGCTGCCGATCCTGGCGGCGCTCGTGGCCTGCGAGGCGCTGTCGGGGCGCGTCGCCGATCCCGCATGGCGCCGCCGGCTCATCGTTTCGACATTGGTGTTCGTGATGGCCACCTGGTTCGCGATCGCGGCGATCTACGGGGGCGACTGGGGCCTCTCGGACTTCTTCATGGGGCTCGGGCAAATCACGCAATCCACGCTGCAGGGACGCGAGGCATACCTGCTGGGAGAACGAAGGGTCGGGGGATGGTGGTACTTCTTTCCCGTCGCCTTCCTCCTCAAGACGCCGTTTGCGCTGCACGTGCTCATGCTGCTCTCGCTCTTCGCGGCCTGGGCGGGGTTGCGGGGCATGGCATGGCGATCGCTGCTCGCGCATCCCGCGCGCGCGCCCGCGCTCGCCGCGGCGATCTTCCTCGCCGCGTTGCTCGCCACGGGCGTGAACATCGGCATGCGCCATGCGCTTCCGATGATGCCGCCGCTGCTGATCCTCGTCGCGACGGGTGTGATCTATCTGTGGGACCGCAGCGTACGCGCCGGCCGCGCCGGCATCGCGGTACTCGTTGCCGGCTACGTCGTCGCGAGCGCTTCGCACTATCCCTTCTATCTTTCCTACCTCAGCGAATACGCGTGGGGCCGGCCGTTGTTCATGACGCTCGTCGACTCCAATACCGATTGGGGCCAGGGGCTCGTGGCGCTGCGCTCGTACATGCGCGAGCGCGGCATCGAGCAGGTAGCGCTCGGCTACTGCGGCACCGCGCTGCCCGAGGGCTATGGAATCCACTACGTGGCCATGCCGAGTTTCCTCGACCTTCCATCGGTGGAGACGGGAGCTCCGCGTTACCTCGTCGTATCCGCGACGCTGCTCGCGGGCATGTATGTTCCGGGAGATCCCTATGGCCCGCTGCGGTCCATGAAGCCCGTGGCGGTCGTCGCCGAAACGCTCTATGTGTTCGATCGCGGCGAGGCGAAACGATGATGGCGCCCGCGGAGTCGGCCCGTATACTGTCGCCTCCCATGAGCATCGCCACGGCCCGCTCGAGGCCGGCTTCCCCGGCCCTCGCGGCCGCAATCGTCGCCCTGGCCTTCGCCGTGCTCGCGGCAAGCGCGATGCTGCATACATCGGCCACGTTCGACGAGATCTTCTTCCTCGCCGTGGGCGCGCGTGGCTTCCATACCGGCGACTTCAGCATCGTGATCGATCATCCGCGGCTGCCGCAGTATCTCTACGGATTGCCCACGTACCTGTCGGGCATCGCGTATCCCCCGGAGGCCGTCCTCACCTACGACCCATATCCGCGATACGCCTATTCGCGCCAGTTGCTCTGGGGCATGGGCAATCCGGCCGAGACGCTCATGATGCATGCGCGACTCGTGGCGATCGCATTCGGCACCGCGACCGTCGCGGCGACGTTCGCGTTTTCACGTCGCCACATGGGCGCTCTTGCGGCGCTCGGCGCGGCCGTGCTCGTTGCGTTCCTGCCGGACATGCTCGCGCATGCGGGTGTCGCCTACAACGACATCGTGCTCGCGTTCGGCTTCCTGGTGAGCCTCTACGCGATTGACGCGGCGGTTCGGGCACCGACGCCCCTTCGCGCCGGCTTGGCAGGCTTCGCTTTGGCGTTCACGGTCTGCGTGAAATACAGCGCGCTCATCCTGGGCCCCATCGCACTCACGCTCGTGATCCTCGAGGCGGCGTCGGGGCGTTGGCCGGACCTTGCCTGGAGGCGTTCGGTCGCCATCGCCATGGTCATCGCGATGGCCGTGGCCTACGTTGCGATCGTCCTCGTGTATCTCGGCGATTGGCGTCTTGCGCAGTTCGCGGATGGATTCCGCGAGTTCGTGAAGGGCGCCGCGGGCCGCCCGGCGATGCTCCTGGGCGAGCGCTACACGGGCGGACGCTGGTATTTCTTTCCCGTCGCCTTCTTCCTGAAGACTCCGGCCGCGCTTCACGTGCTCATGCTGCTCGCGGCGGTCGGCGCGTGGGTGGCCCTGCGGGGGAAACCCTGGCGCGATTGGCTCGCGCACGGCGCACGCGCTCCGGCGGCCGGCGTCGCGTTCTTCGTCGCGGGACTCGTCACCGCGGACATGAACATCGGATTCCGCCACGCGCTGCCGATGCTGGCGCCCCTCTGCATCCTCGTCGCGCAGGGCCTGGAACCCTTGTGGAATGGCGGGCGCGTGGCGATTCGCGCGGCACTCGCGCTCGTGCTCGCGACGTTCATCGCCTCGACGCTGTCGAGCTATCCCTATTTCCTCGCCTACTTGAGCGAGTACGTGAAGGGCCGTCCGCTCTACGAGACCCTCGTGGATTCGAATACCGACTGGGGAGAAGGGCTCGTGGGCCTTCGGGATTTCATGCGCGAGCGGGGCATTCCGGTGGTCGCCCTCGGATACCAGGGCTCCGCAGTCCCGGTAGGCTACGGCATTCGCTATGTCCCGATGCCCAGCTACTACACGCTGCCCGCCCTCGATGCCCGCTTTCCGCCGACGCGCTACCTCGTGGTTTCCGCCACGCTGCTCGCGGGACTCTACGTGCCGGGTGACCCGTACGCGAAGTTTCGCAACATGAAGCCGGCCGCGGTGGTCGGCGGCACGCTCTATGTGTTCGACCTGTACGACCGCGGCGGGCGCGCCTCGTGATCGATCGCTCCGTCTTCGCCGCGTTCGCCGATGCCGAGGATTCCCATTGGTGGTTCGCCGCGCGCCGCCAGATCGTTCGCCGGATCGCCGACGCCGTCACGGCCGAGCGCCCGCGGCGTTTCGTGGTGGACATCGGCTGCGGCGTGGGCTCGACGCTCGCGGCCTTCCATCCGGATTACTCGTGCATCGGCTACGACCCTTCGCCGGACGCGATCGAATTCGCGCGCACCCGCCACCCGGCGTTCGACTTGCGCCAGGGCACCGCTGCGGACGCGGTCTGCGCGCTGGGCGACGTGGATGTCGTGCTGCTGAACGACGTGATCGAGCACGTTCCCGACGATCGCGCATTGCTGGGCGCCGTAGTGGAGCGCATGCGACGTGGCGCGACGCTGCTGGTGACGGTGCCCGCCGAGATGGCGCTCTGGAGTCCCCACGACGAGAAAATGGGCCACTACCGGCGCTACGACACGGCGATGCTCGAGAAAGCCGTCTCCGGCCTTCCGGTGCGACGCGTCTTCCTCTCTCCGTTCATGTCGCGCCTGTACCCGATCGTGCGCGCGGTGCGCGCCATCTCGCGCTTGACGGGCCGCGCCGCCGGCGTGAGCGGCATCGACCTTTCCACCCCGCCGCGATTCGCGAACGCGATCCTGCGCAATATCTTCGCCGGGGAGATCCATCGCCTGCTCGCGGTGCTCGATGGAACGGCGCTTCCGTACAGTCACGGCGTGAGTCTCATCGGCGCTTATCACCGGACCTAGGGACCCTGGATGCTCTCCGTCACCATTCCGATCTACAACGAAGAGGGCAACATCGCCGAGCTGCACAAGCGCCTGCTCGCCGCGCTCGAACCCCTCGGGCGCCCATTCGAGATCGTGTTCGTGAACGACGGCAGCAGTGACGGCAGCGCCGCCATCCTCGAGGCGCTCGCCGCGGCCGATCCCCGCGTGAAGCTCGTGAACTTCCGCCGCAATTTCGGGCAGACGGCGGCGATGATGGCCGGCATCCGCTACTCCTCGGGCGACATCATCGTTCCCATGGACGGCGACCTGCAGAACGACCCGGCCGACATCGCGACACTGGTGGCAAAGTTGGACGAGGGCTTCGATGTCGTCTCGGGATGGAGGCGCGACCGCAAGGACTCGACGATCCGGCGCACCATTCCCAGCCGCATGGCCAACTGGCTCATCTCGCGCATCTCCGGCGTGCACCTGCACGACTACGGCTGCTCGCTCAAGGCCTATCGCAGGGATGTCTTGAAGGACGTGAAACTCTACGGTGAGATGCACCGCTTCATTCCCATCTACGCGTCGTGGGAGGGAGGGCGGGTGGCCGAAGTCCCGGTGGCCCACCATCCGCGCGTGCACGGCGAGTCCAAGTACGGCGTCGATCGCGTGGTGAAGGTGGTCCTCGACTTGATCGTGGTCCAGTTCCTCGCGCGCTATGCGAACCGGCCGATCTACGTCTTCGGCGGGCTCGGCTTCGTGTCCATCGGGCTCGCGTTCCTCGCCGGGCTCTGGGCGCTCTACCTCAAATTCTTCGAGCACACCTCGTTCATCCAGACGCCGCTGCCGTTGCTCGTGGTGACGTTGTTCGTGACGGGCGTGCTGGGCATCCTCATGGGTTTGCTCGCCGAGATCATCATGCGCACGTACTACGAGTCGCAGGGCAAGGCGGTGTACCTGGTGAAGAACACGGTCAACCTCGACGAGGGCGGTCCCTGACGATGTGCGGGCTTGCCGGCTTCGCCGGGACCGGTGATGCCGGTGCGTTGCGCGCGATGGGCGCGGCCCTGGTGCATCGCGGGCCCGACGGCGAAGGCATCTTCATCGACGCGCCGAACGCGGTGCACCTGGTCCACCGGCGCCTCGCGGTCATCGATCTGGACGGCGGCACCCAGCCCATGTGGAACGAAGACGGTTCCGTCTGCGTGATCTTCAATGGCGAGATCTACAACCACGTGGCGCTTCGCGCGGAGCTCGCGGCGATGGGCCACGCGTTCCGCACCGACCATTCCGACACCGAGGTGCTGGTCCACGGCTACGAGGCGTGGGGCGACGAGCTCCCGCTCAGGCTGAACGGCATGTTCGCGTTCGCGATCTACGATCGCGCGCGCCGCCGCATCTTCATCGCACGCGACCGCTTCGGCAAGAAGCCGCTCTACTACTGGTGCGCGCCGGGCCTCTTCGCGTTCGCCTCGGAGCTCACCGCGGTGTTGCGCCACCCCGCCGTCGAGCGCCGCATCGATCGCGCCTCGCTCGCGAAGCTTTTCGGATATGGATTCATTCCGTCGCCGCGCTCGCTCTACGAGGGGGTGAAACGCCTCGAAGGAGGGCACCACCTCACGTTCGACCTCGCGCGGCCGGGCACGGTGCGCATCGCAAAGTACTGGGAATTCTCGATCGAGCCTCCGCGCGTGATTCCCGCGGATCCGGAGCGCGAATGGGGCGAGGAGCTGCGGCACCTGCTGGCGCAGGCGGTGCGCCGGCGCCTGATGAGCGATGTGCCGCTCGGCGTGTTCCTTTCGGGCGGCATCGATTCCAGCGCGGTGCTCGCGTACGCGTCCGCGGCGGACAGCGCCCATCGCGTGCAGACATTCTCGATCGGCTTTCGCGAGCCCTCGTTCGACGAGTCGGGGCCGGCGCGGGCGGTCGCCAGGCATTTCGGCTCCGATCATCACGAAGAATTGCTGAGCATCGAGCGCGCGCGCGCCCTCGTGCCCGTGGTGTTGGGAAAGCTGGACGAGCCGTTCGGCGATCCGTCGATCGTGCCCGCTTACCAGCTCTGCGAGTTCGCGCGCCGCACGGTCACGGTCGCGCTGGGCGGCGACGGCGGCGACGAGCTCTTCGCGGGATACGATCCCTTCAAGGCGCTGGCACCCGCGCGCTGGTATCGCACGCTGGTTCCCGCGTCGATGCGCGGAGGCGTGCGAAGGCTCGCGGACCTGCTGCCCGTGTCGGATGCGAACATGAGCCTGGACTTCCGCATCAAGCGCGGGCTTCGCGGCGCGCACTATCCCCCGGAACTCTGGAATCCCGCGTGGCTGGGCCCGCTCGAAGCGAAGGACGTGGCCGAGCTCCTCGGGGAGCCCGTGGCCCTCGAGGACCTCTATTCGGAAGCGATCCAGGCGTGGGAGTCTTCGCGCGCGACCCACGTGGTGGACAAGACGCTCGAGTTCTACACGCGCCTTTATCTTCCCGACGACATCCTCGTGAAGGCCGATCGCGCCTCGATGATGAATTCGCTGGAGGTGCGCTCGCCTTTCCTCGACCAGGACGTGGTCGACTTCGCGCGCCGCATCCCGCACGAATACAAGTATCGCCACGGCACCACGAAGTACATCCTCAAGGCCGCCTTGCGAGGGGTCGTTCCGGACTGGGTGCTCGGGCGGCGGAAGAAGGGCTTCGGAATACCGCTCACGCGTTGGCTTCGCACCTGGAACGACGATGGGCTCGTACATGCGTCGGAGCTGGTGCGCAATCCCGCATGGACGGCAGCACGCCTCGCGGAGCACAAGGCCGGATCGCGCGACAATCGACTCGCGCTCTGGTGCCTGCTGGCACTCGAGCATCACGGCGAGGCGTTCGCGTGAGCGCCGGCGACCAGCGCACGGCGGCTGCGTTCGCGACGTCGTGGAACAACCTGCCCGCGGGTTCCGTGTACACGCCCGCGCAGGTGGTCGACTGGTTCGAGCCGCTCACCCAGGACGACATCCGCGGAAGGCGCGTGCTCGAGATGGGATGCGGCAACGGCAGCCTCATGGTGCACGTGCTCTCGTGGTCTCCCGCGCAGCTGGACGGCATCGACCTCGGGGAGTCCGTCGACTCGGCGCGCGCGAATCTCGGGGCATCGGGGAGGACGAACTGGCGCGTCGACCAGGCGGACCTCACGACCCATGCGAGCGCCGGGTATGACGTCGTGTACAGCATCGGGGTGCTCCACCATCTCCAGGACCCCCATGCCGGATTCGAGTCGGTCGTGCGCAACACGCGGCCCGGGGGACGCTTTCATTGCTGGGTGTACGCGAGGGAAGGAAACGGCGTGGTGCTCGCGCTCGTGGAGCCGATGCGGCGGATCGCATCCCGGTTGCCGTGGTGGTTCACGAAGTACTTCATCGCCACACCCGCGGTCGTGCCGTACTTCTTCTATGCGAAGGCGCTCGCGGCGTTGCCGCGATGGCGGTGGCTCAAGGCCTTCCCGCTCCACGAATACAGCCTCTGGATCGGACGGCGCGAGTTCGCATTCTTCCGGCACGTGGCCTTCGACCAGCTCGTCACGCCGCGCACGACTTACCTCGCCCGCGAGACGCTCGAGCGCTGGCTCGCGTCCCGCAGGGACGTGGAGCCGGCAAGCACATACATCACGATGCGCAACGGAAACTCGTGGAAATTCGGGGCTTTCAAGCGAAAGGAGGGCGCATGAAGACTGCGTTGCTGGTGGCGGGGATGATCACGTGCACCGTCGTGGCGAACCTGCTGCTCAAGACGGGCGTCATGGAGGGCCGGGGACAGGCGACCTGGTGGATGCAAGTCGCGAATTGGAAGGTCGCCGCGGGCCTCGCGAGCTTCGGCACCGCGGCACTGCTCTATATCGTCGTGCTGCGTTTCCTGCCCCTCAACGTGGCGCTCTCCTACACGGCCGCGCAATGGGTCGCGACCGTGGCGGCCTCGGCCTTCGTGTTGTCCGAACCCATCGGGGGCCTGCGCCTGGCGGGGCTTGCGCTCATCGGGGCAGGCATCGCGATCGTGGCGTCGACGGCCTGAGGGCATTCGCGGTGCGCCTCGGATCCCCATGGACGCTCTTCGCGCTGGTCCTCATCGCGTTCCTCGCACTCGCGGGAAGCGCGATGCTCCAGACCTCGACCACGTTCGACGAGATCGTGTTCGCGGCGGTCGGGGCGCGGGGGTTCCACACGGGGCACTTCGACCTCGTCTTCGATCATCCGCGGTTGCCGCAGTACCTCTTCGGCCTGCCGGTTTTCCTCACGACCCCGAACTATCCGTCCGAAGCGATCCTCGCCACTGCGACGGGATTGCCGGAGTATCGCTACGCCCGCGCGCTCTTCTGGGAAGCCGGCAACGATCCCGAGCGCCTCGCCTTCGCGATGCGCCTCGTGGGGCTCGCGTTCGGCGCGCTTACGGTCGCGGCGACCTTCCTCCTTTCCCGACGGCACCTGCCCGCGAGGGCGGCGGTTCTCGCCGCGGCCCTCGTCGCCTTCCTTCCGGACATGCTGGCCCACTCCGGCATCGCCTATACCGACGTGCCGCTCGCGTTCGCGCTGCTCGCGAGCGTGTACGCGCTCGACGCGGCCGTCCGGGATCCCGCTGCGAGGCGAGTCGTCGTCGCGTCGCTCTTCTGCGCCCTCGCCATCAGCATCAAGTACAGCGGGGTCGTATTGGCGCCCATCGCGGCGTCGCTGGTCCTCCTGGAGGCGTTCTCGGGCCGCTGGGACGATCGCGAGTGGCGCCGGGCGATCGTCTTCGCCGCCGCGATGTTCATCGCGGTGATGTGGCTGTCGCTTGCGCTGGTGGGGCAGGGCGATTGGGGACTCTCGGAATTCACCGACCGATTGCAGCGAAGCCTGCGCGGCGCGGCGGGGCGCGATGCCTTCCTGCTCGGCACGCACTACTTCGGCGGGCGCTGGTACTTCTTCCCCGTGGCGCTGGCGCTCAAGACTCCCGTGGCGTTCCACGTGCTCGTGCTGCTCGCGCTCGCCGGCGCGTGGGGCGCCTTGCGGCATCCGCGGTGGAAGGCGCTCCTGGCTCATGGCGCGAGGGCTCCGGCCGTCGGCGCCCTCTTCTTCCTCGTCGCGACGATCGCCACGCCGCTCAACATCGGGACGCGCCACGCGCTGCCGCTCGTCGTCTTCTCCTGCATCCTCGTGGCGCAGGGGCTCGTCCCCCTATGGGAGCGCGGTGCCGGCGCGACGCGCGCGGCGCTCGGCATCGTCTTCGCGGCCTTCGTGATTTCGAGCGTGCGTTACTATCCGTACTTCCTTTCCTACCTCGACGAATACGCGACCGGACGCGAGATGTACGAGACCCTGGTGGATTCCAGCACCGATTGGGGCCAGGGATTGATCGGCTTGCGGAAGTTCATGAGCAAGCGAGGCGTGGATTCGATCGCCCTGGGCTACTGGGGCTCCGCGATGCCCGAGGGCTACGGCATCCGTTACGTGGCGATGCCGAGTTATTTCCCGCTCCAGCATCCGGCCGAGGGCGCCGGGAAACCGCGATACCTCGCCGTTTCGGCGACACTGCTCGCCGGCACGGTACGTAGCGATCCCTACGCGGCGTTGCGCGCGGCGCGGCCTGTCGCGGTGGTCGGCGGGAGCCTGTACGTCTTCGACAGCGCGGCGCTCGCCGCGCCGCCTGCGCGATGAACGAATTCCTTCCCGGCCATTGGCTGGCGCTCCTCGGCGTGGTCTTCGTGCTGGGATTGAAGCATGGGCTCGATCCGGACCATCTCGCGGCGATCGACGGGCTCACGCGATTCAACGCGGCGAAAAGCCCGAGGCTCGCACGTTGGTCCGGGCTGCTCTTTTCCGCGGGGCACGGCGTCGTCGTGACCCTCGTCGCGATCGCCGTCGCGACGGTGGCGAGCCAGTGGCAGGTGCCGGCATGGCTCGAAGACACGGGGACATGGATCTCGATCGGTTTCCTCGCGCTGCTCGGCGTCGCCAACCTCGTTGCGGCATGGCGCGCGCCGCGCGGCATGCACGTGCATCCCGTGGGTTTGCGCTCGCGCCTATTCGAGCGGCTCACGCGCGCCGAGCACCCGGTGCTCATCGCCGCGGTGGGCGCGGCCTTCGCGATCTCGTTCGACACGATCAGCCAGGCCGTGCTCTTCTCGGTGACGGGCTCCAATCTGGCGGGATGGCTCTTCGCGGCGACGCTGGGTCTCGTCTTCACCGCGGGCATGATCGTCACCGATGCGCTGAACGGCCTCTGGGTAAGCCATCTCGTGAGCTCCGCCGACCGGCGCGCCGCGATCGCATCCAAGGCCATGAGTGTCTCGGTCGGTGTCGCGTCGCTCGCCATCGCGGGACTCGCCGTCGCGCGCCGCGCGCTGCCGGCACTGGATGACGCCGCGGCGTCGTGGGGCATCGCGCTGGGCGCTTCGGTGATCGTGATGATGGCGATCGCCTACCTCGCGGCCATGCGGCTCGCCGCCCGCGCCGCCTAGTGCACACCATCCGCATCGCCGACGGTCACGAGTACCGTTGCGCGGACGACGACACGCTGCTCCGCGCAGGCCTGCGAGCGGGGCTCGGATTTCCGTACGAGTGCAATGCCGGATCCTGCGGCACGTGCAAGGTCGAGCTCATTTCGGGACAGGTCGTCTCGATGCGCCCCGACGCGCCGGGCCTCACGGACCAGGATCGCGCGCGCAATCGCATCCTCGCGTGCCAGGCGCGCCCGTCGAGTGATTGCCAGATCAAGGCGAGGCTTCGCTCCGAGAACGTGCCGCGCCATCGCCCGGCGCGCTTCCGCGCCAAGCTCACGGGACATCGCGACCTCACCCACGACATGCGCGAGTTCACGTTCACGGCGCCCGGCGCGCCTGGTTTCCGCCCCGGCCAGTACGCGCTCTTCTACCTGCCGGGGATCGAGGCGGCGCGAACGTATTCGATGTCCAACATCGACGACGGCAGCGGCACGTGGCAGTTCATCGTGCGACGCGTGCCCGGCGGTCACGGTACCGTGGCGCTCTTCGACAAGGTGCCGATCGCATCCCACGTGGAGCTCGACGGCCCCTACGGCCTCGCCTACCTGAGGGAGGAGAGCCCGCGCGACCTGATCCTCATCGGCGGCGGCTCCGGGCTCGCGCCCGTGCTCTCGCTCGCCCGCGGCGTCGTGCACACGCCGGGCCTGGACGGCCGCGCCATCCACATCTTCTACGGCGCGCGCATGCAACGCGACCTGTGCGCCGAGAGCGAGTTCTCGTCGCTGCCCGGTTGGGGCACGCGCATCACGTTCACCCCCGTGCTCTCCGAGCCTTCGGCGGATACAGGCGTGGCGTGGAATGGCGCGACGGGTTTCGTGCACGACGAGGCGCGGCGTTTCATCGGCGAGCGGTGGAACGACTTCGAGTACTACTTCGCGGGACCGCCCCCGATGGCGCTCGCCACGCAGCGCATGCTGATCGACAAGCGCGTGCCGTTCCCGCAAGTCCACTTCGACAGTTTCTACTAGGCACCCTGGCCATGGCGAAGGTGAAGCTCTCGCTCGCGTGCTGGAACTACGATCGCACCCGGGCGCTGCTGGAAGGGCGTGTCCGTCCGGAGGGCATCGACCTCACCTACCTCGACATGCCGGTCGAGGAGACGTTCTTCCGGATGCTTCGCCATCGCGAGTTCGACGTGGCGGAGATGTCGCTCTCCTCGTACACGCTTTCGCTTTTCAGGCAGAAGCGCCATTTCGTCGCGATCCCGGTGTTTCCGTCGCGCTTCTTCCGCCACTCGTGCATCTATGTGAACCGCGATGCGGGAATCCACGAGCCGCGCGCGCTCATCGGCAAGAAGGTCGGCAATCCCGAGTACCAGATGACCGCCCCGGTGTGGATTCGTGGAATCCTCCAGGACGAGTACGGCGTCCCGCCGCGAAGCGTCACGTACTACACGGGCGGCGAAGAGCAGCCCGGACGCCCGGAGAAACTCAAGCTCGACCTTCCGCGCGGCATCAAGGTGAAGCCGATCGGGCCGCGCGACACGCTCGCCGCCATGCTTCGCGACGGCGAAATCGATGCGCTCTATACCGCGCGGATGCCGTCGACCTACGGCGGTCCCAGGGGACGGGTGCGCCGGCTTTTCGAGAACTACATGGAAGTCGAGCAGGCGTACTTCCGCAAGACCGGGATCTTCCCGATCATGCACACCGTCGTGATCCGGCGGGCGATCTACGAGAAGCATCCATGGGTCGCGATGTCGCTCACCAAGGCGTTCGTGAAATCGCAGAAGGAGACGTACGAGGACCTCTACGTCACGGCGGCGCTGAAGGCGATGCTGCCGTGGCTCACCAAGCACGTGGAAGATGCGCGGGCGCTGATGGGCGAGGACTTCTGGCCGTATGGATTCGCGCGCAACCGCGAGACGCTCGCGACGTTCTTGCGCTACCACCACGAGCAGGGACTCTCGAAGCGCCGCCTCGAGCCCGAAGACCTCTTCGCCCCGGAGACGCTGGAAAGCTTCCGGATCTAGGGTTCGGTCAGGAACGCGCGCACGAGCGCGTTGAACTCCGTCGGGCTGTCCACCGCCGACAAGTGCGCCGCACCGGGAATGACCGCAAGTTGCGCACCGTTGATGTGGCGCACGATTTCTTCGGCCATTGCAACCGGCGTTCCCGCATCCTTCTCGCCCGCCACGACAATCGTGCGCGCCCTGATGCCCGGCAGATCGCGCGTGAAGTCGAGGTCCCGGATCGCCGCACAGCAAGCGATGTAACCGTTTGCGGGCGTCGACAGGACCCGCGCGCGAAACGTGGCGACGACTTCGGGATGCGACTCACGGAACGCGTCGGAGAAATATCGGTTCATCACGACATCGGCGATCGCGGCCATGCCGCCTTCGGTGACCGCCTTGATGCGCGCGTCCCAGAGTTTCGGCCCCTCGGCCCCGTAGGAACTGGTTGTGTTCGCGAGCACGAGGCGATGCAGGCGCCCGGGATGATCGATCGCGAAGGCCTGGCCGATCATGCCGCCCATCGAGAGTCCCACCCAATGCGCGCGGGCGATGCCGCGCTTGTCGAGCAGCACGAGCACGTCGTCGGCGAGCTCATCGAGCGAATAGGGGCCCTTCGGCACGGGACTCTTGCCGTGGCCGCGCACGTCCACGCGGATCACCCGGAACTGCGGCGACAACGCGGCCGCGAGCGAATCCCACATCCGGTGGTCGCAGCCGATCGCGTGAGCGAGCACGACCGCATCGCCGGAGCCGGATTCGACGGCGTGCAATTCGACGGGTTTCATTTCTTCCCGCGGCTCTTGGCCGGAGCGAGCGAGTCGATCACGGCTCGTGCCTCCTTGAACGCGTGGTTCGCGGCGGGCACGCCGCAATAGATCGCGGCCTGGAGGAGGATCTCCTTCAGGTCGTCCTGGGTGAGATCCTTCGACTGCAGGGCCGCGCGCACGTGCAGCGAGAACTCTTCCCAGCGCCCGAGCGCCACCATCATCGCGATCACGAGCATTCGACGCGTGCGATGGGGCAGTCCCTTGCGATTCCAGATCCCGTCCCACGCGTAGCGCGTGATGAGGTCCTGGAATTCCGAGTTGAACGCGGTCCTGGTGCGTTCGGCGCGATCGACCCATTCGTCGCCCAGGACCTTGCGGCGGGTCTTCATTCCCCTCTCGTGCGCTTTGCGGCTCATGGTCTTTCGTCAGGAAAGGTAAGGACCGAGGCCGGCCACCAGCTCATCGATCGCGGGCTGCATCGCGTCGACATTCGAAGCGCCGCCCTCGCCATACTTCGCGACGTTGTCGGCCATTCGCCGCGCATCGATCACGAGCGACGTCGACAGCGTCTCGATGAAGTCGAGGCTCGAGCCCATCACGGATGCGATCTCGGGAACGATGGACAGTTCCGCCTGCCAACCCCCCAGCGCACGTTCGTTCTCCGAGATGCCGCTTGCATGCAGCGATGCGACGAGACCCGGCATGCGCGTTGCCGCCGCCAGTGCGTGCACGCACGCGACGGGATTGCGCTTGTGGGGCATGGAGCTCGATCCGCCGACGCCTTCGCGTGGCGCCGCTTCCAGCATCTCTCCCACCTCGGGCTGCGAGGCGAGGGACACGTCGCGCGCGATCTTGCCCGCGGTGGTCGTGAGCTGCGCCATGCGGTCGAGCAGGTCGACCCACGCATTGCGATGCACGTGCCACGACGGGGTGTCGGCAAGGCCCAGGTGCAGGGCGAGGTGATGGCGAACCGCGGGCCCTTTCGCGCCCATGGATTCCAATGCGCCGACGGGGCCGCCCAGCTGGACGGCGAGTCCGGTGGCCTGCGCCTCGCCGAGTCGCTCGCGATCGTGGGCGAGCGCCGCGGCCCAGCGCGCGATCTTCAGCCCCGCGGTGATCGGAATCGCCGGTTGCATCAGCGTACGGCCCAGCATCGGCGTCGCGCGATTCTCGATGGCGCGAAGCGCGAGCCTGCGGATCGCCGCGTCGAGGGCGCGATCCGTTTCCTCGAGGCACGACTTGAGGCAGAGCGCCATCGCCGTGTCGAGCACGTCCTGGCTCGTGGCGCCAAGATGCACGTGCTTCGCCGCGCCGCCCGCGCGCCGCCCGGTCTCGTCGCGCAGGAGCTTCACGAGCGGGACGGCGAGCGTGGCGTTGCGCTTTCCTTCGGCGACGAGGGCCTCGATATCGATCACGATCGTGGCGCATGCCGACGCGATCGTCTCGGCGTCGGCTTGGGGGATGATTCCCTCGTCGGCCTGCGCCCGCGCGAGCGCCGACTCGAAGGTGAGCATCGCGCGAATGAACGACGGCGGCGCGAACGCCTTTTCGAAGGAAGGACGGGCGAGCGCGCGCGCCGTGAGGCTGGAGGCCATCGGGGCTAGAAAGCGAAGAAGACCGTCTCGCCCTCGCCCTGGAGGCGCACGTCCCAGCTGTATTCGTTTCCGCCGGACGCAGTGGCGATGAGGGTTCTTACCCGAGGGGAGTTCGCGATGGGTGCGAGCATTGGATCGGCGCGCACGTCCGTTTCGGAGGCGAGGTAGATGCGCGTGCGCAGCGCCTTCAGCAGCCCGCGCGCGAAGATCGTGACCTCGATGGAGGGTCGCGGGCCACCGGGCATGAGCGTCTCGATGCGAAAGGCGCCTGCGTCCAGCGTGTCGACGCGGCCGAATCCGTAGGGATTCGTGCCACCCGAAGCCGCCGCGGGGATCGTATTCGCCGGTCCGTGCTGCCACGTCTCGATGAGCGCATCGTCGACGATCGCGCCGGCCCCGTCGAAGACGCGGCCCGTGATCACGACTTTCTTTCCGCCCTCCGCGAAGCCTACCTTGCCGCCGTCGGTCCAGCGCAAGCCGTAGCGGTAGTAGGGGCCGATGGTCTGCGAAGGAGTGCGTCCGGCCATTTCAGGGCCCCAGGGGCGTCGACTTCGCGCCCTCCAGCACGATGTCGAAGCGATAGCCGAGCGCGTAGTTCTCGCGGCCGGTGCGAAGGTCCAGGCGGCAGATCATTCGCTTGCGCGCTTCGGGATCGGGAACGCTGTTGTAGATCGGGTCGATGTCGATGAGCGGATCGCCCGGGAAATACATCTGCGTGACGAGCCGCTGGACGGGCGCGTTGCCGAGCAGCGAGAAGTGGATGTGCTGCGGGCGCCACGCGTAGGCGTGATTGGGCCACGGATACGATCCCGGCTTGATCGTGACGAAACGGTAGTTGCCGTCGTCATCGGTGAGTGTGCGTCCGATGCCCTCGAAATTCGGATCGAGCGGCGCGTCGTGCTGGTCGCCCGGATGGTGATAGCGGCCCGACGCGTTCGCCTGCCAGATCTCCACGAGCGAGCGGCGCACGGGCCTTCCGTCGGCATCGAGGATGCGCCCCTCGAGGAACATGCGCTCGCCGAGCGGGGCCGACTTGCCGCGGATCGTGAGGTCATTGTCGCCGTCGCGGACGAAGCCCGCGGGAACGAGCGGGCCCGGAATGTCGAGCGCGCCCGCGGGGAGCGAAACGAGCGGCTCCTTCGGCGCGCGCTTGTGCGTGCTGCGGTATTCGTCGAACGCGTAAGGCGGATCGATGGGTTTCATCGACTCCGCGCCTTGAGCTGGCGATCGAGGCGTGGATAGACCCGGCGCGCGTTGCCTTCGAAGATCTTGTGGCGATCCGGGTCGGAGAGGCTTTTCACCTGGTCCACGTAGCGGCGGGTGTCGTCGTAGTGATGTCCCGTCTGCGGGTCGATTCCCTTGACGGCGCCCAGCATTTCGGAGGCGAACAGGATGTTGTCGATGGGGACGACCTTGGTCATGAGCTCGATGCCCGGGTAGTGATAGACGCAGGTGTCGAAGAAGACGTTCTTCAGCAGGTGCTCGGCGAGCGGCGGGCGCCTCAGCTCCTGCGCGAGGCCGCGATAGCGTCCCCAATGGAAGGGCACCGCGCCGCCGCCGTGGGGGATCACGAACTTCAGCTGAGGGAAGTCCTTGAAGAGGTCGCCCTGGAGCAATTGCATGAACGCGGTCGTGTCGGCGTTCATGTAGTGCGCGCCGGTGAAGTGGAAGTTGGGATTGCACGACGACGATACGTGGATCATCGCCGGCACCTCGAGCTCCACCAGTTTCTCGTAGAGCGGATACCACGAACGGTCCGTGAGGGGCGGCCCGGTCCAGTAGCCGCCGGATGGATCGGGGCTCAGGTTCACGCCGACGAATCCCAGCTCACCCACGATGCGTTCGAGCTCGGGAATCGAATTCGCGGGCGGCGCACCGGGAAATTGCGGCAGTTGCCCCACCGCGGCGAAGTTCTCCGGCAACAGCGCGCAGATGCGATGGATCAGGTCGTTGCACACGCGCGACCACTGGATGCCGATCGCCTCGGTTCCCACGTGGTGCGCCATGCCCGAAGCGCGCGGGGAAAAGATCGTGAGGTCGCTGCCGCGCTCCTTCTGCATCCTGAGTTGAGGCTCCACGCTCTTCACCAGCTCGTCGTCGCCGATGCCCAGGTCCGCCGACGATGGGCGTCGCGCGGAGTCGGCAAGGCCCGCGAGCTGCCTGTCGCGGAATGCCGCGAGCTGCGGCGGCTCCGTCGTGTAGTGCCCGTGGATGTCGATGATCATGGGCGATTATCGGTCGTCGGTGCGGGGTCCAAAATGCTATGATGCCATTGTGGTCATCGACCACACGAACACACGAACGACACGCGACGCAAGGCATTGAAAGGGCCCCGGTTATGAGACCGCCGACTACGAAGTTCTTCCGAGGACACCGGTAGACGGGCCAGCTACGCGTCACGTTCGACGAAAAAAAGCGCGGCTCGTCCGCGCTTTTTTTCATTTCGTCATCCGCGAGGGCGGGGATCCAGCCAGGTAACAACACATGATTTCAATCACGCTTCCGGACAACTCCGTCCGGCAATTCGACAAACCCGTCACTGTCGCGGAAGTCGCGGCCTCGATCGGCCCCGGCCTCGCGAAGGCCGCGTTGGGAGGCAAGGTCGACGGAAACCTCGTCGACACGAGCTTCTCGCTGGACCGCGATGCGAAGGTCGCGATCGTGACGGACAAGGATGCCGAGGGCCTCGACCTCATCCGCCACTCGACGGCGCACCTGCTCGCCTACGCGGTGAAGGAGCTCTTCCCCGACGCGCAGGTCACCATCGGCCCGGTGATCGAGAACGGCTTCTACTACGACTTCTCCTACAAGCGCGCCTTCACGCCGGAAGACCTCGCCGCCATCGAAAAACGCATGGCGGAGCTCGCGAAGAAGGACCTGCCTGTCGTTCGCGAGGAATGGAAGCGCGACGACGCGGTGAGGTTCTTCATGGACATCGGGGAGAAGTACAAGGCCGAGATCATCGCGTCGATCCCCTCGGAGGAAGGCATCAGCCTCTACCGCGAGGGCGACTTCATCGACCTTTGCCGCGGTCCCCACGTGCCTTCGACCGGCAAGCTCAAGGTGTTCAAGTTGACGAAGGTCGCGGGCGCGTACTGGCGGGGCGATTCGAAGAACGAGATGCTCCAGCGCATCTACGGCACCGCCTGGGCGAAGAAGGAAGACCAGGACGCCTACCTCACGATGCTCGAGGAGGCCGAGAAACGCGACCACCGCAGGCTCGGGACGCAGCTGGACCTCTTCCACATGCAGGAAGAAGCGCCGGGCATGGTGTTCTGGCACCCGAAGGGCTGGGCCTTGTGGCAGCAGGTCGAGCAATACATGCGCCGCGTGTATCGCGACAACGGCTACCAGGAAGTGCGCGCGCCCATGATCCTCGACCGGTCGCTCTGGGAGCGCTCGGGCCATTGGGAGAACTACAAGGACAACATGTTCACGACGCAGAGCGAGAAGCGCGACTTCGCCGTGAAGCCGATGAACTGTCCCGGGCACATCCTCATCTTCAACAAGGGACTGCGCAGCTATCGCGACCTGCCGCTTCGCTACGGCGAGTTCGGCGCATGCCACCGCAACGAGCCTTCAGGCGCATTGCACGGCTTGATGCGCGTACGCGGATTCACGCAGGACGACGGCCACATCTTCTGCACGGAAGACCAGATCCTTCCCGAGTGCGAGGCGTTCACGAAGCTGCTGCAGAAGGTCTACGCCGATTTCGGCTTCGCCGAGATCATCTACAAGGTCGCGACGCGTCCCGAAAAGCGCGTGGGTTCCGGCGAGATCTGGGACAAGGCCGAGGCCGCGCTCATGGCCTCGCTCGCGCAATCGGGCGTGAAGTTCGAGGTATCGCCGGGCGAGGGCGCGTTCTACGGGCCGAAGATCGAGTACTCGCTGAAGGATGCCATCGGCCGCGTGTGGCAGTGCGGAACGATGCAGGTCGATTTCATGATGCCGCAACGCCTGGGCGCCGAGTACGTCGACGAGCACAGCGCGCGCAAGCATCCGGTGATGTTGCACCGCGCCATCGTGGGATCCATGGAGCGCTTCATCGGGATCCTCCTCGAGAATCACGCGGGCGCCATGCCCTTGTGGCTGGCACCCGTCCAGGTGGTCGTGATGAACGTGACGGACCGCCAGGACGCCTATGTGCGAGAGGTGGAGGCGGCGTTGCGAGAGGCCGGCTTCCGCGTGCAGGCCGATTTGCGAAACGAGAAAATAACGTATAAAATTCGAGAACATAGCATTCAAAAGCTTCCTTACCAGTTGGTCTTGGGCGATAAGGAAGTGGCCGCCAAGACGGTCTCGGCGAGAACACGTGCCGGAGAGAACCTGGCACCGGTTCCGCTCGAGGCCTTTATTTCGCGCTTGAGAAGCGAAATCGAGGCCCGCAAGTGATTATTTGGGGCGCCGTTTCCGGGGCCCGTGTGCAGGGCACCGGATTCCGCGCAAGTAATTGACCTTTAGAGGATATTTCGCATAGCTCAGGATAAAGCAGTTCGCATCAACGGCGAGATCAATTGCCCCGAAGTACGCCTGGTCGGCATCGAGGGCGAGGCGATCGGGATCGTGAAGATCGAAGAGGCAATGCGCCTTGCCGAAGAAGCCGACATCGATCTCGTCGAGATCGCGCCGACCGCAAAGCCGCCGGTCGCGCGGCTCATGGACTACGGCAAGTTCAAGTATCGCGAGAGCAAGAAGGCCCACGAGGCGAAGCTCAAGCAGAAGCAGATCCAGGTGAAGGAAGTGAAGTTCCGCCCTGGCACCGACGAAGGCGATTACAAGATCAAGGTCCGCAACCTGATCCGTTTCCTTACCGAGGGAGACAAGACCAAGGTCACGTTGCGGTTCCGGGGGCGCGAGATGGCGCACCAGGAATTGGGAATGGCGCTGTTGAAGCGCGTGGAGGCGGATCTGTCGCCGCACGGGCAAGTCGAACAGTGGCCGAAGCTGGAAGGGCGCCAGATGATCATGATCCTGGCTCCGAAAAAGAAGCATTAGCTGGAGCACGCAGGCAGCACCAAGTAGCAAGAAGGTGACTTCAGGTCCAGAAGCGCGGAAAGGTTCCGCCACCTGCTGCACCAACGTAACGGAGGGCAACCATGCCCAAGATGAAGACCAAGAGTGGCGCCGCCAAGCGCTTCCGGGTCCGCGGCAGCGGATCGGTGAAGCGTTACCAGGCGGGCAAGCGCCACATTCTCACCAAGCGTTCCACCAAGAACAAGCGTCAGCTTCGCGGTGCCACAGGGGTCCATGCGACCAACCTGGGCCACGTCAAAGCGATGCTTCCGTACGCCTAAGGAGCCGCCATGCCTCGCGTAAAACGTGGAGTCACGGCGCGCGCGCGCCACAAGAAAGTCCTGGACCAGGCCAAGGGTTACCGCGGCCGCCGGAAGAACGTCTACCGCATCGCCAAGGAAGCGGTCATGCGAGCGGGGCAATACGCGTACCGCGACCGGCGCAACAAGAAGCGCGACTTCCGCTCGCTCTGGATCACGCGCATCAACGCCGGCGCCCGTGCCGCGGGCGTGAGCTACAGCCAGTTCATGGCCGGCCTGAAGAAGGCGGGCATCGAGGTCGATCGCAAGGTCCTCGCGGACCTCGCGGTCTTCGACAAAGTCGCGTTCGGGCGTATCGTCGAGCAGGCCAAAGCGAGCCTCGGGGCCTGACCAGACGGAAAATGAGAACGAGGGGCTCGCAAGAGCCCCTTTTCTTTTGATGAAAGAACTCGAACAAATCATCGAAGCCGCGCGCAACGCCATCCGCTCGACCGCGACAATCGCGGACCTCGAGCAGGCGAAGGCGCGCTTCCTTGGCAAGGCCGGGAGCCTCACGGAGCTCCTGAAGGGCCTGGGCAAGCTCTCCGCGGAGGAGCGCCCGCGTGCCGGCGCCGCCATCAACCTGGCGAAGGTCGAGGTCGAGTCGCTGGTCCAGGCGCGCCGCGACGCGATCCTCGCTGCCGACCTCGATTCGAAGCTCGGCGCGGAATCGATCGACGTCACGCTGCCGGGGCGTGGCACGTCGCCCGGAGGGCTGCATCCCATCGCACGCGCACAGCAACAGGTCGAGGCGCTCTTCCGCACGATGGGATTCTCCGTGGCCGATGGCCCCGAGATCGAGAACGACTGGTACAACTTCACGGCGCTGCGCATGTTCCCGGACCATCCGTCGCGCAGCATGCAGGACACGTTCTACATCGCGGGCACGGAAAACGTCCTGCGCACGCAGACCTCTCCCGTGCAGATCCGATACATGGAGGCGCACAAGCCTCCGATCCGCATCATTTGCCCGGGACGCGTGTACCGCAACGACCACGACGCGACGCACTCGCCGATGTTCCACCAGGTCGAGGGGCTCTGGGTCGATGAGGGCATCAGCCTCGCCGACCTCAAGGGCACGATCACGCAGTTCTGCCGCGCCTTCTTCGAGCGCGACGACATCGATCTTCGCTTCCGCCCGTCGTATTTCCCCTTCGTCGAACCGGGCGTCGAGATCGACATGCCGTGGCCGAGGAACGAGCCGGCAGGATCAAACAGCCCGGGCAGGAGCGGCGAGATCACCTATCTCGAGATCGCGGGTGCCGGTGTCGTGCATCCCGACGTCTTGCGCAACGGCGGAATCGATCCGCAGCGTTATTCCGGATTCGCGTTCGGCATGGGCCTCGATCGCCTCGCCATGCTCAAGTACGGTGTCGCGGACCTGCGCCTGTTCTTCGAAAACGACTTGAAGTTCCTGGCGCAATTCCGATGAGAGTCTCCATCGCGTGGCTGAAGGAGCTGGTGGCCGTCGACATGCCGGTCGAGGAGCTCGCGCGCGCGCTCACGATGGGCGGCCTCGAGGTCGAGGAGATCACCCCGGTCGCGGGCGACTTCACCGGGATCGTCGTAGCACTCGTGAAGAGCGTGGCACCGCATCCCAATGCCGACAAGCTTCGCGTGACCGAGGTCGATGCGGGCACGGGCGAGATCCTGCAGATCGTTTGCGGCGCGCCCAATGTCGCCGCGGGACAGAAGGTGCCGTGCGCGCTCGTTGGCGCGAAGTTGCCCGACCTGGAGATCAGGAAGGCGAAGCTGCGCGGCGTGGAATCCAGCGGGATGCTCTGCTCGGCGCGCGAGCTCGGCATGTCGGACGATCACGCGGGCCTCCTGGTGCTCGATGCCGATGCCCCCGTCGGCCGCGACATTCGCGAGGTACTGGGCCTCGACGACGTGATCTTCACGCTGAAGCTCACGCCCAATCGCGGCGATTGCCAGTCGATGTTCGGGATCGCGCGCGACGTGGCGGCGATCGCGGGTGCGAAGCTCACGCTGCCCACGGCGCCGAAACCTGCCGAGGAACTCTCCGACACGCGCGAGGTGAAGATTTCCGAAGCCAGGGCTTGTGGCCGGTACCTGGGCCGGGTCATCCGCGGCATCGATGTGCGCGCGAAGACCCCCGCATGGATGGTTCGGCGCATCGAGCGCGCGGGACTTCGCGCCATCAGCCCGCTCGTGGACATCACCAACTACGTGATGCTCGAGCGCGGGCAGCCGATGCATGCGTTCGACAACGCGAAACTCCAGGGCTCGATCGACGTGCGCTACATGAAGGCGGGCGAGTCGATCAAGCTGCTGAACGACCAGCCGGTCGAATATCGCGCGGGCCTGCTCGCCATCGCCGATTCGAGGGGCCCGGTGGCCTTGGGGGGCGTGATGGGCGGTCACGGCACGATGGTGGGAGATGCCACGTCCGACGTCTTCTTCGAATCGGCGTTCTTCAATCCCGAAGCGGTCCAGGGCAAGTCGCGCGAGCTGCAGCTCGCGAGCGACGCGGCCCATCGATTCGAACGCGGCGTCGATCCGGAAGGCTGCGCGGGTGCACTCGATCGCGCGACGGCGCTCACGCTTGAAATCTGCGGGGGGCAGGCAGGCCCGGTGTCGCGCGCGGAAGGCACGTTGCCCGCGCGTTCGCCGATTGTCGTGCGGCCCGCGCGCGTTCGAACGCTGCTCGGATATTCGGTCGACGAGGCCGAGATGAAATCGATCCTCGATCGGCTCGCGTGCCGTCCCGAGGCGGACGCCGGCGGCATTCGCGCGACACCGCCCTCGTGGCGCTTCGACCTCGCCATCGAGGAAGACTACGTCGAGGAGATCGCGCGCATTCACGGCTATGACCACGTTCCCGCAGTCGCGCCGCGCTCCAGCGTCCCGATGCTCGCGCTGCACGAGGGGCGCCGCGACCGCTTCGACCTTCGCCACGCGATGGCGGCGCTGGGCTACCAGGAAGTCATCAACTACAGCTTCGTTTCCGAGGATTGGGAACGCGATTTCGCGGGTAACACCACGCCGGTGCGCCTCGCCAATCCGATTTCGAGCCAGATGGGCGTGATGCGGACCACGTTGACGGGAGGCCTCGTGCAGACCCTCGTCTCCAACCTCAATCGTGGCGAGGATCGCGTGCGGGTCTTCGAGATCGGCCGATGCTTCGAGGGCTCCGCGCCCGATGTGGCGGTCCAGCCCGAGCGCATCGCCGCATTGGCCTTCGGAACGCGTTGGCCCGAGCAGTGGGGCGAGAAGGGCGCCCGGACCGATTTCTTCGACGCCAAGGGGGACCTGCAGGCCCTGGCCGGCGCATTTCAATTGCAATTCGTGGCCGCCACCCACCCCGCGTGCCACCCGGGGCGCTGCGCCACCGTCCTTGCGGACGGCAAGCCCGTTGGGATGATCGGAGAGCTCCATCCGGGCCTTCAACAGCGATATGAGCTACCTACCCCGCCCGTGCTCTTCGAGGTCCTCGTGGAGCCCTTCCTCGCGGGGGAGATCCCGCGTTTCCAGGGTGTTTCCCGCATGCCCACGGTGCGCCGGGACGTGTCCTTCGAGATCGCCGAGGACCTGCCCGTGGGGCGCCTCCTGGAGGCCGTCCGGGGGGCCGTTCCGGGCCTCGTCCGGGAGGTCGAAGTCTTCGATCAGTACCGCGGAAAAGGGGTCGAGCCGGGTAAAAAAAGCCTTGCCCTACGTATAGTTATGCAGGATACTGACAGGACTTTGACAGATTCCGAGGTGGAGGGAATTGTGGCCTCCATCCGCGAGCAGCTGACCCAACAATTCAAAGCCAAGCCGCGCACGTGAAAGACAAAGTCACCCTTACCAAGGCCGAGCTGGCCGACCTCATGTTCGAGAAGGTCGGCCTGAACAAGCGCGAGGCCAAGGACATGGTCGAGTCGTTCTTCGAGGAGATCCGCATCGCGCTCGAGCGCGGGGAAATGGTCAAGCTTTCGGGCTTCGGCAATTTCCAGCTTCGCAAGAAGCCCCAGCGCCCCGGACGCAACCCGAAGACCGGCGAGGAAATCCCCATTACGGCGCGCCGCGTGGTCACTTTCCATGCAAGCCAGAAGCTGAAGAGCCTCGTGGAGAAGTCCTTCAATGGCCACGGAGACCCTGGCGACGACTGACCTCCCGGCCATCCCCGCCAAGCGCTACTTCACGATCGGCGAAGTAAGCGAGTTGTGCGGAGTGAAGCCGCATGTGCTCCGATACTGGGAGCAGGAGTTCACGCAGCTGAAACCCCTGAAGCGCCGCGGCAACCGGCGCTATTACCAGCACCACGAAGTGCTGCTGATCCGGCGCATCCGCGAGCTGCTCTACGAGCACGGCTTCACGATCAACGGCGCGCGCAACCGCCTCGAGGAACCTGCGCCGGCCATGTCCGCCACGCCGCGCGCGACCGACGCCCAGAAGACAATGACCGTCCCGCAGCCCCTGTCGCCCTCGAACATCCGCAAGGAACTGAAAAGCATCCTCAAGATGTTGGAGCGATAGCGGAAATCAGCAGCGGGGACAGGCTGTCCGACCGCGGATTTCGTCCCCGAGCCGTCGGGGAGCCACTCGACTGTCGTATAATTTCAGGCTCGGTCGGGGCGTAGCGCAGCCTGGTAGCGCACCTGCATGGGGTGCAGGGGGTCGGAGGTTCGAATCCTCTCGCCCCGACCAAATCCTTCCCCGCAGGCACGAGAACGCGCATGCGGACCGCCGGTCGAACCGATGTTGCCCCCGGACCAGACATGGCGCTACAGCCGAGAAACGTGAGCTTCCCCTCGAAAAAGCCGGAGGTCGGAACCGCGACCGGCCAATGGGGCGACGAGCCGTTTCGCAGGCTCGTCGAGACGGTCGGCGACTACGCCATCTTCATGCTCGATCCCGAGGGCCGCATCCAGTCATGGAATCGCGGCGCGCAGCACCTGAAGGGGTACGAGTCCGCCGAGGTGCTCGGCAAGCATTTCTCGATCTTCTATCCGGCCGAGGCCATCGAGCGGCGCTGGCCGCAGCACGAGCTGGATATGGCGCGACAGCAAGGACGCTTCGAGGACGAGGGCTGGCGCATCCGCAAGGACGGCTCGCGCTTCTGGGCCAACGTCATCATCACCGCGATGCGCGACGACGACGGCGAGTTGCTCGGCTTCTCCAAGGTGACGCGCGACCTCACGGTGCGCCGCAATACCGAGGAGCGGCTGCGCGAAAGCGAACAGCGGTTCCGCGCCCTCGTCGAGGGCGTCCAGGACGCCATCTTCATGCTCGATGCGGGGGGCCGCGTGATGACCTGGAACGCCGGCGCCGAGCGCATCACGGGCTACCGGGCCGAGGAGATCATCGGCCAGTCCTTCGAGTGCCTCTATGCGATCGACGACGTGGCAGCCGGCCGGCCGGCCGCGGAGTTGCGCGCCGCGACGCTCAATCGCCGCGCCGAGGACCGCGGCTGGCGCGTGCGCAAGGATGGGACGCGTTACTGGGCCGACGTGGTCGTGACCGCGCTTTACGACTCGGCGGGGCAACTGCGCGGCTTCGCCAAGGTCACGCGCGACCTGTCCGACAAGAAGCGCATGGAGGAGCTCGAGCAGCAGGGGCGCCACCTCACCGAATTCCTCGCGATGCTCGCCCACGAGCTGCGCAACCCACTCGCGCCCATTCGCAACGCCGTGGGGATCATGGCGATGGTTGGCGAGACGAGCCCGCAGATCACCTGGTGCCGCGCCGTGATCGAGCGCCAGGCCATGCACCTTACCCGTCTGGTCGACGACTTGCTCGATGTCTCGCGCATCACGCGGGGCAAGCTCCGCCTCCAGCCGGCGCCCATGGACCTGCGCGATGCCGCGGCCAATGCTGTCGAAGCCACCCGGCCGCTCTTCGAAGTGCGCCGCCAGCAGCTTCACCAGGAACCGGTGGTGGAGCCCGTGACCGTCAACGGCGACATCACGCGCCTCACGCAAGCGGTGATGAACCTCCTGAACAACGCCGCCAAGTACACGCCCGAGAACGGCGACGTGTGGCTGGAGATCGGAACCGAAGGCGATGACGCCATCGTCCGCGTGAAGGATAACGGCATGGGCATCGCGCCCGAAACGCTCGAGAACGTCTTCGACCTATTTGCCCAGGGCGAACGCACAATCGATCGCGCCGACGGCGGCCTGGGTATCGGCCTTACGCTCACGCGGCGCATCGTCGAATTGCACGGCGGCTCCATCGTGGCCTCGAGCGAGGGATACGGCAAGGGCTCGGAATTCGTCGTGCGCCTGCCGCTCATGCGGTCCACGGGTTGATGCGCTAAAATCACGGTATCCGATCGGGAGAGCGCCGGTTCACCGGCCGCCGAAGGGGTAGCGCCCGCAAACTCTCAGGCAAAAGGACCGTTCGGATCCGGATGAATTTTCCGGTCTCTGGAGAGCGACGGCGATTGCGGCCGTCCACCGAAGGGGTCAATCTCTCAGGTGCCAAGGACAGAGGGGTGATGCAAGCGAGATCGCTTGCATCACCCCTTTTTCATTTGCGACCGGAGATCGACGAACTTGCTGAAGAAGACACCGCTTCACGAGCTGCACAAGGCCGCGGGCGCCCGCATGGTGGATTTCGGCGGCTGGGACATGCCGGTGAACTACGGCTCGCAGATCGAGGAGCACCGCGCCGTGCGCAGCTTCGCCGGTCTGTTCGACGTCTCCCACATGCTCGCGGTGGAGGTGGAGGGTGAGGGCGCGCGTGATTTCCTCCGCCGCGCGCTCGCCAACAACGTCGACAAGCTCAAGGTATCCGGCAAGGCGCTCTACACCTGCATGCTCACCGAGGACGCCGGCGTGGTCGACGACCTCATCGTCTATTTCCTGGGCGAGCGGCACTTTCGCATCGTCGTGAACGCGGGCACCGCGGAGAAAGACCTGGGCTGGCTCGCGACGCTTCGCGACACGTGGAATGCGCAAGTCCATATCCGGCCGCGCCGCGACCTTTGCATCATCGCGATCCAGGGCCCGCATGCCCGGGAAATTTTCCGGGCTTCGTATCCCGCGACACGCGCGGCGACCCAGGACCTCGTGCCCTTCAGCGCCGCGCTCGTCGAGGGCCTTCTCATCGCACGCACGGGTTACACCGGCGAGGATGGCTTCGAGGTGATGGTGCCCGCCACCGAGGCGACTGCGATGTGGCAGAAGCTCGTCACCGGCGGTGCCCGTCCCTGCGGCCTCGGGGCGCGCGACACGCTGCGCCTGGAAGCCGGGATGAACCTCTACGGCCAGGACATGGACGAGCACGTCTCGCCGCTCGACGCAGGCCTTGCGTGGACCGTCGATCTCAGGGAAGGCCATCGCGATTTCGTCGGCAGGCGCGCGCTGCAGGCCAACGGCATGCATCGCCAATTCCTCGGGCTTGTCCTCGTCGACGGGGGAGGCGTGCTTCGCGCGCACCAGAAAGTCGCCGCGCCGGAAGGCGAGGGCGAGATCACGAGCGGCACGTTCTCGCCCACGATGTCCCGGTCCATCGCGTTGGCGCGGCTGCCGCTCGGCGTGGCTATCGGCGCGACGGTCCACGTGCAGGTCCGCGACAAGAGCCTTGCCGCGCGCGTCGTGAAACCGCCTTTCGTTCGCAACGGAAAGATCCTCGTCAACTGACAACGACACAAGGAAGAGCCATGAAACTTCCGCAAGACCTTCGCTATACCACTTCGCACGAATGGGTGCGCCGCGAATCCGATGGAACGGTGTCAATCGGCATCACCGACCACGCGCAGGAGCAATTGGGCGACATCGTCTTCGTCGAGGCGCCGCAGGCCGGGCGCCAGGTGAAGGCCGGCGAAGCCGTGGGAGTCGTCGAATCGGTGAAGGCCGCCTCCGACATCTACGCGCCGGTCGCGGGCGAGATCGTCGCCGCGAACGCGGCACTGGGCGACGCGCCCGAGAAGGTGAACGAGGACGCGTTCGCGGCCTGGATGTTCCGCATCAAGCCCGCGAATCCCGGCGAGGTCGACAAGCTGCTCGACGCCGCCGCCTACGAGAAAGCCGCCGCGGCCTGAAGCCGCACGAGGAAGCCATGCCCGACACGCCCGTCCTGGATCTATCCCGCCTCGCCCTGGAGCAGCTCGAGGACCGCGCCGCGTTCTCCCGCCGCCATATCGGTCCCGATCCCGACGATCAGGTTGCGATGCTCGCGGCGCTCGGCTTCACTTCCCGCGATGCGTTGATCGACGCGGTCGTCCCGAAGTCCATCCGCCGCAAGACTCCGATGGGGCTTCCGCCCCCGCGCACCGAGGGCGATGCGCTGCAAGCGCTACGCACCATCGCCGAGAAGAACGAGCTCTACAGGTCGTTCATCGGCCAGGGCTACCACGAGACCCACACGCCGGGCGTGATCCTGCGAAACATCTTCCAGAATCCGGCCTGGTACACGGCCTACACGCCGTACCAGCCTGAGATCTCCCAGGGCCGCCTCGAGGCACTGCTCAACTACCAGACGATGGTGACGGACCTCACGGGGCTCGCCGTCGCCAACGCTTCGATGCTCGATGAAGCGACCTCTGCCGCCGAGGCGATGACGCTTTGCCAGCGCTCGACGAAGAACGCCTCGCGCGTCTTCGCGGTGGCCGACGACGTATTGCCGCAGACGATCGACGTGGTGAAGACGCGCGCCGAGCCGCTCGGCATCGAGGTTCGCGTTCTCCCGGCCGCGGCGCTCGCCACCGAGGACGCGTTCGGCGTCCTCGTCCAATATCCCGGCGTGAATGGCGAGATCCGCGACTACGCGGCCATCGCGGAGGCGCTGCACGCGCGGGGCGGCCTTCTCGTGGCCGCCGCGGATATCCTTTCGCTCGCCCTGCTGAAGCCCCCGGGCGAATGGGGCGCCGACGTGGCCGTGGGGAGCTCGCAACGTTTCGGCGTGCCTGTCGGGTTCGGTGGCCCCCACGCCGCGTTCATGGCGACGCGCGACGAGCTGAAGCGCAACATGCCGGGTCGCCTCGTAGGCGTGACGATCGATGCGCAGGGACACACCGCCTATCGCCTCGCGCTCCAGACTCGCGAGCAGCACATCCGCCGCGAGAAGGCCACTTCGAACATCTGCACCGCGCAGGTCCTGCTGGCCGTGATGGCGTCGATGTACGCCGTGTACCACGGTCCGCGAGGCGTGGAGCGCATCGCGCGCCGCGTGCACCGGCTTACGGCGATCCTCAAGGAGGGTCTGGCGAAGGCGGGCTTCAACGTCGAGACGCGCGACTTCTTCGACACAATCACCGTGGCCACCGGCGATCGCACGGCCGCCATCGTCGAGCGTTCGCGCGCGGCGCGCGTGAACTTCCGCCGCGTCGATGCGGGACGCCTCGGCATTTCGCTCAATGGGACGGCCACGCGCGAGGACGTGGAGAACATCTGGCGCATCTTCTCGGGCAACCCGGTCGCTTTCACGGCCGCCGACCTCGATCGCGAAACGCCTTCCGCCATTCCCCCGGCACTTGCGCGCACGACGCCGTACCTGCAGCACCCGGTCTTCAACCGCTATCGCTCGGAAACCGAGATGCTTCGCTACCTGCGAAGCCTGGCCGACAAGGACCTCGCCCTCGACCGCTCGATGATCCCGCTGGGATCCTGCACGATGAAGCTCAATGCCACGAGCGAGATGATTCCCGTCTCCTGGCGCGAATTCGCGCACATCCATCCGCTCGCGCCGGCCGACCAATGGCGCGGCTATCGCGAGCTGATCGAGAGCCTCGAGAAGCGGCTGGCGCAGGCCACGGGGTACGCCGCCGTCTCGATCCAGCCCAACGCCGGATCCCAGGGCGAATACGCGGGGCTGCTCATCATCCGCAAGTGGCATGCGAGCCGCGGCGAGCCGCACCGCAACGTCTGCCTCATTCCCAGCTCCGCGCACGGCACCAATCCCGCCTCCGCGCACATGGCCGGAATGCAGGTGGTCGTGGTCGCCTGCGACGACAAGGGCAATGTGGACCTCGGCGACCTCGGGAAGAAGGCGGCGCAGCACGCGGCCAACCTCGCGGCGATCATGGTCACCTATCCCTCGACCCATGGCGTGTTCGAGTCGGGCATCACGGAGATCTGCGACATCGTGCACCGCCACGGCGGGCAGGTGTACGTGGACGGCGCCAACATGAATGCGATGGTGGGCCTCACCGCGCCGGGAGAATTCGGCGGCGACGTCTCGCACCTGAACCTCCACAAGACGTTCTGCATCCCGCACGGCGGCGGCGGACCGGGCGTGGGTCCCGTCGCGGTCGGCGCGCACCTCGCGAAGTTCCTGCCCGGCCATCGCCACCTCGATTCTTCTCCCGACGCGATCGGCGCGGTGACGGCGGCGCCCTACGGGAGCGCCTCGATCCTTCCGATCTCGTGGATGTACATCGAGATGATGGGCGACGCGGGCCTCACGGCGGCGAGCGAGGTCGCGATCCTCAACGCGAACTACATCGCCAGGCGGCTGGCGCCGCACTATCCGGTGCTCTACTCGGGGCCCGGCGGCCTGGTCGCGCACGAATGCATCCTCGACCTTCGCCCGCTCAAGGAGGCTTCGGGCATCCAGGTGGAGGACGTGGCCAAGCGCCTCATCGACTACGGCTTCCATGCGCCCACGATGTCGTTCCCGGTGGCGGGCACGCTCATGGTGGAACCCACGGAAAGCGAGTCCAAGGCCGAGCTGGACCGGTTCTGCGACGCGATGATCGCGATCCGCGACGAGATCCGCGCGGTGGAAGAAGGCCGCATGGACCGCGAGGACAATCCCCTGAAGAACGCGCCGCATACCGCGGGAGCCGTGATGGCCGACGATTGGAAGCACGCGTACGGCCGCGAGCTCGCGGCCTACCCGGTGAAATCGCTTCGCCGCGGCAAGTACTGGGTGCCCGTGGGGCGCGCCGACAACGTGTACGGCGACAGGAATCTGTTTTGCAGCTGCGTGCCGGCAGTGGAATAGGCGCGAGGGACGCCTCGTGCCTTATACTTTCCCCTCGAAATGCGGATCCTCCTCTCGAACGACGACGGCTACTTCGCACCCGGACTCGCCGTTCTCGCCGAGTCCCTCGCCCCGCTGGGAGACATCACCGTGGTCGCGCCCGAGCGCGACCGCAGCGGCGCCTCCAACTCCCTCACGCTCGACCGGCCGCTGCAGCTCACCCACGCCCACAACGGTTTCTACTATGTGAACGGGACGCCGACCGATTGCGTCCACATGGCGGTGACGGGCCTGCTCGACTTCGAGCCCGACGTGATCGTTTCGGGCATCAACAGCGGCTCCAACATGGGCGACGACACGCTCTATTCGGGCACCGTCGCCGCGGCCACCGAGGGCTACCTCCTCGGAATCCCGTCGATCGCGGTCTCGCTGGTGGGAAAGGAATTCGCGCACTACAAGAGCGCGGGCCGCGTGGCCCACGACCTCGTGAAGCGCCTGGCGCGCGCGCCGCTCGGAACCCCCGTGCTCCTCAACGTGAACGTGCCCGACGTGGCCTATGAGTCGATCACCGGAATCGAGGTGACGCGGCTCGGACGGCGCCATAAGGCCCAGCCCGTGGTGGAGGGAAAGAATCCGCGCGGCGAAACCGTGTATTGGGTCGGGCCCGCGGGTGCGGCCCGCGAAGCGGGGCCGGGCACCGACTTCAACGCGCTCGAGCGCGGCGCCGTGTCGATTACGCCGCTCCAGGTAGACCTCACCCACGCGGAACAGATCGGCACGATCTGCGACTGGATCTCGAAATGAGCGCCCGTGACGGGATCGGCATGACCTCCGAGCGCACGCGCATGCGCATGATCGAGATGCTGCGCGCCGAGGGCATCACCAACCAGCGCGTGCTGGGCGCGATGATGGAGGTCCCGCGGCACCTCTTCGTCGACGAGGGCATCGCCTCGCGCGCCTACGAGGACGTGGCCCTTCCGATCGGCCACGGCCAGACGATCTCGAGCCCCGTGATCGTTGCCCTCATGACCGAGCTCCTGCTGGAAAAGCCGGTCGCGAAAGTCCTCGAAGTCGGCACCGGGTGCGGCTACCAGACGGCGGTCCTGGCGCGCCTCGTGAAAGAGGTCTATACGCTCGAGCGTATCGCTCCCCTCATGGACAAGGCCCGGCGGCACCTGCGCGACCTTCGCTTCTACAACATTCGCTACAAGCACGTGGACGGCCATTCCGGATATCCGGAAGCCGCGCCCTACGACGGAATCCTCATGGCCGCGTCGGCCACCCACGTGCCCGATGCGCTGAAGCAGCAGCTCGCGGTCGGCGGGCGCATGGTATTGCCGGTGGGAACGGACGACCAATGGCTCTACGTGATCGATCGCAGCGAGACCGGATTCACCGAGCGCCGGTGCGCCGCGGTGCGATTTGTTCCGCTCGTGCCGGGACTTGGATGAAAAAGACACTCGCCTTCGCGCTTGCGCTTCTTCTCGCCGCCTGCGCGACCCATCGACCCGCGCCCGTCATCGATCGCATGCAGCCGCCGCCGCCCGTCGTGGAGGCGCCTCCGGCCCCGCCGGCACAGCCGCCACCCCCGCCGCCGATTCCCACGCATTCCGTGAAGAAGGGCGACACGCTGGTGAGCATCGCGCTGCAGTACGGTCTCGACTATCGCGACCTGGTGGCGTGGAACAACATCGCGAATCCGAATCGCATCGAGATCGGGCAGGTGCTGCTGCTCGGGTCGCCGGCCGCGGCGGCGGCGGCGGCGCCGTTGCCGTCGGGCCCGCCCGTCACCACGCCGCTCGCACAGGCCAATACGCCGATCGAAGGGCGGCCGCTCGCCAACACGGCGGCCTCGAAAGTCGAGCCGCGCGCGGCGAAGGTGCCGTTCTCCGAACGCGCATTGGCCCAGATGAGCGCACCGGATGCCGGCGGATCACCCGTTGGCGCCACGCCACCCGACACGCCCGTGCCTTCCGTCACGCCCACGATGCCGCCCGTCGCTCCGCCGCCGGTCGTCGCTCCCACGGGGCCGTCGCCAACACCCGAGCCCGAGAAATCGGCCGGCACGGACAAGGAGGACGTGGATTGGATGTGGCCGGCGAAAGGCAAGGTCCTGGCTCCCTTCACCGAGGCGAGCAAGGGCATGGACATCGCGGGCAAGAAAGGCGCGCCCGTGCTCGCGGCGGCCGGAGGGCGCGTCGTCTACGCGGGCGTGGGACTGCGCGGTTACGGCAAGCTCGTGATCATCAAGCACAACAACACGTGGCTGTCGGCCTACGCGCACAACGACAACATCCTCGTGAAGGAACAGCAGGACGTGAAGAAGGGCCAGAAGATCGCGGAGATGGGCTCGACCGATTCGGACCAGGTCCTGCTGCATTTCGAGGTGCGCCGCCAGGGCAAGCCCGTCGATCCCGCGAAGTACCTGCCTTCGATGTGAACCGGGGTCTGTCCCCGGTTTCACAGGTCCGCGGTGAGCTGCGAGAACGCTTCGCTCCAGTCGCCGTCGACGCGCTGGCGGTAGAGCGGCACTGCGGGAAACCACGGCGAGCGCGGCGCGAGTCCCCACCGCCACTCGGGCGGATGCGGGACGAGGATCCTCATCGAAGTCGAGGTGCCCGCGCGAAGGTACACGTTCGCATTGCTCACCGCGATGTAGGAATCGACGAGCGACAGGAGCGCCAGCACGTCTTCGAGCTCGCCGTTCGCGCCGCTCATGTCGAGCACCGGTGCGCCGAGGGCGGCGGCGAGCGCCTCGCGTTCGCCTTCTTTCGGAAACCGTTGCACCGAGATCCACGACGCGCGATGGCCGTGCAGCGCCGCCCCGAGCGCCGGCGGATCGACCTGCTTCAACTGCGTTCTCGCCGGGCCGGTGGGCCTCACGCCGCCGCGCCAGGTGAGGGCTATGTAGGGCGCGGGACCGTGGGCTTCCAGCGCCGCGCGCATTCGCGAGACGCGCTGCGGGTCGGGCACGAGTCCGAGCGGCCCCGGTCCCTTCGACGCGTCATTGATGCCGAGCAGCCACGGCAGGTCCCCCACGAAGATCGCCTCGAGGCCCGCGTTGGGCGCGCCGGGGGCGCCGACGCCCAGTTCGAACAATCCCGTGCGCGACAGCATCGAATGCAATCGCGTATCGCCGCGGAATGCGAGGCGCGCGCCGCGGTGGACGAGCACCGGCGCGAAGCGCAGGAAGAAGAGGACATCACCCAGGCCTTGCTCGGCGACGATGGCCATGCTCCTGCCCGCCAGCGAAAGGGGCAGGGGGCGCGCGTTGGCATCGGGCGGCTTGGGCGATGCGCCTTGCGCGAGATGGCGCCAGCGGTATTCGTTCCAGCCCTCGGCGATCTCATTTCGCATGAGGTACGTGCGCGCGACGTTCTGGTGCGCCGCGGCGAAATGCGGCTGGTGCGCGATGGCTTCGCGATAGGCCGCGACAGCTTCGTCCCAGCGCCCCATCGATTCGAGCGTGAGCCCGAGGTTGCTGTAGGCCTCGATCCAGCGCGGATCGAGGCCCAGCGTTGCGCGGAATTCTGCCAGGGCCGCTTGCGCGCGCCCCGTGTCTCGAAGGAGTAATCCCAGGTTGTTGTGGAAATCGGGAACCTTCGCGTCCAGCAGCAGGCTCGCGCGCATCCTGGATTCGCCTTCGGCCACGTCGCCGCGTTGCCAGGCGAGGAGCCCGAGGTAATGGGTCGCGACGGCGTTGGAGGGATCCTGCGCCAGCGCCCCGCGATAGTCGCGCTCGGCCTCGTCGAGGCGCAGCTGCTGGTGCGCCGCGAGGGCCCGTTGAAGCATTCCATCGACCGAGGGCGCGCCCGCCTCGAGCTTGCCGTGGCAATCCTTGTAGCGCCGTCCGCTGCCGCAGGGGCAGGGGTCGTTGCGGCGGATCGTGCTCATGCGGAGCGGAAGGCGCGAACACGCCGCGCGAGCTCGCGCAGCTCCTGGCGCGTGGCGCCGTCTCCGTAGCGCGCCTCGATGTAGCCGCGCGTGATCTCCTCGGCCGATTGCGCGAGCCCGGGCCGTTCCTTTCGCACGCGCTCGAGGAAATCGAGCGGTCCTTCGGACGGCGCGCGCTCGAGTCCCGTCGCCGCGAGTTTGCGGCAGTAGTGGTCCCAGGCCGCCACTGAAGCTTCGCGGCGCGGCGGAAGGTCGCGCACGAAGAGGGCGAGCGAGAGGAGGCTTCCGATGCCGAATGTCGCGACGATGAGCCACGCGCCCAGCGTCTGCCAGTCGACCGAGGGCGCGCCGAATTGCATGAAGAACTGGCGCTGCTTCTCGCTGTTGTATCCCACCACCCATTGATCCCATTGGCTGTTCATCGCGCGCCACGAGTCGCGAATGCCCGCGAGCAAGCCGAGCGGGTCGGCCGCGACGAGCGACGGGATCACGCCGATGGGCCCCAGGGCAGCATTCACGCCGCTTTCGACGCGTAGCGGAGACACCGCGCCCGTCGGGTCGATGCGAACCCATCCTTCCCCTTCGATCCAGATCTCCACCCACGCGTGGGCGTCGGCCTGGCGCACGACGAGCTCCTTGTTGATGGGATTCACTTCCCCGCCCTGGTAGCCCGTCACCACGCGCGCGGGGATCCCGGCCGCGCGCATGATGAGCGCGAAGCTTCCCGCGTAGTGCTCGCAGAATCCCTGCTTCGAGTCGAACAGGAAGTCGTCATAGGGATTGCGCGGGTCGAGCAGCGGCGGCTCGAGCGTGTAGGAGAATTCGCGGTTGTAGAACTGGAAAACCTGCTGGAGCAGGGCGCGCTTGTCGGGATAGTCGGCGGCCCACTTGCGGGCGAGCGCGATGGTGCGCGGGTTGCGCGTCTCGTTGATCCGGAGCATCGCCTTCAGCACGGCAGGGGAAGTCGACTCTCCATAGCGGTAGTCGAGGTACGAGCTCATCTCGTAGTGCTTGCGCTCGGTCACGGGGCGGCGGTCGCGCACCTCGAGGTCACCCAGGGCGTAGGTTCCCGGCGGAAGCTCGGCGGGCACGTCGAGGGCGAAGACCCAGGTCTTGTTGTGCGGCTCGAGGACGACCGTGTAGTCCACGCGCCCCTCGCGCTTCGAATAGTCGAGCCCCCCAGCCGGCGCGATGGCGGGCATGCTCCACGTCATGCCGTCGAACTCGGTCATCACGGGCCCGCGCCAGTAGAGCTTCGAGAACGGCGGGCGCTCCGCGTCGAACCGCACGCGGAAGGCGATGGCGTCGGACTTGATGAGGTTGGAGATGTTGCCCGGGCTCATCGTCTCGGAAAGGCCCGACGCGCCGGAGCGCGAATCCTGCGGCAGCGCCCAGAGCGGGCCGGTGGCGCGCGGGAAGATCACGAAGAATGCGATCATGAGCGGGATCGATTGCAGCAGCAGCGAGGCCGCCGGGCGCAGGCGCTCGCGCAGCGTGGGCGTGCTCCCCACGCGGTTGAATCCCACCAGAGTGCCCACCAGGATCCACACGCAGGCGAGCATGTAGAGCCCCAGCGGGATGGTCTGCGAGAAGAGGAAGTTCGTGATCACGAGGAAGAAACCGAGGTAGATCGAGAGCGTCACCTCGTACTGCGCCCGCATCTCCAGCAGCTTCAGCGCCGCCATCACGATGAGGAGCGTCACTCCCGCCTCGCGTCCGGAAATCGTCTGGTACCTCTGCAGGATCGCGACCGTGACGCCCACGGTGAGCAGGGCCATGGTCCAGCGCGAGGGATGCCGCATCGCCTTCCACGCCATCCAGCCGCGCCACGCGACGATCCCGATGAAGAACGCGTCCACCCAATAGGGCAGGCGAAAGAGGTGCGGCGCGACGACGAAGGACATCGCCGCGAGAAGCCACATCACGTTGCGAACGTCGAGGTAGGGCGAGGCGGCCGCGGCCTTCTTCATGCGGCGAAGAGCGCCAGTGCCTCGAGGCAGCGCGTGCGGTGCGATTCCCCGCGATTGGGCGGGATCACGGTACCGGGAATGCGAAGGCCGTAGCCCTGCCCGAAGTGTTCGGCCTGGATGACCCACTGCGCGAGCACCGAAAGGCGCGACTCGGTATTGGGCGCGCGAGCCTCGTCCCAATCGAGCCAGAGCTCGCTCGAGGCCATGGCGCTGAACTCCTTGGTGAGCAGTCCCCGTTCGCGCGCCAGCGCCTTCCACGCGATGAGCTTGGGAGCGTCACCCGCGCGATAGGTGCGCAGGAAGTTGAACTCCTCATCGCCCGCCACGGGAATGCCCTCTTCTGTGTCGCTCTTCGAATGCATGGGCGGCGCGCCGGCGTCGGGATCGGGGCGCGGATAGACGATCACTTTCAGATCGAAGTCCACGTACGACCAGGCATGGAAGAGACCCACGGGATAGCGAGTGAAGATCTCGAGGCGCCCGCAGCGAAGCAGGCCGCGGCGCGGGGCGGCCTGCGGCACCGTGATCGCGGTCACCCCGTGGGGGATCACGTCCGAATAGACCGGTTCGCCGTCGCGGCGCCGCACCGCGATCGCGAAGCGCGTCGCCGACGGTGTCTCGACGGTGATGCCGAACTGCGCCGTCTCTCCCGCGAAGATCGAATCGCAACGCCCCGGGCGAAGCTTGAGATGCGCGAGGTTGCGCCACGTGTGCAGCATCGCCACGCCGGCCATGCTCACGAGCGTGAAGGTGAGGACGAATCCGAGTGCCAGCGCATAGTTGATCGACGCGATGAGCAGCACCATCACCATGAACGCGAAGCTGTAGCCCTGGCGCGTCGGCAGGATGAAGATGCGCCGCTGGACGAGCGTGACCGGCGGACTCTCCGGCACCCTCGCACGGAAGATCCAGTCCGAGATCGATTGCCTGAGGTTGGCGATCAAGGCGCTACGGGATCGGGACGCTCGAGATCAATTCCTTCGCCGGGTCGAAGCCGCCCTTCACGGCATCGGCACTTCCGTGCAGCCGGTGGCCGACGACGGCGGGAAGGATCGCCTGCACGTCTTCGGGCAGCACCTGGCGCCGGCCCTCCATCATGGCCCAGGATTGCGCGGCGCGAAGGATCGCGACGCCGGCTCGCGGCGAAAGGCCTTGCGTGAAGCGTGGCGAGTTGCGCGTGTGCCCGATGAGTTGCTGCACGTAGTCCAGCAGCGCGTCGGACACCTGCATCTGCGGCACCGCCTTCTGCAACTGCATGAGCTGCTCCGAATTCATCTGGGGCTCGAGGTGCGCGATGAGGTCGCGGCGCTCGGCGCCCCTCAGCAGCTCGCGCTCGGCCTTCGCGTCTGGATAGCCCAGGCTGATGCGCATGAGGAAGCGGTCGAGCTGCGACTCGGGCAGCGGGAACGTCCCGACCTGGTGCAGGGGATTCTGCGTCGCGATCACGAAGAACGGCTCGGGCAGGGGCCGCGTTTCGCCTTCGGTGGTGACCTGGTGCTCTTCCATCGCCTCGAGAAGCGCGCTTTGCGCCTTCGGGCTCGCGCGATTGATCTCGTCGGCGAGGATGATCTGCGCGAAGATCGGCCCCGCGTGGAAGCGGAAGGTCGAGGTCTCGCGATCGAAGATCGAGACACCGATCACGTCGGCGGGCAGCAGGTCCGAAGTGAACTGGATCCGTTGGTAGTCGAGGCCCAGCAGGCGAGCGAGCGCGTGCGAGAGCGTGGTCTTGCCCACGCCCGGAACGTCTTCAATGAGGAGGTGGCCGCGCGCGAGGATGCACGCCATCGCGAGGCGGATCGCGCGTTCCTTGCCCAATATGACCTGTCCGGCGTGCGCGACGACGGCTTCGGTGGGCCCTGCGGCGAGGCGGCTGCGTGAATCGAGGAGCATGAAAAAAAGGAACCTTGTCAGCGATTTACGGGTCTACGCAGCATGCCGGTCGAGAATAGCACGACCCTTTGCCTGGCAGGCCCTGGAAGATTGAGCTTCCCATCCTGTTTACTTTACGGACAATGGGGGCAATCCGATTCACGAACCCGCCGCGAATGCGGTGCTGGAGAACGTCACGATGATTCACCGAATGCTAGCCGCCACGATCCTTGTCGCGGCATTGCCGGTCGCGGCGCAGAGCACGCCCGCCACCAACTACTCGGACCTGTGGGACAACTCCGCCGCCCCCGGCACGGGCCCGTGCCCCGGTGGTGAGAGCGGCTGGGGCGTCACGTTCACGCAGCACGCGAGCAACCAGGTCGAGGCCGTCTGGTACACCTATGACCCGCGCCAGCCCGATTCCTCGTCGTCCGGCAACTTCAAACCGCTGTGGTTCGTAATGCCCGGCGGAACGTGGACGTCGCCAACGGTGTTCTCGGGTGACATGTACGTGACGCAGGGCACGCCGTTCGGGCAGGTGTGGAGCTACGGGGGGAACAATCCCCCGCTGCCCGTCACGAAGGTAGGGTCGTTCACCTTCACGTTCACGAGCAGCGGCGTGGGCACTTTCCAGTACAACGTGGCGCCACCCTCGGGACTCGCGAGCAGCGATCCCGCCTTCGGGCTGCCGGCCTTCTCGGGAACGAAGCCGATCTGCCGCAACAGCGCTTTCTAGGGAGCCTCTGATCTATTCACGAGGTCTGCGACGCCCGTCCCTGATGCAGCTTGGCCGTTTGAAGCTGCATCGCGGGGTTGCGGCAGGTGCGGCGTCTGCTTCGTTGCTCGGTTTGCGAAGGGGGCTGGCCATTCGCTGTACCTCGACGCCTCGCATCCATCCGCACCTGCCACAACGCAGATCCCCGTGAATAGATCAGAGGCTCCCTAGCCGCTACAATCGCGGCATGGCGACCGCGCTGCTGACGCATCCCGATTGCGCATTGCACGAGATGGGCCCCGGGCACCCGGAGTCCCCGCAGCGCCTGAAGGCCGTGATGGCGGCGCTGGAGTCTTCGGGGCTCGCGAAGTCGCTCACGATCCGCGAGTCACCCGAGGCCACGCGCGAGCAGCTCGAGCGCGTTCATCGCCCCGAGCACGTGGAGTTCATCTTCGAATCGGCGCCGCAACGCGGCTACGCATTCCTCGATCCCGACACGCAGATGAACGCAGCATCGCTCTCGGCGGCGCTTCATGCCGCGGGGGCCGTGGTGGCCGCGACCGACATGGTGATGTCGTCCGAAGCGCGCAACGCCTTCTGCGCGGTGCGCCCGCCCGGCCATCACGCCACGCCCGATCGGCCCATGGGCTTCTGCATCTTCAACAACGTGGCGATCGGCGCGATGCACGCGCTCGAGGCGCACGGGCTCGAGCGCGTCGCGATCCTCGACTTCGACGTGCATCACGGCAATGGCACCGAGGACGCATTCCACGAAGACTCGCGCGTGATGCTCTGCTCGACCTTCCAGCATCCCTACTATCCCTATTGCGGCGCGGATTCGTCCAACGAGCACATCATCAACGTGCCGCTCGCCGCGATGACCGACGGCAAGGGCTTCCGCGCCGCGGTCGATCGCTTCTGGATGCCGGCGCTCGAGGCATTCAAGCCGCAGCTCGTGTTCGTCTCGGCCGGCTTCGACGCGCATCGCGACGATCCGCTCGCCTATCTCAAGCTGGACGACGAGGACTACCGGTGGGTGACGGAAAAGTTGGTCGACGTGGCCGAACGCCACGCGCAGGGACGCGTCGTCTCGACCCTCGAGGGCGGCTACAACACCGATGCGTTAGGGCGCTGCGTGGTCGAGCACGTTCGCGTGCTCGCAGCCTAGAGGTTACTGGCTGCTGCCCGGGCTGCCCGTGGGCAGCAATCCCAGCAGCGACCAGTTCTGCGTGTTGATCGCCGTGTGGATGATGTTGCGGTAGCGAACCGCGTTCGCGTAAGCCCAGGGTGAGGCGAGGAAGTTCTGGTAGAGCTCCTCGAACGTCTGGGAGTCGCAGTAGCCGCTGTACGCGCAGGCGAGTTGGGGCTCGCGATTGAGCTGCGTGCAATCCACCGTCATGTCGCAGGCGGCGAGCGAGAAAGCGCCCAGGAGCGCCGACGGCTCCGGAACCTCGCCGTTGGGTCCGATGTGTAGCTGCGTGGCGACATTCGATTGCGACAGGAAGTTGCCCACGATCAGCATCGCTTCCGGATCCTGGGTCTGCAGCAGGCCGATCACGCGCGAAGCATCGGCGCTCAACCCTTGCTGCGGGGCAGGCGCCTGGGCCGCCTCGGTGCGGTTGCCGGCGCTGATCTTGGCGTTCAGGTCCGCAACGACCAGGCGCGCCTGGGCCCGCGGGTCGCCCTGCTGGGCGGCGGAGTTGTACAGGTCCTCGATGTCCTTCGACGAGATCTTCGTGCCCTGGAAGCGCGCGCAACGCTGCGTGTTGTCCGACGCATCGTAGGCGGCGATGCGCTTGGCCGCATTGGCGTCGCCGGGAGTGATCCCCGCGAGGAACTGGCGCCGCTGTTTCGCGCTGTAGCCGGCGAGGTCCTCGTTGATGCTGGTCGCGAACTGGCATTCCTCGAGCGCACGAGCCAGATTGTAACGCTCGTCCGGCGAGAGGCTCGAACGCCGGGCGTTCAGCATGTCGGAGAAGGCCTTGAGGTCGCGCGAGGAGCGGAACTCGAGCGCGGCGGGGGACAGGTGCATCGGCTGCGCCGACGCGAGGGGCGGGGGCAGGCCCATGGTGGCGGGGGCGGGTTCGGCGGGCATGCCACCCACCAGGGCGCGCATGGCGGCTTCGTCGGTGAGGGCCGATTGGGGGGCCCTGTCTTCGCGCGCGGCGGAGACGAATCCGGTGTACTTGCTCGCGATCAGCAGCCCGTAGGCAACGAGCGAAGCCAGGCCGATGGCCGTCAGGCGGTTCATGGAGGGTAAGTTTCCGCTAGAAAGAGCCCTTCCGTCAATGATTTCCGAAGGGGGGCGTCCTACAGCCGGGAGGGCCTTTTCGGGGCCCGGCGGCCTGTGACGCAGGTCACATCAGTGGTGAAGGATTTTCGACAGGAACAGCTGGGCGCGCTCGCTGCGCGGCTTGCCGAAGAAATCGTCCTTCGGGAGATCCTCGATGATCTGCCCTTGATCCATGAAGATCACGCGATTTGCCACCTTGCGCGCGAATCCCATCTCGTGGGTGACCACCATCATGGTCATGCCTTCCTTGGCGAGGCCCACCATCACGTCGAGCACCTCGTTGATCATTTCGGGGTCCAGGGCCGACGTGGGCTCGTCGAAGAGCATCGCGATGGGGTCCATCGACAGGGCGCGGGCGATGGCCACGCGCTGCTGCTGGCCGCCCGAAAGCTGCCCGGGGAACTTGTCCTTCTGGGCGATGAGGCCCACTCGATCCAGGAGCTTCAGGCCCTTTTCGCGCGATTGGTCCTCCGGCCTGCCCAGCACCTTCACCTGCGCGAGCGTGAGGTTCTTCTCCACCGACATGTGGGGGAAGAGCTCGAAGTTCTGGAACACCATCCCGATCCGCGAACGCAGCTTCGACAGGTTGGTCTTCGGATCGCCGACCGAGATGCCCTCGACCGTGATCTCGCCCTTCTGGAAGGGCTCGAGCCCGTTCACGGTCTTGATGAGCGTGGACTTTCCGCTGCCCGACGGCCCGCACACCACGACCACTTCGCCCTTGGTCACTTCGGTGCTGCAGTCGGTGAGGACCTGGAAGCTCCCGTACCACTTGCTCACGTTCTTGATGTCGATCATGGCCACTATCGAGGGCTCCTAGCGGATCACGGCGATCTTCACCTGCAGCCGTTTCACGAGGGACGAAAGGCTGAAGGAGATGATGAAATAGACGACGGCGACGAACGAGTACATCTCGACCAGGCGGTAGTCGCGGTTGGCGATCTTCGAGGCCGCGCCCATGAAATCGGTGGCCGAGATCACGTACACGAGCGACGTGTCCTGGAACAGGATGATGGTCTGCGTGAGCAGCACCGGGATCATGTTCCGGAAGGCCTGCGGCAGCACGATGTGCCCCATGGTCTGCCAGTAGTTGAGTCCCAGCGCATAGCTGCTCCAGACCTGGCCGCGTGAGATCGACTGGATGCCCGAGCGCATGATCTCGCAGTAATACGTCGCCTCGAACATCGTGAACGTGATCACCGCCGAAGCGAAGGCGCCCACCGGGATCGGCGAGGACGAGCGCGTGACCCATCCGCCGATGTAGGGCACGAGGAAGAAGAACCAGAAGATCACGAGCACCAGCGGGATGGAGCGCATCAGGTCCACGTAGGCGCCCGCGGGAACCGACATCCACTTGTGGCTCGAGAGCCGCATCATCGCGAGCAGCGTCCCGAAGATGATGCCGCCCGACATGGCGAGCAGTGTCAGCGTGACCGTGAAGGTCATTCCCGTCTTGAACAGGTACGGGAGCGAGCGCTGGATGACTTCCCAGTCGAAGCCGCCCATCAGTGTCCCCCGGCCTCGATCGCGATGAGCCCCGGGACGCGCACGCTGCGCTCCAGCCATCGCATGCCCAGCACCACGACTACGTTGGTGACGAGGTAGATCGTCGTCGCGGCGGCGTATGCCTCGAAGGTCTGGAAGCTGAATTCCTGCATGGCGCGCGCGCGTCCCGTGAGCTCCATGAGGCCGATTGTGAGCGCGACCGACGAGTTCTTGATGATGTTCATGAACTCGCTCGTGAGCGGCGGCAGGATGATGCGGAAGGCCTGCGGCAGGATCACGAAGCGATAGGCCTGGCCTTGCGTGAGGCCCATGGCGGTCGCGGCCAACCGCTGGCCCCGCGGCAGCGACTGGATGCCGGCGCGCACCTGCTCCGCGATTCGAACGGAGGTGAATACCCCCAGGCAGAGCACCGCGGTGATGTACGAACCCCAGGGTGGCGTGATCTGCTTCACCGCATCACCCCATTTCGTCGGCAGGATCTCCGGGAAGACGAAGAACCACAGAAACATCTGCACGATGAGCGGGATGTTGCGGAAAATCTCCACGTAGAAGTTGCCCGCGCGCACGACCCAGGCGTTCGGCGTGGTGCGCAAGGTGCCGACGATGGAGCCGACGACGAGCGCGATCACCCACGCGGCGAGCGCCGTTGCGAGCGTCCACAGCAGGCCGCCCAGCAGGTAGTGCAGGTACGTGCCCGTCCCGCCCGGCTCGGGCTGGAAGAGGATGCCCCAATTCCAGTGATATCCCACGTGCGCTCAAGGAAAACGGGGGACCGCATCGTCCCCCGTTCCCACGTCTCGTCTTACTTGTAGACGGCCGGGTCGCCCGAGTCGGTCGGATGCTCGAGCACCTTCTTGAGCCCCGCCGCCATCGGCACGTTCAGGTCCAGGCCCTTGGGCGGAATGGGCTTCAGGAACCACTTCTCGTAAAGAGCCGTCATCTGCGGCGACTTGTAGAGGTTCGCCGTCGACTCGTCCACGAGCTTCTTGAAGGCCGGGTCGTCCTTGCGCACCATCGCCGCGTACGGCTCCACGGAAAGCGCGACGTCGGAGATCTCGTAGTCGCCGGGGGTTCGCGCCTGCGCCGCGAGGCTGTACAGCAGGATGTCGTCCATCACGAATGCCACCGCCCGGCCCGTCTCCACCATCTGGAAGGCCTCGGGATGGCCGTTGGCCGAGACGATGTTCATGTCGAGGTTCTGGGCGGCGTTGATCTCGGTGATCTGCTTGATGTTGGTGGTGCCGGCCGTCGAGACGATTGTCTTGCCCTTCAGGTCGGCGAGCGTCTTGATGTGCGAGGCCTTCTTGGCGACCCAGCGGTTGCTCGTGAGGAAGTAGGTGTTGGTGAAGCTCACCTGCTTCTCGCGCTCGAGGTTGTTGGTGGTCGAGCCGCACTCGAGGTCGATGGTGCCGTTGGCCATTAGCGGAATGCGGTTGGCGGAGGTGACCAGCTGGTACTTCACCTCCAGGTTCGGCATCTTGAGGTCCTTCTTCAGGTCTGCGACGACGTGCATGCAGATGTCCATCGCATAGCCGACGGGCTTCTGGTTGTCGTCGTAGTACGAGAAGGGAATCGACGCATCGCGGTAGCCGATGGTGATGGAGCCGCTCTGCTTGATCTTCTCGATGGTCTGGGAGTACGCCGGCGCGGCAATGAAAGCGCAGGCCAGGGCCGCGATGGCGGCCTTCATGGTGCGGTGCATTTGAACCCTCCTCGGTTGAAAAAACGGGCGGCCGGTTTAGGAATTTGCCGCTGATGGGACCACCCGCTTCAGGCGGCTAGGATACCCCGGTCGCGGATTGGTGGACAATAACGTCTTTGTCCCGCCGGATTCCCATGCACTTCCCCACCCACGAGCAGAAGCAGGCCCTCCTGGAGCAGGTGCTGCGGCTTGCCGACCAGCGCCTCGCCGCCCCGGCCGCGAAGGAAGCGCGGGCGTTCATCTCGCACTACTACGACAACGTCGATCCCGAAGACCTGTCCGACCGGGCGCCCGAGGACCTGTACGGCGCCGCCATGGCGCACCTTTCCTTCGCGCGCTCGTTCGCCACCGGGCAGCCGAAGCTTCGCGTCTACAACCCGCGTCCCGAAGAGCACGGCTGGTCGAGCCCCCACACCGTGATCGAGATCGTGAACGACGACATGCCGTTCCTCGTCGATTCGGTGACGATGGAAGTGAACCGCCAGGGCTACACGCTGCACCTCTTCAACCATCCGATCTTCGCCACGAAGCGCGATCTGGAGGGCCATCTCGAATCGTTCGGCTCGCCCGCGAAGGACGGCAAGCACGAGTCGCTGATCCACGTAGAGATCGACCGCGAGACCGATCCTAAGCGGCTGAAGGAACTGGGCCAGGGAGTCCTCGCGGTGCTCGCCGACGTACGCTCCGCGTTCGAGGACTGGAACGCGATGCGCGCCCGGATGGAATCCATCGTAAAGCAGCTCGATCCGCCGCCCGCGTTCCTCGACAAGGAAGAGACCGTGGAGATCCGAGAGTTCCTCGCATGGGCCGCGGACCACCACTTCACATTCCTCGGCTGCCGCGACTATGACCTGGAGAACGTGAACGGCGAAGACCAGCTGCGCATCGTCGCGCGCTCGGGCATGGGCGTACTGCGCGAGCCGAAGCTTGGAGGGCTTTCCGCGAGCTTCCAGGAGCTGCCCGCGCAACTGCGTGCGCTCGCACGCGATCCGAGGCTGCTCGTGCTCACGAAGGCGAATGCGCGCGCGACGGTGCATCGCCCCGGATATCTCGACTATATCGGCGTGAAGAAATTCGACGCCGCCGGCAAGGTGATCGGCGAGCACCGCTTCGTGGGCCTGTACACGTCGTCGGCCTATCACGCCGATCCGCGTGGAGTCCCACTCCTGAGACGCAAAGTGGCGAAGGTGATCGAGCGCGCGGGCTTCCGCCAGTACAGCCACATGTACAAGAACCTGCTCTCGGTGCTGCAGGCCTATCCGCGAGACGAGCTCTTCCAGATCGACGAGGACACCCTGCTGGAGACCGCGCTCGGGATCCTTCACCTGGGCGACCGGCGCAAGACCCGGGTCTTCATCCGCCGCGATCTCTACGGGCGCTTCTATTCGTGCCTCGTCTACCTGCCGCGCGACCGCTTCAGCTCCGAAGTGCGCGAGCGCGTCGAGACGACATTGAAACGCGCGCTGCACGGCGAGCGCATCGATTCGACGATCCAGGTCGGCGAGTCGCCGCTGGCGAACCTGCACCTGATCGTGCGCCCGAAACCAGGCGACAAGGCGAGCTACGACGTCGCCGATCTCGAGGACAAGATCGCGCAGATCGTGCGCAACTGGCACGATGAGCTGCGCGATACGCTGGTG
>JBAQKF010000054.1:0-102099 GCA_049300695.1 Usitatibacter sp.
AAGGGCGCCGACGCTATCCGCAGTGACGGTGCAGCCATAGGTACGAAGCGTGCCAGCCACGGCGGTCATGACGACTCGATCCACGACCTGGCGCGCATTCGTGCCGGCGCCGTCATTGCGGGGATGCGAGGGCACCCCGCACTTGCAGGTCCTTGAAGCGACGACTGCCTACGCGAACGTTACGCGAACGTCAGGCGACGATCGGCATGCCGTTCAGGCCGTTGTCGTTCGCGGCGAGGATGCCGCCGGCGCGCTCGGCGCTCACCGGGCGCGACAGCAGGAAGCCTTGGCCGAACTCGCAGCCCAGCTCGCGGAGGAGCGCGAGTTGCGCGCTGGTCTCGATGCCCTCGGCATAGACTTCCTTCGAAAGCGCCTGGCCCAGCTTGAAGATCGCCTTCACGATCTCGCCGCCTTCGCCCTCCTGGGTCATCTTGTCGATGAACGAGCGGTCGACCTTGAGCGCGTCGATGGGCAGCGTCGCGAGGTACGACAGCGACGAGTAGCCGGTCCCGAAATCGTCGATGGAAAGCTGCACGCCCATCTGGCGCAGCGCCGTGAGCGTGCTCACCGCGTTCTCGATGCCGTTCATGAGCACGCTCTCGGTCACTTCCAGCGTGAGCTGGGCGGGCCTCATCTCGGCGGCCTGGAGCGAGCGTCCCACGTGCGACACGAAGTCCGGGTGCGAGAGCTGCAGGCTCGAGACATTCACGCTCATGCGCAGGTCGGTTCCGCTGCGGATGGCACGCCAGTCGCGCATCTGGCGGCAGGCCTCGGCGAGCACCCAGTTGCCGAGCGGGACGATGAGGCCCGTTTCCTCGGCGACGGGGATGAACATCGACGGCTCGAGCAGGCCCCGTTCGGGGTGGTTCCAGCGCGCGAGCGCCTCGAACCCGATCAGCTTCGCGTCCTTCAGCGTGCAGATCGGCTGGTAGTCGAGCGAGATCTGGCCCTTGCCGAGCGCCTTGCGAAGCTCGGTCTCGAGCTGCAGCTGCGCCGACACGTGCGCGTGCTGGCTCGAATCGAACAGGGCGTACTGCGCCTTGCCCTTGGACTTCGCCTTGTACATGGCGATGTCGGCGTCGCGGATGATGTCGTCGGAGCTGTGGTAGTTGTTGCTGCTGAACGTGATGCCGATGCTCGCGCTGATCGCGACTTCCATCGGGCCCAGGCGGACCGGCTTCTCGAGCTCCTTGTGGATGCGCTCGGCGAGCTCGACGGCGTCGCGCTGGCGTTCGAGGTCCTCGACCAGGATCGCGAACTCGTCGCCGCCCAGGCGCGCGAGGACGTCGGTCTCGCGCAGCATCGTCTTCAGGCGCCGCGCCACGCTCACCAGGAGTTCGTCGCCCGCCTTGTGGCCGAGCGAGTCGTTCACGACCTTGAAGCGGTCGAAGTCCAGGTACATCACCGCGAAACGCTTGTCGGGGTAGCGCTGCACGCGCGCGATGGCGCGGTTCAGCTGCTCGTCGAAGTGCACGCGGTTGGAAAGCTGCGTGAGGTTGTCGTGGTAGGCGTTGTGATAGAGCTCGGCCTCCGCGCGGCGGCGCGCGCTCACGTCCTGGGCCTGCACGATGAGGTTGTGGGTGCGGAACTGCCAGTCACGGGCGAGCGAGACGTTGATCGACATCCACACGTCGCTGCCGTCGCGGTGCTTGCCGCGAATTTCCGTGTGCACCGTGGTGAGCTCGTTCTTCACGAGCTTGTCCACGGGGCCCTGCAGCGCCTCGATGTCCTCGGTGTTCACGAGCTCGACCAGCTTCGCGGCGAGCACCTCGGCGGGGCTGCGCCCGAGCATGTCCGAGAACGCCTTGTTGGCCTGGATGAACTTGCCCTCGATCGTGACGAGCGCCATGCCGATGGCCGCGTGCGAGAAGGCGCTGTGGAAGCGGCTTTCGCTCTCCTTCAGCAGCTCCATGTGGCGCTGGTCGTCTTCCTTGCGCTCGAAGTAATAGTGCAGCGTCGAGAGGAACATCGCGATGAGCGGCACGGCGATCATGAGCGCGGGCAGGCCGAACTGCTCGAAGCCGATGAAGAGCACGCCCGAGATCGACGCTCCCGCGGCGTACGCGAGGCCGACCCAGCCCATGTCCTTCAGCCACTTCCTCGGCGTGAAGGGCAGGCCGCGCTTCAACGCGATCAGCGTCGAGGTGAGCAGCGTGTTGGCGACCCAGTACAGCACCGCGAAGGCCATCACCGCGGCGATGATCGCGCCGCCGTTGAATCCGTGGGCGATGATAAGCGAACGCGCGGCCTCGAACACCGAGGCGCACGTGAGCATCGCGATCGACGCCATGGCCGGCGTGCCGATGCGGCTCGTCCAGCGCTTGGAGCTGCGCCAGGAGGCGACCGCGCCCTCGACGGCGGCGGCGAGCACCGCGGCGGGCGCGCCGTACACCAGCATCACGAGGAAGATGAAGATCTCACCGCCGGCGATCGAGATCTTCGCGCCGGGGATGCGGACAGGAAAGAATCCCACGATCGCGGCGACAGTCGCGCCCGCGAGCACCTGGAGCAGCGTGGGGCCCTGCAGCTCGCCCACGATGGCGATGCTGAAGACGAGCGCCCAGACTCCGAGCACCATCACGGCCCACCAGTAGATCCGCGCGGACGGCGTGTAGTCCTGCATGTCGATGAGGTTCATTGTCGTCTCTGGATTGTTGGTCTTGTTGTCTGCTATTCGCCCGGCATCGGACCGTATTCGGAGAGCACGAGCCCTTCCGAGAGCACGAGCCCTTCGGACAGGACGAGCCCTTCCGAGAGCACAAGTCCTTCGGAGAGCACGAGCCCTTCGGAGAGCACGAGCCCTTCGGAGAGCACGAGGCCCTGGGACGTGACCGACATTCCCTGCTGCAGCTCGGTGCCCTGGTTCGATTCGGCGAGCACGTTGGCGCTCGGCGTGAAAGCGCCGGTGCCGATGACCGGGTCGCTCGAGCCCAGCGCTTCAGTGACCGAGATCACGCCGGGGCTCACGAGCGCACCGGCGAAGGCGGGCGCGTTCGGCGTCACGTAGTTCACCTGCGGGCCGACCCACGACAGCTGCGGGTTGTACACGGCCTGGTATTGCGTGAGCAGCTCGTCGCCGCTCATGACGTAGCGCCCGCCCATGTACGTGAATTGGCTCCACGTGGCGACGTGCCCGCCGATCACCGTTTGATCGGGCGGCAGGTTCTGGCCGGCGGCGAGCATCGAATCGCCGACATGGATGGTGCCCGCGGCGATGCGCGACGAAAGGGTGGGATCGAGTGCCTGGGCGACCGCGACCGCGCCCGGGATGTTCACGAGTCCCGAACCCTGTTGCAGCAGGTTCGCGCCCGGCAGGGCCTCTGACGTGTATTGAAGGATCGCCTTGATGACCGGCGGCGTGAGGCCGGGGTTCGCTTGCAGGAGCAGCGCGACCGCGCCCGTGACGACCGGCGTGGCGAACGATGTCCCGCTCGCCTGCATGAGCCCCTTGTCGAGGCTTTGCTGCACCACCAGCTGCGGGAACGTCCTGGGTAGGATGCTCGTCGTGAGGCCCGGAAGATCCGTCGAGACTCCGGCGATCACGCGGTTGCCCGGCGCGACGAGGTCGGGCTTCAGGAAGTTGTCGTATTGCGTGACGCCGTTGGCGTCGATGAAGCTGCCACGCGTGGGGCCACGGCCGCTGAAGTTGTTGATCGTGTCGCCGCTGCGGGCGGATGTGTCGTGCGTGTTGGCCGAACCTACGGTGATGGCCGAGGGCTCGTCGCCGGGCGAGCTGATCGATCCGTAGATCTGGTTGCCGTTCGCGTCGGAACCGTAGTTGCCCGCGGCCACGATGACCGTGATGCCTGCCGCGACCGCGTTGCGGACGGCCACGCACAGGGGATCTTCGAGATAGGAGTCGGTCGAGTTGGAGCCCAGGCTGATGTTGAGCACCTTGATGTTGTTCGCCGCGGCATTGTTGATGACCCAGTCGATGCCCGCGAGCGTCGTGGCGACGTCGCCGTAGCCGCTGTTGTCGAGCACGCGCACGTCATAGAGGGAGGCGTTGGGCGCGACACCGGTGGAGTCGAGCGAACCTGCGCCTACGGTGCGTCCCGCCGCGACCGACGCGACGAGCGTGCCGTGTCCGTATGGATCCTGAAATGGGTAACCGCTGCTGTCGACCGGCGTCGTCGGCGTGGCTTGCATGGAGGTGAAGTCGACGCTCATCTTCACGCGCGAGGCGCCGTCGTTGCCGACGAACGCGCCATGCGCGGACATGATTCCGGAGTCCACGAAGGCGATGCCGACGCCGGTGCCGTCGAGCGGCGAGCCGCCCACGCTCATGCTGCGCACCGCATCGGCGCCCGTGACGAGCTCGAGAGCGCTGCTCGCCTGAACGACGGTGCGATTGGGAACGATGCGCCACACATCCGTGCGCTGCGCGAGCTTGGCGATGAGCGCCGGAGGCAGCTTCGCGGAAAAGCCCGGGACCGAACGGAAATTGCGGCCATAGACGCCGCCGCCCGCCGTGAGCGCGAGGCGAAGGCCGGCGAACTTGGTGTCGGAGCCCGCGTTGGCGAGGATGAGGACGTCGACCAGGTTGGCCTGTCCCCTGCTGGCCGGCTTGAACCAACGCTGGCCCGTGAGGCGGCCCGCGAGTGCCTGCGAGAGATCGTCCGAGATCTTGTTGCGTCCGTCGTCGGCGCGGTTTCCGCCGCGGCCGGCGGTCGCAAGCAGGGAAGAGATGCGCGAGGCGTTGTTGGCGGCGATAATGCCGGCGCCGCTGCCCAGTGCGGAAAAATTGGACGTGTTGCTCTGCGCGAGCGAGGAGCCCGCCGCGATGAGCGATAGGGAGAGCAGCGCGGCTGCGAGCCGCCCGAAAGCGCTGACCATCGTGCCGCGAGCTTCGTTAGGTTTATCAGGCATTGGGTTCTCCGGCGCTGTGAACTGCTGCACTTCTTGCCCGACTCTATTCCGCACCCCCGAATCGACCTGTGACTTTTCGCACAGGTCCGTGGCCCCGGGCCTTACAGGTGTAAGGCGTTCGATTACAGCCGTAAGAAAGCGGGCGGGCGCATGTGCTGAGCCAGCGGGCCGCTATCATTCGATCCATGGCTTCCGCTCCCCCTCGTCTCGAAAAAAGCGATTTGTTTGCACGACTTAGGCAGGGGCACGAGTCCGGCATGGCAGTGCTCACCCCGAACCTGCGCCTCGCCCGGAGCCTCGCGCGGGAGTTCGACCGGGAACAGGCGGGCCGGGGACTCAAGACCTGGGAGGCGGCGGATATCCTGCCCTTCGGCGCCCTGGTCCAGCGGGCCTGGGATGACGCGATCTATTCCGCCGAAGGCCCCTCGGTTCCCCTGCTGCTCACCCCGGCCCAGGAGCAGGCGCTCTGGGAGGAAACCCTGCGACAGGCGGACGCGGCGCAACGCCTGGTCGCGCTGGCGCCGGCCGCGGCGCAATGCCGCGATGCATGGAAGCTCGCGCACGAGTGGCGGATCGCGGGACGCCTTGCCGAGGCGCTGAGCGTGGACACGCGCGCCTTTGCCGATTGGTCGTCGCACTACGAGCGTTCCACGCGCGAGAAGGGCCAGACGGACGCCGCCCGGTTGCCGGACGTGATCGTGCCGCTGCTGGGCATTCGGGGCATGCGACTGCCGCGCGTCATCGCGCTCTTCGCGTTCGACCAGATGACGCCGCAGGCAAACGACTTCATCGCGGCCCTGGCCTCGCGCGGCACGGAGGTCGTCGAGGTCCCGGTGCCGCGGCACAACGGACGCGCGCAACGCGTCGAGCTCACCGAAGCCAAGGACGAGATCGGCGCGGCCTCGCGGTGGGCGCGTGCGCGCCTGGAGGCGAATCCCGGCGCACGCATCGGCGTGGTCGTTCCCGATTTCGCGCGATCGCGCGCCCGCGTGCAACGCATCTTTGCCCGAAACATGCGTCCTGACCATCTCGTCGCGCCGAATGCCGGCGCGTTCCCGTTCGACGTTTCCCTCGGGCAGCCGCTCGCCGATTTTCCGATCGTGGCCGATGCGCTTCTCGCGCTCGAGATCGCGGGAGCCGGCGGCCCTTTCGAGCACGCGAGCCGCGTGGTGCGCTCGCCGTTCATCGCCGGCGCCGAAAGCGAGCTGGGCGTTCGCGCGCGCCTCGATGCGCGGCTTCGCGAGCGCTCCGGCCCGCGCGTGACGCTCGATTCGCTCGCGAGGCTCTGCAGTTCGCCGAACTCGCCGCGCGCCCCGACCCTCGTGGAGATCCTCCAGGCGCTGGCGAAGCATCGCGAGTCGGCCCTGTGCGGGAAGAAGGGCCTTTCGGAATGGGCGAAAGGATTCTCCGAGGCGCTTCGGATCGCGGGATTTCCCGGGGAGCGCACGCTCGACTCCGCCGAGAGCCAGGCGCTCGCGAAATGGCACGAGCTGCTCGGAGATCTGGCGAGGGTCGAGCGCGTGACCGGGAAGATGGATTGCGAAGACGCGCTGCGCCGCGTCGAACAACTCGCGCGCGACACGATCTTCCAGCCCGAAGGTTCGGACGCCCCGATCCTCGTGGCGGGCGTGCTGGAGTCGGCGGGGCTGGAGTTCGACCACCTGTGGGTCATGGGACTCACCGACGATGCGTGGCCGTTGCCCGCGCGACCCAATCCCTTCGTGCCCGTGGCGATGCAGCGCGCCGCGGGCGTGCCGCAGGCCGATCCTTCGTCGTCGCTGGAACTGGACCGGCGCATCACCCAAGGCTGGTCGCACGCGGCCGGCGAAGTCGTCTTCAGCCACTCGAAGATGCGCGGCGAGAGCGAGCTGTCGCCCAGTCCGCTCATCGCGGGCGTGGCGCTTGCGAAGCTCGAGGATCTTTCGATCGCGCCGCCCGTCTCGCTTCGCGACGCCATTCGCCGCGCCGGCGCGATCGAAACGCTCGACGATTCGCACGCGCCGCCGGCGCCGGACGGCGTGATCGCGGGAGGCACGGGGCTTTTCCGCGACCAGGGAGCGTGTCCCTTCCGCGCGTTCGCGAAACATCGGCTGGGATGCCGCGATGCGCCCGAGTCGCCGCGTCCCGGGCTCGATCCGAGGGACCGCGGCAACATCGTCCACGCAATGCTCGCGGAATTGTGGCGAGTGCTGGGCAACAAGCAGCGCCTCGACGATGCGAGCGCGGATGAGCTGCGGTCGATCGTCGCCGCGTCGGTGGACAAGGCCGTCGAGAGCGTGAAGCGGTACCGGCAGGATGTGCTGGGCGGTGCCTTCGGCCGCCTCGAGCGCGGGCGCCTCGCGCGCATCGCCCACGAGTGGCTCGCCGAAGAGAAGAAGCGCGGCGATTTCGAGGTCGTCGCCATCGAGGACAAGCAGCCCGCGACATTCGGCGGCGTCACCGTCAACGTGAAGCTCGACCGAATGGACGACATCCCGGGTGCCGGGCAGCTGGTGATCGACTACAAGACGGGCAAGGCGAATCCCTCGGGGCTCATGGTGCCGCGGCTGGACGAGCCGCAGCTGCCCATGTACGCGCTCTCGCGCGACAACGTCGTGGCCGTCGCGTTCGCGCACGTGAGGACGGGCGAGATGGCGTTTCGCGGGCTCGCGAAGGTGGACAAGATCGCGAGGGGCGTGGAGCCGGTGGGCAAGGGTTCGACCGCGATCGCGAAGTTCTATTCCACCTGGACCGACGCGATGGCCCGCTGGAAAGGCGAGCTCGAGTCGTTGGGCACCGCGTTCGCTTCGGGCGATGCGCGAGTCGATCCCAAGCGCGGCCCCGAGACTTGCAAGCAGTGCGAGCAGCAACCGCTCTGCCGCATCGCGGAGAAGTCCGCGTTCGGCGCGGTGAAGAAGGCGCAAGACGATGACTGAGTCCCGGCACACGCCCGATCGGGAGCAGCGCGCGGAGGCGCTCGACGCGGATCGCTCGTTCATCGTGCAGGCGCCCGCGGGCTCCGGAAAAACGGAGCTTCTCATCCAGCGATATCTCGCGCTGCTGGGACGGGTCGAGCGGCCCGAGGAGATCGCCGCGATCACGTTCACAATCAAGGCGGCCGCGGAGATGCGAAAGCGCGTGTTCGACGCGCTGCGCGCAGCGCGTGAGACGCCGCGGCCTGAGGCTCATCACAGCGCACGCACCTGGGATCTTGCCCGCGCCGCCATCGTGCGCAACGACGCGTTGGGCTGGAAGCTCGACGAGAGCGCCGACCGGTTGCGCGTGCAGACCATCGACGCGCTCTGTGCTTCGCTCACGCGCCAGATGCCGGTGCTGTCGCGCTTCGGCGCGCAGCCCGAGCCCATCGAGGAAGCGGGGCATCTCTATGCGGAGGCCGCGCGCAACCTGCTCGCGACACTCGAGATTCAGGGCAACGAGACGGGCACGCTCGTTGCCACGCTCCTCGAGCATATCGACAACAATGTCGCCGTCGCGCAGAAGCTGCTGGCGACGATGCTCTCGCAGCGGGACCACTGGATCCGCACCGTGTGGAAGGCGCCGGATCGCCGATTGCTCGAGCGCGCGCTGGTAGAGATTCGCGAGGTCGCGGTGGCGCGCATCGTCGAACTCTGGCCCGGGGCCCTCGCCATCATGGCGCCGGACGACCTCGAAGGCTGGAAGGGCGTCGCGACCGCTTATCTCACGAAGGAAGGGACATGGCGCGCGAAGGGCGTGCCGGTGACGTTGCTCACCCTGGACGGGGTTCGCGAAGCGCTCCACGAAATCCGATCGGTTCCCGACGCCGCCTACACCGACGACCAATGGGAGGCGCTCGATGCCATCGTGAAGCTGGCGCCCCTGGCGGTGGCGGAGCTGCAGTACGTCTTCGCAGCGCACGGGCAGGCGGACTTCATCGAGATCGCCCAGGGCGCGGTGCGCGCATTGGGAAACGAGGACGATCCGACGGACCTGCTGCTCGCGCTCGACTATCGCATCCGCCACATTCTCGTCGACGAGTTCCAGGACACCTCGCATTCGCAATATGACCTGCTGGTGAGGCTCACGTCGGGATGGGAGCCCGGGGACGGTCGCACGCTCTTCCTCGTGGGCGATCCGATGCAGTCGATCTATCGTTTCCGCGAAGCGGAGGTGGCCCTGTTCCTGAAGGCGTGGCGCGAGGGCATCGGTTCGGTGAGGCTCGATACGCTCACGCTGTCGTCGAATTTCCGCTCGCAGGCCGGCATCGTCTCGTGGGTGAACCGGGCGTTCGAGACGATCATGCCCGGCCGCGACGACCTGCACCGCGGGGCCGTGCGTTATTCGCGTTCCGAGCCCGTGCACGGGGAGCACGCCGCCCCCGTGACTGTGCATCCGTTCTTCGAAGGGGATGCGGGAGGCGAAGGCGACGGCGTCGCGGCCGTCGTGAAGGACGCGCTCGACTCGCCGGGGCTCGATCCCTCGAAGCCGTCGAGCGCCGCGATCCTCGTTCGCAACCGCAGCCACCTGGAGGAGGTGATCCCGCGCCTGCGCAAGGCGAAGATCCCGTTCCGCGCGATCGAGATCGAGCCGCTTCGCAACCGTCCCGTCGTGCAGGACCTGCTCGCGCTCACGCGGGCCCTGTCCCACCCGGCCGACCGCATCGCCTGGCTCGCGGTGCTGCGTGCTCCCTGGTGCGGGCTGTCCCTCGCGGACCTGCTCGCGCTCGCCGGGGGCGAGGACGCGCCCACGATCTGGGAATCGATGCACGACGAGGCACGTCTTCGCGCGCTCTGCGATGACGGACGTTCGCGGATCGCGAAAGCGCTCGCGGTCTTCTCGCGCTTCGTGGGCGACCGGCGTCGAACGAGTCTCCGTGACGCGGTCGAAGGCGCGTGGCTTTCGCTCGGCGGCCCGGCGTGCGTGGAAAGCGACATGGAGCTCGAGGACGCGGAGATCTACCTGGATCACCTCGAGGAATCGGAGCACGCGGGCACGCTGGGCGACCTCGACACATTCCTCGCCTCGCTGGACGAGCTCTTCGCGCTTCCCGACCTCACCGCGTCGGATCGCCTGCAGGTGATGACGATCCACAAGGCCAAGGGGCTCGAGTTCGACACGGTGATCGTTCCCGGGCTCGCCTCGGGCGGCGGCCGCGACGAGCGCAAGCTTTTCATGTGGATGGAGACTCCCGGGGGCTCGTTGCTCCTGGCGCCGATCAATCCCACCGGTACCAAGGGCGACATGACGTACGAATTCATTCGCGACCTCGACAAGGACAAGGCCGACCACGAGGTCGCGCGCCTGCTGTACGTCGCCGCGACGCGCGCCAAGCATCGATTGCATCTCATGGGCGACGTGGGCCTGCCGCAGGGCCAGGTAAGAGAGCCCAACCGCGGTACGTTGCTTCGGAAAATATGGACCGTCGTTCAGGAGCGGTTCGTTCCGCCGCAGGATCGCGTGGCCCGGCCGGACAGCCCCGCGGTCGCGGGCGACGAGCAGGGAAAGCTTCGCCGCCTCGTGATCGACATGTCGAAGGTCGAGGTGCCACCTCCGGTGGCATGGACCGCGGCGATCGAAGAGCGGGCGCAAGCCGAGATCGAATTCTCGTGGGTCGGTGACACGGCGCGCCGCGTGGGGAGCGTCGTGCACCGCTACCTGCAGCGCATCGCGGAAGATGAAGGAAGGGACTGGACGAAGAAGCGCATCGAAGGCGAGAAGCCCGCGATTCGCGCCGCGCTCGCCGCGCGGGGCGTGGTCGATGCGGAGATGGACGCGGCGTGCGCGCGGGTCGTCGCGGCGCTGGCGGGCGCGGTCGGCGACAAGCGCGGCCAGTGGCTGCTCGGCCCCCAGCGCAAGGCACGCAACGAATACCGCCTCTCGACTGTGATCGACGGCGCGCGGCGAACGCTCGTGATCGACCGCCTCTTCGACGACGACGTGGGCGACACCTGGATCGTGGACTACAAGACGAGCACCCACGAAGGAGCGGACGTGGAGCGCTTCCTCGACGAGGAGAAAAACCGCTACCGTCCGCAACTTGAGCGCTATGCGGCGGCGACGGACAATGCGGGCGCGCGCCGCGGGCTCTATTTCCCGCTGCTGAAGGGTTGGCGCGAATGGACGAAGGAGGACGCATGACCCGATGGCTCGCGATCGTGCTTGTTCCCGCCCTGGCGTGGGCGGCGCAACCGCCGGCGAAGCCGCTCTCGCTCGCCGATATCCTCCAAGCCTCCGCGCCCGCGGAGTGGCGCGACCTCGATCCGCAAAGCACGATGTACATGGACCTTCCGGCCGGCCGCGTCGTGATCGAGATGGCGCCGGACTACGCGCCGGCGAACGTCGAGGCCATCCGCAGGCTCGTCCGCGACAAGTATTTCGACGGCAGCTTCGTGATCCGATCCCAGGACAACTACGTCGTGCAATGGGCGCGCCCCGAAGGCGACGAGCGCCAGAAGGCCATGGCCAAGGCGAAGGTCAAGGGCGAATTCGATCGCGCCATCGACCGCAAGCTCGAGTTCACGAAGCTTGCGTATCCGGACACTTACGCGCCGGAAGTGGGATTCTCGGGAGGATTCGCGGTGGCTCGCGACGACAAGCGCGGCAGGGCCTGGCTCGTGCACTGCTATGGCACCGTGGGAGTAGGGCGCGACAACGAGGCCGATTCAGGCAACGGCACCGAGCTCTACGCGGTGATCGGCCAATCGCCACGCGGCCTGGATCGCAACATCACCGTCGTGGGCCGCGTCGTCCGCGGCATCGAGCTGTTATCGGTGATCCCGCGCGGCCCCGGCGTCATGGGCTTCTACGAGAAGGCCGCGGACTACGTCCCCATCCGCTCGGTGCGCCTCGCCGCCGACCTCCCGGAGAGCGAGCGCCTGAACCTGGAAGTGCTGCGCACCGACAGCGCCACGTTCAAGACCGTCGTGGAGACGCGCGCGAACCGACGCGAGGAGTGGTTCAAGGATCCCGTCGGCCGCGTGGGAGTGTGCAACGTTCCGCTGCCCGTTCGCGTGAAAGGCAGCTAGGCCTCTTTAGAACGTCAGGTTCCCCATCAGGCCGATCGCGCCGATCACGATGAGGTAGAGCGCGACGATGTAGTTCAGCAGTTTCGGCATCACCAGGATCAGGATGCCGGCGACGAGCGCGATCACGGGGCCGAGGTGGACGAGCATGTTGCGTTCTCCTTGTTTAGCGGCGCAGCCAATCGAGCAGCAGCGCCGTGACATCTCCAGCACGTTCGATTGTCGGGACGTGCCCGGAGTTCTCGACGATCGCGAGATTCGCGCCGGCAATTCCCGTGGACAGTTCCTGCAGCCACGGCAGCGGCATGATCGCGTCGTGCCGCGCCGCCACTACCAGCGTGGGACACCGGATGGCCGCGAGGTGAGGGCGGCTATCGATGCGTTCGATGATCGCGCGCTCCTGGCGCATGAACGCCTCCAGGCCGATGGCCAACGCCATTCGTTCGATCATTCCCGTCATTGCCGGGTCCTTCAGGTTCGCTTCAAGGAGCAGCTTCGGGAAGAGCCCGTGGATCGCGCCAGGGAAGTCCTCCTGTGCGAGCGCCATCAGCCGCCCGCGGTTCTCCGTGGATTCCGGCGGATCGGGACGCGCATTCGTGCAAAGCAGCGCGAGCTTCTCGATGCGCCCGGGCGCCTGCCGCATCATCTCGAGGGCGACGTATCCACCCATCGAGTGCCCCGCGATGCACAGCTTTTCCGCGGGCGCGGCCTCGAGTGCCGCCGATGCCATCACGGCGATCGAATCGTCTTTCGTCAGCCCGGCAACGCTGCAGGACGCGATGGCGCGGAGTCCTTCGACCTGCGCCCCGAAGACCTCGGCGTTCTCGAGGAGTCCGGGGAGGAAAAGGACCGAACGCTCCATGGCATGAACTCCCGGACGATCGCGATGTGGGATTCTGCCATCAACGACGGCGCGTGCCCGCATCCCGGGATTTCCTCGAGGCGGGTTCCGCGCTTCGAATTCACCATCGCCGCGGCGACCGAATGCGGAAGGATGCGCGAATCCTCGCCGCGCATGAGCAGCACCGGGCAGCTCACCTGGGACCAGGGCCCCCAGAAGAAGAGCCCTGAGGCGAGCGGCGCCTTGTGCATGAGCCGCGCGATCTGCGGGTCGTAGTGCATCCGGTATCCGTCGCCGTCGGGGCGTGACCCGTGCACGGCCATCTGCTTCCATTGCGCGTCGGAGATCTCGCCCCACTCGCGCCGCGTATGCCTCAGGTGGGCCTCGACCTCGTCCACGCTCGCGAAATGCGCGGGCGCATCGAGGCCGCCGGCGATCTGCAGGAGCCCGTCGAGCGGCACATAGGCGCCGATGTCGTTCATCACGAGGCTCCGCACGCGGGAGCCGGGGCGCGCGGCGGCGAGCAATCCCAGCAACCCGCCCATGGACGTACCGATCCAGTCGATCTCACGCACGCCGAGGTGGGCGACCAGCGCGTCGATGTCGGAAAGGAACCGGCCGAAGTGGTATTCGAGCGGCGAGCCGAGCCAGCCGCTCTCGCCGCGGCCGGCCACGTCGATGCAGATCACGCGCGTGTCGGGAGCGAGCGCCGCGGCGAGCGCGTCGAAGTCGCGGGCGTTACCGCTATAGCCGTGGACGCAGAAGACGGCGCGCTTGCGGTTGCGCCGTCCCCAATCGGTGTAGTGGAGCATGCGCGGCCCCGCGAGGCCCGGGAGCGCGATCGCGCGGTGGCGCGGCCGCGGCCCCTCGGCCGGTTCGAGTCAGTAGCGCTTGGCGGCGTGCCTCGCGAAGGACTCGGCTTCCATCTCGTGCCAGTCGCGCTCGGCATCGAGCACCGCGCGCACGAGGCCCTTGACGCCCTGGCCGATGCGATCGACGAGCCCGGCGATGAAGTGCGCGATGTAGATGCTGCGTTCGGCCTGGGCCTGGCGGACGTATTCGGCCACGGATGCGTACTCGGGATAGCGCTTTTCGAAGTCCACTTGCAACCTCCTTGTGGAAGATTGCGGCACCCCGGTATGCAGATAGGGCTTGATATGGGTGCCGTGGACAAAATATAGTGTTCATGTTGCGGTGCAACAACCGATTTGTTTTCAGCCGACAGGCGAGAAAGTTTGCGTCATGGAACGGTCAAATGGGCGCCAGCCCCCCCTTAATGCGCTACGGGCCTTCGAGGCCGCGGCGCGGCACCTGAGCTTCAAGCTCGCGGCGCGGGAGCTTCACGTCACTCCGGGAGCGGTGAGCCACCAGGTGAAGCTGCTCGAGTTGCACTTGGGCGGGCCGCTCTTCCGGCGCCTTACGCGCGCCCTCGAGCTCACGCCGGATGCCCTGGCGATGCTGCCCAAGGTGCGCGAAGGCCTCGATGCCCTCAATGTTGCGGTGCAGCGCGTGCGCGCGCGCGACAGCATGCGGCCGCTCACCGTGGTCTCGCCGCCCAATTTCGCCGCGCGCTGGCTCATGCCCCGGCTTTCCCGGTTCGCCGATTCGCATCCCGACATCGAGCTGCACATCGCGAGCCGGCAGTCGATGGTGGACACGGGCGCCGCGGGCACGAGCGCCGAGGCCGCCAACGACAGCACCATCGCCCCGCCGGTCGCGATGGTGCGCTTCGGATCGGGCCACTATCCGGGCGCGCGCGTGGACGAAGTGCTTTCGGCAGTCTACGTTCCGGTCTGCAGCCCGCGCCTGCTCCGGGGCGAGCATCCGTTGCGCCGTCCCGAGGACCTGCGGCACCACACGCTCCTCCACGACGACACCGTGGTGGACGAAGGCGCGCGGCCCAGCTGGGGCGACTGGCTCGAGTCGGTGGGCGTGACCGACATCGACGCCACGCGCGGGCCGCACTTCAGCGACGCGGCGCTCGCGATGGATGCGGCCGTCGAGGGCATGGGCGTCACGCTCGCCATCAGGTCGCTGCTCGCTACCGAGATCGAGGCGCGGCGCCTCGCGGTGCCCTTCGACATCGCGGCGCCCACCGGCTACTCGTATTACCTCGTCACGCCCGAAGCGGCGTCCGAGAACGCCGAGGTGAGCTCGTTCCGCTCGTGGCTGCTGGGCGAAGCCGCGCGCGAGCGGCGCTCATAGCCAGCTCGCGCGCTTGAACTTGACCCACAGGTAGGCGTCGATCGCGATCATGATCACGACCGAGGCGGGATAGCCCCACGCCCAGTCGAGCTCGGGCATGTTCTTGAAGTTCATCCCGTAGATGCCGGCGATCATGGTGGGAACGGCGACCAGCGCCGCGTAGGCCGCGAGCCGCTTGGTCACCACCGTCTCGGCGATCGAGATCATCGCGAGGTTCACCTGCATGGCGGTGATCACCATGTCGCGAAGGCCGTCCAGCTGCTGGCTCACGCGCAGCAGGTGGTCGTACACGTCGCGGAAGTATTCCTGCGTTCCCGAGCACACCTGCGGCACGCGGCCGCCGTAGAGCTTGTGCACACCCTCGATCAGCGGCTCCACGGCGTGGCGCACGACCATCCCCTTGTGCTTCAACGCGTAGAGCGCCTGGATGTTGGCCTTCACGGTGTCGCCCTTGAAGATGCTCTCCTCGATCTTCTCCAGCTCGACTTCGAGGGCGTCGACCAGGGGGAAGTAGCGGTCCACGACGTTGTCCATGAGCGCGTAGAACACGAAGCCCGATCCGAACCTGAGAAGCTCCGGCTCGCTCTCGGCCCGGGTGCGCACTTCGCCGAATCCGTGCTCGGTGCGCTGGCGCACCGAAAGGATGTAGTTGGGGCCGACGAAGATGTCGATCTCGCCCACGCTCGCCTCGTCGCCGTAGAGCTCCGGGACCTGCAGCACGCAGAAAAGCGAGTTGCCGTACTCCTCGATCTTGGGACGCTGGTGGCCGTGGCGCGCATCCTCCACCGCGAGGTGGTGCAGGTCGAATTCCCGCGCCATCTCCTCGAGCTCCTCGCTCGATGGATCCTTCATCGCGACCCACACGAAGCACTCGGGGCGCTTCACGTAGTCGCTGATCTGCTCCTTGCTGATTTCCGCGAGCTTGCGGCCGTCCTGGTACGCGACGCAATTGACGAGCATTTGTTCTCCTCTCCCCCGCTACCAGCCGGCCGTCGCCTCGAACGTCACGGCGCCGGAAGCATCCCGCGTCCACAGCCTGGCGCTCTTCGAGCCCTCGTCGGGCAGGCCGCAGGTGTGGAAGCTCGCCGTATCGTATAGCGGTTTGAGCGCGCGGAACCGATATTGCCGAAGGATCGTGTCGGGACGGTTGCGGCGCAGCAGGTCCACGAGGAGCGTGGCGATGAGGGGCCCATGCACGACGAGGCCGGGATAGCCCTCGACGCCGGTCACGTAGGGATGGTCGTAGTGGATGCGGTGGCTGTTGAACGTGACCGCCGAGTAGCGGAAGAGGAGCACGGGATCGGGACGGATCTCCCGGCGCCACGTTTCGTTCGTAGGCGCCGGATTGTCCTTGGCCGCGAGCGCGGTCTCGCCGCGAAAGACGATGTCGTGCTCGTCGGTGAGCACCACGCCGCCCGCATCGCTCACCTCGTGGCGCACCGTGACGAAGACGAGCTTGCCGCTCCGGCCTTCCTTCTCGATCACGTCGCGGATCGTCGAGCGCTTGCGGATCGCCGAGCCCAGCACGAGCGGACGCAGGAATTCGAGGCGGCTTCCCGCCCACATGCGCCGCGCGAGCGCGATGGGCGGCAGGAACGATCCCTTCAGCGCGTGGCCGTCGGGACCGACTTCGGATTCCGGATAGCCCGGAAGGAAGTAAAGCCAGTGCGCGAGCGGCGGCGCGGCGTCGCCCACGCGCGGGGGCGGATCGTCGCGATCGAGGAGCGCGGAGAGCGAGGCGACCGGAGCGGGGCTCGCGATGTCTTCGCGTTCTTCGGTGCGGCCGACCCAGCCGGAAAGGCCGCCTACTCCCATGTGCCGCCGAGGGCGCGCATGAGGACCACGGTCGCCGAGAGCCTGCGGCCCAGCAGCGTCACGAGCTTCGCCTCTTCGTTCAGCTGCGTGGCCTGCACCGTCACCACGTTGAGGTAGCTCACGGTGCCGGCCTTGTACTGGTTCAACGTGAGGACGACGCTCTCGCGCGCGGCGCGCGCGGCCTCCTGCTCGATCTTCGTTTCCTCGCTCAACCAGTGCACGTTGGCGAGGTTGTCCTCGACCTCCTGGAAACCCGCGAGCACCGTCTGGCGGTAGTTGGCGACCTGCTCGTCATACGCGGCGCGGGCGAGGTCGACCTGCGAGGAGCGCGCGCCGAAATCGAGGATCGTGCCCGCGAGGTCGGCGCCGAGGCCCCAGATGCGGAAGGGAGCCTTCAGCAGGTTGCCGGTCGAACTGCTCGCCGCGCCGTAGAAACCGGAGAGGTTCAGCGCCGGGAAGTACGCCGCCACCGCGACGCCGATGCGCGCATTCGCCGCCGCCATGTTGCGCTCGGCCTCCGCGATGTCGGGACGCCGCTCGAGCAGTGTCGATGGCACCCCGGGCGGAATGTCGGGAAGGTGTGGATCGAACTTCACCGGCTCGATGCTCACCTCGGCGGGCGACTTGCCGATGAGCACCGCGATGGAGTGCTCGAGCGTGGCGCGCGTGGCCTTCAGGTCCACCAAGCTCGCCCGCGTGCTGAGCAGTTGCGCCTCGGCCTGGACCACATCCACTCGCGCGGCCACGCCGCCCACGTAGCGGTTCTGCGTCATCTTGTACGACGTCTCGAACGCCTTGAGCGTATCTTCGAGCAACACGCCCTGCACGTCGGCCACGCGCAGCAGGAAGTAGTTGATGACGAGCTGCGCCTGCAACGACAGCCGTGCGTTCACGAGATCGGCAGCGCTCGCTTGTTCCGTGGCGCTGGCCGCTTCGACTTGCCGGCGGATGCTGCCCCAGAGGTCGATCTCCCAGCGGGCGTTGAGCTCCGCCTGGTAGCGATTGCCGACACCCGAACCGGTGACGATGCCCGTGCCCTGGCCCGAGCGTTGCGCGCTCACGTCGTAGCCGAGGACCGGGAAGAGTGCCGAGCGCGCGGAATGCGTCGCGGCCTGCGCCTGCCGGTACCGCGCCATGGCCGCGGCGAGCGATTGGTTCGAGACCTCGACCTGCTCCACGTATCCGTTAAGCACGGGGTCGCGGAACGCTTCCCACCACTTGCCCTTGGGCACGGCGTCGCTCGGCCTCGCGACGACCCAGTCGCCGGCTTCCTTGAATTGCACCGGGAATTTCTCCGGCGGCACGACGTCCGGCTTCTTGTAGTCGGGCCCGACCATGCAGCCGGCCAAGGCCAAAGCCAACGCAGCCGCAGATAAACGCAGATAAACGCGGATGGAGTCAAAAGCACCGTGTGCTTCGTGACGCCGCGCGCATTGGCACGAAATTCTCACAGGTTTGTAGGCGTTATCTGCGTTCATCTGCGTTTATCTGCGGCTCAAAGGTTTAGTCCCCGGCAGGGACAAACTGTTCGTCGCCCAGGTGGAACTGGCGGCGGGTCCAGAGGCGGAAGCGGTCGAGGTAGATGTAGATGGCGGGCGTCGTGTAGAGCGTGAGGACCTGGCTCACCGCGAGGCCGCCCACGATCGAGATGCCGAGCGGCGTGCGAAGCTCCGCGCCGTCGCCGCTGCCCAGGGCAAGCGGGATCGCGCCGAGGGCCGCGGCCATCGTCGTCATCATGATCGGGCGGAAGCGCAGCAGCGCCGCCTCGCGGATCGCGGCCTTGGTGTCGAGGTGCCCCTCGCGCTCGCGCTGCAGCGCGAAGTCGATCATCAGGATCGCGTTCTTCTTCACGATGCCGATCAGCAGGATCACGCCGATCAGCGCGATCAGCGTGAACTCCGTGTTGAACAGGCGTAGTGCGAGCAGCGCGCCCACGCCCGCCGAGGGCAGCGTCGAGAGGATCGTGATCGGGTGCACCAGGCTCTCGTAGAGGATGCCCAGCACGATGTACACGGTGAGCAGGGCCGCGAGGATGAGGTACGGCTGGTTGTCGAGGCCCTGCTGGAAGAGCTTCGCCGTGCCCTCGAACGACGCGTAGATCGTCTTGGGCACGCCGATGCGCGTCATGGTGTCCTGGATCACGCCGGAGGCGGTCGACATCGACACGCCGGCGGGCAGGTTGAACGAGATCGTCGCGGCGGCGAACTGGCCCTGGTGGCTCACGGCCAGGGGCGCCAGCGTCGGCTCGTAGCGCGAGAACGCCGAGAGCGGGACCTGTCCCTTCGAGGGCGAGAGCACGAAGATCTGGTCGAGCGTCTTCGGGTTCTGCCACCACTCGGGCGCGGCTTCCTCCACTACGCGGTACTGGTTCGCGTCCTGGTAGATCACCGAGACCTGTGCCTGGCCGAAGGCGAGGTTCAACGCCGTATCGATGGCGCGCGGCGTGATGCCCATGCGCGCGGCGGTCGGCCGGTCGATCGTGAGCGTCATCTGCAGGCCCTTGTCCTGCTGGTCGGAGCTCACGTCGGTGAGCTCGGGAACATCGCGGAGCGCGGCCTCGAGCTTCGGTGCCCAGGTGCGAAGTTCCGTGAGATCGTCGGCGCGCAGCGTGAACTGGTTGCTCGCATCCGACGAGCGCCCGCCGGCGCGGATGTCCTGGATGGGATTGAGGAAGAGGTTCGCGCCCGGCTCGTTCATTAGCTTCGGACGCAAGCGCCCCAGGATCTGGTCGAGCGACGCGTGGCGCTGCTTGAGGGGTTTCAACGCGATGAACATCTGCGCGGAGTTGCGCTGGCCCCCGCCCGTGAACGCCGTCACGTTTTCCACCGCCGGATCGGCCATGACGATGGCGGCGAGGCGGTCCAGCTTCTGGCGCATCGCCTGGAACGAGATGGACTGGTCGGCGCGCACGAAGCCGATGAGCCGCCCCGTGTCCTGCTGCGGGAAGAAGCCCTTGGGAATCGCCGAATACATGTAGATGTTGAGCAGGACCGTGGCGGCGAACACGAGCACCATGAGCCAGGGCACCTTGAGCGTCCAGTCGAGGCTGCGCTCGTACCCGCGGTGCATGGCGTTGAACGCGCGCTCGCTCCAGCGCGCGAGCCGGCCCTGGCTCTGGTGCGCGGCGTCCTTCAGGAGCCGTGAGCACATCATGGGCGTGGTGCTGAGCGACACGATGAGCGAGATGCCGATCGCGACCGAAAGCGTCACCGCGAATTCGCGGAAGAGCCGCCCCACGATGCCGCCCATGAAGAGGATCGGGATGAATACCGCCACGAGCGAGATGCTCATGGACACGACCGTGAAGGCCACCTCGCGGGCGCCGGTGAGCGCGGCCTCGAAGGGCTCCATGCCGGCCTCGATGTGCCGCGAGACGTTCTCCAGCACCACGATGGCGTCGTCCACCACGAAGCCCGTCGCGACGATGAGCGCCATGAGCGAGAGGTTGTTCAGGCTGAAGCCCAGCATGTACATGGCCGCGAAGGTGCCGACGAGCGAGATCGGGATCGCCACCGCGGGAATGAGCGTGGCGCGGCCGCTGCGCAGGAACAGGTACACCACGAGGATCACCAGCGCCACGGAGATGAGCAGCGTGCGCTCCACGTCGCGAAGCGCCGCGCGGATGGTGCTCGTTCGCTCGATCATCACCTTGATGTCGACGCTCGCGGGCAGCGTCGACTGCATCTCGGGCATGAGCGCCGTGATGGCGTCCACCACCTCGATGATGTTGGCGTTGGGCTGGCGGAATATGATCAGCAGTACCGCGGGCTTTCCGTTGGCCATGCCGTAGTTGCGCAGGTCCGTGACGCTGTCGACCACATCTCCCAGGTCGCCCAGGCGGACCGCGGCCCCGTGGCGCCACGCCACGACGATGGGCTTGTACTCCTCGGCGACCTTGGCCTGGTCGTTGGCCATCACGGTCCACGAGTGCTCGCCGTCGTCGAGGAAGCCCTTGGGGCGGTTCGCGTTCGTGTACTGGATCGAACGCTGCACGTCGTCGAAGCCGATCGAAAGCTTGTTGAGCAGCGTGGGATTCAGCTCCACGCGCACCGCCGGCAGCGATCCGCCTCCCACCGTCACCTGCCCCACGCCTTTCATCTGCGAGATGCGCTGCGCGATATTGGTGGAGGCCATGTCGTAGAGCTGGCCGCGCGAATAGTGGTCCGACGTCATGGCGAGCACCATGACAGGCGCGTCCGCGGGATTCACCTTGCGGTAGGTGGGATTGCTGGGAAGGCTCGTGGGCAGGAGGCTCCGCGCGGCCTGGATCGCGCCCTGCACGTCGCGGGCCGCGTCGTCGATCTTGCGCGAGAGGTCGAACTGCACCGTGACGCGCGAGCTGCCGAGCGTGGAGTTCGACGTGAGCTCGCTGATGCCGGCGATCCGTCCCATGGCGCGCTCGAGAGGCGTGGCGACGGTTGCGGCCATCACCTCGGGGCTCGCGCCGGGAAGGGAGGCCTGCACGGATACCGTCGGGAAGTCCACCTGCGGAAGCGGCGACACGGGAAGCAGCCCGAATGCCACGCCGCCCGTCAACGCGACCGCGAGAGATAACAGCGTCGTGGCGACGGGACGGCGGACGAAGGGCTCGGTGATGTTCACGGATCAGTCGCCGGGAACGCGGGACTCGCCGCCCTGGATGGGACTCGTCTTCGAGCCCCAGCGCGTGGCCAGCCGGTCGAAGTACAGGTAGATCACGGGCGTGGTGAAGAGTGTCAGCATCTGCGAGAAGATGAGGCCGCCCACCATCGCGATGCCCAGGGGATGGCGCAGCTCCGAGCCCACGCCCCAGCCGATCATGAGGGGCAGGGCGCCCAGCATCGCGGCCATCGTGGTCATCAGGATCGGCCGGAAGCGCAGCAGGCATGCCTGGTGGATCGCATCGCGCGGCGCCATGTGCTGCTCGCGCTCGGCCTCGAGCGCGAAGTCGATCATCAGGATCGCGTTCTTCTTCACGATGCCGATCAGCAGGATGATGCCGATGATCGCGATGATCCCCAGGTCCTGGCGGAAGATCATGAGCGAGAGCAGCGCGCCCACGCCCGCCGAAGGCAGCGTCGAGAGGATCGTGACCGGATGGATGTAGCTCTCGTAGAGCACGCCCAGCACGATGTACATGGCGACGATGGCGGCGACGATGAGCAGCAGCGTATTCACCAGCGATCCGCGGAACGCGGCCGCGGCGCCCTGGAAAGCCGTGCGCACGCTGATGGGCATGCCGATCTCGTTGCGTGCGCTGTCGATGGCATCCACCGCGGCGCCCAGCGAATAGCCCGGCGCCAGGTTGAACGAGATCGTGGTCGACGGGAACTGCCCGAGGTGGTTGATGGACAGGGACCCGGGACGTTCCTCGATTGTGGCCACGGCGGAAAGGGGCACCTGTGTTGCGCCCGGTACCGTGGGCGAGCCCGTGGTCGACAGCACCAGCGTCGAGCCGTTGTTGTTCGTCGTCGGGTTGCCGGCGGCGGGCACGTAGACATCGTTCAGCGCCGCGGGGCCGCTCTGGAACTCGGGCTTCACTTCGAGCACGACGCGGTACTGGCTCGACTGGGTGAAGATCGTCGAGATGAGGCGCTGGCCGAAGGCGTCGTAGAGCGCGTTGTCGATCGCCGCGGGCGTGACGCCGAGGCGCCCGGCGGTGTCGCGATCGATCACGATGTAGGCCTGCAGGCCCTGGTCCTGCAGGTCGGAGACCGTGTCCTGGAGCTGCGGCAGCGTGCGCAACTTGTCCGTCATGCGCTTGGTCCACGTGGCGAGGTCCGCGGCGTTGGCGCTCTCCAGCGTGAACTGGTACTGCGTGCGGCTCACGCGGTCCTCGATCGTGAGGTCCTGCACCGGCTGCATGTAGAGCGTCATGCCGCCCTCGGACGCGATCCTTTCCTTCAGACTGTCCATCACCTTGCTCACGCTGGGCCGCGTGCCGTGGGGCTTGAGGCCAATGAGCACGCGCCCGGAGTTCATCGTGATGTTGGTGCCGTCCACGCCGATGAAGGACGACACGCTATCCACCGCCGGGTCTTTCAGGATGATGGAGGCGAGCTCACGGCTGCGCTCCGCCATCGATGTGAACGAGGCAGTCTGCGGCGCTTCCGAAATGCCCTGGATGAGTCCGGTGTCCTGCAGCGGGAAGAAGCCCTTCGGGATCAGGATGTAGAGGATCACCGTGAGGGCGAGCGTCACGATGAAGACGATCATCGTGATGGGCTGATGGTCGAGCACGACCTTGAGCGCCTTGTCGTATTGGTGGATCACGGAGTCGAACATCTCCCCGGTCTTCCGGAAGAGCTTGCCCTGCTTCTCGGGGGGCGTGTGCTTGAGCAGCCTCGCCGCCATCATCGGCGTGAGGGTGAGCGACACCACGGCGGAGATGAGGATCGAGACGGCGAGGGTGATGGCGAACTCGCGGAATAGCCGCCCCACGACGTCGCCCATGAAGAGGAGCGGGATCAGCACCGCGATGAGCGAGAACGTGAGCGAGATGATCGTGAAGGCGATCTGCCGCGTGCCCTTCAGCGCCGCGTCCATGGGCGTGTCGCCGTCCTCGATGTAGCGGGCGATGTTCTCGATCACGACGATCGCGTCGTCCACCACGAAGCCCGTCGCGATCGTGAGCGCCATGAGCGTGAGGTTGTTGATGCTGAATCCGGCGAGATACATCACGCCGAAGGTGCCCACGATGGACAGCGGCACCGCCACGCTCGGGATGATCGTGCCCGCGGCCGTGCGCAGGAAGAGGAAGATCACCATCACCACGAGGACGATCGCGAGGGCGAGCTCGAACATCGTGTCGTGCACCGAGGCGCGGATCGTGACGGTGCGGTCCGTGAGCAGCTGCACCTCGATGGAGGCGGGCAGCGAAGACGTGAGCGTGGGCAGGAGCTGCTTCACCTGGTCGACCACCTGGATCACGTTCGCGCCCGGCTGTTTCTGGACGTTGAGGATGATGGCCGGCGTGTCGTTCATCCACGCGGCGAGCTTCGTGTTCTCCGCGTCGTCGACCACGTCGGCGAGGTCGCCCAGGGTGATTGGCGCGCCGTTGCGGTACGCGACGATGATGGCGCGGTATTCGTCGGCGCTTTTCAGCTGGTCGTTGGCGTCGATCGTGTAGGCCCGCGCCGCGCCATCGAAGCTGCCCTTGGCCTGGTTGGTGTTGGCAGCGCCCACCGCGTTGCGGATGTCCTCCAGCGCCAGGCCCTGCGAGGCGGCAGCCTTGGGATTGACCTGCACGCGCACGGCCGGCCGCTGACCGCCCGAGAGCGACACGAGGCCCACCCCCGACACCTGCGAGATCTTCTGCGCAAGGCGCGTGTCCACGAGGTTCTGCACCTCGGTCATCTTCATCGTCTTCGATGTGATGCCGAGCGTGAGGATGGCCGCGTCCGCCGGGTTCACCTTGCTGTAGATCGGCGGCGAGGGGATGTCGGCGGGCAGGAGGTTGTTCGCCGCGTTGATGGCGGCCTGCACTTCCTGCTCCGCGGAGTCCAGGTCGATCGTGAGCTCGAACTGCAGCGTGATCACCGAGGCCCCGCCGGAGCTGGTCGAGGACATCTGCTTCAATCCCGGCATCTGCCCGAACTGGCGCTCGAGCGGCGCGGTGATCGACGAGGTGATCACGTCGGGGCTCGCGCCGGGATACAGCGTGACGATCTGGATCGTCGGATAGTCCACTTCCGGCAGCGCGGAGAGCGGAAGCTGCCGGTAGGCCACGATGCCCGCGAGCAGGATCGCGACCATCAGTAGCGCGGTGGCTACCGGCCGCAGGATGAAGATGCGTGACGGGTTCACGAGCCGTTCTTCGCCGCTTCGCGTTGTTTCTTGTAGGCGTCGCGCTGCTCGGGCGTCATGCCCTCCATCTTTTTCTTGGATGCATCGCGCTTGGACGCATCGCCGCCGCCCTGGGGCGGCGCGCCGGGCACGATCACCTCGACCTTCGCGCCCTCGCGGATGCGGTCGACGCCGTCGGTCACCACGCGCTCGCCGGCTTTCAGCCCCGAGTCGATGCCCGTCATGTCGCCCTCGGCCGCGCCCAGTTTCACCGAGCGCACCGTCACCGTGTTGTCGTCGTTCACCACGTACAGGATCGTGCCCTGCGTGGCGCGTTGCACCGCGGCCGTGGGGACCTGCACCACGTCGTGCAGCGTGTCCACGACCATCCTCACGTTCACGAACTGGTTGGGGAAGAGCTTGCTCTGCGCATTGGGAAACTGCGCGCGCAGCCTCACGGTCCCCGTGGAGACGTCGATCGAGCTGTCCGTCGCGGCAAGCGCCCCGCGCGCGAGCATCATCTTCTGCTCGCGGTCCCAGGCTTCCACGGGAATCCGGTCGCCGGACTTCAGCCGCACGATGATGCGCGGGAGCGTGTCCTGCGGAATGGTGAAGAGCACCGAGATGGGATCGAGCTGCGTGATCACCACGATGCCGTTGGAGTCGGAGCCGTGGACCATGTTGCCCGGATCGACCAGCCGAAGCCCGGCGAGCCCGCCGATGGGCGCGGTGATGCTGGTCCACGAGAGCTGCAGCTTCGCGTTGTCCACCTGCGCCTGGTCGAGCTTCACGGTGCCCTCGGTCTGCTTCACGAGCGCGACCTGCTGGTCCACCTGTTGCGAGGCGATGGAGTCCTGCGCGAGGAGCTTGCGGTAGCGGTCCAGGTCCACCTTCGCGTTCTCGAGCGTGGCCTGGTCGCGCGCGAGTTGCCCGGCGGCCTGCTCGAGGGCCACTTCATAGGGCGCCGGATCGATCTTCGCGAGCAGGGCGCCTTCGACGACCATGTCGCCTTCCTTGAAGTTCATGCTGAGCAGCAATCCGTCGGCGCGCGTCTTGACCGTGGAGGTGCGAAGCGCGGTCACGGTGCCGAGCCCGGTCTGCACGATGTCGAGGTCGCCCGACTTGGCGGTGGCGACCGAGACGGGCTGCGGGCGATTGGGATCGCCGCCGCCGCCGAACTTGCCCGCGCCGCCGCTCTTGGCTCCGCCCTTGCCTTGTCCCTTGGCCGCCTTGTCGGCGCCGCCGCTCGCGGCGTCCCCCGGGGACGCGGGCCAGAAGTGCCAGGCGAGAAGGGCAACGATCGCGACCGCCGCGACGGCGATGATGATGGGATGACGGCGCCCCCAGGTGCGCGCGTCGTCGAGTTTCGAGGCAGTGGGATCGGCCATGGATCTTTTGTCGTTCTTGGTCATGCGTGTTGGAGCCGCGATTCTCACCCCAGTCCAGGGGGGAGGTGCGTCGAAATGTAACCCCTATGACCGCCCCGGCACGAGGGGGGGTTCCTGCAGCGCCGCGACCTGTTCGCGCAGCTCCAGGACGCGATCCTGCCAGTAGCGCTGCGTATTGAACCATGGGAACGCCAGGGGGAAGGCAGGATCGTCCCAGCGGCGCGCGAGCCATGCGCAGTAGTGGAGCAAACGTAGAGTCCGCAAGGCTTCGAAAAGGTTCAGCTCCCGGTCGGAAAATTCCATGAAATCTTCATAGCCGTGTAGGAGCTTTCCTAGCTGGTGGGACATGGATGGGCGATCTCCCGAGACGAGCATCCAGAAATCCTGCACGGCCGGTGCCATGCGCGCGTCGTCGAGGTCCACGAAATGCGGGCCGCCCGCGTTGTTTCCCGTGGACGGCGTCCAGAGCACGTTGGAGGCGTGGCAATCGCCGTGCGTGCGGATGTACGCGACGTCGCCCGCGCGTTCGAATGCGTGGTGCACGGCCTCGAGCGCGAGCTGCGAGGCCTGCGTCCATGCCGGTCGCAGCTCCCCGGGAATGAGTCCGCTCGAGAGCAGGAAATCGCGCGGCTCCGCGCCGAACGACGCGATGTCGAGTCGCGGGCGATGCACGAAGGGTTTCGCGGCGCCGATCGCGTGGATGCGCCCGATGAAGCGCCCCAGCCACTCGAGCACTTGCGGATCGTCGAGCTCGGGCGCGCGTCCGCCGCGCCGCGGATAGACCGCGAAGCGAAAGTCCTCGAAGCGATTGAGCGTGCGGTTCTCGAACGCGACCGGCGCGACGACGGGGATCTCCGCGGCCGCGAGCTCGAATGCGAACGCGTGTTCCTCGTGGATCTGCTCGTCGCTCCAGCGCGCGGGCCGATAGAATTTCGCGACCAACGGTTGCGCGTCCTCGATGCCCACCTGGTAGACACGATTCTCGTAGCTGTTCAGCGCGAGCAGGCGCCCGTCGCAGCGCACCCCGAGGGATTCGACCGCGTTGAGGATCAGGTCCGGCGTGAGCCGCGAATAAGGATGGGGATCAGTCACGTGGCATTCTAACCCCTTCAATCATTAGGGGTTTTTTCGGCGGGTCGCGCCGAGGGGCCGTGCTAGAATCGCCTCGCATTGGTCCCACTTCAATCCGGAGCACAACGATGAAAAATCCCTTGGATACGCTTTGGGGCACCGTCATCACCGGTGTCGTCCTCACGGTGGTCCTGTACTACCTCGCGCGCGCAATGATGGGAGGCTGACATGAGCGACTTCATCCAGCATGGCCTTGGCCGTTGGCTCCACATCATGAGCGGCGTGATGTGGATCGGGATCCTCTACTACTTCAACTTCGTGCAGGTCGACGCGCTGAAGAAAGCCGCGGCCGACACCCCACCCACGGGCGCGGGAATCACCAAACACATAGTGCCCCGGGCGTTGTTCTTCTTCCGCTATGGCGCCCTCGCCACGGTGCTCTTCGGTTTCATGATCCTCGGCGACAAGACGGGCCAGGTGCTGCTGTTCCAGGAGAAGGCCTACGTGCCGATCGGCATCGGGGCGTGGCTGGGCCTCATCATGTTCTTCAACGTGTGGGCCATCATCTGGCCCAACCAGAAGAAGATCCTGGGGATCGTGCCGGCGAGCGACGAGGAGAAGAACAAGGCGCGCCGCGTGGCATTCCTCGCATCGCGGACCAATACGGCGCTGTCGATCCCGCTGCTGTTCTTCATGTCGTCCTCGGCGCTGTTCCACGCGCCGATGTTCGCGTAAGGGTAGCGGCCGCGGCGGTGTCCCCGCCGCCGCGGGGACACCGGACTTCTGCGTTTGTCAGTCCGGTGGTTTCGGAAGCCCGGTGACTTTGTCGCCGGGCTTCAGCTTCTTCTCCGCGAACCAGCCCTTGTTGGTCTCGATCGCGTAGCGCGCGGGGCCGGCGGCCGAATGCGTGTCGAGCGTCTGGGGCTCCATGTCGACGATGTTGATGATGGCGCCCTCGCCGTCGAGGAACGCGACCGACAGCGGGATCAGCGTGTCCTTCATCCACATGCTGTGGTAGCCCAGCTCGTCGAAGACGAAGAGCATTCCGTCGTCCTTGCCCAGCGCCTTGCGGAACATGAGGCCGCGGCTGCGCTCCTCGTCGCTCACGGCGACCTCGACCTTGAGCGGGTGCTTTCCAACCCTGACCTGGCCCGTCTTGAAGGTGATGTCCTTCGCCGGCGCGAGGGCCGCGAAGGATAATGCGAGGATGGCGAAGATCAGCTTCGCGCAAGATCGGAGCGACTGGGCGTGGTTCATCGAGCGCATGGCGCCTTTGGGTACAGGGGGCAAGGAATGGTATCGCATGAAACGTAACGAATTACTTCCGCGCCTGGCAATGTTGCTCGCCCTCGTTGCCGCGGGCTGCGCCACTACGCCGCGGGCGCCCGTGGATCGCCCGGAGACGCCGGTTCAGTCTTCGGAACGCCGCGCGAAGGCGCCGGCACCAGCCTACAACCTCGGGGGCTATCCGTCGGCGATGCGCGACGGCTATATCGACGGATGCGAAAGCGCAAAGGGCTCGGCGCTCGGGCGCAAGGATGCGAAACGATTCGCCGACGATGCGCAATACGCGATGGGATGGAACGACGGCAACTCGATCTGCCGCAAGTAGCCCAGGGGCCTATCCGGGGAATCAGTCGGCTTTCTCGAGGATCCAGGCGGCGACCGCCGTGAGCACTTCGGGCACCTCGCCGATCGCGGATTCGAGCGCGATGGGCACGTGGGGACGCGTGCTGCGGATATCGGCGAGGATCTTCGGGAGGTCTTCCTTCAGGTGCCCGCCCTGCGCCATGAACAGCGGGAACACGAGGATCGTCGAGGCGCCCTCCGCGCAGAGCGCATCGATCGCCTCTTCGAGCGTGGGCGCCATGTGCTCGAGATACGCGAGTGCGATCGGGTATTCGGGGCGGCTCGCGCGAACGCGCTCGCGGATCTCCTCGAAGGGCCGGGCCCATTGTGGATCGCGCGCCCCGTGGGCGAAAAGCACGATCCCGCGCACTCAGTGCTTTCCCGTCGAGCCGAATCCGCCTTCGCCGCGCTCGCTCCCGACGAAGTCCTCGACGATGTTGAGATCCACCTGGACCACGGGGACCACCACCAGCTGCGCGATGCGTTCGAGCGGATTCACGACGAAGGTCTCGCGGCCGCGGTTCCAGCACGACACCAGGAGCTGCCCCTGGTAGTCGGAATCGATGAGCCCCACGAGATTGCCCAGCACGATGCCGTGCTTCGAGCCCAGGCCCGATCGCGGAATGATGATGGCCGCGAGCGACGGGTCGCCGATATGGATCGCGAGGCCCGTGGGAATCAACGCCGTGTCGCCGGGGCGAAGCGTGATGGGATCGGGGATCGCTGCGCGCAGGTCGAGTCCCGCGGAGCCCTCCGTCGCGTAGGCGGGCATCTGGGAAAGAATGCGCTCGTCCAGGACTCTCACGTCCAGGGCTTTTCTTGTCATGGGGAACCTACGAGAGCTGCTTGATGGGGGTGACGTTGCCGGAGTGGCGCGTCTCGCGAAGCACGAGCGCATGCTCGACGATGCCGTAGGCGATGCGCGATTTCGGCGCGCGCGCGAGCGGGTGCGCGCCCGCGTCGTCGTAGATCGTCACTTCGTTTTCTTCCTTGCCGATCGTGTGCTGCACGAGGTTCGCGACGATCATCGGGATCTTCTTGCGCGCGCGTTTCGCCTGCGCGTAGTCGGCGAGGTTCTCGCTTTCGGCGGCGAAGCCCACGCAGAAGGGACCGTTCTGGATCGAGGCCACGTACGCGAGGATGTCTTCGGTCGGTTTCAGCCTGATTTCCATCGGCTCCGAGGACTTCTTGATCTTGCGTCCCGAGGGTGCCACCGGCGTGTAGTCCGCCACGGCCGCGACGCTGAAGAAGTAATCGGCGCCCGCGACGTGCGCCTTCACGGCGTTCAGCATCTCGGCCGCGGTGGTGACATAGACGAAGTGCGCGGCCGCCGGCGGCGCAAGCGCCGTGGGCCCGCTGATGAGCGTCACGTCGCCGCCCAGGGCGCTCGCCGCTTCCGCGACGGCGTAGCCCATCTTGCCGGAGCTCAAGTTCGTGATGCCGCGCACGGTGTCGATCGCTTCGAAGGTGGGGCCCGCGGTCACGACGACCTTGCGCCCGGCGAGGCGCTTTGGCGCGAACAACCCGACCACCGCCTGCAGGATCTCCTCGGGCTCGAGCATGCGGCCCATGCCAACCTCGCCGCAGGCCTGGTCGCCCGGCGCGGGGCCGAGCACCTGGATGCCATCGGCGCGCAGCGTCGCGATGTTGCGTTGCGTCGCGGGGTTGTCCCACATCTCGACGTTCATCGCGGGTGCCACGAGGAGCGCGCAGTTGCGCGCGAGGCACGCGGTGGTCAGCAAATCGTCGGCGATCCCGTGCGCGAGTTTCGCGATGAAGTTCGCGCTCGCGGGCGCGACGACGATCGCATCGACGCCGCGCGAGAGCTCGATGTGCGCCATGTTGTTGGCGAAGCTCGCATCCCACAGGTCCGTGATCACTGGCTTGCCCGTGAGTGCCTGGAAGGTGGCGGGCGTGACGAAACGCGTCGCGGCGGCGGTCATCGCGACCTGCACATCGACGTTATTCCTTATCAGGAGCCGCGAAAGCTCGGCGACCTTGTAGGCGGCGATGCCGCCGGTCACGCCGAGCAGCAGCCGGCGATTCAAGACCTCGTCCATGAAGACAGTTTACCCACTCCCGAGGCTCGCATGTCGATGGCCCAGTGGCCGCCTGCCGAGCGGCCCCGTGAACGATTGTTGGCGCAAGGACCGGCGGCGTTATCGGACGCGGAGCTCCTCGCGCTCTTCCTGGGAACAGGGGTTCGCGGCAAGAGCGCGCTGGACCTGGCCCGCGAGCTCCTTGCCCGCTTCGGCCGGCTTTCGCGCCTGCTTTCCGCCGCGCAGCGCGAAGTCGGCGCGGTGCCCGGCGTGGGCAAGGCGAAGTACGCGCAGATCGCGGCGGTGATGGAGCTCGCGAGGCGCGCGCTCGCCGAGCAGATGAAGGCGCGCGACAGCCTCACGTCGCCCGCGGCCGTTCGCGGATACCTGCGCCTGCGCATGCAGGATCTCGCGCACGAGTGCTTCTATTGCGTCTGCCTCGATGCGCAGAACCGCGTGATCGCCGCGGAAGAAATATTCCGTGGAACGCTCACGCAGACGAGCGTCTATCCGCGCGAGATCGTGAAGCACGCGCTCGCGCACAACGCGGCTTCAGTAATCCTCGCCCACAACCATCCCTCGGGCGTGGCCGAGCCCAGCGTCCAGGACCAGGCCCTCACGCGCACGCTCGCCGAGGCCCTTTCCCTCATCGACGTGAAGGTCCTGGATCACTTCATCGTGGCGCCCGGGGCTTGCATGTCGTTTGCCGAGCGGGGGTTGATCTAGTGCCACGGGGTCCCAAAAAGCCAATGAAATCAGGTTGAAAGGCCACCCGGGACTGGGTTATAATCCATGGCTCACCGGAACCGATTCATTTTTGGAGTTTTCATGTCGCGCGTTTGCCAAGTAACGGGGAAGGCACCCCGCAGCGGGAACCACGTTTCCCACGCCAACAACAAGACCAAGCGCCGGTACCTGCCCAACCTGCAGTACCGCAAGTTCTGGGTCGAGGGCGAGAACCGCTGGGTGAAGATGCGCCTCACCAACGCGGGCCTGCGCCTCATCGACAAGAAGGGCCTGGATGTCGTGCTCGCCGAGATGCGCGCGCGCGGCGAGAAGGTTTAAGCCATGCGCGAAAAGATCAAGCTCGAGTCGTCCGCCGGCACCGGCCATTTCTACACGACCACGAAGAACAAGCGCACGATGCCCGACAAGTTGGAGATCAAGAAATATGACCCCGTCGCGCGCAAGCACGTCACTTACAAAGAGACCAAGATCAAGTAACGCGCCAACGCCAACGCAAAAAGAAAGCCCCGCACTGCGGGGCTTTTTTGTTTCTTGGATCCCCGCCTTCGCGGGGATGACGCCAGAACGAATCGCTTCGCTCTGGGCCAGGCGTCACTTCTGCTTGGCAATAATCAGGTCCTTGATGCCGTCGTAAACGGCCTGCGGAACGATCTTCTTATCCACCAACTCGTTCTTGCCCTTGTACGGACGGCCCTTGATGATGGCCTTCGCGCGGGCGTCGCCGATGCCCTTGAGGGTCATCAGGTCCTTCTCGGACGCCGAGTTGATGTCCATGAGCTCGGCCTTCTTCGCTTCGGCCTTGGGCGGATCGGCCGCGTAGGCGGCGGGAGCCAGGGCAAGCGCGATGCCGGCCGAGGCGAGGGCCGCAGCGATCAGTGCGTGCAGTTTCTTCATCTTCTCTCCTCCCCCAGTCTTGATTCTCAGGCGTAGCTGCGCAGGCGGCGCGAGAACAACGCGAGCTGCGGAACGTTGCTGCGCTCTGCGCGCTCGCACCAGTCCTTGAGCTGGGTCACGAGCTGCTCGGTCGACAGCGTCGAGCGCTCCCACAGGCGGGCCAGCTCCTGGCGCATCGAGGCGGTCGTGCTGAGCAGCGGGCTCGAGGCGAGCACGGCGCCCACTTTTTCGCATTTGGGCAGGTCGCGCGCGTCGCTGTGCAGCCACTGGCGCAGCGTCTTGAGGGCGCCGAGGTCGTGGCCCTTCGCGCCGAGCGAGGCGAGCTCGACGCCGCAGCTTTCCTTCATCGACTTCGCGTAGTTCGCGAGCACGTCGTAGCGGTGCGCGATGACGGCCTGGAGCGTGGCGGCATCCACTTCGAATTTCGAGGGATCGAGCTTCACCTTGGGCGCGGTCTTGCGCACGGTGGCGAGGCCCATGGCCGAGAGCGTCCTGATGTACAGCCAGCCGAGGTCGAATTCGTACCAGCGGATCGAGAATTTGGCCGACGTCGGGTATGCGTGGTGGTTGTTGTGCAGCTCCTCGCCGCCGATCCACGCCGCGACGGGCGTGATGTTGGTGCTCGCGTCCTCGGTCACGAAGTTGCGGTAGCCCCACCAGTGGCCGATGCCGTTGATGACGCCGGCGGCCCAGAACGGGATCCACGCCATCTGCACGCCGAATATGAGCGCGCCGGGAACCACGCCGAAGAGCAGCAGGTCGACGGCCGCCGTGAGCAGGATGCCCCACTTGTTGAGCGGGGTGTAGATGTTGCGCTCGAGCCAGTCGTCGGGCGTTCCGTGACCGTAACGGGTCATGGTCTCCGTCTTGTACGACTCCTTCACGTACAGGGCCACGCCGGTCCAGAGCACCTTGTTGATGCCGAGCACCTGCGGGCTGTGCGGATCTTCCTCGGTCTCGCACTTGGCGTGGTGCTTGCGATGGATCGCGGCCCACTCCTTGGTGATCATTCCGGTCGTGAGCCACAGCCACAGGCGGAAGAAATGGCTGACCGCGGGATGCAAGTCGAGCGCACGGTGCGCCTGGCAGCGGTGCAGGAAGACCGTCACGCCGGCGATCGTGATCTGGACGAGCACGAGCAGTACGAGCAGATCGCCCCACCACGGAAGATTCAGGAGGCCAGTGAACATGTTTGGTTATGTACCTTTATCGTTGAGCCAGGAAGGGGGGCTACGGCTCTTATATTGGGGTGATGCCTGAGGATTGTAGCCCACATCGAAGCCCCCGGTCCCGATTCACGGGAGGATCTGCTACAAGCTAATGATTATACGCTATTTTTTGGTGTTTCAGGCGTAGTGAAAAGATGCACTTCACGCTGCGGGAACGGGATGCCGATCCCCTCGGCCTTGAAGGCCCCCAGGGCGCCCTTCAGGACCCCGTCGCGGATGTCCCCGTCGCCGTTGACCGGGTCGCTGATCCAGACGGTGAGCTCGAGCTCGATTCCACGGTCGCCCAGCAGCTTGATGCGCGCCGTCGGGGCGGGGTCGGCGAGCACCCGCGGCTCTTTCTTCGCGAGCTGCACGAGGATCGCGCAGGCGCGGTCCACGTCGCTTTCGTACGAGACCGTGGCGGCGATCGACGCGGCCACGCGCGAGCTGCTGTATGTCTGGTGGCCGATGCTGTCGGTGATGAGCTTTTCGTTCGGGATGATCGACTCGACGCCGTCGGAGCTGCGGATCACGGTGCAACGCGACTGGATCGAGATCACCTGGCCGCGGCGCCCGTCGACGAGGATCACATCCCCGATCCTCACGCTGCGGTCGAGGAGCACGATGAATCCGCTCACGTAGTTGCTCGCGACCTTCTGCAGGCCGAAGCCCAGGCCCACGCCCAGCGCGCCGGAAAAAACCGAGAGCGTCGTGATGTCGATTCCCGCTATCGGCAACGCCACGAAGATCGCGACGAGGATCGTGACGACGCGCGCGATCTTGGAGATCACGAGCCGCGTCGTGGGCTCGACCGACTCGGCCGCCATGACGCGGCCCTCGGTCACGCGCGACACCCACAGCGCCACGGTGACGCTGAGGAACAGGGCGAGCGCGACTTTCAGCAAGTCGAGGACCGAGACCTGCTGCGTCACGTGGTACGTCTCGAGGGTCTCCAGCACCTCGGGCATGAGGCCCGTCGCGCGCAGCAGGAACCCCAGCCACGCGATCAGCGCGACGAAGCGGATGATCGAGGCTTGGAATTCGCCTTCGGGAATGACGTGACCGAGCACGTAGGTCGCCGCGCGGATTACCACGAACGCCCAGAGGACGTAGACCGCGATCTCGATGGGGCCCGTCTCGACCGCGGCCGCCGCGGAGAGGATCTCCTTGCCGATCCACACGAAGGCGAGCGCGAGCAGCGGGAACGCGACGCGCTGGAACTCGCCCTTCCCGAACTGCCAGTTGCGAAGCTTCAGCCGGTGCCGCGTGAGGCGCGTAGCCATCCACGCAAGCGCCAGCGCGCCGACGACTACCGCGACCTGGATGCCGAGCTCCACGGGCGAGGCCGTGTGGCGGATCGCCTCGATCGCTCGCGCGAAGGCGGAATTGTCAAAGCTCACGGACATGAACCCATTTTCCCGATTGCGGGACGGCCGCGCTAGTCCTTGCGCCGTTCCATCACGGCGGCGAAGAAGCCGTCCGTTTCGTGGACGTGGGGATAGAGGTGCAGGTACGGCGACGCGGCGAGCGAGATGCCCTGGCGCTTGAGGATCTCGCCCGCAGGGATGAGCTGGAAATCGGGATGCGATGCGAGGAACTCCGTGACGATGTCCTCGTTTTCCTCGGCGAGCAGGCTGCAGGTGCCGTACACGAGACGGCCGCCGGGCTTCACCAGCGATGCGGCCGCCGCGAGGATCGCGCGCTGCTTCGCGTTCAGCTCCGCGAGCGCGGTCACGTCCTGGCGCGCCTTGAGGTCGGGATTGCGACGCAGTGTCCCCAGGCCCGTGCAGGGCGCATCGACGAGCACGCGATCGATCTTGCCGCGCAGGCGCTTTACCTTCGCGTCGTTCTCGTTCGCGATCCGCTGCGGGTGGACGTTCGACAGCCCCGAGCGCTTGAGCCGCGGCGCGAGGTTGGTGAGCCGCTTGTCGGAGACGTCGAACGCGTAGAGGCGGCCGCTCGACCCCATCGCGGCGCCCAACTGCAGCGTCTTGCCGCCGGCGCCCGCGCAGAAGTCGACGACCATCTCGCCGCGGCGGGGCTCCACCAGCAGGCCCAGGAGCTGGCTTCCTTCGTCCTGCACCTCGACGGCGCCGTCGAGGAACATCGGATGGGTGTTGAGCGCGGGCTTCTCGCGAAGGCGCACTCCGATGGGCGAATACCGCGTGGGCTCCGCGGGGATCTTGTCGAAATCGAGGCGGTCGAGCACGCCCTCGCGCGGCGCCTTGAGCACGTTCACGCGAAGGTCGAGCGGCGCCGCATGCTGCAATCCGCGAGCGAGCGCGAGGATCTCGTCGTCGCTCATGCGCTTGCGAAGCCGTTCGATCACCCAGTCGGGAAGGTCGGCGCGAAGCTCGAAGGGCAGGGCGTCGATGTCCAGGGCCTTCAGCTTACCGAGCCAGACGCGTTCGTCGCCGTCCAGCACGGATTCGAACTGGCTCACGCCGATGCCCTGCAGTTTCACCAGCGTGGCGAGCGCGATCTCGCGCGGCGTCGCCGCCGGTGTCACGTGCTCGAGCATGCGGCGGCGGCGGAGCGCCGCGTACACCGTGTCGGCGACGAGCGCCCGGTCGCGGGGGCCGAGGTTCCTGTTGTCGCGAAAGAAGGTGCGCAGTTGCGTGTCCGCGGGCGCGCGCGCGGGCAGGACCACCGTGAGCGCCTGGACGATCGCATCGAGTTGCGCGCGCGTGAGGTTCACGGCGCGCCTATTGGGAAATGCTCGTGGCGATTTGCTCGACCATGAGCCGGTTGCGCGCCACGGGATAGCGCAACTTCACCGGCAGGTAGTGCTGGTCGATTCCGAGCCAGACGTCGATCACGGAGGCGTCCTGCGGATCGACGTGGCGCAGGTGCAGCGTGCGGACCTTTCCCAACGGGATCTCGATCTCCTCGGTGCCCAGATTCACCAGATGGAATTCGTAGAAGCGCCGTTGCGTGAAGACGCGAAGGTCGTAGCTGTCGCCGGAAGGCGGCGTGTGCGCGAGCTGGAAGATCATCGAAAGCCAGTCCACGGTGTTGCCGGCGATGTCGACGGTCTTCGGCTTGTTGTCGCCCTTGTCGAGTATCGCCTTGCCCCTCGCCCAGTCGAACTGGATGCCCTCGGCGATCGGATTGCCGGGCTTGTGCTCGCTGAAGTGGTCGGGCCGCAGCCCCTCGGGCGTGACTTTCCCGGCGCTTTCCTGGCGCAGGCGCCCCTCGAGGAAGAGCGCGAAGAATCCCTGGGCCTCGGCCTCGCCGCGGATCGTGTAGTCGTCGCCCTCGCGGCTCCACGAGTAGCGCGCCCGCCCGTCCGCGAACGCGGAGGTGAGGCGGTATTCGATGGCGATATTCGCAGGCAGCGCGTCCACGGGGAATTTCGGCGGCTCCGTCGCGGGAACCGGCGTGGCGGGTTGCGCAAGCGCGAGCTTGTCGGGGAAGGATTGATCCCCATACGAAGCCTGCCCGCGGCTGCCGCTATCGGAAGGCGCAGCGACGGCATCGATGACCGGCTCATCCACCTGTTGAGCGAAAGGATCCGAGGCCATGGGCGTGATCTGGTCGGGCACGGCGATCGGCCGGAACCTCGGACGGGCGCGCGCGACGTGCTTCACGGCGGGCTTCGCGGTGGGCGCGGGCGCCGGTGCGGCCGACGGCGCCGGCTCCGCATCGAGCGTCGCGGAGTACTCGGGGCCCGAGTCGTCGTCGCCGAAGAGTTCCGGGCGGCTGTTCGGGATGCTCACGAAGACCGCCGCGTGGACCATGGCCGAAGTTGCGAGGGCGACGAGCGCCACGCGATAGCGGCGAACGAAGCGGGGCACGTCGGGGCGCGGGGGCATGGGCTAGCGGGACTCGAGCGCCACGATGGTCTGCTCGAGGCGGAAGCGCTTGGGGTCGTCGAACACCACGCGAACGGGGAAATTGAAACGATCCTTGGCCAGCCATACGTCCGCGCGCGTCTCTTTGGGATCGTTCACCAGCCGCTCGTAATGCATCGTGTCGAACTGGCCCGCGGGCGTGTCGAGCTTCGCTTCTCCCACCAGGCGGTACGTGTAGGTCTCGATCTTGCGCCGGTCCGCCATGGGGACGGCGAATGTCTCGCCGAGTTTCTTCATGGCGGTGAACTGGTACATCATCGAGAGGCGGTCCTGGGTGTCGCGCGGCAACGCGGCCTCGGAGTTCTCTCCGTGCAGCACCGTGCGCATCACGCCCTTGTCCCAGTCGAATTCGCTTCGCAGGTCACGCTTGTTGTCCTTGGCGCGATGCTCGGCGTACGTGAGCGGCTGCAGCCCCTTCGTGCCCACGTGCCCGGTGCTCTCCGCGGTGAACTCGTCGTCCACGAACATCCTGAGCACCCCTTCGCTGCGCGTGACGCTCTGGATCGTGTAGCTGTCGCCCTTGCGCGCGAAGCTTTCGCTCACGGTTCCGATCGTCATGCCGCCGGCGGTGACCGTGTAGCGCGCGCTGATCTCCTTCGGCTGCGCGGCCAAGGCGATCGACGAGAAAATGAGGAGGGCGGCGAAGAGCTTCACGTCAGGCATTCCTCGGGGAGACCAGGCAGTCCGAAGAAACGCCCGAGGCGCGTACCTGGACCACGTCGCCCGCGAATTCGACTTTCCCTTCGACGAACCAGCGGATCGCCTCGGGATAGATGCGGTGTTCCACTTCGAGCACGCGCGCGGCGAGGAGTTCCTCGTCGTCGCCCGCGAGGACAGGCACCACGCCCTGCACGACGATCGGCCCGTTGTCGAGGGCGGGCGTGACCACGTGCACCGTGGCGCCGTGCACCTTCACGCCGGCTTCCAGCGCCCGCGCATGGGTGTGGAGCCCCGGGAACGAGGGCAGCAGCGACGGATGGATGTTCAGGATCCGCAGCGGATAACGCGCGATGAATCCCTCGGTGAGGATGCGCATGAATCCGGCGAGCACGACGAGGTCGGGTCCGTAGCCGTCGATGGCGCGCGAGAGCTCGGCATCGAACGCCTCGCGCGTGGGGAATTTCTTGTGGTCGACGACCTTCGTCTCGATGCGGCGCGAGGCGGCCCATTCAAGGCCCTTCGCTTCGGGGCGGTTCGAGATCACCGCGCGAACGTCGAGCCCGGTCCCCGCCTCGACGATCGAGCGCATGTTGCTGCCCCGACCGGAGATGAGGATGACTCCCTTCAGACGACCACCGCCTGCGGCGATCCGGCGCTGCGTTCCACGATGGAGCCGACTTCGAACGCCTCGACGCCATAGGCGCCGAACGCGTCCATCGCCGTCTTCACGTCGGACCTGTCCACGAAGAGCACCATGCCGAGGCCGCAATTGAACGTGCGGTGCATCTCGTCGTTGGCGAGGTCGCCCCGTTTCTGCAGCCAGTCGAAGACCGCCGGGCGCTTCCACTTCGACGCTTCGAGGCGGGCGCAGGTGTTTTCCGGCAGCACGCGCGGGATGTTTTCCACGAGGCCGCCGCCCGTGATGTGTGCAAGGCCCTTCACCTGGATGCGCTCCATGACCGCGAGCACCTGGCGAACGTAGATGCGCGTGGGCTCCAGCAGCGCTTCGCCCAGCGTGCGCTTCTCGTCGAAGGGCTCGAAGAGGTCCGATCCGCTCACGGCGATCACCTTGCGCACGAGCGTGTAGCCGTTGGAGTGCGCGCCGCTCGACGCAAGGCCGATCACCGCGTCTCCCGGGCGGATCGACGTTCCGTCAATGATCTTCGATTTTTCCACGAGGCCCACGGCGAATCCCGCGAGGTCGTATTCGTTCGGGTCGTACATGCCCGGCATCTCGGCCGTCTCGCCGCCGATGAGCGAGCAGTTCGCAAGCTCGCAGCCCGCCACGATGCCCTTCACCACATCCTCGGCCACTTTGACGTCGAGCTTCCCGCAGGCGAAATAGTCGAGGAAGAAAATCGGCTCCGCGCCCGAGACGAGGATGTCGTTCACGCTCATCGCCACCAGGTCGATGCCGATGGTGTCGTGCTTCTTCATGCGGAAGGCGAGCTTCAATTTGGTGCCCACGCCGTCGGTGCCCGAGACCATCACGGGCTCCTTGTACTTCTTGGAGACCTCGACCAGCGCGCCGAATCCGCCGATGCCGCCCAGCACCTCGGGACGCATCGTGCGGCGGGCGAGCGGCTTGATGCGTTCGACCAGCTCGTCGCCCGCCTCGATGTCGACGCCTGCGTCGCGATACGTGAGGGGGACGTTCTTCGTGGACACGGGCGATCCGATTGATTCAAGAGGGGAAATTTTACCGGATTTCCCCCCGGAAAGCCCGTTTTCGGATCAGCCGGGGTAGCGGCGTCCCATCCAGTAGTCGACGGAAATCTTCCCGGGCCCGTAGAAGAGCGTGACCAGCATGAGCGCGCCCCAGAGCATGTGGTCCACGAGGCCCGCGTCGGAAAGATCGGGGTAGGAGATCACGGCGATGATGTTGAAGACGAAGAGCGCCGCGGCGGCCAGCCGCGAACCGAGGCCGAGCGCCAGCAGCACGGGAAGGCCGATTTCCGCGGTGGTGCCGAGTGCCGCCGCGAGTTCGGGCATGAGGACCGGGACGTGGTACTCGTTGGTGAAGAGGGCCACGGTGATGTCCCAATCGCGAAGCTTGGTGAGGCCGGAGAGGAAGAACACGCGCGCGACATAGAGGCGCACGGCGAGCGCGAACACAGGCTGGACCTTGTCGATCCAGGTCGCTCCCGCCGTGTAGGCGCGAGTGAGAGTTCCGAGCACCGAGGAGGCGCGCGTGTTCATGGCACGTTATTTCGCGGGTGCCGCGGTCTTGCCGCCCATCTTTTCGCACGTCCCCTTCGCTACGTACTTCCACTCGGCGGGGTCTTTGTCGGCTTTGCTCGAGGCGGCGCAGGCGTGCTTCGCGGTGCCGCAGTCGTTCTGGCCGGCCTTGGCGATACCGAAGCATTTCTCGGTGTCGCTGGGTTGCTTGACCGGGCCGGCCATGACGGAAGCGGAAAGCCCGAGGGCGACGAGGCCGGCGACGGCGGCATGCAGTGTGGCTTGGTTCTTCACGATCTGTTCTCCTATGAGGATTCGGGGGCGAATTGCGGATGTGCAGGTATGCCCTGCTAGCGATTGAGTCGCTGCGGGCACGGCAACCTTACACCACGGGGTCTACTTCTTCTTGGCGGCGGGAGGCGAGGTCTTGCCGCCCAGGTTCCTGCAGGTGCCCTGCGGCACGTACTTCCACTCGGCCGGATCGTTGTCCCGGGTGCCCATGCCGGCGCAGGCATGCTTCTGCGTTCCACAATTGTTCTCACCCGCCTTGGCGACGCCGTAGCACTGCTCCGTGCCGGGCGGCTGTTCCGCGCGCTGGGGCTCGTGGGCGGAGGCGGGAAGGGCTGCCGCGAACAGGGCCGCGATCGCCGCGCGAATCGTTGCTTGCCCTTGCATGTCAATCCTTGAGACGGAAGAAGACGCTCTGGCAGGCGACGCGGACGCGCGTTTCGCCATCGGGCAGGGCGTTGAATCGCCATTTCGAGAAGGCGTGTTTCAGTTCGTTCTCGAAGGGCAGGTTGTCCAGTGCGGCGCGTTGCGGGTACACCTCGGTGTCAACCTTGCTGACCGACCCGTCCGGTGCGACCTCCATGCGCGCATAGGCATAGGCCTGCAGGCCGGCGCGCATGGCTGACCGGGGATAGACCGGGTTTTCGCTCCGGACGATGGACATCGACTGCGCTTTGAGCGGATCCGAGCGAGCCATCGTGACGAAGATCCTGGGCTTGCCGTCCTCGATCTCGAAGTTCACGCGAATCTTCACTGGATCGTCGGCGGGAAAGCAGCCGTTGCGATAGACAGGTTCGAATTCCCAATGCCTGATGACTTCCTTCAACGGTTCCACGAAGAGCGCGGCCTCGGGTGTTCCCGGAGTGAATACGATGCCGGTGAACGACTTGAGGGGCGACACTTGTCCCTGCAAGTCGACGTATCCAGTGACGTGCTTCGCCAGCGCGTCGCTGGGGTATTCGGGCACGACGATTCTCGTGGGCCGACCGAATTTGGACGTATCCCCGACGTGGTAGACCGGATCCGATTCCTCTGCGGCCGCGGCCGTGCCACATAGCGCGAACAACAGCGCAGCGAAGGAATGCCTCAAGCGTCCCCGCTACCCTGGAACGTGGGCAGGTTCGCCTTCGCGAACTCGAGCATCCGCTCGATCGGCAATTTCGCGCGGCGACCGATTTCGGAATCGACGTGGACCTCGTGTCCCGGCGCGCCCTCGAGCGTCTCGAGGAGGTTGTGCAATCCGTTCATCGCCATCCACGGGCAGTGCGCGCAGCTCTGGCAGGTGGCGCCCTTGCCGGCGGTCGGAGCCTCGATGAAGTTCACGCCGGGCATGCGCTTGCGCATCTGGTGGATGATTCCGCCGTCGGTGGCGACGACGAATTCCTTCACGCCCTTCGCCGCGAAACGCTGGGCGGCCTGGATGATGCCCGTGGTCGATCCCACGGCGTCGGCCATCCCGATCACGCTCGCGGGCGACTCCGGATGCACCAGCACCTTGGCGTCCGGATGCAGCGCCTTCAGTTCCTCGAGCTGCTGCGCCTTGAACTCGTCGTGCACGACGCAGGAGGCGTTCCAGATCAGCATGTCCGCGCCGGTGGCCTTCTGCACGTAGTCGCCCAGGTGCTTGTCCGGCGCCCACAGGATCTTCTTGCCCTGGGCATGGAGCCAGCCCACGATCTTCTCCGCGATGGATGAGGTCACCATCCAGTCCGAGCGCGCCTTCACCGCGGCGCTCGTGTTCGCATACACGACGACCACGCGGTCGGGATGCTCGTCGCAGAACTTCGAGAAGGGCTCGATTGGAGTCGCGAGGTCGAGCGAGCACTCGGCCTCGAGGTCCGGCATGAGCACGCGCTTCTCCGGGTTGAGGATCTTGGCCGTCTCGCCCATGAAGCGCACGCCCGCGACGACGATCGTCTTCCCCGAATGGGCGTGTCCGAAGCGCGCCATCTCGAGGGAGTCCGAAACGGTTCCGCCCGTTTCCTGCGCGAGGTCCTGCAGGTCGGGGTGGACGTAGTAGTGCGCGACCAGCACCGCGTCCCGTTCCTTCAGGAGCTGCCTCGCGCGCGCGATCAGCGCCGGCTTTTCCCCGGGCGAAACGGCTCGCGGCGGCTTGGCGGGCGCGATGCCCACGTCGCCGTTGAAGCGCTCGAAGCGGATCTGGATTGGAGTGGCGACAGCCATGCCTCGATTGTAAGACACCCGTGCGTGGTAAAATTCATCCCTCTAGCGTCTCGGAGCCTTGTACCGGGCGCGCCCGGGCCAAGCCATCCGCCGGACTCCTTCCGCGGGGCGCAGGCCCCGTGGAAACCATGAGGCAGCTCCTCCTCGACTTCACCCAGGCCCCCGCGCCAACCTTCGCGAACTTTGTCCCCGGCGGCAATGCGGAACTCGCTCACGCCATCGAAGCCGCGGTCGAGGGCCGGTTCTCCGAGCGCGTGATGTATTTGTGGGGCGAACATTCGGCGGGCAAGACCCACCTCCTGAAGGCATTCGCGCAGGCGAGCGGCGGGCGCGCGCGCTACGTCCCCGCGAGCGATTTCATGGACGCGGGCAATGCGTCGATCTTTGCCCTGGACGACGTCGAGCAGCTCTCGGCCCAGGAGCAGGTCACGCTCTTCAACGCCTACAACGAGCACTCGTTCGAATTCCTCCTCGTCTCGGCGCGATCGGCGCCCAAGGACGTGGAGATTCGCAAGGATCTCGCAACGCGCCTCGCGACGGGACTCACGTACCGTGTCCTTCCGCTCACCGACGGGGAAAAGCGCGCGGCGCTGGCGGCGCACGCGAAGCAGCGCGGATTTTCGATTCCCGAAGACGTGACGGCGTACCTGCTCACGCACGCCCGGCGCGACATGGGCTCCCTCATCGCCGCGCTGGATTGCCTCGACAAGTACTCCCTCGAGACGGGGCGTCCCATCACCGTTCCCCTGCTCAAGGCGGCGCTGCAGCCCGAATTACCGGTGAACCGTCCCCTATGAAGCTCGCCCTCTTCGACCTCGACAACACGCTGCTCGACGGCGACAGCGACCATGCCTGGGCGCAATTCCTCATCGAGGAAGGCGTGCTGCACGCGGGCGAATACCACGCGAAGAACGAGTGGTTCTACGAGCGCTACAAGGACGGCAGCCTCGACATCCACGAGTTCCTCGATTTCCAGCTGGCCCCCATCGCCAATCGCCCGCGCACGCAACTGGACCAGTGGCACCTGGACTTCATGCAGCGCAAGGTCCGCCCGATGATCGCGCCCGGGACGCCGGCGCTCGTCGCGAAGCACGCCGACGCGGCCACGGCGATCGTGACGGCCACGAACCGTTTCATCACGGCCCCCATCGCCAAGGAGCTGGGCGTTCCCACGCTGATCGCGACCGATATCGACGAAAGGCCCGACGGAACGTTCACCGGCAAGCCGCGCGGCACGCCCACGTTTCGCGAGGGCAAGATCGCCGCGGTGGACGCCTGGCTCGCCTCGAAGGGGCATCGGCTCGCCGACTACGAGAGCTGGTTCTACAGCGACTCGCTGAACGACCTGCCGCTGCTGGAGCTCGTGACGCATCCGGTGGCGGTCGATCCCGATCCCACCCTCGAAGCGCGCGCCCGCGAGCGGGCCTGGCGGATCATCTCGCTCAGATGATCAAGCGCTACATCGACAAGCTCTTCGGGCGGCGCGAGCCCGTCACCCACAAGGACGCGCGGCCCGTCGTCTACGGCAAGGACAAGCACGCCATCGCGCGCGAGCACATCAGCAAGTGCGCGCGGCGCACCTGCGAGGAGCTGCAGCGCGCGGGCTTCGCGGCCTTCGTCGTGGGCGGCGCCGTGCGCGACCTGCTCCTGGGCATCCGTCCCAAGGACTTCGACATCGCGACCAGCGCCACGCCCGAGGAAGTGCGCTCGGTGTTCCGGCGCTCGCGCATCATCGGGCGGCGCTTCCAGATCGTGCACGTGCTTTGCGGCGCCGAAACGGTCGAGGTGTCCACCTTCCGCGCCCACTTCACGCGCGAGGCCGACGCCGGGAACACCGACGAGCACGGCCGCATGCTGTCCGACAACGTCTTCGGGACGCAGGCCGAGGACGCGATGCGCCGCGACTTTACCGTGAACGCGCTCTTCTACGACCCCGTGAAGGAAGAAGTGTGGGACTACGTGCACGGGATGAAGGACCTGAAGGCGAGGAAGCTCGTGATGATCGGCGAGCCGGCGGCGCGCTTTCGCGAAGACCCCGTGCGGATGCTTCGCGCGGCGCGGCTTGCCGCCAAGCTGGGCCTCGAGATCGACGCGAAGACACGCGAGCCGATCCCGTCGCTTCGCCACCTGCTGGAAAACGTCCCGCAGGCGCGGCTCTTCGAGGAGATCCTGAAGCTCCTGCTCTCGGGCAACGCGGTCGAGTGCGTGAAGATGCTTCGCGAGCTGCAGCTGCACCACGGGCTGCTCCCGCTCCTCGACATGTCGCTGGACGATCCCGAGGCGGGTCCTTTCGCCATGGCGGCGTTGCGCGCCACCGACGAGCGCCTCGCCGGTGACCGGCCGGTGTCGCCGGCATTCCTGCTGGCCGCGCTCCTGTGGGGACAGGTCGAGAAGAACCTCGCGCGTTTCGAGGCGAAGGGGCAGCCCACGATTCCGGCGCTGCACAACGCGATGCACGAGGCGCTCGACGCCCAGCGCGAGTCGCTCGCGATCCCGCGGCGGTTCGATGCGACGATGAAGGAGCTCTGGCTCATGCAGCCGCGCTTCGTCCAGCGCGGGGGCCAGCGGCCCTTCCGGCTCCTCGAGCATCCGCGCTTCCGCGCGGCCTACGATTTCTTCGCGCTGCGCGCGCAATCCGGCAACGCGCCGCGCGACGTGGCGGAATGGTGGGAGCGATTCCAGCGCGTGAGTCCCGACCAACGCGAGGACATGCTCGTCTCCGACGAGGCGGGCCCGAAGAAGAAGCGCCGCCGCCGTCGCGGCAAGCGCAAGCTTCCCGAGGGGCCGCAGCAGCAGCAGCAGCCGGAGCAGGAGCGCGAGGAGGGCGAATCGTGACCCTCGCGGCGATCGCGCTGGGCTCGAACCTGGACGATCCCGAGGACCAGGTGCGCCGCGGCTTCGACGAGATCGCCGCGCTGCCGCAAACCGAGCTTCGCGCGCGCTCGCGGCTTTATCGCACCGCGCCCGTCGGCTACGCCGACCAGCCCGACTTCATCAATGCCTGCGCTCTCGTGGAAACGAAGCTCGGGCCGCGCGCGCTGCTCGAGGGCCTGCTCGCGATCGAGCGGGCGCATCGCCGCATCCGCACCGTTCCAAACGGCCCGCGGACGCTCGACCTCGACATCATCCTGTATGGCGACGAGGTGATCGACGAGCCGGGGCTTGCGATTCCGCATCCGCGGGCGCATGAGAGGGAATTCGTGCTGAAGCCTTTGGGAGATGTCTGGCCGGATGCCGCTCGCGCGCTTGGGCTGGACTCCCGCCTTCGCGGGAGTGACAGGCCGTGAGACATCGCCATCTCGTCGTCGAAGGCTGCATCGGCTGCGGCAAGACCACGCTCGCCACCCGGCTCGCGCATCGCCTGGGTGCCACGACGATCCTCGAGGACGCGGGCGCGAATCCGTTCCTCGCGCAGTTCTATCGCGACATGCGCCGCTACGCGCTGCCCACGCAGCTCTTCTTCCTCTTCCAGCGCGTGGGACAGCTCGAGATGTTGAAGCAGCCGGATTTCTTCGCGCAACCCACCGTCGCCGACTACACGCTCGCGAAGGACCCGCTCTTCGCGCGGCTCACGCTCGACAACGCCGAGTACCAGCTCTACATGCGCATCTACGAGCACGTGAAGCCGCGCGTGCCCGTACCCGACCTCGTCATCTACCTGCAGGCCTCGGTCAACACGCTCATCAACCGCGTGAAGAAGCGCGGCAATCCCATCGAGCACGGCATCAGCGAGGACTACCTGCGTGCCCTGGACGATGCCTATACGCGCTACTTCCACGCCTACGACGAGGGCGCGCTCCTCATCGTGAACAGCGAGAAGCTCAACTTCGTCGACAATCCCGACCACCTGGACTTGCTGGTGGAGCGGATCGAGAAGATGCGCGGCGGCCGGGAGTTCTTCAACCGGGCCTAACGGCTTCGGGACTACTTCGGGGACAGACCCCTAGACCCTTTCCGGCGCCCCGCCGGGTCCTTTAGCCTAGGGGTCTGTCCCCGAAGTAGTCCTCGAAGCCGTCCTTTGCTGCAATGCAGCGAAGTCTGGCAGAATCCGCATTCCGCTCCCGGCGACACCCAGGACAATGAGCGCTCAAGGCTCAGACAAGGCGACCCGCATCTCCATCCCGAAGCTGCAGGAACGCGCGCGCGCGGGCGAGAAGCTCGTCATGCTCACGTGCTACGACGCGAGCTTCGCGCGGCTATCCGAAGAGGCCGGCGTCGACATGCTGTTGATCGGCGACTCCCTCGGCATGGTGATCGAGGGGCACGGCTCGACGCTGCCCGTCACGATGGAAGCGACCGAGTATCACGTGCGCTGCGTGGCGCGCGGCAGCGAGCGCGCGCTCGTGATCGGCGACATGCCCTTCGGAAGCTTCCAGGAATCTCCCGCCCAGGCGTTCCACAACGCGGCGCGGCTGATCGCCGCCGGCGCGCAGATGGTGAAGCTCGAAGGCGGCGCGGTGATGGCCGATACGACGCGCTTCCTCGTCGATCGCGGGATTCCGGTGTGCGCGCACATCGGGCTCACGCCGCAATCGGTGAACACGCTGGGCGGCTATCGCGTCCAGGGCAAGCACGACGAGGCGGCGCAGCAGCTGCTCGAGGACGCGAAGGCGAACGAGCAGGCCGGGGCGGCATTCGTGCTCATGGAAGCGATGCCCGCATCGCTCGCCAGGAGCGTGACCAAGGTGGTCAAGGTGCCCACCATCGGAATCGGCGCGGGCCCCGACGTCTCGGGCCAGGTGCTCGTGAACTACGACATGCTCGACATCTATCCGGGGCGCAAGGCCAAGTTCGTGAAGAACTTCCTCGAAGGCCAGCCCTCGGTGCGCGCCGCGATCGAAGCCTACGTGAAGGCCGTGAAGGACAAGTCCTTCCCCGGGACCGAACACTCCTTCTGATGGATTTGATCCACACCGTCGCGGACCTTCGCGCGCGGCTGAAGACCCAGCGTTCCGTGGCGCTGGTTCCCACCATGGGAAACCTCCACGCGGGGCACCTGTCGCTCGTCGACATCGCCCGCCGGCACGGCAAGTGCGTCGTGGCGTCGATCTTCGTGAACCGCCTGCAGTTCGAGCCCGGCGGCGACTTCGATCGGTACCCTCGCACGCTCGGCCAGGATTGCGCGCTCCTCGACAATGCCGGGTGCGACGTGGTGTTCGCGCCCGACGAGAAGGAGGTGTACCCGCATCCGCAGGAGATCCTCGTTGTGCCGCCGAAGGTCGCGCACCAGCTCGACGGCGATTTCCGTCCGGGGCATTTCCAGGGCGTGACCACAGTCGTGTCGAAGCTCTTCAATATCGTGGCGCCCGACGTGGCGGTGTTCGGAAAGAAGGACTACCAGCAGTGGCACGTGATCCGCGCGCTGGTGAAGCAGCTCAACTTCGGCATCGAGATCGTCGGTGGCGAGACGGTGCGCGAATCCGACGGCCTCGCGCTTTCTTCGCGGAACTCCTACCTCTCGCCCGCGGAGCGCGCGAAGGCTCCGCTGCTTTCGACGGCGCTGCGGCAGATCAGGGAAGCGATCGAGGAAGGCTCGCACCGCTTCGAAAGGCACCAGGAGATGGCGGTTTCCGCGCTCTCCCTCGCCGGGTGGAAAGTGGACTACGTCGCCCTTCGAACCCGCAGCGAGCTCGCGCCGCCCAATCCGCACGATCGCGAGCTCGTGGTGCTGGGCGCGGCCTGGCTCGGCAAGACGCGCCTCATCGACAACATGGAGATCGGGTAAAGGCGGGGTCTGTCCCCGGTTTTTACCGCCGCGCGTCGTACGAGCGCGAAATCCGTTCGGGAAGTCCCGGGTCTTCCGACAGCGCGCCGCCCGTGTTGAATTCGACGCGCACCGCGCCGTCGGCCTGCGAGATGAGGCGCGCGGTCACGCGGATGTTGCCGCGGTTGCCCTCGATCAGCCCGCCTGCGCGATCCGCGTTCGTGATGTTCACGCCCTGGTCGTTCATGGCGCCCATCGCATTGTTCCAGGCGCGCTCATAGGGAGCCGGCCCCGGCGCCGGGTATCCGTACGGCGGATAGGGGTACGCGACGCAGGCCCCGAGGCCTGCCGCGAGACACATTGCGAGAATGATCCGGGACACGGCAGTCTTCATGTAGTTCTCCCTGGTTGATCTTGATCCGGCTTTCGATCCATGTTAGTACGTTTTGGATGAACAGGCGCGCGCTACTCGGTATTGCAATCACGGTCCTCGCGCCCGCGATGTCGGCCCAAGTTTCCTTCGCGGACGAGTACCCGTCCAGGGCGATCCGGCTCATCGTTCCGTTCCCGCCGGGCGGGGGCACCGATGTCCTCTCGCGCGCCATGGCGCAGGCGATCTCGCTGGATACGAAGTGGACCCTCGTCATCGAGAATAAGCCCGGCGCCGGCGGCAACGTCGGGCTCGATGCGGCGGCCCATGCCCCGAAGGACGGATACACGATCGCCATGGGGCAGACCGCGAACCTCGCGGTGAATCCGGCGCTCTATGCGAGCATGACGTTCGATCCGCTGAAGGACTTCGTACCCATCGCGATGATCTCGTCGCAGCCGCTCATCGTCGTCGTGGATTCGAAATCGCCCTACCAGACCCTCAAGGATCTCGTGGACGCGGCGAAGAAGAGCCCCGGCAAGATCAACATGGCCTCGCCGGGCAACGGGACCATCGGGCACATCGGCGGCGAGCTCTTCCAGCGCCGCGCGGGAATCACGATGACGCACGTTCCCTACAAGGGCGCGAGTCCCGCGGTGACCGATCTCATGGGCGGCAGCGTCGATTGCTACTTCGGCAACAGCCAGGCGGTGGGCGGGCTCGTCTCGTCGGGGCGGTTGCGTCCGCTCGCCGTGACATCGGCGGATCGCCTCGCAAGCTTTCCGAAGGTTCCGACGGTGGCCGAATCGGGCTATCCCGGATTCGAAGCGGCGACGTGGAGCGGGCTCGTCGCGCCCGCGGGCACGCCGCAGGCGATCGTCGACAAGCTCAACGCCGCGGCCAACAAGGCGCTCGCGAGCCCGGCCATTCAGAAGCAGCTCGCCGACGAAGGCAGCACGCCGCTCGGCGGCACCTCGAAGCAGTTCGGCGATTTCATGAAAGCGGAGCATGCCAAGTGGGGCGCTGCCGTCCGCGAAGCCCACATCAAGCTCGACTAGTTCGGGGACAGACCCCGAAGACAATCATGACAAGGGGTCTGACCCCGAACTATGTGGAATCTCTCCAACACACCGCCAAAAGTCATCGAAGCCCGCATCCTCACGCGGTTGCCGGACTCGTTTCGCAATAAGCGCCGCAACGAATGGAGCGACGCCAACAAGCCGGGACACGAGGTCGATTGCTTCCTCGAAGGACCGTCGTTCGATCGCGACGGCAATCTCTTCGTCACGGACATTCCATTCGGCCGCATCTTCCGCATCTCGCCCAAGCTCGAGTGGACGCTCGTCGCCGAGTACGACGGCTGGCCCAACGGCCTGGCGTTCCATCGCGACGGGTCGCTCTGGATCACGGACTACCGGCGTGGACTGCTTCGTCATTCCCGCCCCCGACAAGAGCATTCGGGGGCAGGCTCCGTCGGGAATCCAGACGTAGTCCTCGGCCACCGCAACACCGAATCCTTCAAGGGCATGAACGACCTCACCTTCGACTTCGAGGGCGGCTGCTACTTCAGCGACCAGGGGCAAACGGGTTTCCACGATCCGTCGGGGCGCGTGTATCGATTGCGCGCCAACGGCCAGCTCGACCTCCTCGTCGGCGGCATCCCGAGCCCCAACGGCGTCGCGCTCGACAAGAACGGCAAATTCATCTTCATCGCGGTGACGCGCGCGAACCAGGTGTGGCGCGGCCCGTTGCTCGCCGATGGCAGCGCCTCAAAAGTCGGCGCGTTCCGCACCTTCTTCGGCACGAGCGGTCCCGACGGCATGGCGGTCGATGTCGACAACGGTCTCGTCGTCGCCCATGCGAGCCTCGGCGGCGCGTTCGTCTGCAACGCGAAGGGTGAAGTCACGCATTTCGTGAAGAGCCCCGCGGGATCGACTGTGACGAACGTCGCCTTTCGGCCCGGCACGGCGAGGCTCGTCATGACCGAATCGGAAACGGGATCGATCCTGGAGGCGGACCTGCCGGCGGCGGGCGCGCCGCTCTACTCGCACTACTGAGGCCGGATCCCGGCGTCTCTCACGACCTTCACCCAGCGCGCGTTCTCGGATTTCACGAAGGCCGCCGTCTCCGCGGGAGTCATCGCCTGCATCTCGGAGCCTTCCGCGATGAGGCGCTGGCGCACGACGGGATCCGCGAGCGTGGCGTTCACCGCGGCATTCACCTGCTGGACGATCTCCGGGGCCACGCCTTTCGGCGCGATCAGCACGCTCCAGGTCCCGACCTCGAAGTCCTTCAGGCCCAGCTCGTCCAGGGTCGGCACGTCAGGCACCGCGGGATTGCGTTGCCTGGACGCAAGGCCGATGGCGCGCACCTTGCCCGCGCGAATCTGCGGGACCACCGCCGGCAGCGTGGCGAAGTTGAGCTGCGCGTCGCCCGAGACGATCGCGAGCACCGAGGGCGATCCTCCCTTGTAGGGCACGTGCGTGAGATGGTCGCCCGTGGACTTCACCAGCAGCTCGCCCGCGAGGTGTCCCGGCGAGCCCACGCCCGAGGACGAATAGAACATGGGCGTGTTGTCGCTCGCGGCCTTCAGTTGCGCGAGCGTCGTGAAATTCGTCGTGGGCGAGGCGATCATGATCATCGGGTACGAGCACACGAAGGCGATCGGGACGAAGTCGGCGATGGGATCGAACTTCTGCTTCGCGAGGCCCGGATTGATCGCGTGCAGGGCGACCGTCGACATCATGAGCGTGTACCCGTCGGCGGGCGCCTGCAGCATCATCTCGGCCGCGAGGTCTCCGGCGGAGCCGGGCTTGTTGTCGATGACGATGGGTTGCCCCAGCTTCTCCGAGAGCTTCGGCGAGATCAACCGGGCGACGACGTCGGTGGAGCCGCCGGCAGCGTACCCGATGTAGATCTTGATGGGCCGCTCGGGCCACGCCGCGATGGCCGATGTGGCGACGAAGGCGAGCGCCGCGGCGAGTGCCCTCATCACTTGCCCCTGAACGTGGGCTTGCGCTTCTCCATGAACGCCCGCCGTCCCTCGATGTAGTCCTCGCTTTCGAAGCAGTCGAGGATCAGCCGCTTGGCGAGCTCCATGTCGGCGTTGTCGGTCTTCATCACCTCGCGGATGATGCGCTTGCCCGCCTTGATCGTGAGCGGCGCGCCGGTGGCGATCGCGGTCGTGTATTCGGCGAGCAGCGCATCGAGCGCGCCGGCTTCGGCGATCCGGTTCACGAGCCCGATGCGAAGCGCTTCTGCCGCATCGAGGCGTCGCGCCGTGAAGAAGATGTCCTTCGCGTACCCGGGACCCACGAGGTCGGTGAGGTTCTTCATCGCGGAGAAGCGATAGCCCAGCCCCAGCCGCGTCGCGGGAACGGAGAATGTCGAATTCGTCGAGGCGACGCGCAGGTCGCAGCAGATCGCGACGTTGAGGCCGCCGCCGATGCAATAGCCTTCGACGCGCGCGATCGTGGGCTTCTCGAATTCATAGATGCCCTCGAGCGCGGCCTCGGCCATCTCCTCGTATTTCTTCACGGCGGCCTTCGCCGCGCGCATGTCCTCGAATTGCGAGATGTCGGCACCCGAGACGAAGGCTTTCCCGCCTTCGCCCGAGAAGACGACCACGCGGACCTCGTCATCCTTGGCCGCACGGGCGAGGAGCGCCGGCACCGCTTCCCACATCTCCACGGAGAGCGCGTTGTGCTTCGCCGGATTGTTGAAGCGGATGTGAAGGACGGGGCCATCGGTCCAGGTCTTCACGCGCTCGGTGGGCGTGGCGTAGCTCATGTCGTTCATCAGAAGACTCCTCGGGATTTCATTTGTGCGAGGGTTGGCGCATCGTAGCCCAGCTCGGAGAGGACTTCCTCCGAATGTTCGCCGCGCCTGGGCGCCGAGCGCGCGATTGTGGACGGCGTGCGGGTGAGCGTGACGGGCTGGCCCATCAGCACCTGCTCGCCCAGTTGCTTCGAGACGACCTTCTTCAGCATGCCCAGGTGCTGCACCTGCGGCTCCTCGAAGACTTCCTTCAAGTTGTTGATGCGCCCGCAGGCCACGCCCTCGGCGTTCAGCTTCCCGATCCAGAAATCGCTCGTCTCCACCGCGAGCTTCTTCTCGATCTCGGCGTTCAGCCAATCGCGGTTCACCGAGCGCCCGCTCTTGGACTTCGAGCGCTCGTCCTCGATCCATTCGTGCGCGTCGAGCGCCAGGCAAAAACGCTCCCAGATCTTGCCGCCGAAGACCGCGATGTTGATGTGGCCGTCCTTCGTCTTGTATACGCCGGTCGGGATGCTGGTTGGATGATAGTTGCCCGCCTGTCCCGGAACCTCATGATCGAGCGTCCAGCGCGCGGTCTGGAAATCCATCATGTAGACCTGTGCTTCGAGGAGCGACGTGTGCAGCCACTGTCCCTTCCCCGATACCTCGCGCTCGAGCAACGCGACTGTGACGCCATACGCGGCGAAGATGCCCGCGCAGAGATCGGCGATCGGCAGTCCCACGCGCACCGGGCCTTGTCCCGGCAGTCCCGTGACCGACATCAATCCGCCCATGCCCTGCGCGATCTGGTCGAAGCCGGGACGCGTCGCGAAAGGACCCGTCTGTCCGAATCCCGAGATGCTCGCATACACGAGCCGCGGATTGATCTTCGAAAGCGTGCCGTAGTCGATCCCGAGGCGCGTCTTCACGTCGGGACGGAAATTCTCGAGGAGGACATCGGCGGTCGCCACGAGTTTCTTCAGGACCTCGATGCCTTCGGGCTCCTTGAGGTTCAACGTGATCGATCGCTTGTTGCGATGCGTGTACTGGTAGTCGCTGCCTTCCTGGCCTCCGAGGGTGTCGTCTCCGCGCATGTGCTCGGGCATCTGCACCTGGATCACGTCGGCGCCCCAGTCGGCGAGCTGGCGCGCGGACGTGGGACCGGCGCGCACCTGCGTCATGTCGATCACGCGGAAGCGGGCGAGGGCCTGGGAGGCGGGAACGTGGGGCATCAGGCCTCGGCGCCCAGGCTGCTCATGACGCCCCTCAGGATGCGTTCGAAGAGAGAGGCGTCGGGGTCACCCTTGAGGATCACGACCTCGCGCAGCTTGAAGCGTTTCGCGAGCTCGGCGCGATTGCATTCGAGCACCTTCTTGCCGCCGCGGTCGCAGAAGAGGAAGCGCGACTTGAGCGGGCTCATGTAGAGCAGCTTCGCGGGCTGGCGCGGCTCTTCGGGATCCTGCGTCCCGGCGCGGATGCCGACCCACGCGCCTTCCTTGAGCTTCGAGGGGAGCGCCAGATCCCTGGCGGCTTTCTTTTCCTTTTCCGGCGCGGGCTTCGCGGCTTTGGCGTCGGGCCTGGGGGACGTGGCTTCGAGCGCCGGTTGCGCGTCGGTGAAATCCAGCTCGTCCACCTGCACGACTTCGCCGGCGCCGAAAGGATTCTTCACGGTGATCTCGCTCGTGAAGTCGAGCACTTCGTCCTCGGCCTTGGGCGCGGCGGCGGGGGCAGCCGGCCCGATGGGCGGCTTCGTGGCGCTCGTTGTCGGCGTCACGGGCTTGGCCGCATGCGTATCGCCGCCGCCGCGCGGCTTGCTGTCGAGCGCCATCACCGCGGTGTGAAGCTTCATGAGCTCCGCGTAGAACGCCTGGCGAACGGAGTCCTCGACGCCCACGCTGTTAAGCCCCGTCGTGAGCGCGCGCAGCAGCGTGGGCACGATCGATGCGAGCTTGCGTTGCTCGTCCTGCTTGGGCTTGGGCTCCACGCTCCACAACAACTGGTCCATGGTGGCGAGCGCGGCCTTCCACGGCTCGCTGTCCCTGCCGCTCTGGGCATGCACGACGAGCAGCACCTTGATCCACTGCTGCGCGAGGAAATCGCGCACGGCCTTGCCCGGATGGTGCTCGCGCAGCCGCGCGCGGATCTCTTCCTGGGCGGCGTTGCGGCCTGCCGAGAGATTCTCCAGCTGCTCGAGTCGTTTCGACTCGATCTCGGTCACTTGCGCCGCGCGCTGGTCTTCCTCGGCGATGAACGCCTGGAGCTTCTCGTTGCCCGCGACGAAGATCTCGACCTTGTCCTCGAACTTCTCGACGATCTCGAGCTCGATGGGCGCGAGCTTCTCGTAGACGGGATGCTTGTCGTCGAAGTCCGCGGGCAATCGCGCCCCGAGCTCGCCCAGCAGGTCCAGGTGCACGCGCGCCGGGTGGGCGTTGTCGGAGAAAAGCGCCTTGTCGGCGATCGCGACCTTCAGCATCGGGATCTGCAGGCGCGCGGCGAGCGCCTTGATGCCCGTGGGCACCTTCGCGTCGTCGAAGAGCTTGTCGAAGAGCAGCGACACGACGTTCAACGTCATCGCGTCGACCTGGCCCATGCTATGGCCGACGCTCGACTGCTTGAGCAGCGCGAGGACGTTGGTGAGGCCCGCGCTGGCGGCCGCGAAGTCGACGCCCGCGTCGACGCCCGTCACGCCTTCGAGGTTGCCGACCTGGATGCGCGTGAGCGAGGAGAGGAGCTCCGTGCCCTGGACCATGGGAACGCCGCCCACGCCCATGCCGCCCCCCGTGCCGCCTTGCGGTGGCGAGGCTCCGGCGCCCATCAATTTCTGCAGCGCGCCGAAGACGTCGCCGGGCAAGGCCGGGTCCGCGGGCGCGCTCTCCTCGACGGCGTCGTCGCCTTCCTCGGCGGCGTGCTTCTTCGCGGCGCGTTCCTTCTTCACCACGGTGTAGCGGATCTTCGGCAGGATCGAATTGTCGACGAGCAGCTCGTTCACGTCGTCGTAGCCCGAGCGCAGGTCGTCCAGCACCTGCTCGTCGAACAGATGCATGAACGACGCGCGGACCTTGGCGTCGGCCTCGGCTTCGCGGCACGCGTTCTTGAAGGCGTCGCAGAAGACCAGCGGCCCGAAAGGATTGTCCTCGGACTGGAGGTTGCCGTCTCCCAGCATGACGGCCGCGCGCTGGTCGAGGGCGCCCAGCCCTTCGTCGCAATGCCGGCGGATGCGCGCCGCGAGCTTGTTGTAGCGCAGGGTCTCCTCGAAGTCCTGGTCGTCCACGAGCTCGAGCTCGATCTCGAAGGCGCCCGTCTGGTCGCCGGCGACTTGGCGGTTCAAGCCGCGCTTCACCTTGCGGACCCGCTTGCCGAAGCCTTTCGCGAGGCGCTCGCCGAATTCGCGTTCGATGGCCTCGCGCTGGCGTTGCGCCGCGTCACGCCCGGCCGAGAGCGCGGAGCGCGAATCGGCGTCTTCCGTCTTGTCGATGAGGTCGTTCAAGGTCGCCTCGGCGCGCTCCAGCATGGCCGACACGGCTTCGGCCATGCGCTCTTCGATGAGATCGCGGCTCTTTTCGAGTATTGCGTCGAAGGGCGTGGCGGCCATTCGCGCAATGCTATCGGAAAAACGCGGCGAGCTCGGCGTAAGTCTCGTCGGGGACCTGCTCGGCCGGATAGTGGCCGCAGGGCAGCATCTTGCCGCGCACGTCGGCGGCGCGCTCGTTCCATGCCGCCATCGGGTTGTAGCTGCGATTCACGTGGCTCAGCTCGCCCCAGAGCACCAGCATGGGCATCGCGATCTTGCGGCCCGCGCCGGCATCCACGCGATCGTGGTCCAGGTCGATCGACGCGGCCGCGCGGTAGTCCTCGCAGACGGCGTGGATGTTCTCGGCGTTGCAGCATCGGATGTACTCGGCGAGCGCCTCGGGCGTGAAGCCGCTCATGCCCACGCCCTTCTTGTCGAGCTTCTTTCGGATGTAGCGCTCGAAGCCGTAGGACTCGATCATCTGCTCGGGATAGTCGTAGGGTTGCGCCATGAAGAACCAGTGGTAGGAATCCACGGCCCACTTGAGCGGGATATTGGACAGCATGTGCAGCGTGGGCACGATGTCGAGGAACGCGACCTTCGCCACGTGCTGCGGATGGTCGAGCGCCATGCGATGCGCCACGCGCCCGCCGCGATCGTGTCCCGCGACGAACCAGCGGTCGAACCCCAGGTGCTTCATCACCGCCACCTGGTCGTTGGCCATCGTGCGGAACGAGTAGTCGCTGTGGTCGTCGCTGCCGAAGGGCTTGGAGCTGTCGCCGTAGCCGCGCAGGTCCGTGGCCACGACCGTGAACTCCTCGGCCAACCGCGGCGCGACCTTGTGCCACATGACGTGCGTGAGGGGATTGCCGTGCAGGAGCAGGAGCGGCGGACCCTTCCCGCCATGGCGCAAGTGGATCCTCACGCCTCCGGGGACTTCCACATCAGCGATCGAGAACGATTCAAACATGATGGCAACCACAGATGGACACAGATGGACGCTGATGGCCTTCAATCCTTGTGCGTTTCGTGCCCATAGCCACGTTCCAATTGAATATCACAAGCCATCTGTGTTCATCCGTGTCCATCTGTGGTTCCAACGCCCTAGATGCGAAGCAATTTCGTGAGGTCGTTCACGTCTTTGAGCTCCTCGATCTTCCAGAGGACCTTGAGGACTTCCTCGGTACGGGCCTTGTCGAGGCCGCCCCAGGCGGCGCACTGGCGGAACTTCTCGGCGAGCTCCGCGTCGGTCATCGGGTTCGCGGGGCTGCCCTTGCCGAAATCGGCCTGCCCGCGCACCTTCTGGCCATCGGCCATCTCGATCTCGACGATCGTGGTCATCTTGTCGAACCCCGCGGCTTCGGCCTCCGGGTGAACATCGAAGTCCACCTTCGCGAGCATCTCCTGGACGTCGGGGCGATTCACGACGTCGTCGGTGAACTGCTCGAGCCCGGCCTTTCGCTCCAGCAGCAGGATCGCCATGCAGAACTCCATGCTGAACTTCGCCTGAAGTTCATTCTTCGGCTTGTGGTGGATCAGCGCGTTGGGCATGTTGTGGTTTGTGCCCACGAACACGCGCTTCACCTTCGCGGGCTTGATGTTGTGTTCGAAGATGAGATCGATCATGACCGACATTCCGGGGTGCGTGAGCGATCCCGAGGGGTGCGGCTTGATCGACACGCCGGGATGGGAGAAGGTCCAGGGCGCGCCGAGCTTCCCCGAGATCATCGAGGCATCGAAGCCGCCGCCCGCCGCGCGGAAGAATCCGCGATCGGCCTCGAGGCCGTTGGGCGAGGCCGTGAATCCTAGCGCCGCGAGCTCCGCGGCGACAACGCCGCTTTCCGCAGCGCGCCCCGCATGAAAGGGCTTCGTCATCGTTCCGAAGTTCTCGCGCAGCCCGCTCGCCTGGGTGGCGCCGATGGATATCGCGCGGCGCGTGGCTTCGCGATCGAGGCCCAGCAATCTCGCCGCCCCTGCCGCGGCTCCGATGGAGCCGCAGGTCCCGGTGCTGTGGAATCCATGCTGGTAATGCCGCGGGAAGATCGCCTCGGCCACCTTGCACTCGACCTCGACGCCGACCTGGTAGGCGAGCATCAAGTCGGCACCATTTCGCTTGTCGCGCTCGGCAAGGGCCAGCACGGGCGGCAGCGCGGGCGCTGTCGGATGCGTGAGCAACCCGTACACGCGATCCTTGGCGACCGCGAGCTGCGTATCGTCGTAGTCGTCGGCATGGATCGTGAGTCCGTTCACGAACGCGGCGAAGCGCGCGGGCATCCGCAGCTTGCTGCCGATGAGAGTGCAGGAGCTGTCGGTGGGGATGCCCGAGCTCGTGAGATAGCGGCGCGAGATGACGGCCTGCTGCGAAACGGCGCCCGCGAGCGCGAGGCCGATGCCGTCGAGCACGGAACGCTTGCCCAGGTGCGCCACGTCATTCGGAATGCCGGAGGTCTTGGTCGAAGTGACGAAGCCCGCGACGTAGTCGGTGATCGCGGTGTCGGTCATTTCGTCGATTGGGACACGAACATCCGGGAAGCCGCCAGGCGCGCACCGAGACGGACGGCTTGTTCCAGCGCGCCGGTCGTCGCCGCACCCTTGCCGACGATGTCGAAGGCAGTGCCGTGGGCGGGCGTGGTGAACACGGTCGCGAGGCCGCCGGTGACTGTGACGCCGCGATTGAAGCCCTTCATCTTGGTCGCGATCTGCCCCTGGTCGTGGTACATGGAGAGCACGCCGTCGAATTCGCCGCCGAAGCCGCGGATGAAGACCGTGTCGGCGGGGAAGGGGCCGGTGCACGCGATGCCGCGCGCCGCGGCCTTCTCCACCGCCGGCTTGATGATCTCGATCTCCTCGCGGCCGAAGAGGCCGTTCTCGCCGCCGTGCGGATTCAAGGCCGCCACCGCGATGCGGGGCTTCTCGATGCCGGCGCCGCGCATTGTCGCGTCGGCGAGTGTCAGCGCATCGTCGATGCGTTGCGGGGTGATCTGGTCGAGCGCCGTGCGCAGCGACACGTGCGATGTCACGCGCGACATCCACTTGTTGTCGAGCACGTTCATCTCGCCGAAGAAGCCCTGGTGCTTCGTGAGGCTCGCGAACATCTGGTGCTCGTCGTTGAACTTCCATCCGCCCGCGTGCAGCGCCGCCTTGTTGAGCGGCGCGAAAGTGATTCCGTCGAGGCGCCCCGCGAGTGCGAGCTGGATCATGTACTCGAGCGTCTCCCCGGCGATGCGGCCCGAAGCGGGGGACATCACGCCGCGCGGGAAACCCGTGGAAGGATCGAGGTTGCCCAGGTCGATCATGGCGATCTCGTCCCGGTCCCACTGCACGTCCTCGGGCGTCTCGTAGGTCTTCCACTCGAACCGCACGCCCGCATCGCGCTGGCCTTGCGCGAGGACGCGCGAGTCGCCGACCACGAGCAGACGCGCCGCGTCGGCGAGCCGCCGGTCCGCCAGCACCCGGGCACATTGCTCCGGGCCGATGCCGGTGTAGTCGCCGAGCATGAGGCCCAGCAGGGGAAGCGTCTTCAAGTCACTCTCCGGTCCGTGAAGTACGTGATGGCGGCCACCATGAGGAACGTGATCGCGAGCATGGTGATGGATAGCACGGCGATGGGTCCCCAGTCATTGCTCTCGCGCAAATCGAACATCGTGACCGAGATCGTCTTGGTCTGCGCGGTGAAGAGCAGGATCGTGGCGGACAGTTCCCGGATCGAGCCGATGAAGATGAAGAGCCACGTGGCGATGACGCCGTTGCGGATGAGGGGAGCGGTGATGTCCACGAGCGTTCGCAGCCGCGTCGCCCCGAAGATGCGGCTCGCATCCTCGAGCTCCGGGTGCACGGATTTCAGCGACGTCGCGACCTGCTGGTAGCCGACGGGCAGCTCCTTGGTGAGGTAGGCGAGGAAGATGATCCAGAGCGTTCCGTAGAGCACGAAGGGCGGCGTGGCGTAGCTCAGGAACAATCCCACCGCGAGCACGATGCCGGGAATGGCCACGGGGGCGGTGGCGAGGAACGCGAGGTAGCGATGGCCCCAGACGAGCTTGCGAAGGCTGAGGTAGGCGATCGACACGACAAGGACCGTGCCGGCCGTCGCCGCCGACGTCCCGAGCACGAAGGTGTTCTGGAGCGCGAGGCGCGTCTGGCTGAACTCGAGGAACACGAACTTCCAGTGCTCGAGCGAGAGCCCCGCGAGGAAAGGTCCCGCGTAGTTCTGCACGAACGCGGTGCGCAGCAGCACGAGGTAGGGCAGCACGATCGAGCACCCGAGCACGAAGCCGAAGAGCGCGAATGCCGGGATCTTCCACAGGCCCAGCCGGATGGCTCGGATGCCCGTCGATTTTCCGCCGAGGATCGCGTAGCCGCGTCGTCCCATGATCGCGGTCTGGGTCCGCAGCAGCACCACGGTGATGAGCAGCAGCGGCAACGACGCGGCCGCGGCAAGCCCCATTTGCGGCGGGAACTGGAAGAGGCTCCAGATGCGTGTCGTCATCGTGTCCACGCCCGCGGGAAGCGCGAGGATCGCGGGCGTCCCGAAGAGCGTCATCGATTGCAGGAAGGCGACGAGGAATCCGGCGAGCAACGCGGGCGCCACGAGGGGCAGCGTCACGTGGAGCGCCGTTCGCCACGCGGGAGCGCCCAGGATCGCGCTCGCCTCCTCGAGGTCGCTCGGGATGAGGTCGAGACTGTTCGCGACGAAGGTGAAGACGTACGGAAACGTGTAGAGCGCCATCACGAACACCAGGCCGCCGGCCGAGAAGATGTTCACGAAGGGCTCGGCCTCGAAGGGCTTCGTGTTCGTGATCCAGTAGTACACCTGGTTCACGAGCCCGGCATTGGGCCCGCCCAGCAGGACCCACGCGAAGGCGCCGAGGAAGGGCGGCGTCACGAACGACGCGAGGATGAGCAGCCGGAGGGCGCGCTTGCCGGGCAGGTCCGTCCGCGCGACGAGCCAGGCCATGGGCGCTGCCCACGCGAGGCAGATCGCGCCCACGGCCGCCGAGGTCCACAGCGTCGTCCATAGCGGCTTCACGAACGCGTCGTCGGTGACCAACTGGCGATAGTGCGCGAGCGTGAAATGCTTCGCGCCGTCCTGGACGCTCCTCACGAGAAGCCAGAACATCGGCATCAGCACGAGTGCCGCGAGCAGCAGCACCATGAAGATTGAAAACGGCGCGGTCAGATCCAGTCGTCCCCGTGGAGGCGGGGACCCGGCCGGAGCGGCAACGTTCGTCAAGGAATGACTAGCTCCCGAACAACGCCGTGTACTTCTTCTTGATCTCGGCTACTTGCGGCAGCATCGCTTCGGGATCGTCGGGCAGCAGCTTGATGTCCTTCAGCGGGGTCCGGTTCGCCGGCTCCGTCACTCCGGCGACCACGGAGCGCAATCCGCCTTCGTTCACGAGGAGCTGCTGGGCCGCGGGCGTGAAGATGAAGTTCTCGAAGACTCGCGCGGCGTTCGGGTGCGGCGCGCCGGCGAAGATCGCCGAGGGCGAGTTCACGAAGGGCGTGCCTTCCGTGGGATAGATGATCTTCACGGGGCTCTTCCGGTCGATCTCGGTGAACATGTTGTACTCGTTGCCGTCGACCATCACGGCGCGCTCTCCGGAAGCAAGGCTCTTCGGCGTGGCGGTGGTGGACTGCTGTTGCAGGACGCCCTGCTTCGAGAGACGCTCGAGGTAACCCCAGCCGAGCACCTTGGTGACGGCAAACGTGCCAGTAAGTGCCGTACCGCTGTAGCCCGGGTGCGCCTTCACCATCTTGCCCTTCCACTTCGGGTCGAGCAGGTCGGCGTAGCTCTTCGGGGCCTCGGAATCCTTCACGAGGTTGGTGTTGTAGCCCGCGACGCAGAGCGAGGCCCGCCACGTGAAGTACATGTTGTCGGGGTCGCGATATCTCGCGTCGAACTTCGCCGCGTCGGGCGGCAAATGGGCCGCGAGCCACTTCTGCTGCTTCCAGTAGAGGAAGTGGGACGCGTCGGAGGAATTCACGACGTCCACGTTCTTGATGCCGGCCTGCATCTCCTGGTTCACCCGCTGCAGCACGCGCTCGGAGCCCGTGCGCTCCACGTCGACCTCGATCTTCGGGTACTTCTCGTTGAAGGCCTTCTTGATGGCCTCGGCGACCTTCACGTCCACCGAGTTGTACCAGACGACCCGGCCTTCCTTCTCGGCAGCGGCCACCATGGCCGGTGTCGTTTCCTGCGCGATCGCGGGAGAAGCGAATACGGCGGCGAGCGCCGCGGCGATGCCCCAGCGGTTGATCGAATGCATGACTTCCTCCTTCGTTGTCGTTATTGAACCAAACCGCGGCAGCGATCCGCCGCGAATCTCACGTGGACCTTCGCGCCCACCGGCAAGTCGAAGGCGGGCGCTGCGGCCACCAGGACTTCCTGGCCGACATCGACGATGTAGTCGCGATGGCTGCCGAGGTAGGCCTGGCTTCGAACGACACCGGGCAGTGTGTTGTTCCCGCTCGCCGGTGCCGTCGCGAGCAGCTCGATATCGTGGGTCTTCACGCAGAAACTCATCGGGCGGCCGGGGCCGGCGAATTCGCCTTGCCCGATGCGCAGCCGGTGGCCGCCGACTTCGACGATCTGCTCCGAGACGTGCTGCGCGTCGATCACGTTGGACGCGCCGATGAAGCGCGCGACGAAGCGCGAGCGCGGGCGCTCGTACACGTCCTCGGGCGTGCCGATCTGCTCGATGCGCCCGGCGTTCATCACGACGATGCGGTCGGCCATGGTCATGGCTTCCACCTGGTCGTGCGTCACGTAGATCGAGGTGTCGTGGAACTCGTCGTGCAGCCGCCGGATCTCGAAGCGCATGTCGCCGCGCAGGTTCGCATCCAGGTTCGAGAGCGGCTCGTCGAGGAGCAGGATCTCGGGCTTGGGCGCGAGAGCGCGCGCCAGCGCCACCCGCTGCTGCTGCCCGCCGGAAAGCTCCGACGGATAGCGATCGGCTTGCGGATCGAGCTTCGTCGCCTTGAGCATCTCGGTGGTGCGCGCCTCGCGCTCGGCGGGCGGCATCGATTTCATCTTGAGGCCGTACCCCACGTTCTGGCGCACGGTCATGTGCGGCCACACCGCGTAGCTCTGGAAGATCATGCTCATGTTGCGCCGCTCGGGCGGCACGACGCCGCGAGTCGACGAGATCACCTTGCCCGCCACGCGGATCTCGCCGCCGTCGGGCTCGAGGAATCCCGCGATCATGCGAAGGGTCGTGGTCTTGCCGCACCCCGAGGGACCCAGCAGGCAGATGAACTCGCCGTGCCCCACCGCGAGGCTGATTCCATCGACAGAGGTGACACCGGGATAGCGCTTGGTCAGGTCGACGAGCTCGAGATGAGCCATTGTCATTCCCGCGAACGCGGGGATCCAGCGCCTCTCAGAAACTCGAAATCCACGCCCTTGTCCGCCTGCGTCACGGTCTCGAGGAAGAGCTTGAGGTACCCGCGCTGCGCTCGCGGCTCCTTCACCGGATGTTCCGCGCGGCGCCTGGCCATCTCCGCGTCGGGCACCAGCAGCGACAACTCACGCGCGGCGACGTCGAGGCGAACGCGGTCTCCGGTTCGAATCCACGCGAGCGGGCCGCCGACGGCCGACTCGGGCGTCACGTGCAGCACGATGGTGCCGGCCGCCGTGCCGCTCATGCGCCCGTCGGAAATGCGCACCATGTCCTTCACGCCGGCGCGCGCGAGTTTCTTCGGGATCGGCAGGTAGCCCGCCTCGGGCATTCCGGGCGCGCCCTTCGGCCCGATGTTCTTCAGCACGAGGATGTCGTCGGCCTTCACGTCGAGCTCCGGCGAGTCCAGGCGGCGCGCGAGATCTTCCGCGTCCTCGAACACGACCGCGCGTCCCTCGTGCTTCATGAGGGCGGGGCTCGCCGCCGATTGCTTGATGATGGCGCCGCCCGGCGCGAGATTTCCGCGCAGCACCGCGATGCCGCCTTGCGGAAAGATCGGCTTCGAGAACGGGCGCACGACTTCTTGCGGGAACGGCCGCACCGCGTCGATCTCCTCGCCGAGAGTCCGTCCCGTGACCGTGAGCGCGTCCAGGTGGAGGAGCGGCCTCAATTCGCGAAGCACCGTCGGCAGGCCGCCCGCGTGGTGGAAGTCCTCCATGTAGTGCCGGCCCGAAGGCTTGAGATCCACGAGCACCGGCGTCTCGCGACCCATCGCGTCCAGGCGCGCAAGGTCGAGCGGGATGCCCAGGCGCCCCGCGATCGCCGTGGTGTGGATCACGCCGTTGGTGGAGCCGCCGATGGCGAGCAGCACGCGAATCGCGTTCTCGAACGCCTTCGCGGTGAGGATCCGGTCCGGCGAGAGCTTCCACTTGGCGATCGATACGGCCGTGGCGCCCGAGCGCTCGGCGATGCGGATGCGATCGGCCGTGACGGCGGGCGCCGAGGCACTTCCCGGCAGGGCGATGCCGAGCGCTTCGGCGATGCAGGCCATCGTGCTCGCGGTGCCCATCACGGAGCACGTGCCCACGGAGGCGACGAGCTGGTTGTTCACGCGGGCGATCTCGTCGCCGTCGATCTCCTCGGCGCGATAGCGTCCCCAGTAGCGGCGGCAGTCGGTGCAGGCCCCCACGCGCTCGCCATCGTGTGAACCGGTGAGCATCGAGCCCGTGACGAGCTGCACGCAGGGCACGTTCGCGGAAGCCGCGCCCATCAACTGCGCGGGCACGGTCTTGTCGCAACCCCCGACCAGCACTACCGCGTCCATGGGCTGCGCGCGGATCATCTCCTCGGTGTCGATCGACATGAGGTTGCGCAGGTACATCGACGTGGGATGCGAGAAGCTCTCGTGGATCGAGATCGTCGGGAAATCGACCGGCAGCCCTCCCGAGAGCATCACGCCACGCTTCACCGCCTCGATCAGCTGCGGCGCGTTGCCGTGGCACGGGTTGTAGCCGCTTGCCGTGTTGACGATGCCGACGACCGGGCGCGAAAGCGCGTCGTCCGTGTAGCCCGCGCCCTTGATGAACGCCTTGCGCAGGAAGAGCGAGAACTCGCGGTCGCCGTAGCTCGCGAGGCCCTTCTTCAGTCCCTGGCCCGATTGGTCGTCTTCGCTCATTGAAGAATCATCGCAGAATTCGCGAGGCCCTATAATCGCACTGTCATTCACAGGGGCGAACACAATGGCTGAGAAGACCCGGAAAAGCGCCGCGAAAGGCGCCGGAAGGATCGCCGTCACCCTGATTCCCGGCGACGGAATCGGCATCGAAGTCACCGAGGCCACCCTCGAAGCGCTCGAGGCGGTCGGCGCCCCCTTCGACTACGAGTGGCATACGGCGGGAGTCGCGGGCCTCAAGAAGGAAGGCGACCCGCTTCCCAACGCCACGATCGAGAGCATCCGCAGGACGCGGCTCGCACTCAAGGGCCCGCTCGCCACTCCCGTGGGCGGGGGCTTCCGCTCTTCCAACGTGCGCCTTCGCGAGGAGTTCCACCTCTTCGCGAACCTGCGGCCCGCGCGGACGCTCGTTCCCGGCGGACGCTACGAGAACATCGACCTCGTGCTCGTGCGCGAGAACCTCGAGGGCCTGTACGTCGGATTCGAGCACTACATCCCGGTGGGCGACGATCCCCACGCGGTGGCGCTCGCTTCGGGCGTGAACACGCGCGCGGGCGGGCGGCGCATCTGCGAGTTCGCCTTCGAGCACGCCGTGAAGAACAAGCGCAGGAAGGTGACGCTCGTGCACAAGGCGAACGTGCTGAAGGCGCTCACGGGCCTTTTCCTGGAAGCGGGCCGCGACGTCGCGAAGAATTACGTGGGCCGGGTCGATTGCGACGAGCGAATCATCGACGCCTGCGCGATGCAGCTCGTGATGAATCCCTACCAGTTCGACGTGATCGTCACGACGAACCTCTTCGGCGACATCCTCTCGGACCTGAACGCCGGACTCGTGGGCGGGCTCGGCATGGCGCCCGCGGGCAACATCGGCAAGGACGCGGCGATCTTCGAGGCGGTGCACGGCTCCGCGCCGGACATCGCCGGCAAGGGCATCGCCAACCCGCTCGCGCTGATGCTTTCGGCCGCGATGATGCTCGACCACGTCGGCCATCCGGACAAGGCGCGGCGCCTGCAGAAGGCCATCGACGACGTGTTGCTGAAAGACAAGGTCCGCACGGGCGACCTGGGCGGCAAGGCGAACACGAAGCAATTCACGCAGGCCGTCGTGAAGCGACTCAAATGATCGTCATTCCCGCGAAGGCGGGAATCCAGCCAGGATGCTCACGCGATCTGGCTGGACCCCCGCCTTCGCGGGGGTGACAACCGGACATGCGTAGCAAACTTTTCGTTCCCGGTTCACGCCCCGAGCTCTTCGCCAAGGCGATGGCGAGCGAGGCGGATGGCCTTTCGTTCGACCTGGAGGATGCGGTCGACGAATCGCGCAAGGACGAGGCGCGCGAGACCCTGGGCAAGTTCCTGCGTTCGCTGGAGCCGGGCCACGGCAAGACGATCATCGTGCGCGTGAACGGCCTTGCCACGCCGCACTTCGCGAGGGATCTCGAGGCGGTGATGTGCGACGCGCTCGACATCGTCAACCTGCCGAAGCCCGAATCGCCCGACGACGTTCGCCGATGCGCCGCGGCGCTAGACAAGCTCGATCCGCCGGCCGACGTGGGAATCCTCGCGAACATCGAAACACCCCGCGCCTATCGCCTGGCGGCGGAGATCGCGACGGCGAGCTCGCGCGTGGTGGGCCTCCAGGCCGGCTGGGGCGACTTGATCGAGCCGCTCGACATCGACCGCTACAACCCCGCGATGATCGAGACGTGCCTGCTGCACATCCGCATCGCGGCGGGCGAGGCGGGCGTGTGGGCCTACGACGGGGCGTATGCGAACTTCAAGGATCCCGAGGGCTACAAGCGCGAGGCGGAAGCGTCGCGCCGCCTGGGTTACCTCGGCAAGAGCTGCATCCATCCGACGCAGGTGCCGCTCGCCAACGCGGTGTTCCGTCCCACCGAGGCGGAGATCGCGCACTCGCTCGAGGTCGTCGAGGTCGCGCGCGAGATGTCGGCGAAGGGCATCGGCGCATTCACCGTGAACGGGAAGATGGTGGACGGCCCGTTCGTTCGCCGCGCCGAGGCCGTGCTCGCCCTCGCGCGCAGGCTGGAGATCATTCGATGAAGCCGTGGCTCGCGGCTGCCCTCGCGGCGCTGCTCTCGATCGCGGCGGTGCCGGCGGTGGCGCTGCCGTTTCCCTCGAAGCCCGTCACGATCGTCGTGCCGTATCCGCCGGGCGGATCGAACGACACGTTCGCGCGCGTGCTGGGCAAGCGCCTGTCGGACCTGTGGAAGATTCCCGTGATCGTGGAGAACCGGCCGGGCGCGGGCGGCACGATCGGCGCGGCCGCCGTCGCGCGCGCGGCTCCCGACGGATACACGTTGTGCCTTCTCTCGTCGTCGTTCACCACGAACGCGGCGGTGCAGCCGAACCTTCCCTTCGATCCGATCCGGAGCTTCACGCCCATCGCGATGGTGGCGCGCGGGCCGATGATCCTCACGGTGTCGAACAAGCTCGGTGTCACGAGCACGCTCGAGCTCTTCGCCATGGCGCGGAAGGACCCGGGCAAGCTGAACTACGGGTCGTCGGGCCTGGGAAGCACCAACCACTTCGCCACGGAGCTCCTCCTGGAATCGGCGGGCGTGAAGATGACGCATATCCCGTACAAGGGAATGTCTCCCGCGGTGACCGACGTGATCGCGGGCAACGTGGACGTGCTGGTCGCGAGCGCGCCGTCGATCATGGAGCAGGTGAAGGCGGGCCGGGTGCGCGCGCTCGGCGTGACGAGCGTGGGGCCCTCGGCGGTCGTGCCCGGACTGCCATCCGTGGAACAGATGGGTGCGCCGGGATACAGCTTCGAGCTGTGGTGGGGAATCCTCGCGCCCGCGCGGATGCCGCCCGAGATCGTGCACCAGCTCAACGCGGACGTGAACCGCGTGCTCGATACGCCCGACATGAAGGAAGCGATCCTGCGCGAGGGCGCCGAGCCCGCGCCGATGCCCGCCGCCGCCTTCGCCACGACGATCTCGAGCGAGATCGCCGAGTGGAGGAAGGTTGCCCGCGCGGCGAACATCAAGCCGGAGTAAGCCCTTGGCGCTCATGAAGCGTGACTACACACCGGGCAAGCGCGGCGCGCTGGATGGCGTGCGCGTGCTCGACCTGTCGCGCCTCGTCGCGGGCAACACGCTCACGGGACTGCTCGCGGACTTCGGCGCCGAAGTGATCAAGGTGGAGCCCGCCGCGGGAGATACGCTGCGCGCGTGGCGCACGAGGGACGTGCAGACCAACTGGAAGGTCTACGCGCGCAACAAGAAAAGCGTCGCCCTGGAGCTTCGCAACCCGGAGGCGCGCGAGCTTCTCCTGGCACTCGTGGACAAGGCCGACGTGTTCGTGGAGAGCTTCCGTCCCGACACGCTGGAGAAGATGGGGCTCGCGCCCGAGGCGCTGCTCGCGCGCAATCCGCGCCTGGTGATCGTGCGCATCTCGGGCTGGGGACAGACGGGGCCGTATCGCCGCCGTCCGGGCTTCGGCACGCTCGTGGAGGGCATCTCCGGCTTCGCGTCGTTCAACGGCTTCGCCGATCGCGAGCCGGTGTTGCCTCCGATCTATCTCGCCGATTCGTTCGCGGGACTCTATGGCGCCTCGGGCGTGCTCATCGCGTTGCGCAACGTGGAAGTGAACGGCGGCAAGGGCCAGGTGATCGACCTGCCGTTGCTCGACCCGCTTTTCCACGTGCTGGGCCCGCAGGCGGCCAATTACCGCCTCACGGGAAAGGTGAAGCCGCGCACGGGAAGCCGTTCGACGAACTCGGGCCCGCGCAACGCCTACAAGACGAAGGACGGCCGCTACGTGTGCCTTTCGGCCTCCACGCAGAAGATGGCCGGGCGCGTGTTCACGTCGATCGGGCGCGCGGACCTCATCGATAATCCCCGCTATCGCACCAACGCCGATCGCGTCGTGAACGCGGCGGAGCTGGATTCGATCATCGGCGAGTTCATCGCGCAGCGCACGCAGGCCGAGAACGTCGCCTTCTTCGAGAAGGCCGAGGTCACGATCGGTCCCATCTACGACATCACGCAGATCCTCGAGGACCCGCACTTCATCGAACGCGAGGTGGTCGCGGATTATCCCGATCGCGACATGGGCGAGTTCCCGATGCACCACGTGGTTCCCCGGCTTTCGGCGACCCCCGGTTCGATCGGGACTCCGGCTCCGCACCTGGGCCAGCACAACCGCGAGATCCTGCGCGAGATCGGCGTCGACGACGCCCGGTACGCGAAGCTTCTCGCCGGCGGCGCCGTGATCGAGGGCGAGGCTCCCGCCGAAGACGAATCGGAATGAGCGCGGTCCCCAATTCCGCGGGCACGTCGCTGCCGCGCTTCAAGGCGCCGGCAGGTGCGTGCGACAGCCACATCCACATCTACGATCCGCGCTTCAAGATGAAGTGGCCGAACCTGCGCACGGTCACCGACGCTTCGACCGCGCAATACCGGTTGCTCCAGAAGCGCCTCGGGACCACGCGTGTCGTCGTCGTGCAGCCCGCGGCCTACGGAACGGACAATTCCGTCACCCTGGACGCCGTGGCGCAGCTCGGCAAGGACAATTCGCGCGGCATCGCGGTGTGCCACCCGACCGTCACGGACACCGAGCTTCTCGCCATGGACAAGGGCGGCATCCGCGGGCTTCGCTTCACGCTGCACGAGCCGCGCACCGCCGTCACGGGCGTGGACATGATCGAGCCGCTCGCCCATCGCGTGAGCCGCATCGGCTGGCACGTGCAGCTGCACCTGCGCGGCGAGCAGATCGTCGAGATGTCGGAGCTGATCGACCGGCTTCCGGGCACCCTCGTCTTCGACCACATGGGACGCTTGCCGCAGCCGCGGGGCTTGCACCATCCCGCGATGGCGGTCCTCAAGCGCGAGATCGACAAGGGGCGCGCGTGGGTGAAGCTCTCGGGACCGTACCTCGACACGAAGACGGGCGCGCCCCGCTATGCCGACGTGAAGACGGTCGCGCGCGAGCTCGCGAAGCACGCCCCCGAGCGCTGCGTGTGGGGCAGCGACTGGCCGCATCCCACCGAGCCGCACGACAAGCCCGACGACGCGGTGCTCCTCGACCTGCTCCAGGAATGGGCGCTCGACGAGGGGACGCGCCACAAGGTCCTGGTGGACAATCCCGCGAAGCTCTACGGATTCCAACAATAGGAGGGAACATGCGCTCGATCCGAATCGCCGCCGCCATTCTCGCGTTGAGCGCCGGCACTGTTGTTTTCGCGCAGCAATATCCGACGAAGCCCGTGAAGATCATCGTCGCGTTCACGCCGGGGTCTGCCACGGACATCCTCGCGCGCCTCACGGCCGACTGGATGGCGAGGTCGCTGGGACAGCCCTTCATCGTCGAGAATCGCGCGGGCGCGGGCGGCATCATCGGCACGCAGGTCGCAAAGGATGCCCCGCCCGATGGCTACACGCTCACCGCGTGCCCGAGCGGCCCCTTCGGGATCAACCCGGGCATCTACTCGCACCTGCCCTACGATCCCGTGAAGGACTTCGAGCCCATCTCCAACATCGGGCTTACGCCGCAGGTGATCGTGGTGGGGTCGCAGTTCAAGTACAAGACGCTCAAGGAATTCGTCGATGACGCGAAGGCGCATCCCGGCGACATCGCCTACGGATCGCTCGGCACCGGCTCCACGAGCCATCTCACGATGGAGGCGTTCCAGTCGGCCGCGGGAATCAAGCTGAACCACATCCCGTTCAAGGGCGGGCAGGAAGCGCAGGCCTCGATCCTCGGTGGGTCGTTTCCCGTGATGTCCGACACCGTGCCGGGCGTGCTCGCGCAGGTGAAGGGCGGCAAGCTTCGCGGCCTCGGCGTGGCGATCCCGAAACGGTCGCCCTTCCTTCCCGACGTGCCGACGATCGCGGAGCAGGGCTATCCCGGATTCGAGAGCGTGGGCTGGATCGGCCTATGCGCGCCGGCCAAGACGCCCGCCGCGATCCTCGACAAGCTCAACGCCGAGGTGCAGAAGATGCTCGCCTCGCCGGAAGTGAAGGAGAAATTCGAGAAGCTCGCCTTCACCGCCGCAGGCGACTCGCGCGCGCACTTCGCCGCGTGGATCAAGGCCGAGATCGTGAAATGGTCGGCGATCGCCAAGGCGAGTGGCGCCAAGGCCGACTGATTCGGGGACAGACCCCTTGTCGCAAAGTTACAAGGGGTCTGACCCCGAAGTAATTGTCGTCGGCCTCGGCGCGGTGGGGAGTGCGGCGGCGTGGCAGCTCGCGAAGCGGGGTGCGAAGGTGCTGGGCATCGATCGCCATTCGCCGCCGCACGCGATGGGATCGTCGCACGGCGACACGCGCATTACGCGGCTTGCCATCGGGGAGGGCGCGCGCTACACGCCGCTCGTGATGCGCTCCCACGAGATCTGGCGCGACATCGAGTCGCGCACGGGCGAGGACCTGCTGGTGGAAACCGGCATGCTCGTCATCTCGAGCGACGACCGGCGCGGCAACCTCCACGGATCGGACTTCTTCGCGAATACGCTCGAAGCCGCGCGCAAGTACGCGATCGCCCACGAGGTGCTCGATGCGGCCGCCATTCGCAAGCGCTTTCCCCGCTTCAACGTCGGCGACGGCGAGGTGGGCTACTACGAGCGCGGCGCGGGGTACCTGCGCCCCGAGGCTTGCGTCGCGGCGCAACTGCGGCTCGCCGAAGAGCACGGAGCGACGCTGCACCGGGACGAGCGCGTCACGGCCGTCGAGGCGCGCGAAGGTGGAGTGCGGGTCGTCACGGATCGCGCCCGCTACGACGCGCCCCACGCGATCATCGCGGCGGGGCCCTGGATCCACGAGCTGGTCCCGCGCGAGGTGTCGAGGCATCTCGCGGTGACGCGACAGCTTCTCTTCTGGTTCGACGTGAAGCCGCCGGTGTCGCGTTTCACGCCGCCGGAGTTTCCCATCTGGATCTGGGAGCTTGGCGACAGCGACCATGCGATCTACGGCTTTCCCGCGATCGACGGTCCCCACGGCGGCGTGAAGATCGCCACCGAGCAGTACGCGAAGGCCACGACACCCGGCGACGTGATCCGGGAGATCACCGAAGCGGAGAAGCGGCAGATGCACGAGAACCTCGTGGCTCCGTACCTGCCCGACGTCGCATCGACGTGCGTGAAAGCCGTCTCGTGCCTGTACACCGCGACGCCGGACTTCCACTTCCTGATCGATCGCCATCCGGCCATACCGGGCGCGATCATCGCCTCGGCCTGCTCGGGCCACGGCTTCAAGCACTCGGCAGCCGTCGGCGAGGCGCTCGCCCAGCGTATCCTCGACGGCGCGAGCCGGCTGGATTTGTCGGCCTTCGGCCTGGGCAGGTTTTAGAGCAAATTTAGTTGCGAGATGTCCGCCGGCAGTACCATTTGCTCGCGCACGAAACCAACGGGAGGGAAAAAACGATGAAGAAAGCACTCTGGCTCGCATTCGCCGCCGCCGTCATTCTCAATGGATGCTCCATGGAGCCGCCGAAGGCGACGTCGAAGCACACGCCCACCAAGACCTGCAGCGACAAGGATCCCAAGTGCGAGCTCACGATCACCATCACGGCGTGCACGCCGGACGGCATCGCGATCGACCACGACTCGCTGGGCGTGCTCTACGGCTCGCGCGACGTGAAGATCGACTGGGTCATTACGACGCCGGGCTATGCGTTCAAGGACGACGGGATCCACTTCAAGACCGACGGCTGGCAGAAGGAATTCGACCAGCCCAAGGCCGACAAGAACAAGTTCCGCTGGCGCGACCGCAACAACGCGGGCGGACCGCGCGATCGCATCTATACGTACGGCATCACGGTCGTCAAGAGCGACGGCTCGCCGTGCGCGACCCGCGATCCGGATCTCGTCAACGACAACTGACCGGCGCGGGCTGCTCCTCGAGCCAGGCGCGGGCATCGGCGATCGCGCGCGTGTAGGGTAGCGCGCGCCCCGCGTCTTCGATCGCGCGATAACGCGGGCCCAGTTCCTCGCGCACCCTGTCGATGAGGGGTGCGAGGAATGCTTCGTCGGCCGGATCGCGATGCAATCCCGTCGCGCTGTTCTCCGCTTCCGCCACGCCGTAGAAGCGCGCGGCCCTTTCGTGCTCGCCCCGCGATGCCGCGAATCCGGAGCAGACCTCGATCGTGGCAAGGCCCAGGCGAGCCACGCCCAGGGACTCGGAGACCGCGATGGCTTTGAGCAGGTGGGTGCGCGCGCCGCCCGGGTCCTCCTGCAGGATCGCCACGATCGCATGATTGAGTGAAATGAAGGCCTGGCTCATGGTGTCGCCGGCCTCGCCCATGAGTCCGTCCGCCTCGCGATATAGCGTGCTCGCCCGATCAAGGGCGCCTCGCATCCGGTGCATCGAGGCCAGCGCGTTCACCACCGCGGCGACGTCGCGCTTCGAGCCCAGCTCGCGTGTGAGCGACACGCCCTCCTCGAAATGGGATTGCGCCTGCTCGAACAATCCCTGCCCCAGGCACGAGCCCCCGAGGGGCTGGAGCGCGGCGGCGATGCGTTGCTTGTTGCCCAGCTCGCGCGCGATGGCGAGGCTCTCTTCGAGGCGCCGCTGGGCCTCGGGATACCGGCCCATGTAGTAGGCCAGTTGCCCCGCGTCGAACAGGGCACGGCAGCGAAGCTCGTCGCGCGCGGCGGCGCGGGGACGCGCGAGCGCCTCGATGATCACGCGGTGGCCGAGCGTGAGCATGCCGCCGTTGATCCAGTAGGCCTTGCTGCCGCGCGCGAGCTTGAGTCCCAGCTCTGCCCCGCCCGGCGCGTGATCGCACCATGAGTGCGCGGAAAGGATGTTCTCCTTCTCGAGGTTCATGCGCCTGAGCCACGCGGCCTGGCCCGGGCCTCCGATGCCCACGCGCGCTTCCTCGACCAGGGCGACGTAGAAGTGAAGATGGCGCGTGCGCAGGCCGTCTTCTTCTCCGGACGACGCAAGGAGCTCTCGCCCGTATTGGCGCACGGTTTCGAGGAGGCGGTGGCGGCCGCTCTCCGCATCCACCGAGACGAGCGACCTCTCCACGAGGCGCGTGAGCAGGTCGACCACGTCGTCGGGCGTGACATCGCCTCCCACGCAAACGGCCTCGGCCGCGTCCACGACCCAGCCGCCCGAAAAGACCGCGAGGCGCCGGAAGAGCTCGCGCTCGGGAATCGAAAGCAGGTCGTAACTCCAGTTGATTGATGCGCGAAGCGTCTGTTGGCGTGAGAGGTTGGTGCGGTCGCCGCCCTTCAGCACCGCAATCGAATCCGAAAGTCGTACGGCGATCTGCTCGGGCGACAGCGTGCTCACACGCGCGGCGGCGAGCTCGATGGCGAGCGGGATGCCGTCGAGGCGCTGGCAGATTTCAGCCACGGCCGCGCCGCTCGCATCGGGGCGAAACGCGGGTTGCACCGCGACGGCGCGATCCGCGAAGAGCCGTGCCGATTCGCTCGCGGCCAGCGCGGGCAGCGGCAAGATCGATTCGCCCGTGATGCGCAACGCCTCGCGGCTCGAGGCGAGGATGCGGACCGCGGCCCCCGCCTGCAGCAGGCGTTTCGAGATCGCGGCCGAGGCGTGCAGCACGTGCTCGCAGTTGTCGAGGATCACGAGAAGCTTGCGGTCGCGCACGTAGCGCACGAGTGCCTCGTCGACGGGGCGGCCCGCCTCTTCCTTGACGCCGAGCACCGAGGCCACCGCGAGCGGAACGCGGTCCGCGTCCGCGACGGGCGCCAGCTCCACGAGCCACACGCCGTCGGGATACTCGTCGAACAGTTGATGCGCGGCCTGAAGCGACAGGCGCGTCTTGCCCGTGCCGCCGGGCCCGGTGAGCGTGACCAGGCGCGACGCGGCGATCATCTCCTTCACCTTGGCGATCTCGCCCACGCGCCCCACGAAGCTGTTCAGCTGCGCCGGCAGGTTGTGGTGCCTTGCCGTGACCGGGGCCGAGGGTGCATCGATCACCTCGACCTCGGGCATGAAGCGGAAGCCCCGGCCTGCAACCGTCGACACGGCTTGTGCGCCCAGTACCTTGCGCAGGGACGAAATCTGGACGTGCAGGTTGTTTTCCTCGACGACGAGGCCGGGCCAGGCGAGCTCGAAGAGCTCGTCTTTTGTCACGACCCTGTCACGCCGATCGACGAGGGCAACGAGGACGTCGAAAGCCCGGCCGCCGATATGGGCCGGCCTTCCCTCGACGATCAGTTGCCGCTCGGCGGGACGAAGCTCCACCGGGCCAAAACGATACGACTGCGCCAACCGGCCTCCCCTAGGGCGCGATACGGCCGAAACCTACCCCCCCGATGGTACCGCGAGGCGACTTTTTCGATCTTTTAGGACGGTTTAAGGACTTGCCCCGGCCAAGGACGGAAAGTGTCGCCATGTTGATCCTCATGGAACCGCCGGAGCAGCCGTTGCGCGAGCCCAGGCCCCCAGGCCGCAGGCGCAGGGACTACATCGCGGTGATCGCGGTGGTCGTCGCGATCGTGGTGAGCCTCGCGGGCGTGGCACTGGTGATCCTCGAGGCCTCGGCGGATCCGCCGCCGCGAATCGGACAGAGCACTTTGGCATGAAGATCCGGGAGACGCCCATGACAGACGACTTGCGCGGCCACGACCCGCGTCCCACGGACGAAGAGCGCGCGTGGATCGACACCGACATCTTCGCGGCGACGAGGCGGATCGCGGTCCTGCTCATCCTCGCCTTCTCGGTCGCCGGATACCTGGGCTACGCGATGGATTCGGACAAGCCCAACCTCGTGGCTTCGAGACACGGAGGTTGACGCGACGGCTTAACCCCCACGTGTGGAGCGAGCGCCCGAAACCCCTCCCGGGCACTCCGGCGGTCCACACGTGGGTTTTTTATTTGCAGCGCTCTGCGTTAGCGTCCTGGAAGTACTTGTTCAGCTCTGCGCCTTGGTCGGGCGTGAAGTGCAGCTTGGCCAGCTGGCTCCCCATGCGCTCCTTTTCCTCGTCGAGTCGCCCCTTGTTCTCGATAAGCTTCTTCAGGAGAGCGTCGTACTCGGGCGTGCCTCGCGTCATGCGCATGAGCTGGATCGACCCGAGGCTTTGGGTGCAGCTTAGCCTCACGAGCGGATCGAGCTCTGCCTTGATCTCGGCGAATCGCGCCGGATCGAGCCCAGCCTCCGGTTTGTGTCGCCAGCCAGTCAAGGGATCGGATGAGGCGCTTTCATAGAAAGTCGCGGTTGCCTCGTTGCCCGCCGCACGCGCGCAAGTGGCGAGCGTGGCGGTCTGGTAGTCGTTGATCTCGTCGATCGCGTGTTTAGGGAGCCGAGGGATCATCTCGTTGACGCGGGGCATGGCCTCGTCGGAGACTTTGATGAGTTTCTGGTCGTCGGCGATGAGGCGATCGGGAATCGAGCCGCGTTCGCGCTCTTCATACGAGGCCTTCATGTATGCGTCCCACGAGCGATCGAAGGCGCACTGGGCCCCGAGGTACGGGGCGAGCTGCGCCTTGACCTGTTGGATATATGCGGGATCGTCACTCACCGTTACCTGATTCTTCGGCGGCGTCTTTCCGAAGAGGTGAAACGTATGTGCGAAGCTCTTTGCGGGCGGTCGCTTGAACGGACGCAGGAGGTAGGGCGGCACGTCCGGATAGCTGGCGATGATGCCCTTCGCACGGCCCTGGTAGGGAAACGTGTAGTCCTCGGCGGTTGCGCCCCATTCGGCCTTGAGCGTCTTGTCGGCCCCGTGCCTCAGTAGGAAGAGGATTGCGGCCTCGTCGCCGCGTTCCGCCATCCTCATCAGCGCCGTGCGCTCACCCTGGAGCATGTTCCGCCCGAGCTTGTCGTCGTTGAGCAAGATCTCGGGGCCTGTGCCCATCTTCGGTGTGCGAGCGTTGATGTCGGCGCCAGCCTTGAGCAATGCCTCGGCGAGTTCGACGTTGTGATTGTCGAGCGCCTCCATGAGCAGCGTGCGACCGCCTCCCTTGCGGTCCGAGGACGGATTGGGATTGGCGCCGCGCTTGAGCAACTCGGCGGCGACAGCCGTGTCGTTCTTCTCGACCGCGAGCTGGAGTACGGGATCGAGCGCCGCCTTCGACGGCGTCCCGCGCTTCAGCAACTCGAGCGCGATCTTGCCTTCGTTGACTTGGATCGCAAGCCGTAGGTTGGTATCGAGCATGTCCCCCGGCAATTCACTGCGGCTCAGCAACTCGAGAGCCACTGCCTCCTGCCGTCGCGCGATCGCGCGCGTCATGTTGGAGTCCATCGCACCCGTGGAAAGCCCGCCCTCCCGGATCACCATGAATGCCGGCGCCGGGCGCTTTGCGTCGATCGCCAACTCCAGAATCTTTTCGCGTTCCTGCGGCGTGAACCGGCTGATGAAGAGGCGCATCAACGCGACGTTGTCGTCGGACACCTTCGCCATCAGGTAACTCGCACCGGCCTTGCAGCCCAACTCATCCATAAGGATCGTCGCGGATTCCAGGAAGAGCGCCGAGCCTGGATCGCCGTGCCCGAAGAGGTACTCGAGGCTGGGGCCGCAACTCGCATTGGCCCTTGCGAGCCTGTGCAGCACGCCGGGGTTGAGGACGTTGAAGGAGACATAGCCCGTGGGATTCTCGTTCAGGACGCTCGCGAGCGCGGCGTCGGCGCCGAGGGACAGGGCGATGTCCAGTCCCTTAGCGTCGCCGTCCGTCAACATCGCCTGCAGCTTTTTTCGCGTCACCGGCGTATCGGACATATCCAGCTTCGCACCGCGCGAGGCGAGGAGCTTCGCGACCCGGTCGTGACCTCGCCGCGCCGCGTTCCACAACGCGTCGCCGTCGGTGGGATCGGCGCCTTTCTCGATGAGCAACGCGACGATGGGAGCATCGCCGAGCTCGGCCGCCTTCCGGATCCACCGCGTGAGCATCTCCGGGGGGTATGAATGTTTCGGACCGGAAGCGAGGAGCGTCCGAGCGACTTCCTCACGTTGGGCGAGGTTGCGGACCGCTGGGACCAGGTAGCCGATGGCGCGGGCGATCGGCGAATCGCCCGCCATGTTCTCGTAGGCGGGGTTGGCGCCGAGCGCCAGGAGGCGTTTGATCACGAGCAGGCTCTTTCCCTGCGGTATATGCAACCCTTCACTCAGGCACGCCTGGCGCCATGAGCCGATGACGGCTACGGTCAGAACGCTCGTATCGCCGTTCAGGGGCATGGGGTCGGGACGGCGCAGGATCGGGTTGCGCTCCCGGGATGCCGCCTTGAATTTCGCGTACTGCGATTCCGCAGTCTTGCGCGAGGCGTCATTTCCGCGGCGCTTCCCGTCGTACAACCCGACCACCGCGTCGACGCTCGCACCGTCGCGAATGGCGTTGTTCACGGCGGCGAGATCACCCCTGGCTGCGCCCTGCAAAAGGGCGTCGAGGGTGGGGTCCTTCGTGGATCCGGGCAAGTCCATCGGTGCCTGCCACCACTCACGCTTGGGGACCAGGTGAGGTGGAGGAGGCGGATAGGTCTCCTGGATGTGGCACGTGATGAGGGCTTCGGTCTCCGCGTCGTTGCCACAAATCGCGGCTTGCGAAGCCAGCAGCAGGACGAGGGTCGCAAGGCCGCGTCGCAAGGAGTTACTGGGCCTCCGCGCCCTGGATGAGCAGCTGCACGAACATCTGGATCGCCGCCTTGTTCTCGATGCTCATCGACGAGAATTCGATGCCCACGCGGGTGGCGGCGGCGTGCGGCACGCTCTTCACCACTTTTCCGTAGAGGTCGCGAATCTTCTTGCCCACGAGCGGCACGTCGAACTCGAGCACGAGCTCGCCGAATTGCCCAATGGGCTTCTCGATCTCCGCGAGCACGCCGTGGTATCCGATGTCGAGCACGCGGCCGGCGAGGCGCTCGGGCAGGACGACGTCGTTTTCGACGACCTGGTAGGCAAGGGGCAGCGAGACCGTCACGCGCGGGCTGCGTCGCACTTCCTGGCGGGGGACTTCCTTGTCCGGGATCGCGAGCACCTCGCGCAGCACCACCATGGCGCTCTTGCCCTTCACGAACACGTCCATGGGATCGCCCGTCTTCACCCAGCCGTCGCAGCGCTTGTACGTGCTGTCGCTGATGAGCACCTGCCCGCGCAGGCTGAAAGATTCGATCCGCGAGGTGAGGTTCACCTCGTCGCCGATCACCGTGTGCTCCGAGTAGAGGTCGGAGCCCAGCAGCGCCGACATCACGCGCCCGCTGTTGATGCCGATGCCGAAGTACATCTCGGGCCAGCCCTCTTCGCGATGTTGGGCGTTGAGCTCCTCCATGGCGAGCTGCATGTCGACCGAGCAGGAGATCGCGCGCCGCACGGCGTCCTCGCCGGGATTGGGGCCCGACTCGAAGATCACGAGGATCGAATCGCCCATGAACTTGTCGATGGCCCCGTGGTGCTGGAAGATGATCTCGCTCATCCGCACGAAGCAGCGGTTGAGCAGCTCCAGCACGATCACCGCGGGATAGCTCGAGCTGATCGCCGTGAAGCCGCGCAGGTCCGCGAGCAGGATCGTCACGTCACGCGTGAGCGCCTTGTCGTTGCCGCGAACGCCCGCCAGCTGGCCGAAGGCGCTGGTGAGGACTTTCTGGATGCGTTCGCGCGCCGCGGGCTCCAGCGGCTTGCCGCTTTCCTGCGCGACGATGTCCTGGATCTGCCGCAGCGCCTCGAGGACGACCGGCTCCTTCATGGCGCGAAGAATACTCCGGTGGGCGCCCTAGCAGAATGGCGCCATGAGATTCGCGGCCAACTCGTCATCTCCCGAGCGGGTCGGTCTGCGAAAGGATGAGGCGCGTGTCGAGCACGCGTCGTTGCGCCTCGGAAAGCAGCGCGTAGAGGGCCTCGACGTGGCGTTGCAGGTCATGCGTGGCTTCCGCGCGCAGCCGGTCGTCCTCGGAGAGGGTGCGCACGAGCGTGAGCGTCGTCGTCGGCGCGTCGCCCGCCTCGCGGATGCCCATCACGTGGCGCCGGCGCGTGCGTCCCATCTCGGCGATGTCGCGCACGTCGTGCTGGAAGGCGTTCCACGCGGCGACCTGCGCGCTGGTCAGGCCGATGTCGAGCGAGAGCGAGGGCAGCTCGCGTTCGACGGCCGCGAACGGATCGTCGGGCATCTCGGCGCATTTCTTCGATTCGGCCTGCTGCGAGTCGCCCTGCGTCCCGCTGCGATGGCGTCCGCCGCCGTATTGCGCGCCCGCGTCGAGGGCGACGAGGGCTGAGAGCGCGGCGGCGAGGATTGCGGCTTTCATCGGTGAATCTCCTTCAGGGCTTGCCGGCGTAGGCGTCGTCGAAGATCGCCTCGAGGCGCGGATGAACGCCGCGCAGGGCGTCGACGACCGCTTTCGCCCAGTCGAAATACTGTCGCACGCGGCTCTTCGGCCACGTCTTCGGCGGCGAGGCCGCCATGTCGCGCAGGTTGCAGATCTTGTCGGCGAGCTTCACGAGTTTCGCTTCGCGCGAGATGTGCGGCGCGTGCTCGATCTGCAGGCGCTTGCGCGTCGCCTTGTCGAGATCCTTGTCGTCGGTGACCTCTTCGACGATGCGCGCGACCTCCGCGCCGAAGTGCTCCCTGATTTCCCCGGCGGTGGTCTCGGTGTCCTCGATCGTGTCGTGCAGGAGGGCGGCGCAGATGACCGCCGGGTCGTGCACGCGGCCTTCGCCCCAGAGCACGTTGGCGAGCGCGATCGGGTGATTGATATAGGGCGAGGCTTCGAGGTCCTTGCGACGCTGGTCGCGATGCTTGTGCGCGGCGAATTGCAGCGCGGCGAGAATGACGCCCGTCGAATCTTCCATCGTGCCTCCGGCTGAGCGCTAGGGTAGCACTGCTTGCGAAAAGGAGGGGTCGTGCCGGAACATGAGCCTGTACAACCCTGGAAGACGGAGTCGAGTGACATGCGCATCAAGCCCTGGAGTCCCGAAGCCGCGCCTCGCGACCCGAAGCTGGTCGAGGCGATCCTCGCGCGGCGAGGCGGAAAGCTGATCAACCTCGATCGCGCGCTGCTCTGGAGCGAGCCGCTCGCGCGCGGGTGGAATGCCTACGTGGGCGCGGTCCGGCGCGAGCTCGCGGTCGATCCGCGGCTGAAGGAGCTGGCCATCTGCGTCGTCGCGCGCCTCACGGGCGCCGAATACGAGTTCCGCCATCACTGGCCCGAATACGTGAAGGCGGGAGGCCGCGACGAGCTGAGGGCGCGCCTCGACCAGCCCGAACGCGCGTTCGCCGATCCCGCGTTCACCCCCGAGGAGCGGGTCGCCATGCGCTATGCGGCCGCGATGACGCGCGATGTGCGGGTGCCTTCAGAGCTGTTTGCGGAGGTCCGCAGGTTTTTCGACGAGACCGGCGTGGTGGAACTCACGGCGGCGATCGCTACGTACAACATGGTCGCGCGGATCCTCGTGGCCCTCGAAGTGGCGAACGACGAGCCGTGAGCCGGATCATCCATCGAAGCCTCTCGGGATCGCTCCCGTTCGCGGTTTCCGGCCGCGGCATCACCCTCACGGATCGCGAAGGCAAGGAATACATCGACGCGAGCGGCGGGGCCGCGGTTTCATGCCTCGGTCACCAGCATCCGGAAGTGCTGGAAGCCATGCGCGCGCAGCTCGCACGCCTCGCCTACGCCCACACGAGCTTCTTCTCCACGGAAGTCGCGGAGGAACTGGCGGAGCTGCTCGTCGCGGATGCGCCGCGAGGTATCGGCCATGTCTACCTCGTCTCCGGCGGCTCCGAGGCCGTCGAGGCCGCGCTCAAGATGGCGCGGCAATATTTCGTCGAGACGGGCGAGCCCCAACGCGCGAAGTTCATCGCGCGGCGCCAGAGCTATCACGGCAACACGCTCGGCGCGCTCGCGGTGGGGGGCAACGAACGGCGGCGCCGGCAGTTCGAGCCGCTGCTCATCGACGTGGGCCGCGTATCGCCCTGCTACGAGTATCGCGACCGGCGCGACGGTGAGTCGCCGGAGCGCTACAGCGAGCGCCTGGCCGAGGAGCTCGAGGCGAAGATCGACGAGATCGGCGGGGGCAACGTGATCGCGTTCGTTGCCGAGACGGTGGTGGGCGCCACGATGGGAGCCGTCGCGCCGGCGCCGGGATACTTCAGTCGAGTGCGCGAGATCTGCGACCGCCACGGAATCCTGCTCATCCTCGACGAGGTGATGTGCGGCATGGGCCGCACGGGAACGCTGCACGCCTGCGAGCAGGAAGGCATCGCGCCCGACCTCATGACCGTGGCCAAGGGATTGGGCGGCGGATTCCAGCCGATCGGCGCCACGCTCGCATCGACGCGCATCGTCGAGGCTTTGCGGCGCGGCAGCGGCATGTTCCAGCATGGGCATACGTACATCGCGCATTCGGTGGCCGCATCGGCGGCGCTCGCCGTCCAGAAGGTGATTCGACGCGAGGGCCTCGTCGCGAAGGTCCGGGACGATGGCGCGTATTTCGCGAAGCGCCTCGCCGCCACGATCGGATCCCATCCCAACGTGGGCGATATCCGCGGCCGCGGCCTCTTCATGGGCGTCGAGCTCGTGGCCGATCGCGCTTCGAAGCGGCCTTTCGAACCGGCCGCGAGGCTCAATGCGAAGGTGAGGGCCGAGGCGATGGCCCGGGGGCTCATGGTCTATCCGATGGGCGGCACCATCGACGGCGAGCGCGGAGACCATGTGCTGCTCGCGCCGCCCTTTGTCGTCACGCGCGCCGAGCTCGACACGATCGTCGATCGCCTCGCGGGCGCTATCGGGGCCGCGGTGGCCTCCGCCGGCTGATGAGGGCGGGCACCAGCGTGCTCAACGCGATGCCCGTGAGCACCATCGCGGCTGCCGTGAGCTTCCAGGGCGGAAGGGGCTCGCCCAGCAGGATCGCCGACGATCCCATGCCGAATACCGGGACCAGCAATGCGTAGGGCGTGACCACTGCCGCGTCGTAGCGCGTGAGCAGCCAGCTCCACGCGGCGAACGCGAAAAGCGTGTTGCCGATGGATTGCCACGCGACCGCCATCCACGCGCCCCAGCCGGCATGGACGAGCGAGCGCCACGCGACATCGGCCCCATCGAACGCGACGGTGAGCAACAGCAGCGGAGGCACGGCGAAGAAACTCGACCAGACGATGAAGGCGAGCATGCTGAACCGCGCCTTCGACTCGACGGCCGCCTTCTTCACCGAGACGTTCGCGCATCCCCAGAAGAACGCGGCGCACACGACGGTCGCGATGCCCCTCACCGTCGTGCTGGCGTCGATATGCCAGCCGATCACCGCGAGCCCCGCGGCTGCAAGCAGCAGGCCCCCCAGGGCGCTGCGGCTCACGCGCTCGCCGAAGAGGATCATCGAAAGCGCGATCGTGAAGAACACCTGCACCTGCACCACGAGGGAGGTGAGCCCCGGAGAGATGTCCGCCCGCATCGCGTAGAAGAGCAGCCCGAACTGCCCCGCGCCGAGGAAGACGCCGTAGAGCGCGAGCCATTTCCACGCCACGCGCGGCCTCGGGATGAAGAATGCGAAGGGCAGCGCGCAGAAGAAGAAGCGAAGCGTCGCGAAGAAGAACGGCGGGAAATCCGCGAGGCCGTGCTTGATCACGACGAAGTTGGAGCCCCAGACGGCGACGACGAGCAGGGCGAGCCCGATGTGCGCGAGGCGCATCTAAGCCACGGTTTTGCATTGCATAGCAGGAACTGTAGCGGTCGCCGGGAAAAAGGAACAGAATTTCCGCTACAGCCGTCCCGTTGTACGCTTGCGGTCGAGGGAGACGATGCGGGCTTTCGAAAGGACGTGGTTCTCGACACTGCTGGTCGCGATGATCGTCGCGCCGCTGGCCGTGCGCGCCGCGAGCGGCGTGTCGATGGGCGGGGCTCCCGTGGCGCGGGCCTCGATCGACGTCTCGATCGTGGTTCCTCCCGTGATGCTGCTTCGCGAGCTCGCCCGTCCGGCGGCGATCGACATCACCGCGGACGACATCGCGCGAGGCCGGCTCACCGTGAGCGGCGCGCAGCTCGACCTCCTCGTGAATAGCCGCAACGGCTACCTGATCCGCGCCCGTGTCATGAACGCGATCGTCACCGCCGTATCGATAATCGGGCTCCCGGGTCCGCTTGTCGCCACGCCGGATTCCGCCACGCTGCCGATGGCTTCCATGGTGGGGCGCCCGAAACCGGCGCCCCTGCCGGTGCAGTACGAGTTGCAGCTTTCTTCCGACGCGGCGCCCGGCCGCTACGCGTGGCCTTTGACTCTCACGCTCGAGGGTCAGAGCCCTTTATTGCCCTAAAGGGCTCTGACCCCTTTATTGCTGTTGACCCCTTTATTGCTGTTTTGATGCGGCGATGTCGAGGTTCGTCGTCTCGCGCGTGCGGATCATGACTTGCCGCTTGCCTTCGCCGGTGACGGAGTAGGGCAGCGCCAGGTTGTCGGGGATGACGGTGATGTTGTGCGGCCCCGCGGCGAGCAACGGGAATTCGAAGCGGCCGTCCTTGTCGGTGCGCGTCGAGAACCGGCCGTCGAGCACGATCGTGATGTTGCCCGCGCCCTGCTCGTTGGCGTCGTGGCGGCCGTTGTCGTTCGCGTCGTAGTAAACGTAGCCCACGAGCGTTCCGGCGCCGGTGCCGGGCGCGCCGCCCAGGGGCGCCATGGGCGTGCCGGCATGGTCCTCGTAGCGCACGTTGAGGAAGAAAGCCCGGTCGCGCGGAATCGTCGCCGGAAGCTCGACTGGAATGAGCGGCGCGATCGATGAAGTGAAGGGCACCATCTCGCTTCGGTTGTCGTAATAGGTCGCGACGATCGACCAGCGCTGCGCGAGGCGCCACACGAGGCCGATGTTCGCGTAGATGCCGGTGGTGCGCGCCGACTCCGTGTCGCGATCCACGCTGTAACGCAGGTTGCCCTCGATTGAGAGGCGATTGGTGAGGTCGTAGCCGCCGAAGGCCGACGCGCTCACGCGCTTGATATTGGAGCCCGGCCCGTTCTCCTGGCCCACGGCGAGCGACGTGCTCAAGCGCAGCCCCACCTGCGTGGGCCACGCCTGGTCGAGCGTGAGGTTCTGGCTGCGAAGCTGGTTGCGCGAATCGACGAGGTCCACCTGCGCGCGCGAGCTGCCGAAGCGGCTCGTCTCGTCGACGAAGATCGACGTCGCCACCGAGTAGGGGACAGACCCCGAACGCACCGAGACGCTTCCGCCGAACCCGGTCGAATGGTCCATTTGGTACCGGACGTTTCCGGACGAATACCAGCCGCGCGTCCCGTTGTCGGTGACGGGCGCCACTCCATCGAGGCCGAGCGACCAGATCCACTGCTGGCTGGAATAGTTCGCGCGCACGTAGCCGCCGCGCAGGTCCGAGTTGATCGGCGTGTAGCCCCACACCATCCCGGGGTCGAAGCGGAACGCGCCGTAGTTCCAGCGCATGCGCCCGTCGCGCTCCTCGTGGTCGAACCACGCGGCGAGGCTGTGGCGCGTGTCGCCCACTTCGCTGTCGAGCAGGTTGAACTGCGTATACGATTTCGCGTCCTCGATCTTCAGCGCCGCGTAGGCCGAGCGCGCATCGATCTTGGGATTCGTCGTGTCCGATGCGACCGTCGCCGTGGGAACGTCGTGCGCGTCGGCGACCTGCACGCCGATCGAAATGTTCTTGTCGAGGTGAAGCTGGACGCCCGCCGTGGCCAGGGTCCCGCCGAGGCGCGAGAAGCCCGGCACGCGCAATCCATCGAACAAGCCCGGCGATCCGACGCTCGCCTGGAGCTGGATCCGGTCGCCCTGCAGCCATTCGGTCTGCGCGCCCAGCGTCGTGAACGTCGGCAGGTAGAAGCGGTACTGGTTGCGCGCGAGGTCGATGGCCGGCGTGCTGAGCATGCCCGCGCCGTTGTTGGCGACCCATCCGCCGTCGAAGGCGAGACCGCGCTGCGAGATCGAGAAGACGCTCGTCGTGCCGTCTCCGCGGATCGTCGCATCCACGCTGAACGCGCCGTACTCGAGGCTGTCGAGCCGGCCGCTCAGGACGAGCCCGGTCTCGTGGGTCGTCACGCCGCCCTGGTTCAGGTAACTGCCGAAACCTTCGACGCGCCATGAACGCGCGCGGCCTTCGGCGTTATAGGCGAAGTCGCCTTCCTCGGGCTCGAGCGGCGCGAGGTTGCCGCCCTCGATCAGTTTGTCTTCGTACTCCGGGGCGGCAGGCGCATCGCCCGCGGCGCTACATCGAAGCGCCGCGAAACCGATGATGCAGAGGACCGCAGCGACCCATCTCACGGTTCACCGCGAGAATGTCTGCTCGAACGGCGTGGACTGGTTGTCGCCCCACTCGAGCTTTCCCTTGACGGTGACCGGGTAGGCGATCCTGACCACCTCGTCCTTGTCGCCATAGGGCACGAGCGAGATGGCGCGAGATTCGCCGGCGAGAATCGGCAGCGACGAAGGGGTGAACTCGAGCTTCTTGCCCGAAGCATCGGTGCCGGAGAGGAAGCCCGTGATGCGTCCATGCGCGTTGCCCGTGTTCTTCACGGTGATCACGGGCACGGGCGCGTCGTTCACGGGTGCGACCTTCGTGCCGGTGACCTCGAGTTTCGGCGCGGCGTCGCCCAGTATCACGTACACGATGACGCCCAGGCGGCCGGCGATCGGAAAGGACGGCCCGTTGGGTGATTGCACGGTCTGCTCATCGCCCTCGATCATGATGGCGAAGCGGCATTCGCCGGCCGGCGTGTCGGCGGGCGGGGAGACTTCGAAGCGGTATCGATACTTGCCGCCGGCGCCCACGGTGATCTGCTTGCTCTCGATCGCGACCCAGGGCCTGCAGCTGGCCGGTGCGAGCGCGTCGTCGAATCTCACCGCGCCGTCTTCCGCGAGCGACCAGTCGGTGGTCTTCAGCTTGTACTTGGCGGCCCGCGCACCGGCGTTCGTGACCTCCATCACCTGGCGCAGTTTCTCGCCGGGTTTCGCGGTGAGCTCGAAGCGCGGCGGCGACACGAGGGCGGCGAAGCCTTGCGCGGCCGGCGCCATCGGGATCAGCGAAGCGACGAGAATCGCGGCGCAGCCGGCCGTGCGCATCGCATTGCGTTCCATGGGGTCAATCCACGTCGATTTCGAAATAGAACTGCAGGCGCTGCGCCGAGACGAGGCGCCTGCCATCCGCGGTGATCTTGAGGGCGATCGTGTCTTCCATCATGCCGGACTTGATGATGCCCGAGTACACGAGCGTGCGGTTGCCGGAGATGAGCTGGCCGGGCAGGAGGCGCCCCTGCGTCGTCCACTCGGCGGTGACTTGCCCGATCGGCTGCTCCGGGAGCGCCATGTAGATCTTGCCGGGGCGGTTCACCCACGGCGACGTATCGAGGCGGATTGTGATGACGCTCGTGCCCTCGACCGCGTTGCCCGCGGCGCGGCTGGGCGCGAGCGAGCGCCACTTCATCGCCTGGTTGGATTCGTGCGGAAGCGTGAGGGAATCGTCCACGCGATACGTCGTGGTGGCGCCCGCCGGCAGGGCCATCGAAAGCGCGAGGAGCAGCGGAGCGATCCTCACGGCGCGCTCAGCGTGTACGTTGCCCGGCCCGTGTAGGTTCCCGCCGCCACGCTCGAGGTGTTCTTGTACGAGAAGGTGTGGCAGCTCTCGTTCCAGGTGTTGACCTTGAACGTGGTGAGCGTTTGCGTGCTGCCGGTGAACGCGCCCGCGGGAATCGCTTCCGTTCCCGTGTCGCCGTTGCCGCTCGATGTCCAGCTGATCTGGCTGAAGGGAATTGTGTCGCCGGCGGCATCGACGAGGTTCGCCGCCGACGTCGATACCGAAAGTGTGGCCGTGCCGGTGGTTCCCGGAAGGCGAAAGAAGCCGCCGATGTACACCTGCGTCGGCGGATTGCAGAAGGAGTAGTTGTCGTAGAAGCTGATGGCCTGCGTGCTGTCGCTCGTCATCTGCTGCGCGGTGCCGTTCCCGAGCTGCGCCGCGGGCACGGTCACGCTCACCTTGTTGACGGTCGAGTTCACCCCCGGGGTGCCGCCCCCGGTGTAGGTACCGGTGAACGAGCCGTTGCCCACCTGCAGGTAGATCGCGCGGGTGCCGGCGTTGATGTTGACCGTGTAAGCGGACGCGACCGACGCGCCGAGCACTGCCGCCAGCAACGCCGATGTCGTGAAATGGCTACGCGTCATTGCGGTACCTGGAAAAAAAAGAGGTGCCTGCGACGTCGCGCGAGACACCTCCACCTCTAGAAAGCCGGTAATTGCGCGACGTAATCGCTTACGGCATCGACGCAGTATAAGTGACGCGGCTGTTGTTTGCATTCACGCCACCGTACGTTCCCGGGGGCACTACCGCCGTGTTCAGGTATTTGTAGGTCCACTTCGCGTCCAGGTTCGTCACCTTGGTGCCGACGTTCGGCGTCAGGGCGATGCTTGTTCCCGTGCCTCCGTCGACGAGCGCCGGGTGCGACAGCGCGGTCGCCGAAGTGTTTGTGGCGACTGTCGTCTGGATCTGCGCGTAGGAGATCGAGTCGCCCGAGCCGTTGCTCAGCGCGCCGACCGTCTGCGACGTGAAGGTGATGGCGCCGTTGTTGCCGATCACGCGCGCGGTCACCGTGCCGTTGCCCAGGTCGCCGGACGCGGCCGAAGCGACGATCAGGCTCGAGTCGCCGACGTTCGCGGCGGGAACCGTGAACGCGATCTGGTTGATCGTCGCGTTGGCGGCGTTCGCCGTGCCCGTGCCCACTTGGAGGAACAGGACCTTCGGGATGATGATCTGGAAGTCGAGGTGGGCCGCGGCCGTGATCGGGCTGCCGGCGCCGGTCGTGAACGCCGACTCCGCATTCGCGAAGAGGGGCGCTGCGACGGCAATGGCTACGGCCGTCTTGAGGAGGTTCTTGCGGAGGTTCGTGTTCATGTTTGCGTACTCGCTTTCTCTTTCGTTGAGGTTGTGTGATTTGTTTGTCTACGGAGCTCACTTTATCGAAAGCGATCGCGATGCCCTGTGAACGGCCGCACAGAACTATCTGTTTTTACAAGGGTTTTGCTCCATTTTTGATTTCAGCCGTAGCCGTCCGGTAACCTGCGGGCCGTTTTCGTAACCTGGGCCGGTTTTCCGTAATAAAGGGGGCACGATGGCCGATCGCGGCGCTTGCGATCGCGATCCGGCGCAAACAGCGCCGATGCGCCTTACGCGCAGTGGCGCGAGGGGTCAGCGCCTACTCTCTTGATCTGGGGAGGACGACTGGCTCATGGGCCGGGACGAGCCCGAGCGCGCGGCAGCGATCCTGCGCTCCGCGATCCTTCACTGAGAAGAAAACCGGGGTCAGACCCCGGTTTTCCTCAGCGACACTCGATGTGAACCGTCTCGGACGTTTCCTGGATGTGCTGGTTGCCCGAGTTCACGTGGAAGGTCGCGTTCACGTCGTGGACCGATCCCGGCTTGCCGAGGCGCCACTTGTCCTTGAAGACCATGGTGCGGCCTCCGGCGCCCACCTTTTCCACGTGGACGCCGCTCTTGCCGCCGTCGCTGCGCTCCCAGTGGTAGTTGAATGCGGCGCCGGGACCGTGGTCCTGCGTGATGTGCACCGACGCCGTGAACACGACCTCGATGGGGCATCCGGTGCCGCGGTATTCGTGGCGATTCACCGCCACGTGCACGCCGCCGATGACTTCGGCGGATGCCGGAACGGCGGCGATGAGCGCAGGAATGGCGAGAGCGAAAGCAAGCTTGCGCATGGGTCAGTCCTCCCTTTGTTGTGGGCCTCAAGTGGCCCCGAAATGCTGCACTGGGCACCTTGCGTGAAACTGACGTCCGGGTTCGGCGACGGCAGCCCTTCGCATTACAATTCCCCTCCAAATGAATATCGCACGCCTCCTCGCCGCGTCGATCGCGGTCGCCGCTCCCGTCTTGGCCCAGTTCCCCGCGCAAACGTTTCGCGATGCGTACCCGGGCGTCATCACGCTTTCCGTCGACGCCACCGACCTCGACCGCCACGTTTTCCGCGTGAAGGAATCGATCCCGGTCACCTCGGGCGCCTTGCGCTTGCTCTACCCGCAGTGGATCCCCGGCTACCATTCGCCCGGCGGGCACATCAAGCTGCTCACGGGCGTGAAGCTCATGGGCGCGGGCATCGAGATCGCCTGGCATCGCGATCCGAATGACGTATTCGCCTTCGAGGTCGTGGTGCCGCGCGGCGTCGAGACGCTCGAGGCGACCTTCGAGTATCTCTCGCCGCTCAGCGACGACCAGGGACGCGTGAACGTCACGCAGCAACTGGTCGCCGTCGATTGGAACGACGTCGTGCTCTACCCGGCGGGCGTTCGCACCGACGGCATCCGCGTGCAGGCGAGCGTGCGATTCCCGCGCGACTGGACGATCGCGACCTCGCTCACACCCGAAGGCCGCACCGACGACGCGGTGCGCTTCGCGCAGGTCTCGCTCACCGAACTCGTGGATTCGCCCGCCTGGGCGGGACGCAACGTGCGCAAGCTCGACCTTGCCCCGGGCTCGCCGGTGCCGGTGAGTTTCGACGCGCTGGCCGATTCGCCCGGCAGCCTTGCCGCCGAAGACGAGCACGTGTCGGCGCTTCGCGAGCTCGTGCGGCAGACCTACAAGGTTTTCGGGGACCCGTACTACAAGCATTACGATTTCCTGATCGCGCTCTCGGAGCCTTTCTCCCGCATCGGCCTGGAGCATCTCTCGTCCACCGAGATTCGCGAGCCCCCGCACTTCTTCACGCAATGGAAAACCATGGCGGCCTCGCGCACGGTGCTGTCGCACGAGTTCGTCCACTCGTGGATCGGCAAGAAGCACCGTCCCGCCGATCTCGCCACGCCCAACTACAACGTCCCCATGGGCGACACGCTGCTCTGGTGCTACGAGGGCGAGACCGACTACTGGACCTATATCCTCGCGCGGCGCGGGAACCTGCTCACGCGCGAGCAGGCGCTCGATGCGATCGCGCGCACGGCAGCCTACGTCGACTCGCGCAACGGCCGCGAGTGGCGAAACCTCCAGGACACGACCAACGATCCGGTGATGTCCGGGGAGCACGCGCGGGCGTGGACGAGCTGGCAGCGAAGCTTCGACTACTACCCGGAGAGCGTCTTCCTCTGGATGGAGATCGACGCGCGCCTTCGCGAGGCGACGAACAATGCGAAGTCCATGAACGATTTCGCCCGCACGTTCCACGGCGGGCTGAAAGGCGATGGCGTCGTGACCTACACATTCGACGACATCGCCAACGCGTTGAACGCCCTTTCGCCGGGAGACTGGAGGGCGTTCCTGCGCGAGCGCCTCGATTCGAAGATCCGCCATCCCGCCGCCGAGGCGCTGCGCGCGTCCGGCTGGCGCGTGGTCTACACCGACAAGCAGAGCGATTTTTCCAAGGACTCGGACAAGGAAGAAAAACGCGCGGACTTCCAGTACTCGCTGGGATTCATGGTGGGCCGCGACGACGAGGTCGCGAGCGTGGAGTGGGACGGGCCGGCGTTTCGCGCGGGGCTCGCCGCCCACGGCAAGGTGGTCGCGGTGAACGGCTATTCCTACAAGGAAGAAGACCTTCGCTATGCCATCACGGCGGCCAAGGCGTCGGGCGAGCCCATCGCGCTCCTCGTGAAGTACGAGGACTTCTACAAGACCATCACGGTGCCGTACACGGGCGGCCTGAGATATCCCCACCTCGAGCGAATCGAGGACATGCCCGACCGGCTGAGTGCCAGCCTTTCGCCGATGTAGCCTACCGCGTCGACAACCACGCGGCGACGTCGGCGATGTCCTTGTCGGATAGCGGCCGCGAGGCTTCGGACATCGTTCCGTCCAGGTCCGCGCGCGTGTTGCCGCGGAATCCCTTGAGCGACTTCACGAGGTAGTCGTAGTGCTGGCCCGCGAGGCGCGGGATGTGTTTCTGTCCCGTGAAGTCGGGCATGTGGCAGGAGCCGCAATGATTGCGCACCTCCACCGCCTTGCCCGCGTCGACGACGGCAGGTTCCACATCTTTCGGCGGTCGCGGCGCCTGCTTCGCGTAGTACGCCGCGATGTCGCGCATGTCGTCGTCGCTCATCTTCGCCATGAAGGGAATCATCACGTCGTTCTTGCGCCGGCCGTCGCGGAAGTTCAGCAGCTGGTAGAGGGTGTAGAGCGGCGGTTGCGCCGCAAGCGAGGGAAACTCCGCGTTCGACGAGGTGCCGTCGGGACCGTGGCACGCGGCGCACGCCTCGGCCTTGCGCTTTCCCGCTTCGGCATCGGCGGCCGGGGCGGGAAGCACAAAGGCGATTGCGAGCGCGGCGAGGAGCCGCGCCTTCACTTCTTGTAGCTCACCTTGAAGATCGCACCGGCCACATCGTCGGAGATGAGCAGCGAACCGTCGGGTGCGACCTGCACATCGGCCGGGCGTCCCCAGAACTCCTCGCCCTGCAGCCACCCGGTGACGAACGGCTCGTACTTCACGACCTTGCCCTTCGCGTCGAGCACCACGCGCGAGACGTTGTAGCCCACCTTCTTAGTGCGGTTCCACGAGCCGTGCTCCGCGATGAAGATGTTGTTGCGGTACTCGGCGGGGAATTGCTTGCCCGTGTAGAAGCGCATGCCGAGCGCGGCCACGTGGGGACCCAACTTCAACGCCGGCTTGTCGAACTCGTCGCAGGTGCGGCCCTTGCCGAACTCGTCGTCCAGCAGGTCGCCCTGGTGGCAGAACGGAAAGCCGAAGTTCATGTTGGCCTTGGTGACGTGGTGCAGCGTGTCATTGGGCAGGTCGTCGCTCACCCAGTCGCGGCCGTTGTTGGTGAACCAGAGCTGGTGGTTCACCGGATTGAAGTCCATGCCGACGCTGTTGCGCACGCCGCGCGCCACGACTTCCAGCACGCCGGTGTCGGGATTCACGCGATTGATCGTCGCGTGCGTGTAGGGCGGCATCACGATGTTGCCCGGCGATCCGATCTGGAAGTAGAGCCATCCGTCGGGCCCGAGTGTCATGAATTTCCAGCCGTGGGGCTCGTCCTTCGGCAGGTTGTCGTACACGACCTTGTACGCCGGCGGGTTGTCGAGGTTCGCCTCGATGTTCTCGTACTTGATGATGCGCGAGAGCTCGGCCACGTAGAGCGTGCCGTTCTTGTAGGCGACGCCGTTGGACCGGTACATGCCCTTGGCGATGACCTTCACGTCACGGTGGTCGCCCTTGTCCACGATCGCGTACACGTTGCCCGGGAAGCGCGAGCCCACGAAGAGCGTCCCGCCCTTGCCGAATGTCATCGAGCGCGCGTTCGGCGCGCCGCTCGCGTAGACGGACACGTGGAATCCCGGCGGCGCCTTCAGCTTGTCGACGGGGATGTCCTTCTCGGGCAGCGCCGTAAGGCCCGGCGGATGCGGCGAAAGGTTCGCGGCTTCCTGCTCGGGCTTGCGGCCCTGGGCCCAGGTGGGCGGGATCATGGGCGCCGCGGCGGGCGCCGGCGCCTGGGTGGCGGGTTGCGCGGGGGGCGGTTGTTGGGCGGCGCTTGGAAGCGCGGCGAACAGGGCCGTGATCGCTACCGGAATGGCAATAGAGTTTTTCATTTTTTGTCTCCTCCAGGCGGGGGTTGTGACGGGCTACCAGAGCATAATACCGAGACTCCGTCCCACCAACCTGCCGAGGGAATCCATGGTCAAGTTGATCGTGAATGGCCACGCCGTGAGCGTGGACGTCGAACCGGAAATGCCGCTGCTCTGGGTGCTGCGCGACGAACTCAAGATGGAGGGCACGAAGTTCGGTTGCGGGATCGCCCAATGCGGCGCCTGCACCGTGCTCGTCGATGGCGAGGCGGTGCGCTCCTGCGTGATGCCCGCGAGCTCCGTGGCGGGCAAGAAGATCACCACGATCGAGGGCCTTGGCGAAAAGAACCTAAACAAGGTGCAGCAGGCGTGGATGGACAACGACGTCCCGCAGTGCGGCTATTGCCAGTCGGGCATGATCATGGCCGCGACCGCGCTGCTCGCGAAGAAGGCCAAGCCCACCGATGCCGACATCGATGCCGCGATGACGAACCTCTGCCGTTGCGGGACCTACGCCCGCGTGCGCAAGGCGATCCACGCGGCCGCGGGACAACCGGTGGCGCCGGCGCCCGCGCTCGTCGAAGCGCCCAACGGACAGAAGATCTAGGAGGCGACCATGAACGCCGTCGTTTCCCGCCGTGAATTCCTCAAGGCCTCCGCTGCCGTCGGCGGTGGACTCGCCCTCGAATTCTCCCTCGCCGGCAGCGCGCTCGCGCAACCGCCCGGCTACGCGGAGATCACCCACTGGATCGAGATCTATCCCGACGAGCGCGTCGTGATCCGCATCGCGCGAAGCGAGATGGGGCAGGGCAGCCTCACCGGCCTCGCGCAGCTCGTGGCCGAAGAGCTCGATTGCGATTGGTCGAAGGTCACGTACGAATTCGTCTCGCCCAACGAGCACATCCGCAAGAAGCGCCTCTGGGGCTCCATGTCCACGGGCGGCAGCGCGGGCGTGCGCACGTCGCAGGAGTACCTGCGCAAGTCGGGCGCGGCCGCGCGCGAGATGCTCGTTGCCGCCGCCGCGACGCAATGGGAAGCGCCCATCACCGAGTGCACCGCCGATACCGGATGGATCACGCACAACCCTACGGGCAAGAAGGTGAGCTACGGCAAGGTCGCCGAGGCCGCGGCCAACCTCCAGACGCCCAAGGACGTGAAGCTGCGCGATCCGAAGGACTGGAAGATCGCCGGAAAGTCGATGAAGCGGCTGGAGCTCCCCGACAAGGTGACCGGCAAGCCCATCTTCGCCATCGACGTCGTGCTGCCGGGAATGTTGTACGCATCCATCGCGCAATGCCCGGTGTTCCTCGGCACGGTGAAGTCGGTGGATTCCGCCGAGGCCGAGAAGATGCGCGGCGTGAAGGGCGTGGTGAAGACCGGCAACTTCGTCGCCGTCGTGGCCGACAACTGGTGGCGCGCGAACCAGGCGCTGAAGAAGGTGAACGTCCAGTGGGACGAAGGCGAATATGCCAAGGCCTCGGACGCGACGATCATGGCCTCGTTTCGCGAAGGCCTCGCAGCAACTGGTTTGCCTACGGCAAGAGTGATGGGCGATGCCAATGCGGCGATCGCTTCGGCCGCAAGGGTTGTCGAGGCCGAGTACCACTCGCCTTACATGAGCCACGCGACCCTGGAGCCCATGACCGGCACCGCGTGGTTCAAGGACGACGGAACACTCGACGTCTGGACCTCCACGCAGAACGGCGAAGCGTCAATGGCCGCTGCATCGGAAGCTTCGGGCCTGCCGCTCGAGAAGGTCGAGGTGCACAAGACGATGCTGGGCGGCGGTTTCGGGCGTCGTGGCGCGCCGCAGGATTTCGTGACCCAGTGCGTCATCATCGCGAAGCAGTTCCCCGGCAAGCCCGTGAAGATGGTCTGGTCGCGCGAGGAGGACATGCAGCACGGCTTCTATCGCCCGGCGTCGTTGGTGAAGATGCGCGCCGGCCTCGACGCGCAGGGCAACATGATCGCGATGCACGCGAAGATCGCGTGCCCCTCGATCCTCGCGCTGCTGCGCCCCGAGGGCATCGCCAAGGGCATTGACTTCACGGCGGTGCGCACCTTCAGCGATTCGCCCTATACGACGCCGAACCAGCTCGTCGAGTACGCGATGAGGAACGGCCACGTGCCCGTCGGATTCTGGCGCGCGCCGGGGCTGCAGAATTCCTACTATCGCGAGTGCTTCATCGACGAGGTGGCCCACGCCGCCGGACGCGATCCGCTCGAGTTCCGCCTTTCGATGCTGAAGGACGGAGACAAGAACAAGGTCGTGCTGCAGGCCGCGGCTAAAGCCGCGGGGTACGGCGACCCGTTGCCCGCGGGAGTGCACCGCGGCATCGCCCAGTCCGACGGGTTCGGAAGCTACACGGCGATCGTCGCGGAAGTGTCGGTGAAGGACGGCGCCATCAAGGTGCACCGCATCGTGCTCGCCATCGACTCGGGTTACGTCGTGAACCCCGACACGTGCCGCGCGCAAGGCGAGGGCAACGTGATCTTCAACCTGGGTTCCCTCACGGAGGGCCACACAATCAAGGACGGGCGCATCGCGGAATCGAATTTCCACGACTTCCGCCTCCCGAACCTCACGCAGATGCCGCCGAAGGTGGAAGTGGTCCTCGTGCCCACGGGCGGATTCTGGGGCGGCCACGGCGAGCCGGGCGCCTTGAACGTGGTGCCCGCGGTGTTGAACGCCGTGTTCGCGGCGACGGGCAAGCGGGTGCGTTCGCTGCCGATCAAGGATGGCGACATCAGGAACGCGTGAATGCGAGAGTGACCGCTTTGGCGTTGTTGGTGGGCGCGTGCAGCTCGGTCCCCGCCCACGACTCGATGGAAAGGCCGCTCGCTTCGCAGTCCGACGCATCGCGCGGCCGCGAGGTGTTCGTCTCGCGTGAAGGCGGCCACTGCGTGCTCTGTCACGAAGCACCCGGCGTGGACACCTTCGGTAACGTGGGGCCGTCGCTCGCGGGCGTGGGCTCGCGATTGACGGTGGGGCAGCTGAGGCTTCGCGTGGCCGACATCACGAAGGTGGACCCCGGCGCGGTGATGCCGACTTTCAATCGCACCGAGGGCATGACGCGCGTGGCGTCGCAATACCAGGGCAAGCCCGCGCTCACGGGCCAGCAGGTCGAGGACGTGGTCGCGTGGCTCGCGACGTTGCGATGAAGCGCCGCTCCTTCTTCGCGCGCGTGGCCGCCACGCTTGGCGCGGTGGCGCTTGCCTCCCGTGCTCAGGTCCGCTTCCAGCCCCCGCAGGACATCACGCCGCTCATCCTCGAGATCACGAAGGGCGCCACGCCCGAGAAGAAGGGCGTGGAAGTCGAGCTTCCCGTGCTGGTCGAGAACGGAAACACAGTGCCGCTTCGCGTGCGGGTCGCGAGTCCCATGACGGAAGCCGACCACGTGAAGGCGATCCACGTCTTCGCCGAGCGCAACCCGCGCCCGCGCGTGGCGAGCTTCTTTCTCGGCCCGCAGTGCGGCCGCGCCGAAATCTCAGCGCGCATTCGCCTCGCGGGCACGCAGCAGGTCACGGTGCTCGCCGAGCTCTCGGGCAACCGCTATTGGGTCGGGCCGCGCGACGTGCTGGTGACGTCGGGCGCGTGCCTCGACGACGCGTCGCTATGATCCTCGGCAAGATCCAGGTGCCCGCGACCGTGAAGGCCGGCGAGGCGTTCGAGGTCCGCGTGCTCGTGCAGCATCCCATGGAGACGGGATTCCGGCGCGATCTCGACGGCCGCGCGATCCCGCTGCACATCGTGGACAAGCTCTCGTGCACCTTCGCGGGACGCGAGGTGTTCCGTGCCGAGCTGGGCTCGGGCATATCCGCCAATCCCTACATCGCGTTCTTCGCGACCGCCTCGAAGAGCGATGAGATCGTGGTGGAGTGGAGCGACGACCGGGGTGACAAGGGCAGCGCCAGCGCGACGGTCAACGTGGCATGAGCCTCGCTCGCGGGCTCGCGGCCTGTGTCGCATGCGCGGCGATTCACTGCGGCGCCGATGGGACTCCCACGCGGCCTTCGCCCTTGAAGGGCGGCGTTGAATTCCAGGGCGAAGAGATCCGCGCCATGCAGGCCGATACCTTCGGCAATCCGGGCCTGCTCTGGGTCGATCGCGGCGCGGCGCTGTGGAAGACGCCCGCGGGCGCGCGTAACGTGAGCTGCGCCTCGTGCCACGGCGCCGATGGCGCGTCGATGAAAGGCGTCGCGGTCCGCTATCCGGGCTACGTCGCGTCGCTGGGCGGGGTCGTCGACCTCGAGCAGCGCATCAATGCCTGCGTGACCGGGAACCAGGAGGTGCCTGCCCTCGCCTGGGAATCGCAGGAGCTTCTCGCGCTCTCCGCATTCATCGCGAGCCGTTCGCAGGGGCTCGCGATCGTTCCGGATCCCTCGCGCGACACGGACGCGACATACGAGCGCGGGCGCGCGATCTATTTCCAGCGCCAGGGACAGCTCAACCTCGCGTGCACGAACTGCCACGACGCGAGCTGGGGAAAGCGCCTGCTCTCGGAGCCCATCAGCCAGGGACATCCCGCCGATTGGCCCGCGTATCGCCTCGAGTGGCAGGCGATGGGGTCGCTCGAGCGGCGCCTTCGTGCATGCTATCTTGGAGTTCGCGCGGAAATGCCGGCGTATGGGTCGCCGGACCTCGTCGCGCTGGAGGTCTACCTTGCAAGGCGTGCAGCGGGGCTCGTCTCGAATCCGCCGGGCGTTCGGCGCTAGCTTCCTCCTCGCGGCGCTCGCATTCCCGGCGCCGTGCTTCGCCGCGGGCGAAGTCCACGTGATGCTCTCCGGGGGATTTTCCGCGGCGTACGACGCGTTGACCCCGTACTTCGAGAAATACGCCGTCCAGAAGCTCGTCACGGTGCGGGGCCCGTCGATGGGCGCCACGCCCGGGGCGATTCCCAATCGCATCGATCGCGGGGAGCCCGTCGACGTGGTGATCATGGTGAGCGAGTCCCTGGACGGCCTCATCAAGCGCGGCAAGGTGAGGCCCGACAGCAAGGTGGATCTCGCGCGCTCGAAGATCGCGATGGCGGTGAAGGCCGGCGCGCCGAAGCCGGACATCTCGACTGTCGATGCGCTCAAGCGCACGCTGCTCGCGGCGAAATCGATCGCCTACTCCGACAGCGCGAGCGGCGTGTACCTGCAGAACGTGCTCTTTCCGAAGCTCGGCATCTGGGAGCAGGTGAAGGACCGCGCCCGCATGGTCCCGGCCGAGCCGGTCGGACGCGTGGTCGCGCGAGGCGACGCCGAGATCGGATTCCAGCAACTGTCGGAGTTGAAGCCCGTGCCGGGCATCGAGATCGCCGGGCTCATTCCCGAAGGCGCGCAAAAGGTGACCGTGTTCTCGGCGGGCATCGCGACGGACACGAAGAACTTCGAAGGCGCCTACGCGCTGGTGAAATTCCTCTCGCTCGACTGGGTCCGCGAACCCATCGAGAGATCGGGGCTGGAGCCCGTCGCCGGCAAGATGGCCTACTGATGGATGTTCGCGCGGCGGTGGCCCACGCGGCCGGCAAGCCGCTCGTCATCGAGACCGTTCGGCTCGATGGACCGAAGGCGGGCGAAGTGCTGGTCGAGATCAAGGCGACCGGTGTCTGCCACACGGACGAGTTCACGCGCTCGGGCGCCGACTCCGAAGGCCTTTTTCCCGCGATCCTGGGACACGAGGGAGCCGGCATCGTCGTGGACGTGGGACCGGGCGTGTCGACGCTGAAGAAAGGCGACCATGTCATCCCGCTCTACGTGCCCGAGTGCCGCGCGTGCAAGTCGTGCCTGTCGCGAAAGACCAACCTCTGCACCGCGATCCGCGCGACGCAGGGCAAGGGCCTGATGCCCGACGGCACGAGCCGGTTCTCCCTCGCCGGCAAGCCGATCCATCACTACATGGGTTGCTCGACGTTCGCCAACTTCACGGTACTGCCGGAGATCGCGGTGGCGAAGATCCGCGAAGACGCGCCCTTCGACAAGGTCTGCTACATCGGCTGCGGCGTGACCACGGGCCTCGGCGCGGTGATCAACACGGCGAAGGTCGAGGCCGGCGCGAACGTGGTGGTGTTCGGGCTGGGCGGCATTGGCCTGAACGTCGTGCAGGGCGCGCGAATGGTGGGCGCGAACATGATCATCGGCGTGGACGTGAATCCCAACCGCGAGGCGCTCGCGCGAAGATTCGGCCTCACGCACTTCGTGAACCCGAAGGACGCGGGCAAGGATCTCGTCGCCCACCTGGTGGAGCTCACGGGCGGCGGCGCGGACTATTCCTTCGAATGCATCGGCAACGTCGACGTGATGCGCCAGGCGCTCGAGTGCTGCCATCGCGGCTGGGGCGTGTCGGTGGTGATCGGCGTGGCGGGCGCGGGCCAGGAGATCAGGACGCGGCCCTTCCAGCTCGTCACGGGGCGCGTGTGGAAGGGCACGGCGTTCGGCGGGGCACGCGGCCGCACCGATGTGCCGAAGATCGTCGACTGGTACATGGACGGCAGGATCGACATCGACAATCTCATCACGCACACGATGCCGCTGGAGCGGATCAACGAGGCGTTCGACCTCATGCATTCCGGCAAATCCATCCGGACTGTGGTGATCTACTGACCATGCCGGAGATGAAGCCGCTGCGCTACGCCGTCGCGTCCTGGGTGATCGCCGCGGCGCTGCTCGTGCTGGTGCTGCAAGCGCACCTGCTGGCGGCGCTGCTTCCGGGATTGCTGGTGTACGAGCTGGTGCATGTCATCGCGCCGCGCCTGCCGTGGAATCGCGGCGGCAATCGCAAGCTCGTGGCGGTGGGGTTGGTCGCCACCCTCGTCATCGCGATCCTCGTGGCGGCGCTGATCGGCTTCATCGCGTTCCTGCACGGCGAGGCGGGAAATTTTCCGCGGCTGCTCCAGAAGATGGCGGAGATCCTCGATACGTCGCGGCAGAAGCTTCCCGACTGGCTCGTGGGCATGCTGCCCGGCGATCCGGAGGCGCTGCAAGGCTCGATCACCGAATGGCTGCGCTCCCACGCGGAGGACTTTCGCACGGCAGGGGGCGAGGCCGGCCGCGGCTTCGCGCACGTGATCATCGGCATGGTGATCGGCGGGATCGTGTCGCTGCACCGGGCCGGAAGCGTCAACGACGGCGGCCCGCTCGCGGTGGAGCTCTCCGAGCGCGCGCGGCGCATCGGGGACGCGTTCCAGCGCGTGGTGTTCGCGCAATTGCGCATCGCGGCCCTCAACACGATCTTCACCGCGATCTACCTCGAGATCGTGCTCCGCCTCTTCGGGGTGCACGTGCCGCTCACCAAGACGCTCATCGTGGTGACCTTCGTCGCGGGCCTCCTGCCCGTCGTCGGGAACCTGGTCTCCAATACGATGATCGTGATCGTGAGCCTCGCGGTCTCGTTCGAGGCGGCGGTGGCTTCGCTCGCCTTCCTCGTCGTCATCCACAAGCTCGAGTATTTCCTCAACGCGAAGATCGTGGGCGCGCGCATCAAGGCCTCGTCCTGGGAGCTTTTGCTGGCGATGCTCGTGATGGAAGCGGTCTTCGGAATCCCCGGGCTCGTCGCGGCACCGATCTACTACGCGTACCTGAAGGACGAGCTCTCGGCGCGAGGGCTGGTTTAGAGTGCCCCTGATTCTTCGCGGGGCTCGGGACTACGGCCGGTAACACGGAGAGCACGGAGCTCCACGGAGGATACGGAGAAAGACTATGGATGCTGGATCGTCGCGATGAATTACGCCTTGCCCCGGTTCGAGCCCCATGGCATTTCCTGTGTCCTCCGTGGACCTCCGTGTTCCCGGCTGTACTGGGTTGCACGCCCCGTGAATAGATCAGAAGATCCCTAGCGCGTGGACCGGACCGAGCGGTTCTACAAGATCGATCACCTCATCCGGGAGCGCGGCGTCGTCCCGGTGAAGGATTTCCTGCGCGAGCTGGAAGTGTCGCTCGCCACCTTCAAGCGCGACATCGAGTACATGCGCAGCCGCCACTACGCGCCCATCGTGTGGGACCGCGACCAGAACGGCTATCGCTTCGAGACGCCGCCGAAGGACGCGCCCAAGTACGAATTGCCGGGCCTCTGGTTCAATCCGCGCGAGGCGCAGGCGCTGCTCACGATGGAGCACCTGCTCGAAAGCCTCGAGCCGAGCCTGCTGGGCGCGCACGTGCAGCCGTTGAAGGCGCGTTTGTCGGCGCTGCTTTCCACGGGCGACCGCTCGGTCGAGGAAGTGCGCCGCCGCATTCGCGTGATCTCCTTCGGCGCGCGCCGCCACGAGCCGAAGCACTTCCAGCTCGTCGCCTCCGCGGTGCTGGGGCGCGAGCGCCTCGGGATCACCTACTGGAATCGCTCGAAGGACGAGGTGACCGAACGCGAGGTGTCGCCGCAGCGCCTCGCGCACTACCGGAACAACTGGTACCTCGACGCGTGGTGCCATCTGCGCAACGACATTCGCAGCTTCGCGCTCGACGGGATGGTGAGCGTGGTTCCCGTCGCGGGCAAGGTGAAGGACGTGCCCGATTCGGAGCTGGACGCGGTGCTTGCGGCGGGCTACGGGATCTTCTCGGGGAAGAAGGTGCAGTGGGCCGAGCTTCGATTCACGCCGGAGCGCGCGCGCTACGTGTCGCTCGAGGAGTGGCACCCGAAGCAGCGCGCGAAGCGGGAGAAGGACGGCAGCTACGTGCTCGAGGTGCCCTATAGCTCCGAGAAGGAGCTGGTGATGGACATCCTCAAGATGGG
>JBAQKF010000055.1:0-12399 GCA_049300695.1 Usitatibacter sp.
CCGCAAGCGCGGGCGCAAGGAAGAACGCCGCGAGGATCGCGCGCCGCGCTACCGTGCGGCGCCCGCCACGCAGGGCTCGGGCAATTCGGGCGGCATGGATTTCAACAAGCCCTACGAGCCGTCGGCATCGCCGCCGGCCACTTCCTCGCCCGCCCCGGAGAATTCCCGCCGTCGCTCGCAACAGCCGATCCCGGCGCTGTTCCGCAAGAAGGCGGCCTGACGCGGGGAATCGCAGGGAGAGTAAAATCTCCCTATCCCATAGATAACAAGTGACCGGCCCGCGCAAGCACGCGGCGGGCCCCGTTTCCCGGATGAGAGACGCCGTACCCCAGGTCACGAATCTCAAGGACTACACGCCGCCGGCGTTCCAAATCTCGCGTGTCGCGCTGGATGTGGACATCGAACCCGGCGAGGTCACGATCCACTCGACCCTCCAGGTTGCGCGCAACGGCGGCAGCGCGGCCGCACCGTTGGTGCTCGATGGAGAGAGCCTCGAACTGGATTCCGTGGCGATCGATGGCCGGGCGCTCTCGTCCTCGCAATACAAGGCGGACGGGACGCAACTCACGATCGCCGAGGTACCGGACGCGTTCGCGCTCGAAACCGTGGTGCGCTTCGACCCGTGGAAGAACACCAAGCTCGAGGGGCTCTACGGGGCCGCGAGCGGCCTCGTCACCCAATGCGAGGCGCAAGGCTTCCGGCGCATCACCTATTTCATCGATCGCCCCGACGTGATGGCGACCTATTCGGTCACTCTTTGCGCCGACAAGGCGAGATTTCCGAGGCTACTCGCCAACGGCAACCTCGTGTCGTCGGGGGAAGGCTCGCCCCCGGGCTGGTTCAAGCCGGGTGCCGAGGGCCGCCATTGGGCAAAGTGGGAAGACCCGTTCCCGAAGCCCTCCTATCTCTTCGCGATGGTGGCCGCGAACCTCGAGGTGATCGAGGACCACTTCACGACGCGCACGGGCAAGAAAGCCTTGCTGCAGATCTATGTCGAGCCCGGCAAGCTCGACCAGGCGGGCTTCGCGATGCAGGCGCTCAAGAAGTGCATGCGCTGGGACGAGGACGTGTTCGGGCTCGAGCTCGACCTCGAGCGATTCATGATCGTCGCGGTGTCGGACTTCAACGCGGGCGCGATGGAGAACAAGGGACTCAACATCTTCAACGCGAAGTACATCCTCGCCCGCTCGGACACGGCGACCGATTACGACTACTTCGCCGTGGACAAGGTGATCGCCCACGAGTACTTCCACAACTGGACCGGCAATCGCGTCACGTGCCGTGACTGGTTCCAGCTCTCGCTCAAGGAAGGCCTCACGGTCTATCGGGATCAGGAATACAGCGCCGACGAGTACACGCGCCCCGTCGTGCGCATCCAGGACGTGCGAAGCCTCCGCAGCCGCCAGTTCCCCGAGGATGCGGGACCGATGGCGCACGCCGTGCGGCCCGATTCCTATGTCGAGATCAACAACTTCTACACGGCTACCGTCTACGACAAGGGCGCCGAGGTCGTGCGCATGTACGCTTCGATGCTCGGCAAGGATGGATTCCGCCGCGGCATGGACCTCTACTTCCAGCGCCACGACGGCCAGGCCGTGACGTGCGACGACTTTCGCGCCGCGATGTCCGACGCGAACAGCGCGGACCTCGCACAGTTCGGACGGTGGTATTCGCAGGCCGGAACGCCAGTCCTGGAGTGCCGCGGGGAATACGACGGCAACGCGGAGACCTACACGCTGCACGTGAAGCAATCGTGCCCGCCGACGCCGGGACAATCCACGAAGGAGCCGTTCGTGATTCCGTTCGCGGTGGGCCTCGTGGATCTCGACGGCCGCGACCTTCCGCTCGATATCGATCCGGCGCTCCTGTTCAAGGGCGCGCGCGGCGAGAACGGCAATGCGCGCACGGCGATGCTCGCGCTCACGCGCGCCGAACAATCGTTCGTCTTCCGCAATGTGCCGGAGAACCCGGTGTTGTCGCTGCTGCGCGGCTTTTCCGCTCCGGTGCAGGTGCGCTACGACTATTCGGACTCGGAGCTCACGCATCTCATGGCGTACGACTCCGATGCATTCAACCGATGGGAAGCGGGCCAGACGCTCGCGACGCGGATCCTGCTCGCGGCGGTGGGGAGCATCCGGGCGGGCGGCGCGATGGAAGTCCCGCCCGCGTTCATCGAAGCGATGGGCCGCGTGATCTCCGATGGCTCCAGGGATCCAGCGTTCGCGGCCGAAGCGCTGCAGCTTCCTTCCGAGGGTTATCTCGCGGAGTGCATGGATGTCGCCGATCCCGACGCGATCCACGTCGCGCGCATGCGCCTCGTGCGCGAGATCGCGACCAAGTACCGCACCCGTTTCGAGGGCGCATTCCGCCATTTCACGGTGCCCGGTCCCTATTCACCCGATGCCGTCGCCGCCGGCCGCCGCGCCCTTCGCAACGCCGCGCTCTCGTACGTGACGACAATCGACGACGCCACGTCCCGCGCGCTCGCCTTCCTCGAGTTCCGCCGCGCCGAGAACATGACCGATGCGATGGCCGCACTCATGTGCCTCGCCGATTCCGCCGGCGCTGAACGCGAGCGCGCGCTCACGATGTTCCTCGACAAGTGGAAGGACCAGGCACTCGTGGTGGACAAGTGGTTCCACGTGCAGGCGACCTCGTGGCTGCCCGGCACGCTCGATCGCGTGAAGGCGCTCACGAAACACGCGGCCTTCGATCTGCGCAATCCGAATCGCGCTCGCGCGCTCCTGCACGCGTTCGCGATGGAGAACCCGCTGCATTTCCACGCGGCCGACGGAAGCGGTTACCGGTGGATCGCCGAGCAGGTGATCGCGCTCGACCGGCTCAATCCGCAAGTGGCGTCGCGCCTGGCGCGCGCGTTCGACCGCTGGCGGAAATACGACACCGGACGCCAGGAACACGCGCGCCGCGCGCTCGAATCAATCCGCGGCGCCGAAGGTCTCTCCGGAAATGTCGGCGAGGTTGTCGGCCGCGCCCTGTCCTGAGGGCTCCGCGACGGGAAACAAGGGCGCCGCCGGATGGCGCACGCTCCAGCGCTGGTAGGCAATGCGGGCGCGGTGCACGCGGCTCATCGCCTTCTGCGCCGCCATGGCCTGCAGGTGCCAGAGCCGGCGCGACGCGAGGTCGCCCGCGCGCGCCGCGAAAGCGGGCAGCACTTCCCCTTCCAGCAACGCAAGCCAGCGCGCGCGAACCGACTCGACGCAGAATTCCTTGCCTCGCTCCAGGCCGTTTGCCGCCATCGCGTTGAACAGCGCCGGGTCGGCGCGGAGCGCCTCGAGGGCGCGAAGGACTTCATCGCCGTCGTGAATCTCGATGAAATCGAGCGGCCCGCGGCGCAGCTCCACGTAGGCAGGCTCGGGCGCGGCGAGCACGGGCACGCCGGCGAGCCACGCGTTGTACACCTTGGTGGCCGGCTTCGTGGCGAGCAGCGTTCCCGAGTCTTCGCGCGCCGCGATCGCGACGTCCACGCGGCGATAATCCTCCCACTGCTTCGCCTGGATGTCGAACTCGATTCCCCGCCGCCTCAATGCGCGCAGGAACGCGGTGTCCGAGAACCACGCGGGCGCCGAAGTGGTGCGGCCGTAATACGCGATGCGCGAGATCGATACGCCGCGCGATGGGTCGCGCGGGCGCAGGCCCGGCTGCGGCCAGAGGGGAATGAAGCGTTCGTGGGTCGCGTTGTCGATGCGGTTCTGGACGATCGCGAGGTCGCAGGCAGCTACCGGCGCGCGGTCGGCGCGCACGACGACCAGATAGCTCGCATGCGCGCGGCTCGCGAAGTCGTTGGCGTCGTCTCGATGCACCACCACGATGGCGCCCGGCTCGAACGATTCTCCGACGGTGACCGTCCAGCCTCGAGCCTCGAGCGCGGGCCGCAAGCGCACGTAGGTCTGCGCGATCCAGGAGTTGCGCCCCGCCACGAACCGGCGGGACTGCAATGCGATGTGGGACTCGTCGAGGCGCTCGATGTCACGCCAGTGAGTCGCGCGGTTTCCCAGGACGAAATGAACGACACGGGCCGCCGGATCCATCGATCCAGACTAGTGTCCATGTGTGCAGCGATTGTGGTGGCCGCGGAAACATCTGTAACTTTTTGTGTAGCCTGAAATGGAAAGGGCCGCCCCTTGGGACGGCCCTTTCCGGCGAAGCGGTATCGATCAGTTCTTCTTGATCGCCTCGAGCATCTTGAAGATGCCTTTCGGTGCGCCGAGGAAGAGGCGCTTGAACGACTTGGGCAGGCAACGCCGCTCGAGGGTGTTGCGACGGACACGTTTGCGTTCAGCCATGAAAAACCTCCGGAATCGAACCGCTGATTATAACCCAGGAGGGGGTCAGTTGAGGAGCTTCGCGTTACCTTCGACGATCTCGGCGCGGCTGCGGGTCCCGTCCTGCTTCACGATCTCGCCGGTCGCGTGGGCGAGGCCGTTCTCGAAGGCGCCCTCGAAGCGCGTGCCGTCGAGGAACCAGAAGACTCCCTTGCCCTGGGGCTGCCCGGCGCGCATTTCTCCCTCGTATTTCATGCCCGAGGCATAGAAGTAGGCGCCCTGCCCCGTGAGCGCGCCGGCGTCGAGGTCGCCCTCGTACCGGTCGCCGTTGGAGAAGTAGTAGATGCCCTTGCCCTGCGGCTTGCCATCCAGGAAGGGCGCCTGCACGCGGTCCCCGTTCTTCGAGTAATAAAGGCCCTTGCCCTGCATCTTGCCCTGGACCATGTCACCTTCGTAGCGGTCACCGCTCGCGAAGCGATAGACGCCCACGCCGTTCGGCTTGCCGCTCGCGAAGGATCCTTCGAAGGTATCCCCGCCCTTCGTGGTGTACGTGCCGCGGCCGAGGATCACGCCGAGTTGCACCTCACCCTCGTACGCATCTCCGTTAGCGAACTGGTAGCGCCCGTGCCCGTCAGGACGATCCGCCGAGAAGTGCCCCTGGTAGCGATCGCCGTTTTCCCAGACGTAGGTGCCCTCGCCCTGCTTGAGGCCCTCGTTGAACTCGCCGTCGTACTTGAACGACTTCGAGATGTATTCGCCGTGGCCGTGCAGGCTCGCGCCGCGCATCGCGCCGCGATAGATAGAGCCGTCCGCGAACGTGAGTTCGCGCACGCCTGGCGCGATCTCCTTGCCGGGAATGGGATCGGGCTTGGTTCCCGGCGCGGGCGGTGTCGATACCGCCATCGGCACTTGCGAATTCGATAACGGCGCGGCGGACAATGTCTTCGCGGGCTCGGATGAAGCTGCGGCGACCTTCCGGGGGGGCACCTCGTCGGCCTTTTCGCCGGCGGGCGCGGACCTCGGGGCTGCCGCAGGCTCCAGCGTCTTCGATGGCGGAGCCGCCGGCGGGCTTGCCGCGGGCACGGACTCGGCAGTCGCGATCCTCGCCGGCTTCACGAGCGCATCGAGGCGATTTTTCGCGAGCGCCGCGAAGTTGCCGTTGGGATATTTGTCGAGATACGCCCGAATATCCTCGGGGCGGTTGGACTCGCGCACGCTCACCCAGAATTCCCGCTCCATCTGGAGCGTCACGTCGGCGCTCGGCCCCGACGCGGCCTGCGTCTTCGCCGTTCCCCCGCTCGAAGCGTTGAACGCGAAGTCGCCCTTGAGCGACGACGAGTCCCACGGCGTCTGCAAGCGACGCGTCTCCTGCTCGACGCCCTCGCGCACGCGCTTGAACATGATCTCCGCAGGCAAGTCTGGCGTCTTGATGTTCTGCAGGATGTGCTTGGTGTAGATGCCGTTGCGGCCATAACCATCGGCGGCGACCGAGCCCGGCGCGGTGGCGTACGCGATCATCGTGCCCGAGGGAGCGCTCATCTGCGCGAGGCCACTCGCCGACAGCTTGAAGCTCGAGGCGAAGGGATTGTCGCGGCATGCGTCGAGGATGATGAAGTTGTTCCGCGTGCGGGCGCGATCCATGCGATCGAAGATCTGGCCGAGCTCCACGGCGAAGAACGTGATGTCCTCTTCCGAGCCCATCGCCGCATCGATCGGGATCAGGTAGTTCCTGTCCTTGAACTGCATCGCGTGGCCCGCGTAGAAGAAGAGCGCGGTGTTCGCGCCGTCGATCGCGTTCCCGAACTCGCGGATCGCGTCGATCATGTCCTTGCGCGAGGCGTTCTGGCGCACGATCACCTGGAAACCCAGGTCCTTCAACGCGTCGCCCAGGTCCTTGGCGTCGTTGGCGGCATTGCGAAGGGGCACGGTGCCGTAGTTGTTGTTGCCGATGAGCAGCGCGACGCGATCGGATGCGGCCGCCGCGACCCAGCACGACGCGCACGCGATCGCGGCGAGCAGTCGCCAGGCCCATCCCATCGATTTCGTCCCGAATGCCGGCACCAACGCGAATCCTCCCGTCCGAGCGAAAAATTATCGCTCAAAAGGCAGGCCTCCAGCGGATCAGCGCGACAGGGCGGCGAGCTCGGGAATTTCCGGGCGTTCCCTGGCGAGCGCGCCCCAGGCCTCCTTCGCCTCCTGGCTCGCCCCCACGTCCTGGAGGAGGAAGGCGTGCATCACGCGATCCGAGAACGTCTTCGCGGCCGCCTGGGAGTGCTGGACCATCGCGATGGCGGCGGCGGAAAGGGTCTCGAAATGCCCCTCGCCGACCGGGCCTTGCGAGCCGTTGACCCGCCAGGCGTAGGACGTCGCGGGCGCAAGCTTCACGCCCACCTTGACCCCCGGCTTGGGGGTCGTGGCCTTCCAGGCGGTTTTCCCGCCGTCTTCCTGGACCACGACGTCGTATCCCTTCGGTTCGGGCTCGCCCTTCCATCGCAGGACCGGCTGGAGCGTGGCAACCCCCGTATCGAGGGGATACTCGAGGCGGGTCTTCGGCGCTGGAGCCTCCACGGATACGCCACGCATGCGTACGCTGGCCGCAGCGGCGCTCGCCGCTACCGTGACCACGCCGTTGCTCGAAAGCGCCTGGACGACCTTGCGCGTGGGTTTGGCGCCCCTGTCCGCGCGCACCTCGTTCTCGGTCACCGTGAACTCGCCCGGGCCCGCGAAGGAAAATTCCGCCCCGGTCGCTGCGTACGCGACGGCGACCGAAGCGCCGGTTCCGAGCAGCAGGCGCGTCCCCGCCATGAGCTCGGCGAGGAAATTGACCTTGCCATCGCCCTCGATATTCGCGCTGCCCTTCACATCGGCCACGAAGGCGACCGGCTCGGCGGCCCATGCGCCGAGCGCTGCGACGCCGAGGATGGCGCCCACGACGGCCCGGATCATTTCGCGAACGCCGCGAGCTCGGGCAGGTCTTCGCGCTCCTGCGCGAGGCGGGCCCATGAGTCGCGCGCGTCCTGCGAAGCGCCGAGATCCTGGAGCATCAGCGCGAACATCACGCGGTCGGAGAAATCCGCCTTGTCGGACGGACGCTGCTTGTCGATCTGGGCGAGCGCATCCGAGGGGAGCGTGCGGAAGTGCCCCGTGCCGACCTCGTTGCCCGCGACTGCCACGATCCACGTGTAGTCGGTGTCGGGACGAAGCTTGGCGCCCAGCCTGTAGGCGCCGCCCGAAACCTTGGCGGAATGCACGGGCTTCTCCTGTCCGGCGACGAGGAGCACGAACTCGCCCTTGCCGTCGGCGCCGCGCCACCGGAACGTCGGTTGCAGCGTCGCGACGTTGCCCTGCGTGGGATAGACGAGTTTCGGTTCCGTGTCGGGCCTGGCGATGGCGATCGAACGCATGCGCACGCTCGCAGCGGAAGTCTGCGCGACCTGCACGAGGACCTTGTTCGATGCGTGCCACTGGGTCTCGCGCATGACCGGGGGCAAGCCCGAGGAAACCGACATCTCGTCGTCCTTCACGAGATATTGGCCCGGCCCCTTGACCGCGAATTCCTTGCCGCTTGCCACGAACATCACCGAGACCTGCGCATCCGGCCCCAGCGTGAGCTTCTGGCCCCTGGCGAGTTCCACGAGCAGCGTCGGCCGCGGATTGCCGTCGAGTGCCACCTCGCCCTTCATGTTGGTGATGAAGGCGATGCCCTCCGCGGACGCGGCTGCCGAGGAAAAGAAGAGGGCCAGGAGGAACGTGCGCAGGAATGTCTTCATCGAACCACCTCCATCGTATCGGCAAGCGACGGCGCCGAGCGCGCCGTGCGGATGCCCCAGACGTTCACGGGACTGTGACCCTTCACCTTGTGCGAACCCAGCGGATCGAAGTGGAAGCGCTCCTCGATCCGGCTCACCACGGCCTCCGTGATGATGATCTTGCGCCCGAGCTCCTTGGTGAGTCCTTCGACGCGCGCGGCGACATTGACCGCATCGCCGATCGCCGAATAGTTGTGGCGCTCCGAGGAGCCGATGTTGCCGACGGTCACGGTGCCGTAGTTGATGCCGATTCCGATCGTCAAGGTGGGGAGTCCCTCCCGCTTGAATTCCTCGTTGAGCGAATCGAGCGCCATGAGCATTGCGAGAGCGCATTGCACTGCTTCGCCGCAAGGATCCTTCGATTTGCGCGGCGCGCCGAAGAGAACCATCATGCCATCGCCGATGAACTTGTCAACGGTGCCGTCGTACCGGTGGACAGCATGCACCATGCGGTCGAAGTAGCGCTGCAGAACAGTCGTGACCACCTGCGGGGGCATATTCTCGGAAAGCGTTGTGAAATCGCGCACATCGCTGAAAAGGACGCAGACCTCGGCAAGCTGGCCGCTGACCCCGGGAGACAGGGCCCCGCCCAGCATCTCCTTCAACACGGCGGGGCTTACCTGCCCGGAGAACGACTGCTGGAGGCGCAAGCGCTCGATCACGGCCTCGACGGCATCGAAGACGCCGCGCACGAAAAGCGCGACCCAGAAGGTGATGATGATCGAGGCGAGCGGCAGTATCGTCTGTGCCGAGACGATTGTCGCGAGCCCCACGCCGGCGAGGAGCAGTGGCGCCGCGACCGCGGCGGCGATCACGACGAAAGGTGACGCGGAGATGAATACGGCAGTCGCCGCGATCGCCATCGCGAGCCAGCGGAGTTTTTCCGGAATCGGATGCAGGAGGCCCGTCGAGAGATGGCTGCGAACGACCTGCGCGTGGATCAGCACGCCGGGCTGGTCGTAGTCGTCCCGCCTGCGGCCGGGATCGCGCACGAGCAATTGGGTCGGCAGCCTCCAGCGGTCGGTGCCGCCGATGAGGCTTCCCACGAATACGATCCGGTTGCCGAAGGTCTTGCGCAGTTGGGCATCCGTCATCTTCTCGACCGCTTGCATCGGGATGTACTCGAGGGGAGCGCCGATGCTGTAGTCGATGTACCCGACTTTCACGGGGATCTTGACCTGACCGAGGATCTGGCTCGCGAGCGTCGGTACGGGATTTCCAGTTTTTTGGTCGAACGTCGTGTAGAAGAAGCGCCGGGAAGTCAGATCGACGTCGATCGATTGCTGGTCGAGTCCGAAATTCTCCGGCGTGAGGTAGTTCACGAGGTTGGGCTGTATCGGCGCAGTGAGCCTCTTGCCGTCGATGGTCTTGTCGGAAATGGTCTGGACGTACACGAACGGAACCTGCGCGTTCTTCAGGAGCGCGAGGCCCTGCATGAGGGAGATGTCCGAGCCTTTCAGGATGAAATCGTAGGAGCGCTCGGGTAGCACCGTGTCCAGCGCAATCGCCCGCGGCTTTGCCCTCGCGAGTGCGCGCAGCATCGATCCGAAATGCCTGTGCCAGAGGGCGAAGGGCTCGTCGAATGCCGAGTACGTTTCCTCGTCGATTCCAATGAGGACGATATCCTGCTCGAGTGGTCGCGGATGCGCTTCCCGGATGACACGCATCTGCTGGTCGAACGCCCACCGCGCCACGTCCTCGATCGGGGAACGCGGCGCCGTCGGAACCGAGGCGAGCGGCGTGACGATCAGCGCGACCACGGCCAACAGGAATCCGCCCCTCAGCCGCGGCGAGGTTCGCAGCTGTTCCCAGCGCGCGATCAGCGCCTGGTCAGCGGAGGTACGATCGGCGGCCATTTCGGCTCCCCGCGCCGCTACTCGGGCTTGGCGGCCATCGTGCGGATGAGCGTCTCGAGCTGCGGGCTCATGGGCAGGTCGATGCTCGCGCCCGAGGGCAGGCGCGTCATGAACCAGCGCTTGTACTGGCGCTCGACTTCGCCGTCTTCCGCGAGGTCGTGGAATGTATCGTTCACGAGGCGCGTCATCTGCGGATCTCCCCGCCGATACATGATCCCGTACGGGTCGTACGAGAGGAATTCGCCGACGACCAGGTACTTGTCCTTCGCGTTGTTCTGCGCGATGAGGCCGTAGAGCAGGACGTCGTCGGTGGCGAAGGCATCGGCCTTCCCCGCGGCGAGCCGCGCGAACGACTCCGCATGATCGCCGGCGACGACGAGCGTGAACTGCATTCCGAACCGCTTCGTGATCTCGCGCATCGCCTCTTCGTTCGTCGTGCCCCGGGTGACGACCACGGTCTTGCCCTTGAGGTCGCGGAACGACTTGATCGGCGAGCCGCGCTTCACCATGAGCTTCGTGCCGGCGACGAAGATCGTCGGCGAGAACGCCACTTTCTTCGCGCGTTCGAGGTTGTTGGTCGTGGAGCCGCACTCGAGGTCGGCCTCGTCCGAGACAATGGCGGCCATGCGTGTCTCGGACGTCACCGGCAGCCATTTCACTTGCAGGTCGCGGCCCACGGCGGCGCTCATCGCGTCGATCAGCTTTCCGCACAACTCGATCGAGTATCCGATCGGTTCGCCGCGTGCCGAGAGATAGGAGAACGGAATCGAGGACTCGCGGTGGGCCACCGTGACGACGCCGGTGGTGCGCGCCTTGAGCAGCGTGCCGGTGAGCTCGAGGGGCGCATCGTCCTGGGCGAATGCGGCACCCGCGACGAGCCACGACCCAACGAGGAGCGCAATCGAACGGCGCACGGTGTCTAGGCGTGCGCCGGCACGGCCGCTCGTGCATCGAGCTCCGACGCGAGTCTCTCCGCGTCGGCGGCCGGCAGCAGCTCGCCTTCCCATTTCGCGACGGCGGCGCTCGCGATGGAGTTGCCGATCGCGTTGGTGGCCGAGCGTCCCATGTCGAGGAAGGTGTCGACGCCGAGGATCAGCAGCAGTCCCGCTTCAGGGATGTTGAACTGGCTCAGGGTCGCGGCGATCACGACGAGTGACGCGCGCGGCACGCCCGCCATCCCCTTCGACGTCAGCATCAGCACCAGCAGCATCGTGATCTGCGTGGCGATCGGAAGCTGGATGTCGTAGGCCTGCGCGATGAAGAGCACCGCGAACGTGCAGTACATCATCGACCCGTCGAGGTTGAACGAGTAGCCCATGGGCATCACGAAGCTGGAGATCTTGCGCTTCACGCCGAAGCGGTCGAGCGCGTCGAGGATCTTCGGGTACGCCGCCTCGGAGCTCGCCGTCGCGAACGACAGCATGAAGGCCTCCTTGATCAATACCAGGAGCTTCGCGATCCGCGTCCCGAGCACGAGGAAGCCGGCGAGGACGAGCATGCTCCAGAGGATGAACAGGCCGAAGTAGAAGTCCCCCATGAAAACCGCGAACTTGAGCAGGATCTCGAGGCCGTTCACGGCGACCGTGGCCGCCATGGCCGCGCACACAGCCAGCGGCGCGAGCTTCATCACGTAGCCCGTGATCACCAGCATCGTGTGGGAGAGCTCGTCGATCGCGGCGACGAGGGTCTTCGCCTTCTCGCCCAGCGACGAGAGCGCCACTCCGAAGAACATCGAGAAGACGACGATCTGCAGGATCTCGTTGTTGGCCATGGCCTCGGCGAACGACTTGGGCACGAGGTGCGTCACGAAATCCTTCACAGTGAACTTGGACGTCGCGAGATTGGCGGAAGCGCCGATGTCGGGAAGCGGCAGTCCCAGGTTGTGGCCCGGCTGCAGGATGTTCGCGAGGATGAGGCCCAGCACCAGGGAGACGAGCGAGGCGGTGACGAACCATCCGATCGCCTTGGCGAAGACGCGGCCCACGGAAGCCGCGCTGCCCATGTGCGCGATGCCGACCACCAGCGTGGAGAACACCAGCGGCCCGATGAGCATCTTGATCAGGCGGAGGAAAATATCGGATACGAGCGACACGTAACCTGCGACCTCCGCCGCGGACTTCTTGTCCGGGAACTGCACGAAGATCATGTACCCGAAGATGATCCCCAGGACCATGCCGATGAGGATGCTGACTGCCGGCGGAAATTTCTTCTTCTTCATTCGCTCCCCTTCTTTCGAATGACGACCGCACCGTGGCTGCCGCTCTATGGCGACGAACTCATTGTAGTCGGATGCGCCAAGCTGCGCTCGACGCCGAAGCAGTAGGCACAAATGCAAACGCCCAACCTCGTTGGAGGTTGGGCGTTTGTCTTGTAGGGCCCTGGCGATGACCTACTTTCTCACGGGCAATCCGCAATATCATCGGCGCGACGTCGTTTCACGGTCCTGTTCGG
>JBAQKF010000056.1:0-118032 GCA_049300695.1 Usitatibacter sp.
GCTCAAGCCGAAGCCCGTTCGTCGGGCCAATTGCCGCAAAAAGCGCGGCAGCCTCTGTTTCGTATTGCTTCGCCCAGGACGGGTCCGGATCCACCAGTTCCACCGCATCTTGGGCGGAGTTGCTCCAACTTTCACCGTCCCACGTCACGGAGCGCGTCATCTGCGCCGTCCTAGAGCTGGCGCTTTCACTTCGCGCGCGCCTCGAGCTCGGCAAGTGCCGCAAGCGCCCGACGCGATGAGGCAGCGCGCGGTTCGTTGAGCCGTTCGCGGATCTCCAATGCCTGCTGGAAACACTGCCGCGCCTGGGCGAAGCTCCCCTCCTCAACGAGACTGCGGCCCCAATGAGACAACACGTAGTGCTCAAGAACTTCCCATGCCTGCAAACGTGCGAGGCGCAAGGCCTCGGCGAACATGGAATTGGCCTCTTCGCGCAGGCCTAGATACTGACTGGCAGTACCGTAGGCGAGGTAGTACCAGCCCGCGGGCTCCGAAGAATGGAGATCGCGGGCTGAGGACTGCAGGGGTGCGAGTAACTGTCGAGCTTCGGCTTCTCGACGATCGGTAGTAAGCATGCCGGCGAGCTCTCCGGCACGCTCAACGATCGCGAGGGTGTCGCCCTTCGCTTGTGCCTCAGACAAGTCTTTGCGAGTGCGCGCAATGTCTTGAGTAAGCGCCGCCGGATCGAGAGCGCTGAAGCGCTGGAAGGACTCAGGCATGGGCAGCGCGCGACAGTGTTAGAGAACACCCTACTTCTTGTCCAGGTCCTCGAGCCTGACACCACGGCCGGCTCTTAGACTTTCACGGGCGCTCTGAATCCGGTCCAGGAACCGTGGATCATTTTCGAGCCGGTAATCAAACCAGTCGTCCTCCGTCTTGAATCCGATGAGCACTCCGGCAGGTTTTCCGTGGCGGGTAATGACGATCTCTCGCTCTCCGGCCTCCCGAAGAAAGCGAGACAAGTCGTCCTTTACCTCGGAAAGAGGAACTTCCTTCACTCGGGTTTTCCGAACTGGTTGAGCCATGATTCCGCCTCCGGCTTGGGCACAATGGCGAAGACCTCCACGGTCGAGCCAACTACATCGTAGAACACACGGACCTCCTCGACCCGAAGTTGATACTGCGGTTTCGAAAGACCCCGTAGGCGCTTGATGCGACTGCGGCTCGTCTTGGTCGGCTCATTCCCGAGATGTGTTTCGAGGGCTTCTTTCACCGCGGTGCGAATATTGGCCTTCAATGCTCGAAGGTCGGCCCGTTCGAACTTGTTGTTAGCTGTCGACCGTTCTCCTACGTACCTGTGCATGCGCCCTCCCGGGTTCGGCTCATTGCGATGATTCTGCCTCGTTGATCGAGCGAAACCCAAATGCCCACCGAGCGTTTGTCCGGGTCATTGGCTGGAGCTGGCACTATTACGATGAAGAGGAGCGGGCAATCGGTGGTGGGCCTTTCCACACCGATTGGGCATTGACCTGGTCGTTGACAGAGGATGGCAAATTTGTCCCGCACAATTTGCAGCGCCTCCTCTCGCGTTATGTACCGGTCTATCGTCGATATATCTTCCGCGCCCGCTGCTAGACCAGTGAAAGTGCTAAGCGCCGCCGCAATTGCAAAGATGGTGGTGCGCATCGCCGGCCTTGATTCGACAGCTAACTCAAATTAGTGTGACAGTTGTTATTCATCACCACGCCCAATAAAACTGGTCAATAACGCCGCAAGTGCTGATCCCGGTCCCACCGAACGTCAAGTCGAGTGCGCTGAATCCATGGGACTTCTCACGCTCGTCACTCTTTCGCACGCGGCCGCTCCATCGCAACCTTGGACCGAACGAAACCGATCCGCTCATAGAACGCCTCCGCGCCCCTGTCGGCTCGCAGGACCCAGGTCATTCCGGTGTTTTCGCCCATGACCGCGCGCACCAGTGCTCGGCCTATGCCCTTCCCACGGCGGTCTTCTCGGACCATGAGGAGCGTGAGGTAGCCGTTGGACATGTCGTCGGTGATGGCGCGTACGAAGCCGACGATTCGATCGTCCTGGATCGCGACGAGCGCTCGCTGCGACTTCGAAATGAGCCGCCGAAATTCCCCTGGATCGTTGAACCGCGACGCCCAACCTGGTTCTTGCCTCAACAGCGCACGCGCCTCTTCGATTTCCTCGTCTCGAACGGCACGAATTTCCATCTCAACGGCCCCACTGCTTCCACCACATCAGCGCGAAAGTGCTCTTCGAATCGGTGATGATCCCCTGGCGCACCCAGTCGAGCGCGTCGTCCACCTTCGCCTCGAAGCATTCGAGGTGCTCGCCCACGTCGAGCTGCGCGCCCACGTGCACGAGGTCGCGCGCGCCGTAGAGGTGGATCACTTCCGTCGAGTAGCCGATCGTCGGGTCCATCGAGGCGATGTGCCACCAATCGCGCGCCTCGTAGCCGCATTCCTCGATGAGCTCGCGCTTCGCGGTCACGAGCGCGTCCTCGCCGGGTTCCAGCTTGCCCGCGGGGATCTCGATGAAATGGCGGTGCTTGGGATAGCGGTACTGGCGCTCGAGGATGATGGTGTCGTCGTCCACGAAGGCGAGGATCATCACGGCACCCGGGTGCTTGACGTACTCGCGCCACGCCGTGGCTCCGTCGGGCATTCGCACCGTGTCGCGATACACCTTGAGGAACGCGCCCTCGTGGACCAACTCCGAGGAGATCGGCGTCTCGCTGAAATCGGCGGAGAAGTCGGGCGGCTTCTTCGCCACGGCCCTACATCGCGCCGGCGATGGCTCGCAGGCAGAGGTTCAACAGCGGCGCGGGAATGAACCCGAGGACGAGTGTCGCGATCGCGGTGGCCGAGAGCATCCAGCGCGTGCCGGGTTGCGGGTCGATCGTGAGCTCGCCCGACGGTGCGTCCATGTACATGAGCTTCACGATGCGCAGGTAATAGAACGCGCCGATCACCGAGAGCAGCACCGCGTACACGACGAGCCACGTGTAGCCCGCGTCGAGCGCGGCCTGCAGCACGAAGAGCTTGCCCATGAAGCCTACCGCCGGCGGGATGCCCGCGAGCGAGAACATGAGCACCAGCATCACGAAGGCGTACCACTTGGACTTCTGGTTGAGGCCCTTGAAGTCGTCGAGGTTCTCGGCTTCGAAGCCCGCGCGCGACAAGAGCAGGATCATGCCGAAGGAGCCCAGCGTCATCAGCGCGTACACGATCACGTAGAACATCGCCGCGCCGTAGCCGGTGTCGGTGCCCGCGAGGATACCGATCATGACGAATCCCATGTGGGAGATCGTCGAGTAGGCAAGCATGCGCTTCAGGTTGCCCTGGGCGATGGCGATGATGTTGCCCACGGCGATCGAGGCCACGGCGAGGATCACGAGCATCGGCTGCCAGTCGACGACAAGCGGTCCGAGGCCGTCCGCGAGGAGCCGCATGATGAACGCGAAGGCCGCGATCTTCGGCGCCGCGCCGATGATGATCGTGGTGGGCGTGGCCGCGCCGTGATAAACGTCGGGGATCCACATGTGGAAGGGCGCGGTCCCCAGCTTGAATGCGATTCCCGCCACGATGAAGACGAGCCCGAATTGCGCGAGCGTGTTCACCACGTTGCCCTCCCCGATGGCGTTGGCCACGTGGGAGATCTCGAGGGATCCCGTGCCGCCGTACACCATCGACATGCCGTAGAGGAGCAGGCCGGTCGAGAGCGACCCCAGCACGAAGTACTTCATCGCGGCTTCCGTGGCGCGCGCCGAATCGCGGTCGAGGGCCACCATCGCGTACTGCGTAAGCGCCATGAGCTCGAGGCCCAGGAAGAGCGTGATGAAGTGGTGCGCCGAGATCATCACCATCATGCCCAGCGTCCCGAAGAGCGCGAGGCAGAGGAACTCACCCGAGAGGAGGTTTCGCTTCTCGAGGTACGAGCGGCTCAGCACCAGCGTCGCGGCGACCGTGAGCAGCGTGAAGACCTTGAGCACCTGCGACATGAGATCGACCACGAACATGCCGCCGAAAGTGACACCCATCGGCCGGCCCAGCGTGGTGAGCGTGAGTCCCGCGGTGCCCACGAGCACGATGAGCGTGAGCCAATAGGTGACGCCGCGCTCGTCTTCCTTGAAGAAGAGGTGCGCCACCAGCAGGACCGACACGAGCGTGAGCAGCGCAATCTCGGGCAGCGCAGGTGCCACGGTGGCGAGCGAGAACGTTGCCGTGTTCATGCGCCCACCTTCGAAGTCGCCACGTGGCGCAGCAGTTCCTGGATCGAGGGATTCATCGCATCGGAAAGCGGCTTCGGGTCGATGCCCATGGCGAGCACCGCGATCGCGAGCAGCACGAGGAACACCATCTCACGCTTGCCCACGTCCTTGAGTTGCCTCACGTGGTCGTTGGCGATCTCGCCATACACGACGCGCTTCACCATCCAGAGCGTGTAGGCCGCGCCGAAGATGAGCGTGGTGGCCGCGAGGAACGTGTACCAGAAGCTCGCCTTCATCGTGCCGAGCAGCACCGTGAATTCGCCCACGAATCCGCTCGTGGCCGGCAGCCCCGAGTTCGCCATGGCGAAGAGCACGAAGAACGCCGCGAAGACCGGCATCGTGTTCGCGACCCCGCCGTAGTCCGAGATCTGGCGCGAGTGCACGCGGTCGTAGAGCACGCCCACGCAAAGGAACATCGCCGCCGACACGAAGCCGTGGGAGATCATCTGCAGCAGCGCTCCCAGCATCCCCTCGCCGTTGAAGATGAAGAGTCCCAGCGTCACGAACCCCATGTGCGAGATCGACGAATAGGCGATCAGCTTCTTCATGTCCGACTGCACCAGGGCGACCAGGCCGATGTACACGACCGCGATCAGCGAGAGCGTGATCATGAAGCCCGCGAGGTAGTGCGACGCGTCGGGTGCGATGGGCAGGTTGAAACGCAGGAACCCGTATCCGCCGATCTTGAGCGTGATCGCCGCGAGGATCACCGAGCCGCCCGTCGGGGCTTCCACGTGCGCATCCGGCAGCCATGTGTGCACCGGCCACATCGGCACCTTCACCGCGAACGACATGAACATCGCGAGGAAGATGAGGATCTGCGCGGTGAGCGTGAGCGGCACCTGGTGGAAATCCAGGATCTCGAAGCTGCCGTTGGTCTGCTGGTAGAGGTAGATGAACGAGGCCAGCATCAGCAGCGATCCCAGCAGCGTGTACAGGAAGAACTTGACCGCCGCATACACGCGGTTGGGGCCGCCCCACACGCCGATGATGAGGAACATCGGGATCAGCATCGCCTCGAAGAACACGTAGAACACGATCGCGTCGAGCGAGGCGAACACACCGTTGATGAGCCCCGACATGATGAGGAACGCCGCCAGGTACTGGCTCACCTTGTCGGTGATGACCTCCCAGTGCGCGACCACCACCAGCACGGTCATGAAGCTGTTCAGCAGGATGAACGGCATCGAGATGCCGTCCACGCCGAGGTGGTAGTTCACGTTCAAGCTGGGGATCCACGGCGCCAGCTCGACGAACTGCATGCTGGCCGTGTCGAGGCCGAACCGCGTCCACAGCGGCACGCACACGAGCAGGCCCAGGACCGAGCCCGCGAGCGCCGTCCAGCGCGCGGGCACCGGGTTGCGGTCGTTGCCGATGACGAGCACCGCTATGCCGAAGAGGATCGGTACCCAGATCGTGAGGGAGAGGACCGGCATTCCGAGCAGCATCTAGATCTTCCCCATGTAGAAGAGGAAGTACGTGAGGAACGCGAACACGCCCAGGATCATCGTGAACGCGTACGTGTAGATGTAGCCCGTCTGCATGTTGCGCGCGACGCCGGCGAACATGCCGATCGCCTTCGCCGTGCCGTTCACCATGATGCCGTCGATGATGGTCTTGTCGCCCCAGGCCCAGAGGCCCGTGCCGACCTTCCTCGCGCCGCCCGCGAAGAACCAGTAGTAGGCCTCGTCGATGTAGTACTTGTGCTCGAGGATCTCCACGATGGGCGCGAACTTCTTGCGGGCGACCGCGGCCATCTCCGGCCGCAGGATGTAGAAGTAGTACGCGGTCGCCACGCCGGCGAGCGCGAGGTAGAGCGGCACGCTCGTGAACGCGTGCCCGATCATGGCCGCCCAGCCGTGGAATTCCTTCCCGAGCTCTTCCATCACTTCAGTCGGCGCGATGGCGCCCTCGAACCAGCCGCCGTAGAGCATCGGCTTGATGGCCCAGGCGCCGATGAAGATCGACGGGATCGCGAGCAGGATCAGCGGCAGCGTCACCACCCACGGCGACTCGTGCGGCTTGTGATCGTGGCTGTCGAATCGCTCCTTGCCATGGAAGGCGAAGAACACCAGGCGGAACGAGTAAAGGCCGCTCACGAAGATGCCGCCGAGCGCCAACACGTAGGCAAACATCGCGCCGGGCGTGTGGCTGGCCGCCAGCGCCTCGACGATCGAATCCTTCGAGAAGAATCCCGCGAAGGGCGGAATCCCCGCGTTGGCGAGAGCGCCGATCAGCACCGTCAAGTAGGTGATCGGCATGTACTTGCGAAGGCCGCCCATCTTGCGCATGTCCTGCTCGTGGTGCAGCGCGATGATCACCGAGCCCGCGCCGAGGAAGAGCACCGCCTTGAAGAACGCGTGCGTCATGAGGTGGAAGATCGCCACCGAGTACGCCGAGGCGCCGAGCGCCATCGTCATGTAGCCCAGCTGCGAGAGCGTGGAATACGCCACCACGCGCTTGATGTCGTATTGCGTGATGGCGATCAACGCCATGAAGAAGCACGTGATGGCGCCGATGATCACCACGAACGAGCGCGCCGTCTCGGTGAGCTCGAAGAGCGGCGACATGCGCGCCACCATGAAGATGCCCGCCGTCACCATCGTGGCTGCGTGGATCAACGCGGAGATCGGCGTCGGGCCTTCCATCGAGTCGGGGAGCCACACGTGCAGCGGGAACTGCGCGCTCTTGCCCATGGCGCCGACGAAGAGGCAGATGCAGACGACGGACAGAAGCGACCACTCGTGCCCCGGGATGATCACGACGTTGATCGGGACCAGGTGCGGCGCGGCGGCGAAGATGGGACCGTAGTCCAGGCCGCCCGCGGCCGGGCCCACCGAGGCGAAGAGCAGCGCGATGCCCAGGAGGAAGCCGAAGTCGCCCACGCGGTTCACGAGGAAGGCCTTCAGGTTCGCGTAGATCGCCGTGGGGCGCGTGAACCAGAATCCGATCAGCAGGTACGAGACGAGGCCCACCGCCTCCCAGCCGAAGAAGAGCTGGACGAAGTTGTTCGCCATCACCAGCATCATCATCGAGAAGGTGAAGAGCGAGATGTAGGCGAAGAAGCGCTGGTAGCCCGGGTCGTCGGCCATGTAGCCGATCGTGTACACGTGCACCATCAGCGACACGAAGGTCACGACGCACATCATCGTCACCGTGAGGCGGTCGATGAGGAAGCCCACCTCGAACCTCCAGCCGTCGCCGGTGAGCCACGTGTACACCTCGGAATCCATGCGCGCGCCGTCGGCGACCTGTATGAGCATCATCATCGACGCGACGAACGAGATGGCCACCGACGCGATCGTCACCGTTTGCGCGAACGCGCGACCGAGCTTCCACCCGAGGAACCCGGCGAGGATGGCGCCCACGAGCGGCGAGAACGCCGCAACACAAGAAAGGGTCATCAGGTCCATTTTTGTTGTTGCTCTCGCATTTTTCTTGTCACCCCGGGCGTCGCAATCGCGACAATGACCCGGGGCCCAGTCATCCCTTCAAGCTACTCAGGTCGTCGACGTTGATCGATTTCAAATTGCGGAAGAGCGCCACGAGGATCGCGAGCCCGATCGCCGATTCCGCGGCGGCGACCGTGAGGATGAAGAACACGAACACCTGCCCCGACAGGTCGTTCAGGGCGTGGGAGAACGCGATGAAGTTCATGTTGACGGCGAGCAGCATGAGCTCGATCGCCATCAGCAGGATGATGAGGTTCTTCCTGTTGAGGAACACGCCCACGACGCCGACCGAGAACACGAGCGCCGAGAGAACGAGGTAGTGGCCGAGGGGGATCATCGCCTAGACGCCCTTCACGATCTTCAACCGGTCGGAAGCCTTCACCGCGAGCTGGGCCTGCGGATCCTGGTACTTCGTCTCCTTGCGGCTGCGGAGTGTCAACGCGATCGCGGCCACGATGGCCACGAGCAGGATCACCGCGGCGATCTCGAAGGGGAAGACATAGTCCGTGTAGAGGACGCGGCCCAGGTCCTTGGTGTTGGAGTATCCGGGCGGCGGCACGAGGCCGGCGTTCACGCCACCCACGCTCCTCCAGAGCAGGCTCGCCATCTCGAGAGCCATCAGCAGCCCCACGCCGGCCGCGAGCGGCAGGTACTTCCAGAAGCCCTTGCGCAGCAGGTCGATGTTGATGTCGAGCATCATCACGACGAAAAGGAAGAGCACCATCACCGCGCCCACGTACACCAGCACCAAGGTGATGGCGAGGAATTCTGCGTACAGCAGCAGCCACAGCCCGGCCGCGGTGAAGAACGCGAGCACCAGGAAGAGCGCCGCGAACACGGGGTTGCGCACCGTGACCACGAGGAGCGTCGAGGCGAGCAGCACAGCGCCGAAGAAGTAGAAGAGGACGAGGGACAGATCCATCAGCGGAAGGCCGCGTCCTCGGCGCGTGCGGCGGCGAGGAGCGCCTCGTACTTGTCGCCCACGGCGAGCAGCATCGGCTTCGTGTAGGTGAGGTCGCCACGGGTCTCGCCGTGGTACTCGAGGATATGCGTCTCGACGATGGAATCCACCGGGCAGCTTTCCTCGCAGAAGCCGCAGAAGATGCACTTGATGAGGTCGACGTCGTAGCGCGTGGTGCGGCGCGTTCCGTCTTCGCGTTGCTCGCTCTCGATCGTGATGGCGAGCGCAGGGCACACGGCTTCGCAAAGCTTGCACGCGATGCAGCGCTCTTCCCCGTTCGGGTAGCGGCGCAGCGCATGCAGGCCGCGGAAGCGCGGGCTCATGGGCGTCTTCTCTTCCGGATACATCACGGTGATCTTGCGCTTGAAGAGATGGCGTCCGGTGAGCGACATGCCCTTGAAGAGCTCCGCGAGCATGAAACTGGAGAAGAATTCCTTCGCACGGATCGCCATGGCTATTTCCCGAACCAGATGCTCACGACCGGCCAGTGGCGCACCGGGTCCATCATCAGGACACCCACCAACACGATCCACACCAGCGTGATGGGAATGAAGACCTTCCAGCCCAACCGCATGATCTGGTCGTAGCGGAAACGCGGAAACGTCGCGCGCACCCAGAGGAACGCGAACATGAAGAAGGCGATCTTGCCGAGAAGCCACAGGATCGAGGATGCGGCAAGCCACGAGATCGCGGGGCCGGCGTCGCGGATCGCCGCGAAACCGAAGGGCGAGAGCCAGCCGCCCCAGAAGAGCAGCGCCGATATCGTCGCGACGAGGATCATGTTCGCGTATTCGGCGAGGAAGAACACCGCGAACATCATCCCCGAGTACTCGACGTGGAATCCCGCGACGATCTCGCTTTCCCCCTCGGCCACGTCGAAGGGCGCGCGGTTGGTCTCGGCAAGGCCCGCGATGTAGTGCACGAAGAAAAGCGGCAGCAGCGGCAGCCAGAACCAGCCGAAGAGGCCCACGCCGTTATCCTGGCGCGCGACTATTTCAGACAGATTCATGCTCTGGCCGGCCATGAGCGCGCCCACGAGCGCGAAGCCCATGGCGATCTCGTAGGAGACGGTTTGCGCCGCGGCGCGCATCGCGCCGATGAACGCGTACTTCGAGTTGGACGCCCAGCCCGCGATGATGATGCCGTACACGCCCATGGAGGTCATGGCGAGCATGAACAGCAGCGCCGCGTCGGCGTTGGAGATCACCCACCCGGGCATGAAGGGAACGATCGACCACGCGGCCATTGCCGGCGCCACGCAGACGATGGGCGCCAGGAAGAAGAGCGCCTTCGAGGCACCGGTGGGAACGAGCTGCTCCTTCATGAGCAGCTTGATGGCATCGGCGATGGGTTGCAGCACGCCCTTCCAGCCCACGCGGTTGGGGCCTTTGCGGTCCTGGATCCAGCCGATCACCCAGCGCTCGACCAGCTGGTAGTAGAGCACCGTGAGCAGGATCGGGACGAGCACCAGCACGATGGAACCCACGGCCCACGCGAGCGTGAATACCTGCGGGCCCCACTGCGGGCCGAAGGCGTCGTTCGCCAGGCCCTGGGCGTGTCCCGCGAGGTCGTGGATGTTCATGCGGCCACCGTCTCCCGCGATTTCTCGACGGCGATGGCGCCTTCGCCCAGCGATGCGGTCTCCGCGACGCCGCGCGCCACGCGCACGGTGTTGTCCGGCAGCGCGGCATCGAGCCGGGCTACGAGCGTCGCTTGTCCCCCGCCCTGCGTCACGCGCACGCGGTCGCCCGCGGCGAGCCCCAGCTTCGCGAGTGTCGCGGCATTGAAGCGTGCGGCGCGCGAAGCCTTGCCGTCCGCGCTCTTCTGCAATGCGGCCGAGCGGCGCACGATGGGATCGCTCGCCGTCACAGGGAATTCGGCCACGCGCTCGAGCGACGAGCCCGGCGCGCGAAGCTCGTAGGTCATCGTCGCGATTGAATTGTCGAGTCCCGCCTTCGCCCATGCATGCAGGTCCGGCGCGATCTGCTTGCGCACGGCTTCCAGCGTGTCGGGATGGAAATGCGGGATGCCCAGCATCGAGCCCAGCATGCGAAGGATCTTCCAGCCGGGCCGCGAGTCGCCCGCGGGCTTCACCACCGGGTTGAACGATTGCACGCGCCCTTCCATGTTCACGAACGTCCCGCCCGACTCGGTGAAGGGCGCGACGGGCAGGATCACGTGGGCGTGCTCCGCCGCGGCGTTCCGATAAGTCGAGAGCGCCACTGTGAATTCCGATTGCGAGATCGCGGCGACCGCTTGCGGGCCGAGGTCGTGCTCGACCTCCGTGCCCACGACGAGATAGCCGCGGCGCGGGTTGGCGATCATGGCGCGCGCATCGAGGCCGCCCGATTTCGGCACGGCGCCGGCGAGATATGCGCCGACCGCGTTGGCGCCATCGGGCATGACGCCCACGATCGCGCCGGTCTTGCGGCCGATGTCCTGCGCGATGGCGAGCAGGATCGCGTAGTCGGGATGCTGCTGGGCGTAGTGCCCGAGCAGGATCGCCGAGCCTTCGCCGCCCTGGAATCCCGCGGCCGTCGCGGCGAATTCCGTGGCGAGCGCGTCGGGGCGCACGATCGTGTGCCGCGCCACCGGCATCAGCAGGTCGTCGTCGGCCACGTGCAGCACGCTCACCGCGAGGCCCTTCTTGGCCGCCTGGCGGATTCGCGCCGAGAGCAACGGTTGCTCCTTGCGAAGCGTCGAGCCCACGAGCAGCACGGACTTCAGCTTCTTCACGTCCTCGATCGCCATGCCGAGCCACGGAGCGCCCTGCCCCTTGGCGCGGAAATCCGACTGGCGCACGCGATGATCGACGTTCTCGCTGGCGAGGCCCCGCGCGAGCGCGGCGCCGAGATGCAATTCCTCGAGCGTGAGCTCCGGCGCGAAGAGCGCGCCCAGCGACGCTCCCCCGTGTTGCGCCACGAGGTCCTTCAAGCCTTGCGCCGCGGCATCCAGCGCCTCGGGCCACTCGACTTCCTGCCAGCGGCCGGCGCGCTTGACCATCGGGCGCGCGATGCGGTCCTCGGCGTTGAGGCCGAGATAGGCGAAGCGGTCGCGGTCCGAAAGCCACACCTCGTTCACCGGCTCGTTCTCGAGCGGCAGCACGCGCATCACCTGTTCCTGCTTGGTCTGCACGATGAGGTTGGAACCGAGCGAATCATGGGCGCTCACGGACTTGCGGCGCGAAAGCTCCCAGTTGCGCGCCGTGTAGCGGAAAGGTTTCGACGTGAGCGCGCCCACGGGGCAGAGGTCGATCACGTTGCCCGAGAGCTCGGAATCCACCGTGCGCTGCACAAACGTGAGGATCTCCGCGTGCTCGCCGCGCCCGGCCATGCCGAGCTCCATGATGCCGGCGACTTCCTGGCCGAAACGAACGCACCGCGTGCAGTGGATGCAGCGCGTCATGTCCGTCGAGATGAGCGGGCCCAGGTTCTTGTTCACGACGACGCGCTTTTCTTCCTGGTAGCGCGAGGCCGAGGGGCCGTAGCCGACGGTGAGATCCTGAAGCTGGCATTCGCCGCCCTGGTCGCAGATGGGGCAATCGAGCGGATGGTTGATGAGCAGGAACTCGAGCACGCCCTTCTGCGCCTGGATCGCGGGATCCGAATGCGTGTAGACCTTCATGCCTTCGGTCGCGGGCGTCGCGCATGCCGGCAGGGGCTTGGGCGCCTTCTCCACCTGCACGAGGCACATGCGGCAGTTGGCCGCGATCGTGAGCTTCTCGTGGTAGCAGAAGGACGGCACGAAGACGCCCAACTTGTTCGCGGCGTCCATCACCGTCTGGCCGTTTTCGACTGTGACGGCCTTGCCGTCGATTTCCAGATTGATGGGCATGTTCAGTCGGCGGCGAGTTGGTTGCCCACGAAATTGGAAACGGGATGTTGTTCCGGCGAGCTGTATCCGCCCGGCTTCACGTTGCAGCACTTGTGCTCGATGTGGTGCTCGAATTCGCTGCGGAACACCTTCACGAACGCGCGCGTGGGCATCGCCGCCGCATCTCCGAGCGCGCAGATCGTGCGGCCCTGGATGTTGTCGGCGAGATTGAGAAGCAGGTCGAGGTCTTCCTTGCGGCCCTCGCCGTGCTCGATGCGATTCAGGATCCGGTAGAGCCAGCCCGTGCCTTCGCGGCACGGCGTGCACTGGCCGCAGGATTCCTCGAAGTAGAAATAGGCGAGGCGCTCGGCGGCCTTCACCATGCAGGTCTCCTCGTCCATCACGATCACGGCGCCGGAGCCCAGGAACGATCCCGCCTTCGCGATGGAGTCGTAGTCCATGTCCATCGCCATCATCACGTCGGCGGGGAGCACCGGCATCGACGAGCCGCCGGGAATCACGCCCTTCAGCTTCTTGCCACCGCGCATTCCGCCTGCCATCTCCAGCAGCTTCGCGAACGGCGTGCCGAGCTTCACCTCGTAGTTGCCGGGGCGCCCTACGTTGCCGGTCACCGTAAAGATCTTGGTGCCGCCGTTGTTGGGCTTGCCCATGGACAGGAACCAGTCGGCGCCCTGCGTGATTATTGCAGGCACGGCCGCGAAAGTTTCGGTGTTGTTGATCGTCGTGGGCTTGCCGTAAAGGCCGAAGTTCGCGGGGAACGGCGGCTTGAAGCGCGGCTGGCCCTTCTTGCCCTCGAGCGATTCGAGGAGCGCGGTCTCTTCGCCGCAGATGTACGCGCCGTAGCCGTGGTGGCCGTGGAGCTCGAAGTCGAATCCGCCGCCCAGGATGTTCTTGCCGAGGTATCCGGCCGCGCGCGCTTCCTCGAGGGCCTTCTCGAAGATCTCGTACTCGACCCAGATCTCGCCGTGGATGTAGTTGTAGCCGACCGTCGAGCCCGTCGCGAATCCCGCGATGATCATCCCCTCGATCAGCATGTGCGGGTTGTAGCGGATGATGTCGCGGTCCTTGCAGGTGCCCGGCTCGCCCTCGTCCGAATTGCAGAGGATGTACTTCTGCCCGGCGAAGTTCTTGGGCATGAACGACCACTTGAGGCCCGTCGGGAAACCCGCGCCGCCGCGCCCGCGCAGCGCCGACTTCTTCACTTCGGCGATGATGGCGTCGGGCGTGAGCTTGTCGTTCACGATCTTCTTCAGCGCCTGGTAGCCGCCGCGCGCCTCGTAGTCCTTGAGGCCCCAGTTCTCGCCATCGAGGCCCTTCATGATGACGGCGTCGGGTCCGTAATCGAGCATGGCCATTACTTGAGCTCCTCGACCAACTTGTCGATCTTCTCGTTCGACATGAAGCTGCACATGCGTTTGTTGTTCACGATCATCACCGGCGCGTCGGCGCAGGCGCCCATGCACTCGCCTTCCTTCACGAAGAAGCGCCCGTCGGCGGAAGCCTCGTTGAAGCCCTTCACGCCGCACTTGTGCATGAGGTGCTCGGCGGCCTTCTCGGCGCCCGAGAGCGCGCAGGGCAGGTTCGTGCAGATCACGACCTTGTACTTGCCCACGGGCTTCAGGTTGTACATGTTGTAGAACGTTGCCACCTCGTACACCCACACGGGCGGCATGCCGAGGACCTGGGCGACCTCTTCCATCAACTCGTTCGAGATCCAGCCGTTCTGGTCCTGTGCCACGGCGAGGGCACTCATCACCGCGGACTGGCGCTGGTCGGGCGGATACTTCTTCGCCTCGCGCTCGATTCTCTGCAGGGATTCGGGGGTGAGGAGCGCCATCGTCATTCGCCCTTCCAGTAGTCGACGCCACTCGACATTTCAGTCATGTGGCGGATGCGTGAATCGCCTGTGCCGCCGAAGGCCCCCACCTTGCCGGAATCGGGATACTCGCAGACCTCGGCGGGCATCATCGTGGATACCGAGATGTACGCGAGCTCCGCATTGGAATCGTTGATGAACTGGTGAGCCGTCTCGGGGCCGCCGACGGGACAGCAGACGAAGTCGCCCGCGCGCACCTTGCGCCGCTCGTTGCCGTATCGAAGCGTGCCCTCGCCGCGCACGATGAAGAACATCTCTTCCTCGCCGCGGTGGCTGTGGAACGGGCACGAGACCTTGCCGGGCGGAACGACGTCGTAGGAGTAGCCGAGATCCTTCGCGCCGACGAGCGGCCCTATGCGAACGGAATCGCCCCCGAATTTGCCATTCGCACCGGACCAATGCTCGAGCTTGAGCTCGTCGATGTTGATCACGCGCTTTTCAATCATCTCGCGCCTCTCGCCTCATCGATCGATCTCCCCGAACACGATGTCCATCGTGCCGATGATCGCGACCACGTCCGCGATCATGTGGCCCTTGGCCATCTCGTCCATCGCGGCGAGGTGCGGGAATCCCGGCGCGCGGATCTTCAGGCGCCACGGCTTGTTGGCCCCGTCGCTCACGAGGAAGATGCCGAACTCGCCCTTGGGATGCTCCACGGCCGCGTACACCTCGCCCGGCGGCACGTGCATCCCCTCGCTGAAGAGCTTGAAGTGGTGGATCAGCTCTTCCATGTTCTCTTTCATCTCGACCCGCGTGGGCGGCGCCACCTTGTGGTTCGACGTGATGACCGGGCCCGGATTCTTGCGAAGCCACTCCACGCACTGCTTGATGATCCGGTTCGATTCGCGAAGCTCCTGCACGCGCACGAGGTAGCGGTCGTAGCAATCGCCGTTCGTGCCGATGGGGATGTCGAAGTCGATCTTGTCGTACACCTCGTAGGGCTGCTTCTTGCGAAGGTCCCACACGATGCCGGAGCCGCGAAGCATCGGGCCCGTGAAACCGAGGGCCTGCGCGCGCTCGGGCGTCACGATGCCGATCGACACCGTGCGCTGCTTCCAGATGCGGTTGTCCGTGAGCAGCGTCTCGTACTCGTCGACGCACTTCGGGAAACGATTGGCGAAGTCGTCGATGAAATCGAGGAGCGAGCCCTGGCGGTTCTCGTTCAACCTCTTGACGGCCTCGGCACTGCGCACCGTCGAGGGCGCGTAGCGGGGCATCTTGTCCGGCAGGTCGCGATAGACGCCGCCCGGGCGGTAGTACGCCGCGTGCATGCGCGCGCCGGACACCGCCTCGTACATGTCCATCAGGTCCTCGCGCTCGCGGAACGCGTAGAGGAAGACCGTCATGGCGCCCACGTCGAGGGCGTGCGAACCGATCCACAGCAGGTGATTCAGGATCCGCGTGATCTCGTCGAACATCACGCGGATGTATTGCGCGCGCACCGGCACGTCGACGCCGAGGAGCTTCTCGATCGCCATCACGTACGCGTGCTCGTTGGACATCATCGACACGTAGTCGAGGCGGTCCATGTACGGGACGCTCTGCAGGTACGTGCGTGTCTCGGCGAGCTTCTCGGTCGCGCGATGGAGCAGCCCGATGTGCGGATCGGCCCGCTGGATCACTTCGCCATCGAGCTCCAGCACGAGGCGCAACACGCCGTGGGCCGCCGGGTGCTGCGGCCCGAAGTTCATCGTGTAGTTGCGGATCTCGGCCATTGTTTGAAGGTCAAAAGCCGTTGAACACAGAGGACACAGAGGAACCACAGAGGAAAGGCAAAACCTTATGGACGCTTCGTGCCCAAGCTGGCTGCATCGCGAACCCAGCACGAATTCGCTTTACCTCTGTGGTTCCTCTGTGTCCTCTGTGTTTCACGGCTTTAGTCATTTTTTCCCCGACTCGCCGTAGGCGTCTTCACGGATGACGCGCGGCACGATCTCGCGCGGATCGATCGTCACCGGCTGGTACACCACGCGCTTCTGCTCCGGGTCGTAGATCATCTCGACATAACCCGTGATGGGGAAGTCCTTGCGGAACGGGTGCCCCATGAAGCCGTAGTCCGTGAGGATGCGGCGAAGGTCCGGATGGCCCTTGAACACGATTCCGTAGAGGTCGAACGCTTCGCGCTCGTACCAGTTGGCGGAGGGCCAGACGCCGATGGCCGTGTCCACGGCGGGGAATTCGTCGTCCTGGCAGGACACCCGGACGCGAACACGGGTGTTGTGCTCGATCGAAAGCAGGATGTAGAGCACCACGAAGCGCGGGCCCTCGTGGCCCTCGATGCCCTGGTAGTCGACGCCCAGCAGGTCGATGAGGATCGTGAAGCGAAGGGCGGGATCGTCGCGAAGCTTCGTGAAGGCGGTGATCGCGTCGGCGGCCGCGACGTCGATGGTGAGCTGTTCGCGATCGACGGATTGCTGGCCGGCCAGCGCGCCGAGCGCCGCGGTGATCGAAGACTGCAGGGATTCGAGCGTGACGGCCATCTAGCGGCGGGAAATCGTGTTGGTGCGCTTGATCTTGTTCTGCAGCTGGATCAAGCCATAGAGCAGCGCCTCGGCCGTCGGAGGGCACCCCGGCACGTAGATGTCCACGGGCACGATGCGGTCGCAGCCGCGCACGACGGAGTAGGAGTAGTGGTAGTAGCCGCCACCGTTGGCGCATGAGCCCATGGAGACGACCCAGCGCGGCTCGGCCATCTGGTCGTACACCTTGCGAAGAGCGGGCGCCATCTTGTTGCAGAGCGTCCCGGCAACGATCATGAGATCCGATTGCCGCGGGCTCGGGCGGAACACGATGCCGAAGCGATCGAGGTCGTAGCGCGCGGCACCCGCGTGCATCATCTCCACGGCGCAGCAGGCCAACCCGAAGGTCATCGGCCAGAGCGAGCCGGTGCGCGCCCAGTTGAGCACGTTGTCCACCTGCGTGACCACGAAGCCTTGCTGGGCGACGTCCGGCTTTTCTATAGCTGCCGGCGCTTCGCGACCACGTGCTGCCGGCATCATTCCCATTCAAGCGCCCCCTTCTTCCACTCGTATATGAATCCCACGACCAGGATGCCGAGGAAAAGCAACATCGCGATGAAGCCGAACCAGCCGATGTCCTGGAGCACGACCGCCCACGGGAAGAGGAAGGCGATCTCGAGATCGAAGAGGATGAAGAGGATCGCCACGAGGTAGTAGCGCACGTCGAACTTCATGCGCGCGTCCTCGAAGGCTTCGAAACCGCATTCGTAGGGCGAATTCTTCGCCGCATCGGGATTCTGGGCGCCCGAAAGCCGCGCCAGGACGCCGCTCGCCACGATGCCGCCCACGCCGACGGCGGCGCCGATGGCGAGGAACAGCAGGACTGGAAAGTAGTTAGCGAGCAATTGCGCGTTCCAGCTTTGTTTTGGTGCCGTCGAAGAGACTCGAACTCTTACGCCTTTCGGCACTGCCCCCTCAAGACAGCGTGTCTACCAATTCCACCACGACGGCATTTGACGCACTACTTGCGCGACTGCGGTTGACGCACCGCAATTCGCGGCTACTTCGGGATCTCCTGCGATTTCTCCGGAGCTCCCGCCGGCGCCGGTGCCGAGGAAGCAGGCGCCGCCGGTTTCACTTCGGTCTTCTCCTGGGTCGCCGGGGCGTCCAGGTGCTGCGTGACGCCGCCCGACTTGGCAGGCGACATGAAGTACGTGAGCGTGAGGCTCGTCGCGAAGAAGACCGCCGCGAGGATCGCCGTGGTGCGGGACAGGAAGTTCGCCGCGCCCGCGGAGCCGAAGAGGCTGCCCGCCGAGCCGCTGCCGAACGCCGCGCCCATGTCGGCGCCCTTGCCGTGTTGGAGCAGCACGAGGATCACGATGCCGGCTGCCGCGAGGACATGGATTACGAGGATTACGGTCTGCATTTGCCACTCAACCTTTCGACTGGGCGCCGGCCGCTTGCCAGATCGCCACGAATTCTTCCGCTACCAGCGACGCACCGCCGACCAATCCTCCGTCGACATCGGGCATCGCGAACAGCTCCGCGGCATTCGCCGCCTTCACGCTGCCCCCGTACAGGATCGGGAGCTGCGCCGCCACCTTCGCATCCTTCGCCGCGATCCGGCGCCGGATGAAATCGTGTGCATCCTGGGCCTGCTGCGACGTCGCCGTCTTGCCGGTGCCGATGGCCCACACCGGTTCGTACGCGACCACGCCGCCTTCCAGTTGCTGCGCACCGCCCGCGAGCAATGCGTCAACCTGCCTCGCGAGAACCGACTCCGTGCTGCCCGCCTCGCGTTCCTGCAATGTTTCGCCGACGCAGAAGATCGGCGTGAGGCCCGCCCGCTTCACGCGGCCGTATTTCTCGACCACGATCGCGTCCGTGTCGCCGAAGAGCGTGCGCCGCTCCGAGTGCCCCACGATCGCATAGCGGGCGCCGAATTCCGCGATCATCGCGGCGGAGACATCTCCCGTGAACGCGCCCTTTTCATGGCGGCTGCAGTCCTGGGCTCCCCACGCGATCGCCGATCCTTCGAGGAGCGCCCGGGCCTGCGCGAGATACGGAAAAGGCACGCATACCGCGCAGCCTGCCGATCCGTTCCGGGGAGTGCCTCCAAGGAGCGCCTTCAGCAACGCTTCGTTGCCGGCAACACTGCCATTGAGCTTCCAATTGCCGACGACGACTTTTTGCCGCATTGCGACCCTCAAAACCTTGAGATTTTACCAAGAAAACGCCCCGAGGTCATGTGGGAGCGCTGGCGGAGGTTGGTCGTTCGCTTCGGGACCGGGGAGTACGCTGTCGCGGCAACTCCCAGGTCCCGAAAGCGACGATCGCTTCCGCTGTCGGGCCTAAACGCTTGCGCGGTTCGGCTGGGCCCCCGTCTTCACGGGGGTGACAAGCGACGCGGCGATGGCATCGGCCAGCTCCTGAACGCGGGCACGGTCCTCGCCCTCGACCATGACGCGCACCACGGGCTCCGTCCCCGAAGCACGCAGGAGCACGCGGCCACGCCCCGCGAGGGCCGATTCGGCCTTGGCGACGGCGTCGCGCACCGATGCGGACTGCAGGTCGAACTTGCCGTCCACCTTCACGTTGACGAGCACCTGCGGGAGCAGGCGAAGGTCGGCGGTGTATTTCGCGAGGGATTGCTTCGAACGGACCAACGCGGCGAGGACCTGCAGCGCCGAGATGATCGCATCGCCCGTGGAATGGCAGTCGAGGCAAAGCAGGTGCCCGGAATTCTCGCCGCCGCACTCCCAGCCGCGCTCGACCAGCATCTCGAGCACGTAACGGTCGCCCACGTTGGCGCGAGCGAAGGCGATCTTCATCTCGGACAGGCGACGCTCGAGCGCGAAGTTGGTCATGAGCGTCCCGACCACGCCGCCTTCGAGGCGCCCTTCCTCGCGGCGGTGCTTCACGATCGCGTAGAGCAGCTGGTCGCCGTCGAAGAGCGTGCCGTCCATGTCGGCCATCGCCAGTCGATCGCCGTCGCCGTCGAACGCGATGCCGAAGTCGGCCTTGTGCTCCTTCACCGCTTTCCCGAGCGTCTTCGGATGGGTGGCACCGACGTCCTCGTTGATGTTGAGTCCGTTGGGCATGTTGCCGATCGCGATCACTTCCGCTCCCAATTCCTGGAACACGCGCACGCCGACGCGATAGTTCGACCCATGGGCGCAGTCCACGACGAGCTTCACGCCGCGAAGCGAGGCGTTGCGAGGGAACGTGCCCTTGCAGAATTCGATGTAGCGGCCTTCCGCGTCGTGCAGCCGTTCGGCCTTGCCGAGCTGCGCGGAATCCGCCACCACGAGCGGCGAATCGAGCAGCGACTCGATCTCGGATTCGACGGCATCGGGCAGCTTCATGCCGTCGGCGGAGAAGAACTTGATGCCGTTGTCCTCGTAGGGATTGTGCGAGGCCGAGATCATGATGCCGGCGGAAAGGCGAAGCGCCCGCACGAGATAGGCCACGGCCGGCGTGGGCATCGGCCCCACGAGCACGGTATCCACGCCCGCGGCCGAAAGGCCCGATTCGAGCGCCGATTCGAGCATGTAGCCGGAGATGCGCGTGTCCTTGCCGATCAGCACGGTGGGATGCTGGCGGTGGGGCGGCGCGATGTCGGCGCGCGAAAGCACTTTGCCCGCGCAATAACCCAGCTTGAGGACGAAGTCGGGCGTGATGGGCGCCTGGCCCACGCGCCCACGGATGCCGTCAGTGCCGAAGTATTTCCTGGTCATCGAAGGGCGAGCCACACGTTGATCGCATCGACCGTCTCGCGCACGTCATGCACCCGCACGAGGCTGGCGCCATTCTGCACCGCGATGAGCGCCGCGGCAACGCTCGCGGCCGTTCGCTCGTTCGCGGGCCGCCCGGTGAAATCGCCCAGCATCTTCTTGCGCGACAGCCCCGCGAGCACCGGATAGCCCAGCGCGGCGAGCTGCGGCAACGAGCGCAGGAGCTGCTTGTTGTGCTCGACGGTCTTGCCGAAACCGAAACCCGGATCGAGCACGATGCGACTACGCGACACGCCGGCCTTTTCCAGCGCGAGCGCGCGCTCGACGAGGAATGCGCCCACTTCGGCGACCACGTCGTCGTAGCGCGGATCCTCCTGCATCGTCCGGGGCGTGCCCTTCATGTGCATGGCGACGAGCTCCACGCCGTCGGCCTTCGCCACCGCATCGATGGCGCCCTCGGCACGGAAGGCGTTCACGTCATTCACCATTGCGCAGCCCGCATCGATCGCGGCGCGCATCACTTCGGGTTTGGACGTATCGACGGAGACGCGGGCACCCTTGGCCACGAGCGCCTCGACCACGGGCATCACGCGGCGCATTTCGTCTTCGAGGGACACCGGGGTCGCGCCGGGGCGCGTGGATTCGCCGCCTATGTCGAGGAAATCGGCGCCATCGTCACGGAGCCTGAGCCCGTGCTCGATGGCGCGATTCGCATCGAGGAATTGCCCGCCGTCGGAGAAGGAGTCCGCCGTGACGTTGACGACCCCCAGGACCCGAATACTCTTCAGGCGTTCTCCACGGGCGCCGGCTGTCCTTCCGGACCGCGGCCTCCGTCGGGTGGCGGTTGCGGCGTACGGATCACCGGCTTCGGCGGGCGCGGCGGGCGGCCGGCCATGATGTCGGAGATCTGCAGCGAGTCGATCGTCTCCCACTCGAGGAGCGCCGCCGTCATCGCCTCGACCTTGTCGCGATTGTCCTCGAGGATCTTCTTGGCGAGCGAGTACTGCTGGTCGATGATGCGGCGGATTTCCAGGTCCACCTTGAGCATGGTCTGGTCCGACATGTTCTTGTGCGTCGTGATCGAGCGGCCGAGGAACACCTCGCCCTCGTTCTCGCCGTAGACCATCAGGCCCAGCGAATCGGACATGCCGTAGCGCGTGACCATGTCGCGGGCGATGCCTGTGGCGCGCTCGAAGTCGTTCGAGGCGCCCGTCGAGACGTTGCCCACGAAGATCTCCTCGGCCACGCGGCCGCCGAAGAGCATGGCGATCTGCGCGAGCATCTCGTCCTTGTAGAGGCTGTGGCGATCGGTCTCGGGCATGGCCCACGTGACGCCCAGCGCACGTCCGCGCGGGATCACCGTCACCTTGTGCACGGGATCGCATCCCGGCAGGATCGATCCGATGATCGCGTGGCCCGACTCGTGGTACGCGGTCTTCTTCTTGTCCTCGGGCGTGATCACCATGGACTTGCGCGCGGCGCCCATGTAGATCTTGTCCTTGGCCTCCTCGAAGTCGTCCATGTCCACGAGGCGCTTGCTGCGGCGCGCCGCGTAGAGCGCGGCCTCGTTCACGATGTTGGCGAGGTCGGCGCCCGACATGCCGGGCGTGCCGCGCGCGATGATGTTCGCGTCGACGTCCGGGCCGATCGGCACCTTGCGCATGTGCACGAGCAGGATCTGCTCGCGGCCGCGAATGTCGGGCAGCGGGACGACGACCTGCCGGTCGAAACGACCCGGGCGAAGCAATGCGGGATCCAGAACGTCGGGGCGGTTGGTCGCGGCGATCACGATGACGCCGGACGTTCCCTCGAAGCCGTCCATTTCAACGAGCAGCTGGTTCAGCGTCTGCTCGCGCTCGTCGTTGCCGCCGCCCAGGCCCGCGCCACGCTGGCGGCCCACGGCGTCGATCTCGTCGATGAACACGATGCAGGGCGCGTTCTTCTTCGCCTGCTCGAACATGTCGCGAACGCGCGCGGCGCCCACGCCCACGAACATCTCGACGAAGTCGGAGCCCGAGATCGAGAAGAACGGCACTTTCGCTTCGCCGGCGATCGCGCGCGCAAGCAGCGTCTTGCCCGTTCCGGGCGAGCCCACCATCAGCACGCCGCGCGGGATGCGGCCGCCCAGCTTCTGGAATTTCGAGGGGTCGCGGAGGAAGTCGACGAGCTCGCCCACTTCTTCCTTCGCCTCATCGACGCCCGCCACGTCGGCGAACGTCACCTGGTTCTGGTTCTCGTCGAGCATGCGGGCACGCGACTTGCCGAAAGAGAATGCGCCGCCGCGCCCGCCGCCCTGCATCTGGCGCATGAAGAAGATCCACACGCCGATGAGGAGCAGCATCGGGAACCACGACACGAAGATGCTCATGAGGAGCGACTGCTCCTCGACGGGTTGCGCCTCGACGGTCACGCCGTCCTTCATGAGGTCGCCCACCATCCACGGATCCTGGATGCCCGGCGTGTTGACGGTGTAGACCTTGCCGTCACGCGAGGTGGCCTTCAGCGTGCGGTTGTTGTCGAGCTTCACTTTCTGGATGTGCCCCTGGCGCGCCTCCTCCATGAAGGTCGAGTAGTCGAGCGAAGTCTGGCTCGACTGGCGGTTGCCGACCTGCATGAACACCATGGTCAGGATGATCCCGATCACGAGCCAGACCATGATGGTGCGGATAGTGTTGTTCACGAGCGCATTCCTTCCAGCAAAAAAGCCCTTGAAATTCAGGGGGATGAAACGAGGTGGACACTTACCACATCGGGTCCCCGATGCGGATATCAACCCCGGCTCGGTATTTCCTTGAGGTCTCGCCCGAGCAGGAATTGCTCGGCGCTTTCGTCGCGGGACGCCTCGGGCTTGCGCACCACGACTTTCGCGAAGGCCCGGCGCAGCGATTTCAGGTATTCATCATACCCCGCGCCCTGGAAAATCTTGACGAGAAACGCGCCGCCGGGGCTTTTCAGGTGCAACAGGGCGAAGTCCCTCGCTACCTCGGCAAGCTCCATGGAGCGCGCCTGGTCGCTTATCGCGATGCCGCTCATGTTGGGCGCCATATCCGAGACGACGAGATCGGCCTTCCGGCCCCCCAGCGCGTGAAGGAGTGCGTCCAATCCGTTGTCGCTCGTGAAATCGGCCCTGAGGAACGTCACGCCGGGAATCGGCTCCATGTCGAGCAGGTCGATGGCGATGAGGGTCGAGGATTTTCCAAGCCGCTTGGCGAGGACCTGGGACCACCCGCCCGGCGCCGACCCCAAATCCACGACGACCATGCCCGGCTTCACGATCCGGTCGCGATCGTCGATCTCCGTGAGCTTGTAGGCCGAGCGCGAGCGGTAGCCCTCCTTCTTCGAGCGGTGCACGAAGGGATCGTTCACGTGGCGGCGAAGCCACTGCTTGCTGGAATGGGATTTCTTCATGCGGGAATGCGCCCGACCCAGGGACGCGCCACGCGGTATTCGGGAACGCTCGTGGGCGTGGTCTTCGACATGAAGACGAGCTTGCGCCGCCTGAGGAGCGCCACGGCGCGTTGCGCGCCCGCCTTGGAAAGCCCCGTGTGCGAGGCCAGGGTCGCGTAGCTCACCTGCACGCGTCCCCGGGAACCCGAAGTGCGCCACAGGTAGAGATAGACGATGAAGGCGGACTGCGACCGGTCGTGGCCGACCAGGTCGGGCATCAGGACGTCGACCACATACGGGTCGAGGGAGAGCGTGCTCATGGCATGAATACTATAGCCGGAATGAGGATAGCGGCCCGCGCGGCCGTGGCACCATGCCCGCATCACTTTTCACACCTGCGAAAGGCAGCCGATGATCACCCATCTCAAGTTCGCGAGCATCCCCGTGACGGACCAGGACCGGGCCGTCGCTTTCTTCACCGAGAAGCTCGGCTTTCGCGTGGCGACCGACCAGCAGTTCGACGGCAAGCAGCGGTGGATCGAGCTTCGCATCGGCAACTCGGAGACCTTCCTCGTGCTCTTCACGCCCGAGGGCCACGAGGACCGCATCGGGGGATTCTTCAACGGGTCGCTCGCATGCGATGATTGCGAGGCGACGTACCGGCAGTTGAAGGGCCGCGGCGTCGAGTTCGTGACCGAACCGAAGAAGGAACCCTGGGGCACCTACATGATCATCAAGGATCCGGACGGCAACCAGTTCGTGGTGGGCTCGAAGTGAGCCTCAATGCGTCGCGCCGGAGCGACCTGCGCGCCCAGGCGCACAAGCTGGGCCCCGTCGTCATCATCGGCGACAAGGGGCTCACCGACGAAGTCGTGAAGGAGATCGACCGCTCGTTGAAGGCCCACGAGCTGATCAAGGTGCGCGCGGTGACCGACGACCGGAAGGCGCGCGAAACGTGGATGAAGGAAATCTGCGAGCGGCTCGAGGCCGAACCGGTGCAGGCGATCGGGAAGGTGCTGGTGATCTATCGCGAAAACCCGAAACTGGATCCCGGGCCAACGCCGCGTAGCGGCGCCCGGGATGACAAGAAGCACCTTAAACGTACCTCACGTCCACGATCTCGAACTCCTTCACCCCGCCCGGCGTCCGAACCTCGGCGACGTCGCCCGCGGACTTCCCGATGAGGGCCTTGGCGATCGGCGAAGAGTAGGAGATCTTCGCGAGCTTGAGGTCGGCCTCATCCTCGCCCACGATCTGGTAGATCACGGTCTTGGCGGTCGCGACCTCGATCAGCTCCACCGTGGAGCCGAACACCACGCGATCGTCGTCGTCCAGCAACGTGGGATCGATGATCTGCGCGTTCGAGAGCTTGGCTTCGAGCTCGATGATGCGCCCCTCGATGAAGCCCTGGCGCTCGCGCGCGGCTTCGTACTCGGCATTCTCGGTGATGTCGCCGTGGGCGCGGGCCTCGGCGATCGCGGTGATGACTTTGGGGCGCTCGACGGTCTTCAGCTTGTGCAGCTCCGTTCGAAGCATCTCGGCGCCATGGGTGGTGATCGGTATCTTGTTCATTTGGGTAGTTGGGCGTGGAGCGACTGGATGTCGTAGGCGCGCATTTCCTGCAGGTGCTGCATTCCCAGGCACGCGGCGCGGGCGCCCGAGAGGGTCGTGTAGTACGTGATGCGGTTCTGGAGCGCTGTGTTGCGGATGGACCAGGAATCCTGGATGGAGCGCCGGTCCTCCTCCACCGTGTTCACGATGAGAGTCACCTCGCGGTTCTTCAGCATGTCCACGATGTGCGGGCGGCCTTCCATGACCTTGTTGACGGGCTGCACCTTGAGCCCCGCGCCCTCGAGCGCCGCCGCCGTGCCGCGCGTGGCCACGAGGGAAAAACCGAGCGAATCGAGCACGCGAGCGATGTCGATGAGGCGCGACTTGTCGGCGTTTCGCACCGAGAGGAATGCCTTGCCGCCCTTGGGCAGTCGAACGCCCGCGGCGAGCTGGCTCTTCACGAACGCCTCGGCGAAGGTGCGGCCCACGCCCATCACCTCGCCCGTGGATTTCATCTCGGGGCCGAGGATCGTGTCCACGCCCGGGAATTTGATGAACGGGAACACCGCTTCCTTCACGCAGAAGTAGGGCGGGATCACTTCCCTGGTGGCCTTCTGCGAGGCGAGCGTCTGTCCCACCATGCAGCGCGCCGCGATCTTCGCCAACGGCAGGCCGATCGCCTTCGAGACATAGGGCACGGTGCGTGAAGCGCGCGGGTTCACTTCCAGCACGAACACCTTGTCGTCCTGGATCGCGAACTGCACGTTCATGAGGCCCACGACGTTGAGGCCCCGGGCCATCGCGACAGTCTGGCTGCGAAGCTCGTCCTGCATCGCGGGCGTGAGGCTGAAGGGCGGCAGCGAGCACGCCGAGTCTCCCGAGTGCACGCCGGCCTGCTCGATGTGCTCCATGATCCCGCCGATCAGCACGGCCTTGCCGTCGGAGACCGCATCGACGTCGACTTCGATCGCGTCGTTCAGGAACCGGTCGATGAGCACCGGCGAATCGTTGGAGACCTTCACCGCCTCGCGCATGTAGCGCTTGAGGTCCGTCTCGGCGTGGACGATCTCCATGGCGCGCCCGCCCAGCACGTACGAGGGACGCACCACCACGGGGTAGCCGATTTCCTTCGCGGCATTGATCGCCTCGTCCTCGGTGCGCGCCGTGCGGTTGGGCGGTTGCCGCAGCTTCAGCTCGTGCAGCAACTGCTGGAAGCGCTCGCGGTCTTCGGCGCGGTCGATCGAATCGGGCGACGTGCCGATGATCGGGACGCCGGCCGCCTCGAGATCGCGGGCCAGCTTCAACGGGGTCTGGCCGCCGAATTGGACAATGACCCCCGCAGGCTTTTCCTTGTCGACGATCTCGAGCACGTCTTCGAGCGTGAGCGGCTCGAAGTAGAGGCGGTCCGACGTGTCGTAGTCGGTGGAGACCGTCTCGGGGTTGCAGTTGACCATGATCGTCTCGTAGCCGTCCTCGCGAAGCGCGAGCGCGGCATGGACGCAGCAATAGTCGAACTCGATCCCCTGCCCGATGCGATTGGGCCCGCCGCCCAGCACCATGATCTTCTTCTTCGACGTGGGCCTGGATTCATCCTCCTCGTCGTAGGTGGAGTACATGTACGCGGTATCCGTCTCGAATTCGGCCGCGCACGTGTCGACGCGCTTGAAGACCGGGCGGATGGCGAGCTCGTGCCGGCGCTTCCTCACCTCGTGCTCGGTCGTCTTCCAGAGATACGCGAGGCGGCGATCCGAGAAGCCCTTGCGCTTGAGGCCACGCAACTGCTCCTCCGAGTAGTCGGCGAGCGTCTTCTTCTCGATCTCGAGCTCGATGTCCACGAGCTCCTTGATCTGCACGAGGAACCACGGGTCGATCTTCGTGAATCGCTGGATGTCTTCCAGCGACATGCCCATGCCGAAAGCGTCCGCGACGTACCAGAGGCGCTCGCCGCGCGGATACGCGAGCTCGTCCTCGATCTTGTCCATGTCGACGGACTTCAGGTTGAAGCCGTCGACGCCGGTCTCGAGGCCGCGCAGCGCCTTCTGCAGCGACTCCTGGAAATTGCGGCCGATGGCCATCACCTCGCCCACGCTCTTCATCTGCGTCGTGAGGCGGTCGTCGGCCTGGGGGAATTTCTCGAAGGCGAAGCGCGGCACCTTCGTGACCACGTAGTCGATGGTGGGCTCGAAGGACGCGGGCGTGGCCCCGCCGGTGATGTCGTTCTTCAATTCATCGAGCGTGTAGCCGACCGCGAGCTTCGCCGCGATCTTGGCGATCGGGAAGCCCGTGGCCTTCGACGCGAGCGCCGAGGAGCGCGACACGCGCGGGTTCATCTCGATGATCACCATGCGCCCGTCGGCCGGGTTGATCGCGAACTGCACGTTCGATCCGCCGGTCTCGACGCCGATCTCGCGCAGGCACGCGATCGAGGCGTCGCGCATGATCTGGTATTCCTTGTCCGTGAGCGTCTGCGCGGGCGCGACGGTGATCGAGTCGCCCGTGTGCACGCCCATGGGATCGAGGTTCTCGATCGAACAGATGATGATGCAGTTGTCCTTCCGGTCGCGGACAACCTCCATCTCGAATTCCTTCCACCCGATCACCGACTCCTCGATGAGCAGCTCCTTGGTGGGAGAGGCGTCGAGGCCGCGGTTGCAGATGGTTTCGAACTCTTCCTCGTTGTAGGCGATGCCGCCGCCGGTGCCGCCGAGGGTGAACGAGGGACGGATGATCGTGGGGAAGCCCACCATCGCCTGCACCTGCTTCGCCTCTTCCAGCGAGTGCGCAAGGGCGGAACGCGGGCTCGCGAGCCCGATCTTCGCCATGGCATTCTTGAATTTCTCGCGGTCCTCGGCCTTGTCGATGGCCTCTTTCTTCGCGCCGATCATCTCGACATTGAACTTGTCGAGCACGCCCTCGCGCGCGAGATCGAGCGCGCAGTTCAACGCCGTCTGGCCGCCCATGGTGGGCAGCAGCGCGTCCGGCCGTTCCTTTTCGATGATGCTCGCCACCATGCGCCAGGTGATGGGCTCGATGTAGGTGACATCGGCCATCTCCGGGTCCGTCATGATCGTGGCCGGATTGGAGTTCACGAGGATCACGCGATAGCCCTCGTCGCGAAGCGCCTTGCAGGCCTGCGCGCCCGAATAGTCGAACTCGCACGCCTGGCCGATGACGATCGGGCCCGCGCCGATGATCAGGATCGACTTGATGTCGGCGCGCTTAGGCATTCGCCTTCCCCTTGGCCATCATCCCGACGAACTTGTCGAAGAGATACGCCATCTCGCGCGGCCCGGGCGATGCCTCGGGGTGTCCCTGGAAACTGTAGGCGGGCTTGTCGGTGAGCTCGATGCCCTGGAGCGATCCGTCGAAGAGCGAGCGGTGCGTCGCGCGAACATTCGCGGGCAGCGTCTTTTCGTCCACCGCGAAGCCGTGGTTCTGGCTCGTGATGAAGACGCGGCCGCTCGCGAGCTCCTGCACCGGATGGTTCGCGCCGTGGTGGCCGAACTTCATCTTCAGGGTCTTCGCGCCCGTGGCGAGCCCCAGCAGCTGGTGGCCGAGGCAGATGCCGAAGACGGGCGTGCCTGTCGCGACGATCTCGCGGATCGCCTTGATGGCATACCCGCAGGGTTCCGGATCACCGGGTCCGTTCGAGAGGAACACGCCATCGGGTTTCAACGCGAGCGCGTCCTTCGCGCTGGCCGTCGCGGGCAACACCGTCACCTTGCAGCCGCGTTCGGCGAGGTTTCGCAGGATGTTGTGCTTCACGCCGTAGTCGTAGGCGACCACGTGGTATTTCGTCTCGCCGTCGGGCTTGTACCCGGTGCCGAGCGCCCAGAGGCTCCCGTTCCAGTGGTAGGCCTTGTCGATGCTCACGACCTTCGCGAGGTCCTGGCCTGCCATGGACGGCGCGGCCTTGGCGGCGGCGAGCGCCGCTTTTTCATCGATGGTGCCGGACTGAATACAGCCGTTCTGCGCGCCCTTCGTGCGAAGGATGCGCGTGAGGCGGCGCGTGTCGATGTCGGCGATCGCCACGAGCTTGTTGCGCTTCAGGTACGCGGCAAGGTCTTCCTTGTGGCGCCAGTTCGAAGCCACGAGCGGCAGGTCGCGAATGATGAGGCCCGCGGCATAGACACCACGCGATTCCACATCCTCGGGATTGACTCCCACGTTGCCGATGTGCGGATACGTGAGCGTGACGAGCTGGCCCGCATACGAGGGATCCGTGAGGATCTCCTGGTAGCCCGTCATCGCGGTGTTGAAGACGACTTCCCCGACGGTTTGCCCGTCGAATCCAATGCCGTGCCCATGAAAAGCGCTCCCGTCGGCTAGTAGCAGGACGGCGGGGGTCTTCTGCGACACTAACGGCTCCGGTTAAGGGTACGGCGAAAACACTGGGCGCAAAAAAACGGGAGAGCGCAAATTCCTGGTGGCTCATCCCGCTTTCATTGGTCGAAGATTATAGCAGAAATGTGACCGGAATCCCTCGTCTAGCGAAGGCCCAGTACGTCGTCCATGTCGTAGAGGCCCGGCTTCTGGGTCGCGATGAAGCGCGCCGCGCGCATGGCGCCCTGTGCGTAGGTCGCGCGCGAGGTGGAGCGATGCGTGACCTCGATGCGTTCCCCGGCGCCGCCGAAGTAGACCGTGTGGTCGCCCACGACATCGCCCGCGCGAAGCGAAGCGAATCCCACGGTGCCGGGCTTGCGCTCGCCGGTGTTGCCGTGGCGCGCGAAGACCGCCCCGTCGTCGAAATTCTCGCCGCGTGCCTTCGCCACCACCTTGCCCAGCATCAGCGCCGTGCCCGAAGGCGCGTCGACCTTCTTGCTGTGGTGGATCTCGAAGACTTCCGCGTCGTAGTCGGGGCCGAGCACGCGCGAGGCCATCTCGACGAGCTTCGCCATCACCAGCATGCCGATGCTCATGTTGGGCGCCATCATGATCGCGATGTCGTTCGATGCCGCGCGGATCTCGTCGAGGCCGCCCGCGGAAAATCCCGTCGTGCCGATCACGATCGCTCGTTTCGCGGCGCGGCAGGCCTTCACGTGGGCGAGCGTTCCCTCGGGGCGCGTGAAATCGATGAGCACGTCGGCACGGGCGAGCGCCGCGGCGACATCGGTCTCGATCTTCACGCCGGTGGCGGCTATGCAGATCTCCCCTGCATCGTGGCCGGCGAAAGGGCTTGCCGCGATGTCGAGCGCCGCGCCGAGCGTGACACCGGGAGTGAGGCTTGCCGCTTCCAGGAGCACGCGGCCCATTCGGCCACTCGCCCCCGCGATCGCGAGGCGAACGGAGTTCATTTGATGGCCGGCGCCGGCGCCGTCGTGCCTCCGATCGGCGCGAGGGCCGCGGGGCGGCCGGCACCGGTGAAGCTCTTCACCTTCTCGTTCTCGAAGAAGATCGACAGGCGGCTCGCCGGGTCGGGCTTTCCGGCCTTCACGTTGCTGAAGTAGTAGTCCCAGCGGTTCTGGTGGAACGTATCGATGAGGAGCGGGGTTCCCAGAAGCTGCCGGACCTCGGCCTTCGTCATGCCGGGCTTGAGTTTCGCGATCAGGTCGTCGGTCACGAAATTGCCCTGCTGGATGTCGATGGTGTAGACCAGGCCGCACCCGCACAGGGCGACGGCGAGCAGCATCGAGGCGAGGAGGCGCATGGAAATCCAGCCGAAGGCGAAGGGCGCATTATAATTCACGCATGAGCGATCCTCGCGAACTGAAGGACACCGGCCTCAAGGTCACGGTGCCGCGCCTGAAGGTGCTGGCCCTCTTCCAGCACAGCCACGAGCGCCACCTCACGGCCGAGGACGTCTATCGCAAGCTCCTCGAGGACCACTCGGACATCGGCCTTGCCACGGTCTACCGCGTGCTCACCCAGTTCGAGCAGGCGGGGCTGCTCGTGCGCCACCATTTCGAGAGCGGCAAGGCGGTCTACGAGCTGAACGAGGGAGGGCACCACGACCACCTGGTGTGCCTGCAATGCGGGCGGGTCGAGGAGTTCTACGACTCGGAGATCGAGAAGCGCCAGGCGAAGGTGGCCAAGGATCGCGGCTTCCAGATCCACGACCACCAGCTCCATCTCTACGTCGATTGCGTCAAGGTGAACTGCCCGCATCGCCCCAAGGTCTAGCGCGATGACGGTGATCGCGCGAATCCTCGTCGCGCTCGCACTTGCGTTCGCCTTCGTGCCGTCGGCGGTGGCGCAGAAGGCGCCCGTGGCCCTCGGCGAAGTGCAGCTCTCGAGCCTTCCGCCGGAAGCGATCGAGACGGCGAGGCTGATCCACAAGGGCGGACCCTATCCCTACGCGAGGGACGGAGTCATCTTCAGCAACCGCGAAGAGCTCCTGCCGAAACAGAAGCGGGGCTATTATCGGGAGTTCACGGTGAAGACGCCCGGCGACCGCACCCGTGGCGCGCGGCGCATCGTCTCCGGGTCGCTGGGCGAGCTCTACTACTCCGACGACCACTACAAGCACCTCCGCCGCATCCGGGAATAGGGGTACCGCATGGCGCTCGAAGCACTCGACACGATCCTGGACGCCAACAAGGGCGGCGTCTGGTTCGTGCCCGGCGCCGAGGCGCGCTCCGTGCAGGCGTCGGCGAAGAAGGCCGGGTTCGCCTACTTCCACGTGGATGGCAAGAACATCACGAAGAAGGAGCAGCTCCTCAATGCCGTCGCCATGGCGCTGCATTTCCCCAAGAGCTTCGGCCACAACTGGGACGCGCTCGAGGAATGCCTCGTGGACCTCGACATGGATTCCGACGGCTTCGTGATCCTCTACGACCACATCGACGGGCTGCTCGAGGCGCATCCCGACCAGTTCGGGACGCTCGTGGAAGTCCTTCGCGACGCCGTGGGCTCGTGGAAGGAAGACGGCATGGCCATGGCCGTGCTGCTCTCGGGCGCCAAGGCGCCCAAGGGCGTGGGCAAGCTCAAGGATCCGGTGGAATGACGACGGGTATGCGCTGCTCGATGCGGATTTCGCCGGGCGTCACGCGCGCCCGATAGGCGAAAACCTCGACGCCCGCGGCGAGCGCTTCGCGAAGCGTCCTTCCATATTCGGGATCGATCGCATCGGCGGGACGCACCTCGGTCACGTCTTCGCGCTGCACGCAATAAAACTGGACGGGACGCTCACCACTCGCCTTCAGGCGCATGAGCTCGCGCAGGTGCTTGGCGCCGCGCTCGCTCACGCTGTCGGGGAAGAGCGCGATGCCGCGCGATGCGGCGGCCGTCACGTTCTTCACCTCGACATAGCAGCGCTTGCGCCGCGGACTCTCCAGGACGATGTCGACGCGGCTGCCCTCCTCGCCGTATCCGACTTCGCGCCGCAGGACCTTGTAGCCCTTCAGCTCCTCGATGGCGCCGGCGACGATCGCTTCCTCAACGAGCGCGTTCGGAAGGCCCGTGTTGATGCCCACCATCACCGGCATCGCGCCCGCGATCTCCACGATCTCCCACGTATGGCGGTACTTGCGCGTGGGCTTGTCGTGCACCGATAACCAGACGCGGCTCCCCGGCTCCGCGCATCCCATCATCGAGCCGGTGTTCGGGCAGGCGGCCGTGATGACTTCACCCGGCAACTGGATGTCCGCGAGGAAACGCTTGTAGCGCCGGATCAAACGGCCTTCGACGAGTTGCTGGGTGAATTTCAAATTAGAAGACTACAGACGGGAAGAGCGAGAAAAGCGGAGAAAAGCAAAATGATTGCTGGAACTCGTGGCTCGCAAACTATGGCGCGAAATATCAGCATTGCATTGCTTTTCTCCGCTTTTCCCGCTCTTCCCGTCTTTATTCAGAGCTGGCGATCAGCGAAGCATTCCCGCCGGCGGCGGCCGTATTCACGGTGACAGTGCGTTCGGTGGCGAAACGGAAGAGGTAGTGCGGGCCGCCGGCTTTCGGGCCCGTGCCGGACAGGCCTTCGCCGCCGAAGGGCTGCACGCCGACGGTCGCACCGATCATGTTGCGGTTCACGTAGAGGTTGCCCGCGCAGGCGCGCCGGCGCACGAGCTCGATCGTGTCCTCGATGCGGCTGTGGATTCCCATCGTGAGGCCGTAGCCTTTCGCGTTGATCGCATCGACAGTCTTCTCGAGGTCGGACGAGTCGAAGCGGACCACGTGCAGGATCGGGCCGAACACCTCGTGATCGATGGCCTCGAGGCTCCCGATCTCGTAGGCGCGCGGCGCGAAGAAGAACGGGCCCGCGCCCTTCGGCATCGACGCCTTGCAGAGCAGCTTCGCTTCGCGATCCATCTTCGCGGCGTGCGCTTCGAGCATCGCGAGCGCTTCGGCGTCGATCACGGGGCCCACGTCCGTGTCGAGGCGCGCCGGGTCGCCCACCTTCAGTTCCGCCGTCGCGCCCTGCAGCAGCTCGATCACGCGCGGCGCGATCTCGTTCTGGAGGCACAGGATGCGAAGCGCCGAGCAGCGCTGTCCGGCGCTATTGAACGCGGAGGCGATCACGTCGGTGACGACCTGCTCGGCGAGCGCGCTCGAATCGACGAACATCGCATTCAACCCGCCGGTCTCCGCGATGAAGGGAACGATGGGCCCTTCGCGGGCCGCGAGCGTGCGGTTGATGGCCCGGGCCGTCGCAGTCGATCCCGTGAAGGCGACACCGGCCGTGCGCAAGTCCGCAACGAGCGCAGCGCCCACGATTTCGCCGCGTCCCGGGACGAGGACCACCGTATCTTCGGGAATTCCGGCCTCGTGAAGCAAACGAACGGCGCGCGCGGCAACGCGCGGTGTCTGCTCGGCGGGCTTCGCGATGACCGCGTTGCCCGCGGCGAACGCGGCCGCGACCTGCCCCACGAAGATCGCGAGCGGGAAGTTCCAGGGGCTGATGCAGACGAAGGGGCCGCGTCCGACGAGCTGCAGGCGGTTCGATTCGCCGGTGGGACCCGTGAGATTTTCGGGCTCGGCGAAGTGCCGGCGCGTGAGCATCGCGTAGTAACGGCAGAAATCCGCGGCCTCGCGCACTTCCCCCAATCCATCGGGCAGCGCCTTGCCCGCTTCGCGCGCAAGCACCGCCATCAGCTCCACGCGGTCCTTCTCGATGAGATCGGCGGCGCGCTCGAGCATCGCCGCGCGCTCGTTCGCGGAAGGAATGCGGGCGCGGCCGGCCTTGTCGAGCGCGGCGCGTGCCGCGCTGGCATCGGCGTCCGGGACCTGGCCGAATTCGTTTCTTGCCGCGAGGGCCTGGATCTGCGCCACGATCGGTGCCGACACCGCTTCGTCGGCGAACGCGAAGCCCGAGGAATTCACGCGATCGCCGTAGAGCGCCGCGGGAAGCGGAATCTTCGGATTGGACACGCTCGACTGCGCAGCCACAGTCGCCACGGGGTCCGCGATCACACTCTCGACGGGAATGCCCGGATCGGCGATGCGGTTCACGAAGGACGTATTCGCGCCATTTTCGAGCAGGCGCCGCACGAGATAGGGCAGCAGGTCCTCGTGGCTGCCCACGGGCGCGTAGACGCGGCATGCGTGGCCCGCGGCCACGACCTGTTCGTACAGGTCTTCGCCCATGCCGTGCAAGCGCTGGAACTCGAAGGGTTGTCCCTTCGGCATGCGCTCGAGGATCGTGGCGACCGTGTGCGCGTTGTGCGTCGCGAATTGCCCGTAGAACGCTTCCTTCGCGTCGATCATCTTCGCGGCGCACGCAAGATAGGAAATATCGGTATTCGCCTTGCGCGAATAGACCGGATAGCCCGCGAGCCCCTGCATCTGGGCGCGCTTCACCTCGCTATCCCAGTAGGCGCCCTTCACCAGGCGCGCCATGATGCGGCGGCGCTGCTTGCGCGCGAGGTCGGCGAGCCAGTCGATCACGAAGGGCGCGCGCTTCTGGTACGCCTGGACCGCGAGGCCCAGGCCCTCCCAGCCCTGCAACGCGGGCGATGCGAACACGGCCTCGAAGATCTCGAGCGACAGATCGAGCCGGTCGGCCTCCTCGGCATCGAGCGTCACTCCGATGTCGCCGGCGCGCGCGCGTTCGACTAGCGCCTGGACGCGGGGCGTGAGCTCGGAGCGGACGCGTTCGCGCTGCGCGTATTCGTAGCGCGGGTGCAACGCGGAGAGCTTGATCGAGATTCCGGGCTTTTCGAAAACGTTGCCGCCCTGCTTCGCCGCATGCGCGGCGATCGCATCGATCGCCTTCTCGTAGGCGACGAAGTAGCGCTCGGCATCGGCGGCGGTGAAGGCGGCCTCCCCCAGCATGTCGTAGGAATGGCGATACGCCTTGTTGTCGCCGTCGATGCTGCGGGCGAGCGCATCCTCGATGGTGCGGCCCATGACGAACTGCTCGGCCATGAGCTTCATGCCCTGGCGCAGCGCCACGCGAACGACGGGCTCGCCGGCGCGCGCCGCCAGGCGCCCGAGCCATGCGCCCGCGTTGCCCGCTTCGTCCGCGTCGAGGCTCACGAGCTTGCCGGTGAGCATCATTCCCCACGTGCCGGCGTTCACGAGGAGCGAATTGTTGCGTCCCACGTGCTTCTCCCAGTCGCCCTGGGAAAGCTTGTCGCGGATCAGCTTGTCGGCGGTGGCGGCGTCGGGAATGCGCAGGAGCGCCTCGGCCACGCACATGAGGAGCACGCCTTCCTGCGAGGAAAGGTCGTACTCGCGCAGGAACGACTGCATGCCTGTCACGGCTTTCTGGCGCACGCGGACGTTCTCGACGAGGGTGCGGGCGCGCTCCTGGACGCGGCGCGCGGCGCCGGGCTCGAGGCGCGCCACCGTCAACAGTTCGGCGACCGCCTCGGATTCGTCACGAAGATAGTTCGCGCGCAATCGTGCGCGCAGCGGCGGTACCGGTTGATCCATGGGGGGCATTTTAAGCCCCGCGAGGCTTACCCCGTCGCCGATGCCGGCCCCGTCTCCTGCTGGGCGATCTGCTTGCGCACCTCGTCCATGTCGAGCGACTTGGCCTTGGCGACCACCTGCTCGAAGGCACCCTGCGGCAGCGCCCCGGGTTGCGAGAAGACGATGATCTGCTCGCGGAACACCATGAGCGTGGGGATCGAACGGATCTGGAAGTGCGCCGCGATCTCCTGCTCGTCATCGGTGTTCACCTTGGCGAACACCACGTCGGGATTGGCTTCGGCGACGCGCTCGAACACCGGCGCGAAACCGCGGCACGGGCCGCACCACGGCGCCCAGTAGTCCACGATCACAGTCGAATTGGAAGTGACGACCTGCTCGAAGTTTTCCTTGGTGAGCTCGACGACTGCCATCTATTTCCCTTCCAATATGGCGCGCAGCATCCACGCGGTTTTCTCGTGCACCTGCATCCGCTGCGTGAGCAGGTCCGCTGTCGGTTCATCGTTGTTCTCGTCGACCATCGGGAAGAACCTGCGGGCCCTGCGGGCCACCGCCTCGTGCCCCTCCACGAGGATGCGCACCATGTCGGTCGCCGCGGGAATGCCCTGCGTTTCCTTGATCGACGAGAGCTTGCCGTACTCAGCATACGTCGCAGGCGCCGGGAAGCCCAGCGCGCGGATGCGCTCGGCGATCAGGTCGAGCGACAGCCACAACTCGTTGTACTGCTCCTCGAACATCAAATGCAGCGACCGGAACATCGGTCCCGTCACGTTCCAGTGGAAGTTGTGGGTCTTGAGATACAGCGTGAACGTATCGGCGAGCAGGCCCGATAGGCCTTCGGCGATGGCGCCACGCTGGCTTTCGGCGATCCCGATATCGACGTCGTGTTCCTTGGCCTTCGGAAGGGTGGCGGTTTTCATGGTCTTCTCCGTGACGACAGTACGCATAGGGACAGCATGAACTGCGCTCGGTTCGGCGGCCAATGAAACTTTCCAATCCGTCCGATAGGCGAATGCAATGCTGTCCTACACGCGCGCCTCGGGACGGATCGCGAGGTCCACGCGCTCGGTGCGGCGGATCACCTTGAGCGCCGTGTCCCGCACCGCCTCGTGCCCGATGAGAAGGCGATGCAGGTCGTCCACGCCCGAGATGGATTGGTCGCCCAGGCCGATGATGAGGTCGCCCACCTGGAGTCCCGCCGCGCTCGCCGGCGAATTCCTTTCCACCTGCACCGCGCGCACGCCCCACTCCTGCTCGAGGCCGAAGAAACGCACGTAGCGGCGCGAAATCGGCACGTTCTCGCCCGCGACACCGATGCGCGCGCGAGGCACGCGGCCCTCGGTGATGAGCCAGCCCGCGATCAATCGCGCCGTGTTGGCGCCGATGGCGAAGCAAATCCCCTGCGCCGGAAGGATCACGGCCGTGTTCACGCCGATCACCTCGCCCTTCGAATCCACGAGCGGGCCGCCCGAGTTGCCGGGATTCAATGCCGCGTCGGTCTGGATCACGTCGTCGATGAGCCGGCCGGCCTGCGAGCGCATGGAGCGCCCCAGCGCGCTCACGATCCCCGAGGTGACCGTGTGCTGGAATCCGTAGGGACTGCCGATGGCGATCGCGACCTGGCCCACTTCCACGGCGCGCGAATCCCCCAGCACGCACCAGTCCTCCACGGGCCCGGCGAGCTGGATCACGGCAAGGTCGGAATCGGGGTCGTCACCCACGCGGCGCGCGGTGGTCTCGCGGCCGTCGGGCAGGCTCACCTTGAACGCGGTGGCCTTCGCGACGACGTGGCTATTGGTGAGCACGAAGCCGTCGGGCGTGATGACGAAGCCCGAGCCGGATCCCGCGGGAGCGCCTTCGCGCTCGACGGCGATGTGGACCACGGCGGGGCGGATCTTGCGGACGGCGGCGGTGACCGCCGCCGAGTACGTGTCGAGAAGGGCGGTGTCATCCATAAATGCGGACATGGGGACCCGCCCCGCCCGATTTCAAGGGTCCAGGTGGCCCATGCGTCCCGTCCGATAGGCGATGTCCGCCGCGCGGACCTGCTCGACGCTGTTCATCACGAACGGCCCATGGAAGACGAGCGGCCCTTCGGCCGGGGCGCCCGCGAGCACCATCACCTCGAGCGGCGCCTCGCCCGTGTTCTCGATCGCGATCGCGCCGTCGCCGTTCGCGAATACCGCGAGCTTGCCGATGTCGAGCGGGGTTTCGCCCGCGAAGCGTCCCGAGCCCGAGATCACGTAGGCGCCGGCCTCGTATCCCGAAGGCAACACGGCCTCGAAGCTCTTGCCCGCATCGATCGACACGTGCCAGAGCAGCGTCGGCATCAACGTCTGCGCGGGGCCCGCCTGCCCGTTGAATTCGCCTGCGACCACGCGAACGCGCGCGCCGGGAATGGTCACCGTCGGAATTGCCGCGGCATCGATGCGTTGATAGCGCGGCGGCATCGTCTTCGCGAGGCGCGGCAGCGACGTCCAGAGCTGGATGCCGTGCATCGTGAGCTCGGCCTCGTTCTCGGCGAGCGGCTTTTCCGCATGGATGATGCCGCCGCCGGCGGTCATCCATTGCGCGCCGCCCGAGGCGACGATGCCGACGTGGCCCGCGGAGTCGCGATGTTCGTTGCGTCCCGAGAGCAGGTACGTCACCGTCTCGATGCCCGCATGCGGATGGGGGCCCACGCCGTCTTCGCCCGGCTTCACGCGGAACGGGCCGAAGTGATCGAGGAAAACCCAGGGACCGACGGAGTGGCGCTCGCGAAACGGCAGCGCGCGCCGCACGGTGAAGGTCCCTACCGGGGCGATCTGCGAGGCGGAGACGTGCTCCACCGCGCGGACCGCGGATTTGTCGAGGATTGCATTCATGATTTGTCCACGCTGAATTGTCCCGGTCCGAAGGCGAACACCATCAGCATGCCGCCTGCGATCGAGACGTTCTTCATGAAATTGATCTGCTGGTTCAGGTGCTGCGCGGCGTCGGTCACGTTCCAGAAGTCGTGGAAGACGAGCCCCGCGAGGAGGCTGAAGCCGGCCAGCAGGAACGCGGCCCAGCGCGCTTTGAATCCCACGGCCAGGGCGAGGCCGCCGCCGAGTTCCGTGAGGATCACGAGCGGCAGCAACACGCCGACCATCGGCAATCCTTTCGCCGCCATGTAGCCCGCCGTGCCGGCGTAGCCGGCGATCTTTCCGAATCCCGACAGGATGAACATGAAAGCGAGGAGGATGCGGCCTACGGGTGCGGCGTATTTCTGAAGTTGGTCCATTTTTATTTCTCCTTTTGGATTGATCAGTTCGCCAGGTCGAACAGCAGGACCTCGGCATCGCGCCCGTTATCGAGGCGCACCTTGTTGTCGTTGCCCTTCAGTTGCACGGCGTCGCCCGCTTCGAGCGGCGTCCCGTTCACGCTTACCGAACCGCGCGCGACGTGCACGTACACGAGGCGCCCGGCCGCAGGCTCGAGCGTCACGGATTCCTTCCCGTCCACGAGGGTCGCGTAGAGCTTCGCGTCCTGGTGGATGCGCACCGAGCCTTCCGCGCCATCGGGCGAAGCCACCAGGCGCAGCTTCCCGCGCTTCGACGCGTCGTCGAAATGCTTCTCCTCGTAGCCCGGCTGGATGCCGAGCTGGCTGGGCTGTATCCAGATCTGCAGGAAATGCACGAGGTCCTTGTCGGAGGCGTTGAACTCGCTGTGCCTCACGCCCGTGCCCGCGCTCATCCGTTGCACGTCACCGGGCTTGATCGTCGAGCCGTTGCCCATGGAGTCCTTGTGGGCGAGGCCGCCCTCGAGAACGTAGCTGATGATCTCCATGTCGCGATGGCCGTGGGTGCCGAAGCCTTGCCCCGGCTGCACGCGATCTTCGTTGATGACGCGAAGGGGGCCGAAGCCCATGTGCTTCGGGTCGTGGTAGTCGGCGAACGAGAACGTGTGGAACGACTTGAGCCAGCCATGCTCGGCAAGGCCCCGTTCTGCGCTACGGCGGATCTCCATCATTTTTCTTCTCCTTCACCATGTGTTCTGAACGATAAAGCGTATGATGCGCCTGATATTTCCGATTAAAAGCAAAATCTTTCGCTCAATTCATTCGAAATATCCGAACAATGAAACTGTCCCTGGAATCCTTGCAAGTCATTGATGCGATTGACAGAAAAGGCTCCTTTGCGGCCGCCGCCGAGGACCTGCACCGGGTGCCGTCAGCGGTCACTTACTCCGTTCGGCAACTCGAGGAAGCCCTGGGCGTCGAGCTGTTCGACCGCAGCGGACACCGGGCGGTGCTGACCGACGCGGGCCGCGAATTGCTCTCCGAAGGACGAAGGCTTCTCCAGGCCGCCTCGGATCTCGAGTGCCGTGTGCAACAGGTCGCGAAGGGATGGGAATCGGAGCTGCGCATCGCCGTGGATACGGTGGTCGGCATCGGCAAGCTCTTCGGGATCATCGGCGAGTTCTACGAGCAGCGATCGGGCACGAGGCTTCGCATCGCGCACGAGGTGCTCGCCGGAACGTGGGACGCGCTCGCCTCGGGCCGCGCGGAACTCGCCATCGGCGCAGCGGGCGATCCGCCCTCGGGGCGCAACTACGCGACGCGCCCGCTGGGCCGCGTGGAGATGGTGCTCGTCGCCGCACCGTTCCATCCGATCGTGAAGGAGCCCGGGCCGCTCACCGACGAGACGATCCAGAAGTACCGCGCCGTGAGCGTCGCCGATACGTCGCGATTGCTGCCGCCGCGAACGATCGGGCTGCTCTCGGGCCAGGAAGTGCTCACGGTGCCGTCGCTCGAGGCGAAGTGCGATGCGCACGTCGCGGGCCTCGGCGTGGGATTCCTGCCGCGCTGGACCGCCGAGCGCGAGGCGCTCGCCGGGCGGCTACGCATCCTCCCCGTCGCCACTTCCGGCGCGAAGGGCGATCTTCACGTCGCGTGGCGGCCGGGGCAGGAAGGCCGAGCGCTCAAGTGGTTCGTGAAGCGGCTGGAGGATCCACTCGTGTCGGCGGCGTTGCTATCGTGACATATCGCGGTCGATTCGCGCCCTCGCCGACGGGCCCGCTGCATTTCGGCTCGCTCGTGGCCGCGGTGGCGAGTTGGCTCGATGCACGCGCGAACGGCGGCGAATGGCTCGTGCGCGTGGAGGACGTCGACGAGACGCGCACGGTGCCTGGCGCCGCCGATACGATCCTTCGGCAGCTCGACCTATTCGGCCTCCATCACGACGGCGAGGTGGTGTGGCAAAGCGCGCGCAAGCCCCTGTACGAGGCGGCGCTCGAGCGCCTGCGCGCGCAGGGCTTCGTCTATCGCTGCCGTTGCTCGCGCAAGGAAATCGCGGACTCGGCGCTTCCGGGAATCGAGGGCGCGGCGTATCCGGGAACGTGCCGCGGGCTCGGCCTCGATCGTACGGTGCCCGGCGCCGATCGCTTTCTCGCGGAAGGCGACATTGGCGACTTCATCGTGAAACGCCGCGACGGCCTGCATGCCTACCAGCTCGCCGTGGTCGTCGACGATGCGGACCAGGGCATCACCGACGTCGTGCGGGGCGCGGATTTGCTGCAATCGACGCCGCGCCAAATCCAGCTGCAGCAGCGGCTGGGATACCCGACGCCGCGCTATCTGCACATTCCCGTGGCGACCAACGCGGCCGGCGAGAAGCTCTCCAAGCAAACGCTCGCTCCGGAAATGGATCCGGACGACGCGGACGCGCACCTTGCGGCCGCCCTCGATTTCCTGGGCCAGCCGAAACCCACCGTAACAACGCCCACCCGAATCCTGGAACAAGCTGCCCGGAACTGGGACCCGGAGCGCATCCCGCGCAAGGTCTCGGTTCCCGTGGATATTTGACAGGGCGGTGACATGGCGGCGCGGTACAATTCGCCTCTCCATTTGCGGCGTGAATCCAAGCGGACAGACCCCGGCATCCAAAGGGGCATGAGCGTTGTCCCCATCAGGGTGAGCGCACCCGCCGCACGAAAGCCGAGCATGTTTTTTACAAGGAAAAGAGCCGTCATCGCGGTGGTGATCGTGGCGCTCGTCGCAGCGGCCGCGATCGGCTTCAACGCGACGCAGGCGAAAAAAGAGGAGAAGAAGGCCGCGGCGGTCGTGATGGAATTCGCGCCCGCCGACATCGCTCGCGTGGAGAAGCGCGAGATCATGCGCTCCATCGCCTTCTCCGGCTCCCTCGCCCCCGTCGTGCAGACGACCGTGAAATCGAGGGTCGCGGGCGAGTTGAGCAAGGTCTTCGTGAAGGAAGGCGACTCGGTGGCCGCGGGCCAGGTGATCGCCCAGGTCGAGACCGCCGACGTGCAGGCGCGCCTGGATGCGCAGGTCGCCGCGCTCGAGGAGGCCAAGGCCCGCTTCGAGATCGCGGACAAGAACCGCATCAACAACGAGGCGCTGCTGCGCCAGAAATTCATCTCGCAGAACGCCTTCGACACGACCCTTTCCGTGCACGATGCCGCGGCGGCCACGGTGCGCTCGGCCGAGGCGCAGCTTCGCATCGCGCAAAAGGCGATGAGCGACGCCACGATTCGCGCGCCCTTCGCCGCCATCGTGTCGCGCAAGATCGCCAATGCCGGCGAGAAGGTGGGCGTCGACAGCCCGCTCTTCGCGCTCGTGGACCTGGGAGTGATGGAGATCGAGGCGCCCGCGCCCGCCTCCGAGATCCCCTCGATCAAGGTGGGACAGCCCGTGCGCTTCGGCGTCGACGGATTCGGCAACCGGCAGTTCCAAGGCCGCGTGGAGCGCATCAATCCGCAGGCCGAGCAGAACTCGCGCGCGATCACGATCTACATCTCGGTGCCCAACCGGGACGGCTCGCTGAAAGGCGGCATGTTCGCCAAGGGCGACGTGCAGGTGGACCGCACCGCGCCGTCCACCGTGATCCCGGCCAACGCGGTTCGCGACGAGGCGGGGCAGACCTTCGTGTACACAATCGAGGACGGCAAGATCGCGCGCCGCCCGGTGAAGGTTGGAATTTCGGAACCGCAACTCGGAATGATCGAGGTCGTGCAGGGCCTCGACGAAGGCCTCACCGTCGTGAGCGTGCGCGCCACGGGCCTCAAGGTCGGCGCGCCGGCGGCGATCAAGACGAAGGAAGCGGGGCCCGCGAACACGGAAGCCAAGAAAGGCTGACGCCGCCATGTGGATCACCAAGACCAGCATCAACCAGCCCGTCTTCGCCACCATGGTGATGATGGCGCTGCTGGTCCTGGGCGTCTTCTCCTACAACCGCCTGCGCGTCGAGCGCATGCCGGACATCCAGTTCCCGGTCGTCTTCATCCAGGTGCTGTATCCGGGCGCGTCGCCCGAAGCCGTCGAGAACGACATCACGCGGCCCATCGAGGAAGTGGTGAATACCGTAAACGGCATTCGCCTCGTCCGCTCGAACTCCTGGGAAGGCCGCAGCGAGACCTACATCGAGCTTCGCCTCGATACCAACATCGAGCGCGCCGTGCAGGACGTGCGCGACAAGGTGGCCCAGATCCGGCCGGGCTTCCCGCGCGAGGCGAAGGATCCCCTGATCCTGCGCGGCGACTTCGACAACGCGCAGCCCGTGGTCGGGCTCGCCGTCACCTCGGACACGCGATCGCTTCGCGAACTGTCCACGATGACCGACCAGATCATCGTGAAGCGATTCCAGAACGTGACCGGCGTGGGCCAGGTGCAGGTCTTCGGCGGGCGCACGCGGCAGATCGTGGTGAGCCTGAAGCCCGCGCAGATGGTCTCGCAATCGGTCGGCGTGGACGAGGTGGTTCGCGCGATCCAGGCCGCCAACATGGACATCCCCGCGGGGCGCATCGAGTACGGCCCCACGGAAAAGCTCGTGCGCGTCGAGGGCAAGATCAAGGACCCGGCGGGCTTCCGCAAGATCATCGTCGCCCAGCGCGCCAAGGGCCCCGTCTATCTCGACCAGGTGGCCGACGTCATCGACGGCGAGAAGGAGCCCGAGTCGCTCTCGCGCATCGACGGCAAGCCGGGCCTGTCGATCAACATCCTCAAGGTGCAGGACGCGAACATCGTCGAGGTGGGCGCCGCCGCCAAGGCCGCGACCGCGGAGCTGCAGAAGGTCCTGCCGCCCGACGTGAAGCTGCAGGTCACCTACGCCGACGTGGACTTCATCGAGAAGGCTCTCAACGGCGTGAAGGCGACGATCGTCGAGGGTGCGCTCCTCACCGTCTTCATCGTGTTCCTCTTCCTGCACTCGTGGCGCAGCACGATCATCACGGGGCTCACGCTGCCGATCTCGGTGATCGCGACCTTCATCGCCGTGTACATGTTCGGCTTCACGCTGAACTTCCTCACGCTGATGGCGCTCTCGCTTTGCATCGGGCTGCTCATCGACGACGCCATCGTGGTGCGGGAGAACATCGTCCGGCACCTCGGCATGGGCAAGGACCACTATCGGGCCGCGCGCGAGGGCACCGAGGAGATCGGGCTTGCGGTGATGGCGACCACCTTCGCGATCGTCGCCGTGTTCGTGCCCGTGGCGTTCATGCGCGGCATCATCGGGAAATTCTTCTACCAGTTCGGCATCACGGTCGCGGTGGCCGTGCTGGTGTCGCTCTTCGTCTCCTTCACGCTCGACCCGATGCTCTCGTCGGTGTGGCGCGATCCCACGGAGGACCGCTTCAAGCGCTTCCCGCGCATCGCCCGCATGATGGCGGGGATCGAGCATGGCATCGAGCGGGCCCACGAGATCTACGGGCGCCTGCTCGAATGGGCGCTGGAGCATCGCAAGACAGTGCTCGGCATCGCGCTCGCCGTCTTCGTCTCGAGCTTCTTCGTGCTTCCGTTCGTCGGCACCGAGTTCTCTCCCGAGACCGACGAGGGACGCACGTCGTTCCGCCTGACCACGCCCGTGGGCTCGAGCCTCGAGTACACGGACGCCAAGACGCACCAGGTGGAAGACCTGCTGCGCACCTATCCCGAAGTTGAAATGATGATCGCCAGCGTCGGAACGTGGGATGGCCGCAACGTGGCGCGCGTCGACGTGAAACTTGTCGACCGCCACCTCCACAAGCGTCCCTCGCAGAAGGCGTTCGAGGCCGCCGTGCGAGACCGCATCCGCGCGATACCCGGCATCGAGCTCGCCGTGGGCTACAACCGCCCGATCTGGATCAACCTGCTGGGGCCCTCGCCGGAAGTCCTCCAGCAGCTCTCCGACGAAACGCTTGAGAAGATGTCGAAGATCAAGGGCATCACGGACCTGGAGTCGAGCCTCAAGGCGCAGAGCCCCGCGATCACCATGAAGGTGAACAACGAGCTTGCGAGCGACCTCGGGCTCACGGTCTCGCAGATCGGCACCGCGGTGCGGCCCTTCGTCGCCGGCGACGTGATCAGCCACTGGCTCGGGCCCGACGGCCAGAACTACGACGTCAACGTCCAGTTGCCGAAGTCGGGCCGCCGTATCACCGCGGACCTGGGCGAGCTCTACATCATGAGCAGCAAGACCAACGCCGACGGCTCACCGGTCCTCGTGCCGCTGCGCCAGGTGGTCGAATTCCAGAACTCCACGAGCCCACAGATCATCAAGCGCCAGGACCTGCAGCGGCGCGTGGGCCTTTATGCCGGCGTGGAGGGCCGTCCCGCGGGCGACGTGATCAAGGATCTAAAAGCACTGCTCGAGACCATCGAGCTGCCGACGGGCTACCGCTTCGACATCGCCGGCGATGCGCAGCAGATGGATGAGTCGGTCAGCGCGGCGCTCGCGGCGATCGGCATGGCGGTGATCTTCATCTACCTCATCCTCGCCTCGCAGTTCGGAAGCTTCCTGCAGCCGCTCGCGATCATGGCCTCGCTCCCGTTCACGCTGATCGGGGTCTTCATCGCTCTGCTGGTGACGGGCAGCACGCTCAACGTGTTCTCCGTCATCGGCATCATCATGCTGATGGGATTGGTCACGAAGAACGCGATCCTGCTCGTGGACTTCACCAATCACGGCATTCGCGAAGGCATGAGCCGCCACGACGCGATCCTCGCCGCGGGACAGGTGCGCCTGCGCCCGATCCTCATGACGACGGCGGCGATGATCTTCGGCATGCTGCCCATGGCGATCGGCGGCATCGACGGCGGAGAATCGAACGCGCCGATGGGCCGCGCGGTGATCGGCGGCATCATCACCTCGACGCTGCTCACGCTGGTCGTGGTGCCCGTGCTCTACACGTATCTCGACACGTGGGGCCGCAAGATCTCGGCGCGCCTGAGGCCGAAGGACAGTACCAAGTCCGCGGGCGGCAGCACCGAGCCGGTGGTCGCCGCTCCCGAGAACGATTAGGGCGCTATTTCTGCTCCAGAAGACTACTGCTGGATCCGCAGATAAACGCAGATAAACGCGGATAACGCCAAACCATTCATAGCGTTCGTGCCTACGCTTGATGGATCGCGAACCAAGCCCTGAAGGTTTTATCCGCGTTTATCTGCGGATCCAACGCCTTACAGCGCAGCGGCAAACGCTTTTTCCCTAGAAACCGACCGCCCCGCCGTCCTTGCGGTGGTCCGACGCGGCGCAGTAGCCGTCGTCGAGGCGGTGGATCAATTGCGCGCCGCCGAAGCCGAACATCGGGACTTCCGCGCTCACGAAGCGATGGCCGCGGCGCGTGAGGTCTTCCACCACCGTCGCGGGAAAGCGATCCTCGAAGCTCACCGTGTAGTCGGGATTCACGATCCAGCGCGGCCCATCGGTGCACGCCTGCGGGTTCTGGCCGTAGTCCACCAGGCGCGTGACCATCTGCACGTGCCCCTGCGCCTGCATGTTGCCGCCCATCACGCCGAAGCTCATCACCGGCTGGCCGTTGCGCGTGAGGAAGCCCGGAATGATCGTGTTGAACGGGCGCTTTCGCGGAGCCACCTGGTTCGCGTGGCCGGGCTTGAGTGAAAAGCCGTGCCCGCGGTTGTTGAGCGAGATGCCCGTGCCCGGCACGACGATGCCCGAACCGAAACCCTGGTAGTTCGACTGGATGAACGACAGCATCATCCCCTTCTCGTCGGCGGCCGTGAGGTAGATCGTGCCGCCGCCTTTCTGGAATCCGGCCGCGGGCGTCTGCGCCTTCTTCATGTCGATCGTCTTCGCGCGGCCGTTGAGGTACGCGTCGTCGAGCATCTGCGCCGGCGTGACTTGCGAGGACATCGGATCGGACACGTGCAGCCACGCATCCGAGAGGGCCAGCTTCATCGCCTCGATCTGCAGATGGAGGCTATCGGCCGAATCGACGGGATGAGAGCCCAGGTCGAAGTTGCGGAGGATGCCCAGCGCCATCAGCGCCGCGATGCCCTGGCCCGAAGGCGGCATCTCGTGCAGGTGGTAGCCGCGGTACTCGATGTTGATGGGCTCGATCCAGTCGGCGCGGTGCGCGGCCAAGTCCTCCATCGTCATGGCGCCGTCGTCGGCATTGCTCGCGAGCGCGATGCGCTCGGCGATCGGCCCGCGGTAGAAGCTTTCGGCCTTGGTGGAGGCGATGTCCTCGAGCGCCTCGGCCTGCTGCGGGCAATAGAAGCGCTCGCCCGGGTAGGGCGCGCGGTCCTTCGGCAGGAAGGTCCAGCAGAACTCGGAGAAGCCCTTGTAGTTGGGCGCCTGGCGCGCCCAACTCGTGGCTGTGATAGGCGAGTCCATGTAGCTATCGCGCGCATAGCGAATGGCCGCTTCGAAGAGATCCTCGAAGGGAAGCTTTCCGTAGCGTTTCGAAAGCGCGATCCACGCCGACGGCGCGCCCGGCACGGTCGCCGCATCCCAGCCGCGCTGCGGGATCGCGTCGCGGCCCTTGAAGCGCTCGGGCGTCCAGCCCGCGGGCGAGCGTCCCGAGGCGTTCAAGCCGACGAGGCGCTGGCCGTCCCAGAGGATGGCGAAGACGTCGGAGCCGATGCCGTTCGAGGTAGGCTCCACGACCGTGAGCGTGATGGCCGCGGCGAGGCCCGCATCGACGGCGTTCCCGCCCTTGGCGAGCATCGCGAGGCCGGCCTGGGCCGCGAGGGGTTGCGACGTGGCCACGACGTTCTTCGCAAGCACCGGCATGCGTTGCGACGTATAGGGAAATTCCCAGCTGAACATGGGCTCACGCTTTCGACGAAATCGGCAGTGCCGGAAGAGCGTCAATGTTAGCATCGGCCCGGAGGAGACCATGACCCGGGAAATATCAGCGCTTGTTTTCGACGCTTACGGCACGCTCTTCGACGTGCATTCCGTCACGAGCCTCGCCGAGAGCCTTTTTCCGGGCAAGGGCGCGGCCCTTTCCGCGGCCTGGCGCACCAAGCAGCTCGAGTACTCGTGGCTTCGCACGCTGATGGGGCGCTACGAGGATTTCAGCCGCGTCACCGCCGCTTCCCTCGAATGGACCTTCGAGCACCTGGGCCTCCCCGACGACGAGACGGCGCGCCGCGCGCTTATCGACCAGTACCGCAAGCTCGCCATGTTCCCCGAGGTGCCCGCCGCACTCGAGGAGCTCTCGCGAAAAGGGCGCGCGCTCGCGATCCTGTCCAACGGCCACCCCGACATGCTGAACGCGGTGGTCGAGCACAACGGTCTCGGAGGCAGGTTCCGCGGCGGCGTGCTCTCGGTGCACAAGGTGAAGGCATTCAAGCCCGTGCCCGACGTCTATGGCATCGTCGAAGAAGCGCTCGGCGTCCCGCGCGCGTTGGTGGGATTCGTATCGTCCAATGGGTGGGATGCGGCCGGCGCCAAGTCCTTCGGCTTCCGTGCCTTCTGGGTGAACCGGGGCGGCGCGCCGGTGGAACGCTTGGGCGTGCGCCCCGATGCCATCGTCAAGAATCTTGCGGAGATCGCGGATCTCATCGCTTGAGTTGCTCGTTTCAGCAGTCCGCGCGAGATCGATCGCTGATTTTTCAACACAGAGGACACAGAGGAACCCCAGAGGAAAAGCGAATCTGTGCGGGGCTTGCTATTCAGCCAGCTTGGGCACGAAGCGCCGATAAAGTTTTTTGCTTTTCCTCTGGGGTTCCTCTGTGTCCTCTGTGTTAATGGCTTTAGTCAGTTGCCTACTTCGTGAGCCCCATCAGTTTCGCGATGGAGATGTACGCCTTCTTCCGCTCCTCGATGAAGGCCGGCATCTTGTCGTAGGTGATGTCGATCAACTCGATGCCCTGGCTCGCCATGTTCGCGCGGAACTCGGCGTCGTGGTTGATCTCCTCGAAGATGTCCGAGAGATGCTTGCGTAACGCCTCAGGCGTGGACTTCGGCACGCCGATGCCGCGATAGCCGCCGTCGACCCAGTCGATGCCGACCTCGCGGAACGTGGGCGCATCGATGTACGACAGGCGCTGGGGCGTGGCCACCGCGAGCACGCGCGTCTTGGACTTCTGCGCGACGTTGAGCGACGAGTAGGACATCGCGACATTCACGTGCCCGCCCAGGAGCGAAGCGATCAGGTCGCCCGTGCCCTTGAAGGGAACGTAGGTGGTCTTCGTGCCCAGCTCGTGGTCGAGCCGCTCGTGGGCCGCGTGGTTGGCCGAGTTGGTGCCCGAACCCGCGAAGCTCACTTCGGTCCCCTTCGACTTCATCGCCTCCGCGAGGTCCTTGAACGTCTTGAAGGGCGACTCGTTGCGCACGACGATCGCATCGGGCGTGTAGTTGAAGAAGATGATGCTTGTGATGTCGTCGGTCTGGTAGCTGACATTCCCCTCGAGGGGCTGCAGCACGAGGTGCGGCAGGTTCGTGCCCATCACCGTGTAGCCGTCCCCGGGGTACCCGTTCAGCAGCGACCACGCGAGCGCGCCGCCCGCGCCCGGCTTGGACTCGACCACCAACTCCTGGCCGAACTTCTTCCGCCACACCGCCTGCTGGTAGCGTGCCGCGATGTCGCTCTCGCCGCCCGGCGCGAACGGGATGATGTAGTGCACCGCCCGCTCCGGATACTCCGCCCTCGCCGGCAGCGCCATCGACGCCGCCACCGCTCCGCTCACCGCCAGGAAATCACGTCTCTTCATGGCTCCTCCCGATCTTGTTTTGAATGGACTAAGGCTTTGGATCCGCAGATGAACGCGGATAAACGCAGATAAAACCTCTCAGGGTTGATCGTGGCCCGTCAAACGCAGGCACGAAACGCAATCAGTGCTTTTCGGGGTATCTGCGTGTATCTGCGTTCATCTGCGGATCCAAAGCTTTATAGCGCAGCGGCAATCGCTTTTCCCACATCCGAGGTATTGGCCGTCCCACCCATATCCCGCGTCCGCGGCCCTTCCTTCAGCACGGTCTCGATCGCCTTCACGATGGCGTCCTCGGCGTCGCGATGGCCGAGGAAGCCCATCATCATCGCGCCGGACCAGACCTGGCCGATGGGATTGGCGATCCCCTTGCCGTAGATGTCGGGCGCGCTGCCGTGGACCGGCTCGAAGCAGGACGGATACTCGCGCTCCGGATTCATGTTGGCCGACGGCGCGATGCCGATGGTGCCGGTGCACGCGGGCCCGAGATCCGAGAGGATGTCGCCAAAGAGATTCGACCCCACCACCACGTCGAACCAGTCGGGGTGCTGCACGAAATGCGCGGTGAGGATGTCGATGTGGTATTGCGATGTCTTCACGTCGGGATACTGCGCGGACATCGCCTTGAAGCGCTCGTCCCAGTACGGCATTGTGATCGCGATGCCGTTGGACTTCGTGGCCGAGGTGACGTGCTTTTTCTGGCGCGTCCTCGCGAGCTCGAACGCGAACTTCATGATCCGGTCGCATCCCTTGCGCGAGAAGATCGAAAGCTGCGTGGCGAATTCCTGCTCCGTGTCGTGGTACATGCGGCCGCCCACCGACGAATATTCGCCCTCGTTGTTCTCGCGCACGACCCAGAAGTCGATGTCGCCGGGCTTGCGGTTGGCGAGCGGGCTCGCCACGCCGGGCATGAGCCGAACGGGCCGCAGGTTCACATACTCGTGGAAGCCGCGGCGGATCGGGATCAGCAATCCCCAGAGCGACACGTGGTCCGGCACGCCGGGAAATCCCACCGCGCCGAGGAAGATCGAGTCGTGGTGGCGGATCTGCTCCAGGCCATCCTTGGGCATCATCTCGCCGTGCTTCGCGTAGTACTCGCAGCTCCAGGGTTTCTCGTCGAATTGCAGCGAGAAGCCGAACTTGCGCCCCGCGGCTTCGAGCACGCGCATGCCTTCGGGAACCACTTCCTTGCCGATGCCGTCGCCGGCGATGACGGCGATGCGATAGTTCTTCAAGCCTTGCCTCCGAGAAAGAATGCCTCGAGTTCACCGGCGAGGACATCCGGCGCCTCCTCCGGGATGTAATGACCGGACGGCACCGCGTGCCCGCGCACGTCGGTCGCGACGCGCTGCCATTCGGCGACCGGATCGAAGCAACGCCCGATGATGCCATGCTCGCCCCAGAGTGCCAGCAGCGGAGCAGCGACTCTTCGTCCAGCTTCGCGATCGGCGCGGTCGTGCTCGAGGTCGATGCCCGCCGCGGCGCGATAGTCCTCGCAGCTCGCGTGGATCATCGCGGCGTTGTAGCAGCGCTCGTACTCGGCCCACGCCTCGGGCGCGAACGCGGCAAGCCCCGAGGCCGACGCCTTGCTCATCTTCGCGCGCAGCAGGAATTTCGGATCGGCGCCGATCATCGTCTCCGGCACCGGTTCCGGAAGGATCAGGAAGAACCAGTGCCAGTACGCACGCGCGAATGCTTCGTTCGTGCCCTCGTACATCGCGAGCGTCGGCGCGATATCGAGCATCACGACCTTCTCGACGGCCGCGGCGTGATCCACGCACAGGCGATGCGAGACGCGCGCGCCGCGGTCGTGCCCGCAGAGAAAGAATCGCTCGTGCCCCAGCGCCCGCATGGCCTCGACCTGGTCGCGCGCCATCTCGCGCTTCGAATACGCCTCGTGTTTCGGGCCGCCCTCGGGCTTGCTCGAATCCCCGTAACCGCGAAGGTCCGTCGCCACGACGTTGAGTCGTTCGGCCAATCGCGGCGCGACCTTGTGCCAGATCGCGAGCGTCTGCGGGTAACCGTGGAGCAGCAGCAAGGCGGGCGCCTCGCGGCTGGGCCCCACGACCGCATTCACCTCGATGCCGTTGGCGCGAATGCGCTCGCGCCGGAATCCCGGGAAAAGCTCAGCCACTTTCCAGCTCCTTTCGCAATTCGGTCTTCACCACCTTGCCGTAGTGGTTCTTCGGCAGGCGATCCACGAATCGATACTCCTTCGGCCGCTTGAAGCGAGCGATGTGGTCCAGGCAGAGCCGATCGAGCTCCTCGATCGGGGGTGCGACGCCACGCGGGACGACGAAGGCGACGACCACCTCGCCCCACTCGCGATCTGCGCGCCCCACGACGCTCGCTTCGGCGACGGCCGGATGCGCGAGCAGCACTTCCTCCACCTCGCGCGGATAGATGTTCGAGCCGCCGCTCACGATGAGGTCCTTGCTCCGGTCCTTCAGCGTGAGGAAGCCGTCCTCGTCGAAGCTGCCGAGATCGCCCGTCCAAAGCCACCCGTCGCGCAGCGCCGCGGCGCTTCCCTCGGGATCCATCCAGTATCCGGACATGACGGTGCCGCCGCGAATGCAAATCTCGCCCACGTCGCCCGCGGGCAACTCGCGCCCGTCCCCATCGCGCACGGTCACCTCGACCACGCTATGGGGCGTTCCCACCGACATGAGGCGCTGCTCGTAGCGAGGATTGTCGCGCTCGCCGTGGCGCGCCTTCGAAAGCGCCGTGATCGTCATCGGCGTCTCGCCCTGGCCGTAGATCTGGGCGAGGCGGTTGCCGAAGACGCCCATCGCGTCGCGCAAATCGGCCAGGTACATGGGGCCACCGCCATAGACAATTGTCTGGAGGTTGCAATCCAACACCCCGCGCGCTTCGTCCACCAGGCGCTTCACCATCGTGGGCGCCGCGAAGAACGAGACCTTGTCGTGCGTGCGAAGCAGCTGCAGGACCTCGGCCGCGTCGAAGGCGCCCGATTCCGGAACCACCTGCGCCGCGCCCATCACGAGATGCGTGAAATTGTAGAGGCCCGAGCCGTGGGAAAGCGGCGCCGCGTGCAGCAAGCGCCCGTCGCGGTCGACGCTATCCACGTCCGAAAAATATCCAAAAGTCATCTGCGCGAGATTCCCGTGGGAAAGCATCGCGCCCTTGGGCCGGCCCGTGGTCCCGCTCGTGTAGAAGAGCCAGGCGAGGTCGGTGCTCGCGCGTGCAGCGCATTCGATCGCCCCCGCGCCCTCGAGCCGGGTGACGTCGGATGGCGACTCGATCACGCAACGCGCGCCGCACTGCTCCACGATGTAGGCCACCTCCTTCGCGTGGAGCTTCGCGTTCACCGGCACCACCACGAGCCCTGCCCACCAGGCGGCATACATCGCTTCCAGGTACTCCGGCGCGTTCTTCATGACGATCGCCACGCGATCGCCCGGCGAGAGGCCCGCCTTCGAGCGCATCGCCCCCGCCACGGACGCCACGCGCCGCGCGAACTCCCCATAGGTCGCCCAGGGCCGCTCGCCGGAATAAATCGCCACCCTCCCCGGGTCTGAACGGGCGGCGCGGGCGAGCCATGTGACCAGGTTCATGCTTTTGAATCCGAGGCGTAAAATTCGGCGTAGAGGGATTGTGCCCGATGGCAGCCGGTCCCGGCCCACGGGATCCCCGGGAGAAATCGATGGGTTTGCGGCTCAAGTTCAATATCGTGCTCACGCTCGTATTCGCGGCGGGCATGGCGGTGTCGGCGTTCGTGTCCTACGAGCTTCTGCAGAACAACGCCAAGCAGGAGGTGCTTCGCAACGCCGGCCTCATGATGGAGGCGTCCCTGGCGATCCGGGGCTACACGGTGAAGGAGGTGAAGCCTCACCTGGAATCGCAGCTCGCCGAGACGTTCCTTCCGCAGACGGTCCCCGCGTTCGCGGCCACCGAGACGTTCAACTCGCTGCGCAAGAAGTATCCCGACTTCACCTACAAGGAAGCCACGCTCAATCCCACGAACCCGCGCGACCGCGCCGTGGAGTGGGAGACCGACGTCGTGAACTCCTTCAGGAACGACTCCTCGATGCAGGAATTCACGGGCGATCGCGACACGCCCACCGGCAAGATGCTCTACATCGCGCGCCCCATCACGATCAAGGACCCGGCGTGCCTTGCGTGCCATAGCACTCCCTCGGCCGCGCCCGCGTCGATGATCAAGCAATACGGCGAGAACAACGGCTTCGGCTGGAAGCACATGGAGACCGTCGGCGCCCAGATCGTCTCGGTGCCGATGTCGTTGCCCATCAAGAACGCCAACGACGCATTCAAGGTCTTCATGGGATCGCTCGCCGCGATCTTCGTGGTCACCTTCGTCGTGCTGAACGTGATGCTTTCGTTCATGATTCTGAGGCCCATCACGCGCATGTCGGCCGCCGCCGACAAGATCTCCCAGGGCGACTTCGACGTTCCCGAGTTCGGCAAGGGCAAGGACGAGATCAGCACGCTGGGCGTTTCGTTCAACCGCATGCGGCGCAGCCTGCAGAAGGCGCTGAAGCTCATCGAAAGATAGATGGCTGAGATTCCGGAGGCCATAGGCAAGTACCGAATCACGCGCGCCCTCGGCCGCGGCGCCATGGGCATGGTGTACGAGGGCTTCGACCCCGTCATCGAGCGGCGCGTCGCGATCAAGACGATCCTCTCCGACTACCTCGACGCGATCGATATGGAAGATGCGCTCGCGCGCTTCAAGCGCGAGGCGCAGGCCGGCGGGCGCCTGCAGCATCCCGCGATCGTCGGCGTGTACGAGTACGCCAATGACAAGGACATGGCGTACATCGTGATGGAGTATGTCGAGGGCCGGGAGCTGAAGAGCATCCTCCACGACGGGCCAAAGCTCGCGGTGATCGACGTCTTCGAGATCATGAAGCAGCTCCTGGGCGCGCTCGACTACTCCCACAAGCAGGGCGTCGTCCATCGCGACATCAAGCCCGCCAACGTGATGATCGTCGGCGGCAACAAGGTGAAGGTGATGGACTTCGGTATCGCGCGGCTGGAGTCGTCGTCGCTCACGCAGGTGGGGACGGTGGTCGGCACGCCCACGCACATGTCGCCGGAGCAGTTGATGGGATTGCAGGCCGACGGGCGCGCGGACCTGTGGTCGTCGGGCGTGATCCTCTACGAGATGCTCACGGGAGTGAGCCCCTTCCTCGCCGAGACGCCCGCGGTCGTCATGCACAAGGTGCTCCAGTCGGATCCGAAGCCGCCGTCGCAGATCGTGCCGTCGCTGCCCGCGGGATTCGATGCGGTGCTCGCCCGCGCGCTAGCGAAGAAGGCGGACGAGCGCTTCCAGTCGGCGATTGAATTCCAGGCGGCGATGTTGCAGGCGCTTCGCTTCAAGGATGGCGGCGCGCCTTCACCAGCGCCTCGCCGTCCCGACGCCTCGCGCGCGGCTACGGCCGTTCGCAACGCTCCGACGCTGACACTCTCGCCGGAGATGCTGGCCGAGGTCGAGCGCTCGCTTTCGCGCCACGTAGGTCCGCTCGCCACGCTGCTCGTGAAACGCGCGAAGGGCGAGGCGGCGACGATCGAGGATTTCTTCCGCGCCCTGGCCGAAAACATCCCCGACGCCGACGAGCAACACGCTTTCATGAAGAAGATGGCCGCCGTGAAGCCCAAGGCGGCGGCCGCCGATACGATTCCCGACAAGCCGAAGCCCGCTCCCACCGGGACGAGGAGCGCCTTCACGCCGGAGATCCTCTCCACGGCGGAGCGCCAGCTTGCGAGCTACGTGGGGCCGCTCGCCCGCGTCCTCATCAAGCAGGCCGCCGGGAGTTCTGGCAACCTGAAGGAGCTGTACACGCAGCTCGCATCGCACATCGATTCCGACGAAGAGCGCAAAGCCTTCCTCGCCACCCTTCCCCGCTGATTTCAATCGGAGCGACATGACCACGATCGTCGTCGTGCGCAAGGACCATACGGCCGTCATCGCCGCTGATTCACTCACCACGTTCGGCACCACGCGCCTGGCACCCGCCTACGACAGGCACCCGGAAAAGATCGCCTCGTACGGCGATTCGTTCATCGGCGTGGCGGGCAGTGCCGCGCACCAGCTCGTGATCGAGAACCTGCTCGCGAGGAGCAAGAACCTCGACTTCCACGGCAAGAACGCGATCTACGAGACCTTCCGCAAGCTCCATCCGCAGCTGAAGGAACTGGCGTTCCTCAACCCGAAGGAAGAGGAAGACGATCCCTACGAGTCGAGCCAGATGACCGTGATGATCGTGAACCCTTCGGGGATCTACGCGGTGTACTCGATGCGCGAGGTGTTCGAGCTCGACCGCTTCTGGGCCATCGGCTCCGGGCGCGACTTCGCATTGGGCGCGATGTACACGGTGTATCCGAAGGCGAAGAGCGCCGCGGCCGTCGCGACCGCCGGAATCCTCGCCGGCGCCGAGTTCGACACGGGCACCTCGGAACCCATCACGATGCACGAGGTGCGCCTCAAGTGACGGGGCCGTAGGCGTTGCGCATCGACAAGTGGCTCTGGGCGGCGCGGTTCTTCAAGACGCGATCGCTCGCGGTCGAGGCGATCGACGCCGGCCACGTCACCGTGAACGGCGAACGCACGAAGTCCGCGAAGGTGCTCAAGGTGGGCGACAACGTCACCGTGCGGCGCCCGCCCTTCGAGCACGTGATCGTCGTGAAGGTCCTGTCGGATCGCCGCGAAAGCGCCACGATCGCCGCGACGCTCTACGAGGAATCCGCCGAAAGCCGCGAGCGCCGCACGAGGCTCGCCACCGAGATGAAGTCCCTGCCGCAGCCACGCTTCAAGGGCCGCCCCACGAAAAAGACGCGGCGGGACTACGAGAAGTGGTTGAGGTCGAGCGACGACGAGTGAGTTGTCACCCCCGCGAAGGCGGGGGCCCAGCCAGTGCGGAAGACGGGTTCATCGCGACATAGAACGGCCTCGATCGCTTTCAGGACCTGGGACTAGCCGCTGCTCTTCGATCGCAGCGGTGCCTCGCCATTCCCGCAATGACGGAGCCGGCACAAATGCGCGCCAGAGTTCCGACCACGAATCGACTTGCAACCGTGGCTGGCACGCTTTGTTGCTTTGACTTCCCCGTCACAGCGGATAGGCTTCGCGTCGTCCAAGGTCCTGAAAGCGATCGAGGCCGTTCTGCATCGGGATCACTTGCGCGTCCGCGCTTCGGCTGGGCCCCCGCCTTCGCGGGGGTGACAGCTGCGTCAGAGCACCAACCGCTGGTCGACCTTGAATCCGCAGCAGCCGTCGGGACGCAGCACGACGATCTCGCCGTGGGCGACGGAGAGCTTCGTGAGCGCGGCGATGTTGGTGTTGTGCGTGACCATGGCGATATTGCCGCCCATGGCACGGCTGGAATAGCTGCCGATGCGCCTCTTCACGGAACCGGTGAACTCGGCCTCGCGTTCCGGCTCGTAGAAGAACGACCTGAGCGGGTCCCAGTCCTCGGCCATGCCGAAAGCGAGCATCGCCGTGTCGTGGCAACGGCAGAACGGGCTCGAATAGACCTTGGCGATTGGAATGTGCTCGTCCTTGAGCCTCTCGCCGATGCGGATCGCTTCCGCACGCCCCTCATCCGAGAGGGCGAGCTGGGTCGAGCAATCGCCCAGCTTGTAGCCGCGCCCATCGGCGCCCGCGATTGTCGTGGACGCATGGCGCATGAGGAGCACGAAGCCACCCTTGCGCAACGGTTCCCAGCGCGGCGGCTCCCCAGCGAATGCGCCGGGCGCGAGCGCTGCCGCGAGGGCAGCTGCAAGAAAATCCCGGCGCGTGGCCATGGCTTACAGTTTGACGGAAGGATTCAGAGTGTACAGGCCGGTGATCGACGCCTGCGCGAGCACGTGTCCCGCCATCGCCTTGCGAGCGTCCCCACCGCCGAAGGATGCGTCCACCTCGAGCTTCGCCACGTCGAGCGCGAACACCGTGAACACGTAGCGATGGATAAGCTCGTCATTCCACGGCGGGCACGGCCCGTCGTAGCCGCGATACTCGCCCGACATCTCGGGATCGGAGGCGAACCAGCCCGTGTAGTCGTTGATGCCCTGCCGCGATCCGTGGGGCGCCGCCGCACCCGGCTTGCCGCGAGGCGTGATGCTCGACGAGAACTCTCCTTCGTCCGCGCTCGTGACGCTCGCCGGAAGATCGATGAGCACCCAATGGAAAAAATCCACGCGGCGCAGCGACTTCGGGACCACGCGCCCTTCCTGGTTCACGTCGTCGCCCTGGCTCGGGACGTCGGGGTCGTGGCAGATGATCGCGAAGGATTTTGTTCCCGCGGGCACATCGGTCCAGGAGAGCTGCGGACTCAGGTTCTTCGACAGCGTGACGTGAGTCCGCGCGTCCGGCGCGCAAAACGCGAGCTTCGGCGGAATCGCACCGCCACTGGAAAAGCTCGTGCTCTCGACTTTCACTTGGCGGGCGCCGGCGTGCCGGTCGGAATGATCTTCAGCAGCGTGACCTCGAAGACCAGCGTCGAATTGGGTGGGATCTTGCCGTCGGGCGTGCCCTTCTCGCCATACCCCTTGTCCGGCGGGATCACGAGAAGGCGTTGTCCGTCCTCCTTCATGCCGATGATGCCTTCGTCCCAGCCCTTGATCACGCGCCCGGCGCCGACCATGAATCCCAGCGGTGTCGAGCGATTCGCGGAGGTGTCGAACATCTCGCCCTTGTGGTCGGGCTTGCACGGATCGTAGAGCCAGCCGGTGTAGCTCACGAGGACCGGCGTGCGGAAAACAACGTCGGGACCTTTCCCGGGCTTGAGGTCCTTCGTCACGAGCGACTTCGGCGCGGGTTCGCACGCCGCCTTGTCGCCCTTCTTCACCTCCTCGGCGCTCGCAACTCCAATCGCGCAAACGGCGACGAGCGCCGCGATCATTGCCTTCTTCAAATGCTTCTCCTTTGTGTTGATGCCGCTTCCGAAAAAAATCAGTGCCCGCGCGCGACACCTTCGCGCCGCGGGTCGGCGCCACCCTCGAGCCCGCCGCGCACGACGCGGATGCCCTGGATCCCGCTCGTCATGTCGATGGCGCGCACGTCGTGGCCCATCGCTTTCAACGCCGGCTCGAGGGCCACGAGCTGCGTGCCCTTCTCGATCTCCGTGGGCCCGTTGCGGCTGTCGAAGTTGGGAAGGTCGATGGCCTTCTGCAGGTCGAGCTTCCAGTCGATGATCCCGACCAGCGCCTTGGCGACGTAGCCGATGATGAGGCTGCCCCCGGGGCTGCCGATCGCCATGTCCAGCTTGCCCGTCTTGCCGTCGAACACGAGGAAGGGCGACATGGAACTGCGGGGCCGCTTGCCGGGCGCCACGCTGTTGGCCACACCCACGTCGTCCTCGATGGGCAGGAAATTGAAATCCGTGAGCTCGTTATTGAGCAGGAATCCGTGGACCATGATGCGGCTGCCGAAGAACGCCTCGATCGTCGTGGTCATCGAGACCGCGTTGCCCTCGCCGTCGATGATCGCGATCTGTGTCGTGCCGGGGATCTCGTCGACGGGATCGTCGTCGTAGGCGACCTTCACGCCGGCCGGATGGCCCGCTTGGGCCTTGCCCATGGATTTCTCCGGCTGGATCAGCATCGAGCGCTCGCGAAGGTACGCGGGATCGAGAAGACCCGCCACGGGCACGTCGACGAAGCGATCGTCGGCCACGTACTTGTTGCGGTCGGCGAAGGCGAGGCGCTCGGCCTCCGAGATCACGTGAACCGCCTGGGTGGAGTTGGGCCGGATCGAGCCCATGTCGAAGCGCGAGAGCTCGCCCAGGATCTGAAGCACCGCGATGCCACCCGAAGACGACGGCGGCATGCCGCAGAGCTTGTAGGCGCGATACACTCCGCAAATCGACTCGACCTCGCGGACGCGGTAGCCGGCGAGGTCCTGCATTTCGAGCGTGCCGGCGTTGCGATGCGCGTGAACGGCGGCCACGATGTCGCGCGCGAGGTCGCCGGTGTAGTACGCGTCGGCGCCGCCCGCGGCGATCTTGCGAAGCGTCGCCGCGAATTCGGGATTGCGGATGATGGTGCCGACGGCCTTCGGCTGCCCCTGCTCGTCGAAGAAATAGGCGCGCGCGGCGGGCTCGTCGGCGAGGCCCTTGTCTTCCCCGATGAGCTTGTGGAAACGCGGGGTGACGGGGAAGCCCTTCTCGGCGACCTCGATGGCGGGCTCGAAGACTTTCTTCCATGGGAGCTTGCCGAAGCGCAGGTGCGCGATCTCGAGCAACCGCGGCGTGCCGGGCACTCCGACCGAACGCCCCCCGACGCGCGCGGCATTGAACGCCATCGGCTTTCCGTCGGCGCCCACGAAGAGGTTCGGCGTGGCCGCCGCGGGCGCGACCTCGCGGCCGTCGATCGCGCGGATCGCCTTCGCCCGGGCGTCGTAGTAGAGCAGGAACGCGCCGCCGCCCAGGCCCGACGAGCTGGGCTCGACCAGGTTCAGCACGAGTTGCGTGGCGACCATCGCGTCGATGGCGTTGCCGCCCTGCTCGAGCATCCGCACGCCCGCGTCCACCGCGAGCGGATTCGCCGCCGCGACCATGTAGTGCTTCGCGTGCGCGAGCTGCTTGGGCGTCCACCCGCTCGGCGGCTCCGGTTGTGATGGCCGGTCCTGCGCTAGTGCGAAGGTTGCGGCGGTGAGCAGTGATGCAAGCAGAAAGGCTTTGGATCCGCAGATAAACGCAGATAAACGCAGATGAAAACCTTGAGGGCTTGGTTCGCGATCCATCAAGCGCAGGCACGAAACGCCATCATTGCTTTCGGGGTATCTGCGTTCATCTGCGTTCATCCGCGGATCCAAAGGTTTATTGAATCCCGCCAATCGCGAGGTATTTGATCTCGAGGAAATCGTCGATGCCGTACTTGGAGCCCTCGCGGCCGAGGCCCGATTGCTTCACGCCGCCGAAAGGCGCGACCTCGTTGGCGAGGATGCCGACGTTCACGCCGACCATGCCGCTTTCGATCGCCTCGGCGACGCGGAAGATGCGGCCCACGTCGCGTGCGTAGAAATACGCGGCGAGGCCGAACTCGGTGTTGTTCGCGAGTTTCACGGCGTCCTCGTCCTTCTTGAAGCGATAGAGCGGCGCCACGGGGCCGAACGTCTCTTCGCGCGAGACCTTCATGTCGGGCGTGACTTCCGTGAGGATCGTGGGCTCGAAGAAAAGACCGCCCAGCGCGTGGCGCTTGCCGCCGAGCATCACCTTGGCGCCCTTGCCCACGGCGTCGGCCACGTGGTCCTCGACCTTCGCGAGGCCCTGGTTGTCGATGAGCGGGCCGATGTTGACACCCTCGTCGGTGCCGCGACCCACCTTGAACTTCTTCACCTTCTCGGCGAGCTTCGCCGCGAACGCGTCGTACACCGTGTCCTGCACGTAGATGCGATTGGCGCATACGCACGTCTGGCCGGCGTTGCGATACTTCGAAGCAAGCGCGCCTTCGGCTGCCGCGTCCAGGTCCGCGTCGTCGAACACGATGAAAGGCGCGTTGCCGCCCAGCTCGAGCGAGAGCTTCTTGATCGTGTCGGCGCTCTGGCGCATGAGGATGCGGCCCACTTCGGTCGAGCCGGTGAACGTGACCTTGCGCACCACGCTGCTTGCGCAGAGCTCCTGGCCGATGGGCGCCGGGTCACCCGTCACGATGTTGAGCACGCCCTTCGGGAAGCCCGCGCGTTCGGCGAGCTCGGCTAGCGCGAGCGCCGAAAGCGGCGTCTGCTCGGCGGGCTTCAGCACGAACGTGCAACCGACCGCGAGGCCGGGCGCCACCTTGCGGGTGATCATCGCGGTGGGGAAATTCCACGGCGTGATCGCGGCCACCACGCCAATGGGCTGCTTGATCACGATGATGCGGCGGTCGTTGGTGGGCGAAGGAATCACGTCGCCATAGACGCGCTTGGCTTCCTCGGCGAACCACTCGACGAAGGACGCGCCGTACATGATCTCGCCCTTGGCCTCGGCGAGCGGCTTGCCCTGCTCCGTGGTGAGCAGTAGCGCCAGGTCGTCGGCGTTGGCGACGATCAGGTTGAACCAGTTGCGCAGGATCTTCGAGCGCTCCTTCGCCGCGAGCGCGCGCCACGCAGGCAGCGCCGCTTCGGCCGCGGCGATCGCGCGCTTCGTCTCGGCCACGCCCATGTTGGGCACGCTGCCGACCAGCGTGCCGTCGGCGGGGTTGCGCACCTCGAAACGGGCGCGGCTGTCGGCCTCGGCCCAGGCGCCGTCGATGTAGCCGTTTTCACGGAAGAGCTTGGGGTCTTTGAGGGCGGGGACCGCTGCGCGGTCCTTGACGACTGCGTTCATGGCATTCACCTCCGGGGAACCGCGAATTATAGCGCCGCTAGAATGACGCGATGGATACCCTGAATGACCGGCTGCGCATCGCGGAAGTTCCGAATGCGGCCGAAATGGCCACCGGCCTCTTCCGAGAGTGCTTCAACGCCGCCTTCCCGGTGCCGCGCGATGGGTGCCTGGCGATTCCGACTCCTGCGGAGAATTGGCACCAGTTCGTGGCGACCTACCTCTGGCCCGACGGCAAGGAAGAGGCCGTGGGCTTCTGCAACTGGATCCGCTATCGCGACGTGTACCTGGAAGGCGGCATGTGCGTACGGCAGACGTTCTACCGGCGCATGCCGAAGTCGCAATGGAAGGAATGCGCCGATCGTGGCGGCCTCGCGCAGATGATGATGCAGGCGGCGTCGGAAAAATTGAACGACTGCAAGGCGTGGTTCGGATTCTGTGGCGACGCGAAGGCGCTCGCCGTGGACCTTCGCTTCGGATACGAACTCACGAAGCACGACAAGCTCATCGTGAAGTGGTTTGCCGCGCTTCCGGAAAGCGAACGGGCAGCGCTCGTCGATTCGATCGCTTCGATCGGCCCGTTCTAGCCTTACAATTGCGCGCTATGACGCGCATCCCGGTCGACCTCGACGCCCACAACGCCCGCGAACGCGAGGCCGGCCCCGATTCCTACGGCGCCTGGATGAAGATCAACTGCGTGATCGATCCGCGCGACGACATCTTCCGGTTCTTCGCGTTGCATCCGTTGGCGGCCAACCCCGTGCGCGAGTACCTCTCGGACGGCTGGCGGACGCTCTCGGAGCTCATCGTCGCCATGGAAAACGTGGACCGTTCGCTCCTCAAGTGCCGCTCGGTGCTCGAGTTCGCCTCGGGATTCGGGCGCTTCACGCGCCATCTCGTGAGGGTCCTGCCGGGCCGGGTCACCTGCTCGGATGTGCAGCCCGGGTCCGTCGATTTCACGCGGGACGAGCTCGGCGCCCCGGGGTTCTACTCCACGAGCGATGCGCAGTCGCTGCGCATTCCCGGGCATTACGACCTGGTCTTCGTCCTCTCGCTCTTCACGCACCTGCCGCCGAACGCCTGGGGGCCGTGGCTGCAGAAGCTCTTCGCCGCCGTGGCGCCCGGCGGGGCGTTGATCTTCAGCGTCCACAACGAGGCCCGCGCACTCGAGATCGGCGTGAAGTTCGACGCGGCCGGCACGCACTTCATCGCGAGCAGCGAGTCGCCGCAGCTGGGCGGCGAGACCTACGGCACCACGTTCACGACGCGAGGCTTCGTCGAGCGCGAAGTGATCGCGGCGCTACCCGGCAACAAGGTCGACTACCGCGAGATCGCCTTCTGGGACGGCCAGGATGCGGTGATCGTCGGAAAGCCGCTATGATTACCGACTCACACTGGGGAGGGCCCTCATGAGATTCCGCGCCATTTCGAGCATTGCCGCCATCGCCGCGGTCGCGTTCGCCGCCACCGTCGCCGATGCCAAGACCCTGCGATGGTCCAGCCAGGGCGACTACCTGACCGCCGACCCGATGGCCCAGAACGAGTTGCTGACCAACTCGATCAACGGCCAGGTGTACGAGTCGCTCGTCGAGCGGGGCAAGCACCTGGAGATCCTCCCGTCGCTCGCCACGAGCTGGAAGCAGACGAGCCCCACGGTGTGGGTCTTCAACCTGAGGAAGGGCGTGAAGTTCCACGACGGCAGCGACTTCACCGCCGATGACGTCGTGTTCTCGATCCTGCGCCTGCAAGGCAAGACGTCGAACTTCCGTGTGTACGGCAACGCCGTCGGCACGCCGAGGAAGATCGATGCCTACACCGTAGAGCTCACGACACCGGTCCCGAACCCCGTGATGCTCGAGATGCTCGCCAACAGCCTCTTCATGATGAGCAAGAGCTGGTGCGAGAAGAACAACGCGGTCAACGCGCAGGACTTCACCAACGAGAAGGAGGCCCACACGTCGCGCAACGCCAACGGCACCGGCCCCTTCATCCTCGTGTCGCGCGATCCCGATGTGAAGAGCACCTTCAAGAAGAATCCCAACTGGTGGGGCCTCAAGGAAGGTCGCTTCGACGGCAACGTGGACGAGATCGTGTACACGCCCATCAAGGAGGGCAACACGCGCATGGCGGCGATGCTCTCGGGCCAGCTCGACTTCGTGCTCGACCCGCCGGTGCAGGACATGGACAAGCTCAAGGCCGACAAGGGCCTCAAGGTCTACGAAGGCCGCGAGAACCGCGTGATCTTCCTCCAGATGGACCAGGCGCGCGACGAGCTGCTCTACTCGAACGTGAAGGGCAAGAACCCCTTCAAGGACGAGCGCGTGCGCAAGGCCTTCTACATGGGCATCGACGAGGACGCGATCGTGAAGACCGTGATGCGCGGCCTTGCCGTGGAGACGGCGATCCTGCTGCCCAACCCGGAGAAGGCCGGCATTCCCAAGGCCCTCGACAAGCGCGTGAAGTACGACCCGGCCGGCGCGAAGAAGCTGCTCGCCGAGGCCGGCTACCCGAACGGCTTCGAGGTGCAGCTCGATTGCCCGAACAACCGCTACATCAACGACGAGAAGATCTGCATCGCCGTGGCGGGCATGCTCGCGAAGGTCGGCGTGACCGTGAAGGTGAACGCCATACCGCGCGCCCAGTACTTCCCGAAGGCGCAGCGCATGGACATCAGCTTCTGCATGCTGGGCTGGGGTGGGGCCACCACCGACGCGATCTTTACCCTCCAACCCGTCCTGCATTCGCGCAACGACAAGGGCGACGGCGACTACAACTGGGGCAACTACAAGGACGAGAAATTCGACGCGATGATCGACGAGGCGAAGGGAGACACCAATCCCAAGCATCGCCAGGAGACGATCGACAATGCGATGAAGTACTTCCAGGACCACGTGTACATGATCCCGCTGCACCTGCAGGTCATTCCGTGGGTGTCGCGCTCGAACGTGGAAGTGATCCACCGCGCCGACAACTGGCTGCAAACCACCTGGGTCAAGATCAAGTAGCGCCTCAACGCTTGCGCGTATCGACCTGCGTCGAGCAGGTCGATCGCGCGTAGGCCCGGGCGAGCTCTCCGGCCCAGGCCTCGGGCGAGGTGGCCGCCGGCACATCGAGCGGCCACAGGCTCCGCCCCAGCGGATCCCAGCAGGCCACCCGCGTGGGGTACTCCGCCCCGTATTTGGCTTTCACCTTCCCGTCGAGCACGTCGAAGATGTCGTGTTCGCGGAGCGACCCGATGAGCCCGCGCTTGACCTCCTGGCCGACCGCCGGCAGGTCGAGGTCGAGCTGCACGAGCGTGTGGTGCGCGGCGAGCGGCCCGAAGAGCGGCGGCAGCATGAGGCCGCCTTGTGCGTTGCGCCCGAAGGGCAATCCATCGTACGTGTCCTGCGCGAGCACCAGCGCGAACTCGCCAGGCGGCAACGCCTTCCCGTAGGCCTGCAGCTGCGTGACAAGTGCGCGCATTTCCTGGTACGCCGCGTCCCAGCGCGCGATCGCCGCGTGCATCGCTGCAAAGTGGAAAATCGCGAGGCCGAGCGTCGCGCCCCACAGCAGGTAGCGCAGCCGCGCCTGGCAAAGGCCCACGGTCACGAGCACGCCGTAGAACGCAAGCGTCATGTAGAAAAGGCGGCCGCCCACGCCGATGGCGAGTCCCTCGACGTGAGGCAGGAGAAGCGCCAGCGTCGCAGCGACGGTCGCGGCGGTCCCTGCCACGGCGATGCGCGAACCAGGCCGCGCCCAGGCGATCAGCGCGAGCTGTAGCAGAGTAAGCGCCACGATCGAGTGGAACCGCTGCGCGGGTGGAAACTCGCCTTCGAACCAGTGCGGCAGTTCACGCAGCACATTTTCCCAATGTCCTGCCACGAACGCCTGGCCGAGCGGGTCCGAGTGGGCATAGACCTGGGTCGCCGTGCCGAAGATCGCCCAGCGCGCGGCAAGATAGAGGACCGCGAGCGCAAGCCAGGGTGCGGATCGCGCGAGGGCCGCACGGGCACGCGCGACTGCCCCCGGTGCGCCTTCGACCTGGATGAACGCGACCACGAGGATCGCGAAGGGCATCGTGGCCGACGATTCCTTGCTGAGGAGTGCCGCGATGCCGGAGGCGAGGGCCGCCCACCACGGGGCGTCGAACGCGCGCCGGCTGAATGCGAAAGCGGTCGCGGCACCGAGCGTGAAGAATGTCGCCGTCGAGTCGAAGCGCGTCGAGATCCAGCCCACCACTTCGGCGCCGGGCGCGGCGAAGAGGAACATCGTCGCCCCCAGTGCTCCGGCCGCGGCGGCGCGCGCCGGATCGCCCGTCTTCGCGAGTTTCGCGCCCAGCATCGCGATCAGCACGGCGGTCCCCAGGTGCAGCGCGACGTTCACTGCCATCCAGCCCGCCGGGTCGGCACCGCTCGTGAGGTAGTTCAGGCCCAGCGTGAGGTTCGAGAGCGGGCGGTAGAAATGGTTATCGCCCGCATCGATGCCTGCCGCGAATTTCGAGAGCAGCTTCGCACCGAGGACGCCGTGATCGTCCCACAGCCGCAGGCCCACGATGTAGGAGAAGTCGTCGGCGAGGAAGTAGCCGTGCGCGATCACCGGGACGAAGAGCACGGCCGAGCACGCGGCCACCGCCAGCCAAAGCGCGATGGCAATGCCGCGCCACGGCGGAGGTGACTGCGGTGTCACTGCGAGAAGACGAGCTGCGGGATGACGAGGCGGCGACGGTCGATTTCAATCGCCGGTCCCGCGCGACTCCGGGCCACCACGCGCAGCGTGACAAGTTCGGACGAGCTGCACTGCGCGACCTCCGCCGCGGTGAATACCGTAGCGAATCCGGCGGTACCCGCATCGGGATAGGAAGGGAACATGAGGTTCAGCGCGTCGGTGGGCTGGTTGGGCGCGATGGTGTGCTCGATCTTTCCGAGCTGGACGACGACGGAGTCGACGCCGGCCGGATCGAGTGCCCATCCGGATACCTTGAGCGGAGCGCCCGGCGCCACCTCCCGGCCCTCGGGCAGGTCGAGCAACCCCATGGCGAGCGGCTGCGTCCGCGCCCAACCGATCGCGTACCAAGCGCCAGCGGCGATGGCGGCCACAGCGAGCACAGTCGCCACCATCTCGATCACGTGCTCCTTCGGGGCTTCGATCCAGCGCATGGCGAGCGAAGCAATTGCGAACGCGGCACCGATCAAGGCCGTATACATCGCGAGATTTCCCGGGAAGAAGTGCCGGGACGCCTCGCTGAATCCGTCGCCGAAAACCGTCGTCACCAAGGCATAGAGCGTGATGCCACCCAGCAACATCGCGAGCAAGATTTCAGTGCCGTGCTGGGTTCGCGACGGCCTCGCCCATCCAAGCGCCGCCAGCAATCCGAGCGGCGCGGCGAGGGCGACCGCGATCACCATCGTGAGATAGGCTGTCATCGGCAATCGCCACGCGAGCGCATGCAGCGGCGAGGCGAGCCACCAGGGCAGCCGATTCACGGGCTCCCGGTTTGCGCCGGCGAGCACACCGAGGCGTGGGACGACCTCCTGCGTTCCCGGCAGCACGCGCGCCACCGCCCGTGCCAGTGCCAAGGGCTCGGCACGCCCCACCAGAAGGAAGGCCACCGGCGAGAGCTTGAGCACCTCGGGGCATGCGGATGCAACCGGTTCGCCTCGCTGTTGGGTCCACGACGCGCCGACCAGCGGCGCGCACGTATCAGGCAGCTCGAGTGCCCTCATCGCCCCCTTCAGATCGCTCGCCGCGGGCAGCAGCACCCCCAGGTACGCGTCCGTTCGGTTCGCTTGCCAGACGTCCGAGGGACGCTGGATGAGCGCGAACGAGATCATGGACGTGATGAGCGCCACGCCGAACGCGGCGACCGTAAGGTGGGGCGAACGCTGCCAGAGCCATGGCCACGACACGATCACCATGGCCGGCGGGAGGAGCGCCAGCTGCTCCCGCGAGAATGCGAGGCCGACGAGTGCGGCAACCAGCATCGTCGTGAGCGGAATCGTTCCACGCTCGGTAATGGCGAGCGCCGCGATGGCCGCGATCGCGGCGTACAACGACCAGATCGCGCCGAACTCGGTGTAGAACGTGTTGTACCAGAGGGTCACGACCGGATCGCACAAGAGCACGAACGCGATCACGCCATGGAAGAGCGCTGCCGCCGGATGCGGATGGAAGGCCCATGCGAGCACCAGCGCCGTGATCGCGAAGAGCGCAAGCTTTGCGAATCCGACCCATTGCAGCTTGAAGATGTCCTTGCCCAGGCCCGCGGCGCGCGTGATCGACGCCGTCGCCGCGACGATCGCGACCTCCGTCGACGGATAGCAGAGGTCACGGCGCACGTCCTGCATCCTGTAGTCCGGGATCGGCGCTTCCGGGTGCGGCTGGTAGCGCGCGGGATCGGGCAGGTCCGGGAAGAGTCCCAGGCAGGCGCTCGTCCGGATCATGTCGTACTGGTTTCCGTAGCCCACGAGCGGATCGTGCGCGACGAGCAGGGCCGCTCTCGCAAGTCCGAGGATCACCAGCGCCAGGCCGATCCATTCACGCGGTAGCTGCAAGCGCCCTCCCATTGGCGACGGCCGGACAGTGTAAGGCACGCGAACGTCCACGCCGTGCACCGGCCTGACAACGTTGTGGAAGCGCTCTGGGTGAAGATCGACTGATTGTCATCCCCGCGAAGGCGGGGATCCAGCCAAGACTAAACCGGGGTCTGTCCCCGGTTTAGTACTTCCTGTCAGTCGCCAGCACCGTCGAGGCCTCGTACGGTTCGCGTCCCTCCAACTCCGCGTAGTACGGCGTGAAATCCGGGGCCGTCGCGTCGAAGAGCTGCTTGAAGTCGCGGATCACGAAATACGTTTCCTGGAACGTATCGATCTTGTAGAGCGTCTGCATGATGCGAAGCAGGTCGAAGCCGATGCGATTGGGCTTGGGACTGTCGACGCTATAGCTGATCTCGCCGCCTGAAGAGAGAATCCCCGCCCCGTAGACTCGCACGCCTTTGTCGGTGGCGATCAGCCCGAACTCCACGGTGTACCAATACAGGCGCGAAAGCATCTCGATGGCGCCCAGCTCGTGCGCCTTGATCCCGCCTCGCCCATACGCCTGCATGTAGTCGGCGAAGACCGGGTTGAAGAGCATCGGCACGTGGCCGAAGAAGTCGTGGAAGATGTCGGGCTCGACGATGTAGTCGAACTCCTTGGGTTCGCGGATCCACACCGTCACCGGGAAGCGGCGATTCGCGAGGTGATCGAAAAACGTGATGTCGGGAACGAGCCCCGGCACGGCAACCAGCTGCCAGCGCGTCACGCCCCCCAGCTTCCGGTTGATGGCATCGAAGTGCGGGATGCCTTCGTCGAAACGAAGCGTGTGCAACGTATCGCAGAATTCATCGCACGCGTACTTCTGCACGAGGGAAAGCTGCCGGTGGTACAGGCGCCGCCAGAGCTCGTGCTCCGCGTCCGAATACGCGTCCCAGTCCTGGTCCACCGTGTAGTCGGGACGCATGCGGCTGTAGTCGCCGCGCAGGCCGTGGGCGGTTTCGCCGGTCACTGGGCCCCCGCCCCCGGCTTTAAGCGTGCCGGGGCAGGCTCCGCGCGGGTGACAAACGCCTCGACAACCTGGTCGATCGCGCCGAAAATCGTCACGCCCTTGTCGTCGAGCATCTCGATCTTCACCCGGTCGCCGAAGCCGAGGAACGGCGTCTTCGAGGCACCGAGCTCCACTTGCTCCACGAGGCGCTTTTCCATGAGGCACGCGTAGCCCACCGTCGCATCGTGGTTGGAGACGGTGCCCGTGCCGATCAACGTGCCCGCGGCGAGGAAGCGCGTCTTCGCGGCATGCGCCACCAGCTCGAAGAGGCCGAACGTCGCATCCAGGCCCGCATTGGGATGACCGAGGCGCTCGCCGTTCACGTCGCAGAGGAGTTCGTGGAGTACGCGCCCTTCGCGCCATGCGCGGCCGAGCTCGTCGGGTGTGACCGCGACCGGCGCCAGCGCATTCGCGCCCTTCCCGTTCACGAATCCGAATCCCTTCGCGAGCTCCGCGGGAATGAGCCGTCGGAACGACACGTCGTTCACCAGCGTGACGAGGCGGATTGCATCGCCCGCCTGCTTGGGAGTCGCGCCCATGGGCACGTCGCCCACGATCGCGCAGACTTCGCCTTCCAGGTCCACGCCCCAATCCTCGGAGAGGACACGGATGGCATCGCGCGGTCCCATCATCATTCCGGCCCCACCCTGGTACATGAGCGGATCCTTGAAGTAGCTCTCGGGCACCGTGTCGTTGCGGGCGCGGCGCACGCGCTCGACGTGCGAGAGATACGCGGATCCGTCGAGCCATTCATAGGCGCGCGGCAACGGCGCGGCCACTTCACCGCGATCGAGCGCCTCGGCGAAATCGAAAGCGTTCCGCTCGGCATTGACTTCGAGCGACGTCGAAACCCCACGCAGCTTCTGCCAAAGCGTGTCCCAGTTCTCGATCGCGTACTGCATCGTGGGCGCGATCGCATCGACCTTCACGGCACGCGCGAGGTCGGGGCTTACGACAACCAACGTTCCGTCGCGCGACGGGCCCTTCAGCGATGCGAGCTTCATTTCGGGATGCGGGCTTTCTCGAAGCCGTTCCAGACGGCGTCGTAATCGCGATCGAGCGCGGGCGTGGATAGCGCGAAGGCCGTGGGCTCGAACACGTAGCGGCTCTCGAACATGAATGCGAGGACGTCGGGGATGTAATGGGGTTTCAGCTCGGACGCGATCGCCTTGTCGTAGGACGCGCGGTCGGGGCCGTGGGCGCTCATCTGGTTGTGCAGGCTTGCCCCGCCCGGCACGAAGCCGCCATGCTTCGCGTCGTATTGGCCGCGCACGAGGCCCATGAACTCGCTCATGGTGTTGCGGTGGAAGTACGGCGGGCGGAACGTATGGTCGGCCACGGTCCAGCGCGGCGGAAAGATCACGAAGTCCACGTTCGCGATGCCGCGCGTGTCCGACGGCGACGTGAGCACGGTGAAGATCGACGGATCCGCGTGGTCGAAGCTCACCGTGTTCATCGTGTTGAAGCGCGCGAGGTCGTACTTGAACGGCGCGTAGTTGCCGTGCCACGCAACCACGTCGAGCGGCGAGTGGCCGAGGGACGCGCGCCAGAGATGCCCCCCGAACTTGGCGACGACCTCGGTCGGCGCATCGCGGTCCTCGTACGCGGCGACGGGATACTGGAAGTCGCGCGGATTGGCGAGGCCATTGGATCCGATGGGACCGAGATCGGGCAGGCGGAACGGCGCGCCGTAGTTCTCGCAGATGTAGCCGCGCACTGGCGAGCCCTGGATCTCCACGCGGAACTTCACGCCGCGGGGCACGAGCGCCACTTCACCCGGTGCGACACCAAGCCGTCCCAGCTCCGTGGCGAGCGTGATCGCACCTTCCTGCGGCACGAAGAGCATCTCGCCATCCGCATTGTAGAAAACGCGCTCCATGGAGCGATTCACGCAGTACGCGTGGATGCCCGCGCCGTGTTGCGCGCGCGACTGGCCGCAGGTCGCGTACGTCGCGAGTCCATCGACGAAATCGACTTTGCCGGCGGGCATCGGCAGCGGCGACCAGCGCAGGCGGTTGGGCGGCGTGGGCGCTTCCGTGCAGGGTGCGGTGCGCACGAGCTTTTCGTCCATGCGCTCGAACGGGCCGTGCATCGCCGAAGGACGCAGCCGGTAGAGCCACGAGCGCAGGTTCTCCACGCGGGGCGCTGTGAATGCCGATCCGGATAGCTGCTCCGCATGGAGCCCGAAGGCGACCTGCTGCGGTGAGTTCTGGCCTACGGGCAGCGCGCCTTCGATCGCTTCGGTCTCGTGGTGAGAACCGAAGCCCGTGAGGTAATTCAAATCACTCCCCGGGCGATCTGGTCCGCCTCGATGGATTCGAAGAGCGCGCGGAAATTACCTTCGCCGAATCCCTCGTTGCCCTTCCTCTGGATGATCTCGAAGAAGATGGGGCCGATCACGGTCTCGGTGAAGATCTGCAGCAGCTTGTCCTCGTGGTGGTCCTTGTCCACGCCCTCGCCGTCGATGAGGATCTTGTTGCGCTTCAGGCGATCGAGATCCTCGCCGTGGTCGCGCACGCGGGCGTTCACGCGCTCGTAGTACGAATCCGGCGTATCGAGGAAGCGCACGCCCTTGCCGCGCAGCGACTCCACTGTCGCAAAGATATCGTTCGCCGAGAGCGCGATGTGCTGGATGCCCTCGCCGTTGTACGCGTCGAGGTACTCCTGGATCTGCGAGCCCTTGTCCGACGGCTCGTTGATCGGGATGCGGATCTTGCCGCAGGGGCTCGTGAGCGCGCGCGACGTGAGGCCCGTCTTCTGGCCCTGGATGTCGAAGTAGCGGATCTCGCGGAAGTTGAAGAGCCGCTCGTAGAACTGGGCCCACGTGTCCATGCGGCCCGAGTACACGTTGTGCGTGAGGTGATCGACCTCGATCAAGCCCGCGCCTTTCGGATGCTGCTCGCGGCCCTCGATGGGCACGAAGTCCACGTCGTAGATCGAAAGATTTCCGCCATTCCCCGGATAGCGATCGACGAGATAGATCAGGCTTCCGCCGATGCCCTGGATCGCGGGGATGTTGAGCTCCATCGGACCGACCTTCCCATGGAAGGGCTTGGCGCCGAGGTCCACTGCGCGCTGGTAGGCCTTGGCCGCGTTCTTCACGCGCATCGCGAAGGCGCACACCGACGGCCCGTGCACGCGCGCGAACGACTGCGCGAAGCTGCCGGGCTCGCGGTTCACGATGAAATTCACTTTTCCCTGCCGGTACAGCACCACGTCCTTGGAGCGATGGCGCGCGACGGCGGAAAAACCCATCTGCTCGAAAAGATCCCCGAGCAGCTCGGGATTCGGTGCGGTGTATTCGACGAACTCGAATCCGTCGGTCCCCATGGGGTTCTGGGGCGCGGATTGCGGGGTGGCCTCGTTCATGGCGATTCCGGCGCAAGTTGATGCCGCGATTTTACGCCACTCGGGGTCATCCCCGCGAAGGCGGGGATCCAGCCAATGCGCTCACGCGTTTCCGGCTGGACCCCCGCCTTCGCGGGGGTGACATCATTCGACGAACTCGATCACTACCCGGCGGCTCCTCGCGCTTTTCTTCTCGATCTTGGACACTCGAAGCTTGCCGATCTCGCGAGTGTTCGCGACGTGCGTGCCGCCGCACGCCTGCAGGTCCACGCCGTCGATCTCGAGGAGGCGAATCCTGCCCACGCCTCGCGGAGGCTTTACGGACATGGTGCGCACGAGCTCGGGCTTCGCGTCGAGCTCCTCGTCGGTGATCCAGATGGTGCGAATGTCGTGCGCTTCCCCGACGAGGCGCGCGAGCTCGCGTTCGAGGTGCTCCCTGTCGAGCGGCTCGACCATGTCGAAGTCGAGCCTCGCATAGCCCGACGTGATCGAGCACCCGTTGGTCTCGTGGGGCACGATCGCGCAAAGCAGGTGCGTAGCGGTATGGAAGCGCATGTGGCGATGGCGCCGCTCCCAATCGAGGCGCAGCGTCACCTTGGCGCCCACGGCGAGCGCCTCGAGCGCCGCCTCCTGGCCCGCCGCCGGGACGTGCAGGATCTCGCCGGGCGCCTCGCCCTTCACCGTGTCGGCGATGGCGATGGAGGCACCACCGGCGAGCGCGATCGCACCGGAATCGCCCGCCTGTCCGCCGCCGCGCGGATAGAAAATCGTGCGGTCGAGCACGATGCCGCGGGCGTCTCGCGCGACGACCGAAGCCTCGGCCTCGCGGGCGTAGGCATCTTCCCGAAATATCTCGTCTGTCATGGTCCTGTCTTGCTACCATACCGCAAACTTCCGGGAGGGAGAGCGCCGTGAGAATCGTCCCCATTTTGTCGATCGTGCTGGCGCTCGCAGTGGCTCCGGCCGCGGGAGCGAAAACGCTGCGATGGTCCAGCCAGGGCGACGCGGTCACCATGGACCCGCACGCGCAGAACGAAGGCTTCACCAACTTCTTCCTCGACAATGTCTACGAGACGCTGGTCACGCGCGGCAGGGACCTCAAGGTCGAGCCGCTGCTCGCCACCTCGTGGTCGCTCGTGAATCCCACGACCACGCGCTTCAAGCTGCGGCCCAACGTGAAGTTCCAGGAAGGCGAGCCTTTCACGGCCGACGATGTCGTCTTCTCGATCCAGCGCGCGCTCGAGGACACGTCGAACTTCAAGCCCTACCTCGCGGGCGTCAAGGAAGCCAGGAAGGTGGACGACCTCACCGTGGACGTCATCACCGACGGCCCCGCGCCGGTGCTCGTGCCGCAGCTCACCGAGGTGCGCATGATGAGCAGGTCCTGGTGCGTGAAGCACAACGTCACGAAGCCTCAGGACTTCAAGAACAAGGAAGAGACCTTCGCGTCGCGCCACACGAACGGCACCGGAGAGTACGTCCTGAAATCGCGCGAGGCCGACGTGAGGACCGTGCTCACCCTGAACCCGAACTGGTGGGGCAAGCCCGAGGGCAACGTGGACGAGATCGTGTACACGCCGATCAAGTCCGACAGCACGCGCCTGGCCGCGCTCCTCTCGGGCGAGATCGACTTCGTCCTCGACCCGCCGCCGCAGGACATCCCGCGCCTGAAGGAGAACCCGGCCCTCAAGGTCCTCGAGGGCATGGAGAACCGCACCATCTTCCTCGGCATGGACCAGTATCGCGACGAGCTCCTCTACTCGAGCGTGAAGGGCAAGAACCCGTTCAAGGACCTTCGCGTGCGCCAGGCCTTCCAGATGTCGCTCGACTTGAACGCCATCAAGACGCAGGTGATGCGCGGGCTCTCGGTGCCGACGGCGGTGATGTACGCGCCGCAGGTGGACGGCTACCCGAAGGAGCTGGACGTCGTGAAGCCACCGGACCGCGAGCGCGCGAAGAAGCTGATGGTCGAGGCGGGCTACCCGGACGGATTCGAAGTCACGCTCGACTGCCCCAACAACCGCTACGTGAACGACGAGAAGATCTGCGTGGCGGTCGCGGGGATGCTCTCGCATATCAACGTGAAGGTGAGGGTCGCCACGCTGCCGCGCGCCCAGTACTTCCCGAAGATCCAGAACTACGACACCAGCTTCTACATGCTGGGCTGGGGCGTGCCCACCTTCGACTCGCAGTACGCTCTGCAAAGCCTCGTGCGCACCGTGATCCCGAAGACCGCCGACGGCGACTACAACTTCGGCCACTACTCCAACGCGAAGGTGGACGAGGACATCGACAAGCTGAAGACGGAGATCGACGGCAAGAAGCGCGCGGCCCTGGCGCTGGACGCGAGCCGCATCCACCAGCAGGAGGTGGGGCACCTGCCGCTGCACTTCCAGGTGATCCCGTGGGTGATGCGCGCCAACGTGAGCGCGATCCACCGCGCCGACAACAAGCTCACGATCAAGTGGGTCAAGATCCAGTAGCGTGATCGCCTTCATCATCAGGCGCCTGCTGCAGGGCGTCGTCGTGATGCTGGTCGTGGGCTTCATCGCCTTCTCGCTTTTCAACTTCGTGGGCGACCCGGTCTCGCTGATGCTTCCGCCGGAAGCCACGCAGGCCGATCGGGATGCGATGCGCGGCATCCTCGGCCTCGACAAGCCCTTCTACGTGCAGTTCGCGACGTTCATCGACAACGCCGTGCACGGCAATTTCGGGATCTCGCTGAGGTTGGGGCGCCCCGTCTCGGCGCTTCTCGTCGAACGGCTGCCCGCCACGCTCGAGCTCGCGATGACCGCGGCGCTCCTCGGCCTCGTGGTGGGCATTCCGCTGGGTGTCTACACGGCGTTGAAGCGCAATTCGTGGACCGCCCAGGCGGTCCTCACCACATCCCTCGTGGGCGTGTCGCTGCCGAACTTCCTCATCGGGATCTTCCTGATCTTGATCTTTGCAGTCTGGCTGGGATGGCTTCCATCCTTCGGCCGCGGCGACACGGTGCAGATCGGCGCGTGGAGCACGGGGTTCGCGACCAAGTCGGGATTGAAGGCGCTCATCCTTCCGGCGATCACGCTGGGATTCTTTCCGCTGACACTCATCATGCGGCTCGTGCGCGCGGAGATGCTTGAAGTCCTGCGCACCGACTACATCAAGTTCGCGCGCGCCCGCGGCCTCACGGACCGCGCGGTGAATTTCGGCCACGCGTTGAAGAACACGCTGGTGCCCGTCATCACGATCACGGGCCTGCAGCTGGGCGGCATCATCGCCTTCGCCATCATCACCGAGCAGGTGTTCCAGTGGCCCGGCATGGGGCTCCTCTTCATCCAGGCGGTGCAGTTCGCCGACATCCCGGTGATGGCCGCGTACCTGTGCCTCATCGGCCTCATCTTCGTCGTGATCAACCTCGTCGTGGACCTCCTCTACTACGCGGTGGATCCCCGCCTTCGCGCCGAGCGCGCCACGCCCGGGGGTCACTGATGGACGCCGTGCGCCGCTTCTTCGACAGCGACGTCTTCTACAGCTTCAAGCGCTCGCCGGCCACGATCGTCGCGGCGGCGACCCTGCTCGCGTGCGTCCTCGCGGCGGCCTTCGCGCCGTGGGTCGCTCCGCACAATCCGTTCGACTTGAAGACGCTCAACCTGCTAGATGCCTTCACGCCACCCGTGTTTTCCGGGAGCGGCACCGGCAACTACCTCCTGGGCACCGACGACCAGGGACGCGACGTGCTCTCGGCGATCATCTTCGGCTCACGCATGTCGCTCATCATCGGGCTCTTCGCGACATTGCTCGCGGCGATCTTCGGCGTCGCCATGGGCCTCATCAGCGGCTATGCCGGCGGCCGGATCGACGGCTTCATCATGCGGGTAGCTGACGTCCAGCTTTCGTTCCCGGCGATCCTCATCGCGCTGCTGATCGACGGCGTGGCGCGGGTGATCCTGCCAAGGGGCTCCCACGACCAGCTCGCCGTGTATGTGCTGATCGTGGCCATCGCCGCCTCGGGCTGGGTGGGGTATGCCCGGACCGTGAGGGGCTCGACGCTGGTCGAAAGAAACAAGGAATATGTCCAGGCCGCGCGTGTCATAGGAAGACATCCGCTCGCCATCATGTTCTCCCATGTGTTACCCAACGTCCTGGGCCCGGTGCTGGTGATCGCCACGTTACAAATCGGGGCGGCCATCATCACCGAATCGGCGCTATCCTTTCTTGGCGTGGGCGTGCCGCCTACGCAGCCGTCGCTCGGGACGCTGATCCGGATCGGGAACGATTTCCTGTTCTCGGGCGAGTGGTGGATCACCGTCTTTCCGGGGACGGCGCTTGTGATCCTGGTGCTTTCGATCAACGTGCTGGGCGACTGGCTGCGCGACGCTCTCAATCCGCGCCTACGCTGAAAGGAACCGACATGAAACGCATTATCGCGGCAACATTTCTCGCAACGACGGCAACAATCGCGTCCGCGGGCCCCTACGACCAACCGTATTCGCAGATCATGACCGAGCGCCACTTCCCGTCGGCCGATCCCGACGTGCTGCCGGTGCTCATCAACCGCGTGGACGACAACACGGTCTACGATCCGAAGGGAACCGTCGCGCCGGGCATGCACCACGTGACCGTGGACCTGCACGGGCGCAAGGGCTTCCCCGCGACGCAGGTGACGTTCCCGCTCGAAACGAAGGCGTGCACGCGCTACTACCTCGCGGCGAAGCTCAAGACGCGCACGACGCAGGAGTGGGAGCCGATCGTTCGCTTCGAGGAAGCCCTGCCCGACTGCGCGAAGAAGTTCAACATCGCGTCCACCGGAGCGAAGTGAGCGCACCGCTCCTCCAGGTCCGCAACCTCCGCGTCGAATTCAATACACGGCGCGGCACACTCACCGCCATCGACGATGTGAGCTTCGACATCGCCCAGGGGGAGGTCCTGGGCGTCGTGGGGGAGTCCGGCGCGGGAAAGTCGATCACCGGCACCGCGATCATCGGGCTGCTGGAGCCGCCGGGCCGCATCGCGGGCGGCGAGATCCTCCTGGAAGGCGCGCGCATCGACAACCTTCCGCCCGAGGCGATGCGCAAGATTCGCGGGCGGCGCATTGGCGCGATCTTCCAGGATCCGCTCACGTCGCTGAATCCCCTCTACACGGTGGGGCGCCAGATCATCGAGACGATCCAGACGCACCTGCCGATGTCCAACGAGGCGGCCCGGAAACGAGCGATCGCGCTGCTCGCCGAGGTCGGCATTTCGGCTCCCGAGCGGCGCATCGACAACTACCCGCACCAGTTCTCGGGCGGAATGCGCCAGCGCGTCGTGATCGCGCTCGCGTTGTGCGCCGAGCCCAAGCTCATCATCGCCGATGAGCCCACCACGGCGCTCGACGTCTCGATCCAGGCGCAGATCATCCAGCTCCTGAAGAAGCTCTGCCGCGAGAACGGCACGGCGGTGATGCTCGTCACGCACGACATGGGCGTGATCGCCGAGACGGCCGATCGCGTGGCCGTGATGTACGCGGGGCGCATCGTCGAAATCGGGCCCGTGCAGGAGGTGATCCACAAACCGCAGCATCCGTACACAGCGGGACTCATGGCGTCGATCCCGACGCTCGGCCAGGACGTAGAGCGCCTCGCGCAGATCGAAGGCTCGATGCCGCGCCTGAACGCGATCCCTGCAGGGTGCCCTTTCAATCCACGGTGCCCGCGCGTCTTCGACCGCTGCCGTGTCGAGCGCCCGCAACTCATGCCCGCGGGAAAGTCCCGCGCCGCCTGCTGGCTCCACGTCGAGGAGACGGAGGCTGTGGCCCATGCTTAGTTCGGGGACAGACCCCTTGTCACAAAGTTACAAGGGGTCTGTCCCCGAAGTAATTCTTCAAGTCGAGGGACTCGCCAAGGACTTCGACGTCTCTCGCCCGTGGCTGAATCGCATGATCGAAGGCGCGCCGCGCCAGTTGCTGCGCGCGGTCGACGGCGTGTCCTTCACGATCAATCGGGGCGAGACGCTCTCGCTCGTGGGCGAATCCGGTTGCGGCAAGAGCACGGTGGCGCGCCTCATCTGCGGACTGTACGCACCCACGAGCGGCAAGGTCGTCTTCGAAGGCGTGGATCTCGCGAGCCTCCACCACGAGAAGATGCTCGCCATGCGCCGGCGCTTCCAGATGATCTTCCAGGATCCCTACGCGAGCTTGAACCCGCGCTGGCGCGTCGAGAAGATCGTCGCCGAGCCGATCCGCTCGCACAACCTCATCAAGGACGAGGCGGCGCTACGCAAGCGCGTGGGCGAGCTGCTGGCCGATGTGGGACTCTCGCCCCTGGACATGGAGCGGTATCCCCACGAATTCTCCGGCGGCCAGCGACAGCGTATTTCAATCGCGCGCGCCCTCTCGTCGAACCCCGAATTCCTCGTATGCGACGAGCCCACGAGTGCGCTCGACGTCTCCGTGCAGGCGCAGATCCTGAACCTCATGCGCGACCTCCAGCGCGAGCACGGCCTCACCTATCTCTTCATCTCGCACAACCTCGCGGTGGTATCGCACATCTCCACGCGCGTAGGCGTGATGTACCTCGGCCGCATCGTCGAGACCGCGGCCACGAAGACAATCTTCCGCCGGCCGCTGCATCCCTATACGCAGATGCTGCAAAGCGCGATCCCCGACATCACCATGTCCGGCAAGGCGCGAACGCCCGTGGCGGGGGAAGTGCCCAATCCGCTCGACCCGCCGAGCGGCTGCACGTTCCATCCACGCTGCCCGCACGTGAGGGACAAATGCCGCGAGGTGCGGCCCGAGGCGATAGAGTTCGACGGGGCGAAGGTCGCATGCCACGGCGTTCACGATGGGTGGATCCCGATCGTCAATCGCCACTAACCGGGGTCTGGCCCCGGTTTAGTGGTCCTAGGTCGCGACGTCCCGCAGTAACCGAGCCACCTCGGCCGGCGCCGTCACCATGGCGTCGTGGCCTGTGGAAAGCTCGTGGTAGTCGTCGATCCCCGCGGCCTGCACCGAGCGTGGCCCTCCGGGCGTGCTCTTGCCGATGCAGTTGATGTAGGTGCGCTGCACGGGGTTCCCCCAGGGCCCTTTGAGGTTCGCGGGCTCGGCGAACGTGCGCGCCGGATGCGGCACGAGGCGCGGCATCGTGAAATCGATGTCTTCCTGCAGGAAGAGGCCCATGCGCTCGGCCGTCGGGAGCGGGATGTACCAGCCCTCGCCCTGCGTCTTCACGAGACCTTCGATGCGTTCCCGGAACACGGGGCCGGCGCAATCGTAGAGGCTCTGTCCCGCCTTGGGCACCAGCGCATCGAGATACACGAGGCGGGAAATGCGCTGCGGCGTGCGGTCCGCGACGGCGGTGACGACGACGCCCGCATAGCTGTGGCCCACGAGGATCACGTCGGCGAGGCGCTCGCTCTCGATCACGCCGATCACGTCCCGGATGTGGGTCTCGAGGCTCACGTCGCGCGAGGCAAGGTGCGCCCGCTCGCCCAATCCGGTGAGGGTCGGCGTGTGGATCTCGACGCCCGGGCCCTGGAGCGCGGGCAGGACCCGCTTCCAGCACCACCCGCCATGCCAGGCGCCATGCACGAGCACGTATGCGGCCATGGCGGGCATTCTAGCGGTATGCGCGGGACCGCGTTGATACAATGCGCCGCGTGCTGTTCAACTCCTACGAGTTCCTGCTGGCCTTCCTGCCGATCGTGGTGGCGGGATATTTTTTCTTGAACGGACTGGATCCCCGCCGTCGCGGGGATGACCGGACCGGCAAGCTGGGCAACCTCTGGCTCGTCGCCGCATCGTTCTTCTTCTACGCATGGTGGCGGGTGGAGTTCGTGTGGCTGCTCGCCGTGAGCATCGCGGTGAACTTCACCGTGGGGCGCGCGATCGTGCATCGCGCCGTGCAGGGGCGCCCGACGAAGGCGCTGCTCGTCGGTGGCATCGCGTTCGACCTGCTGCTGCTCGGCTACTTCAAGTACGCGAACTTCTTCCTCGAGACCGAGGCGCGCGTGCTCTCGGTGGCGCCAATGCATCTCGACGTGATCCTGCCCATCGGCATCAGCTTCTTCACGTTCACGCAGATCGCATTCCTGGTCGATGCGCACAAGCGCAAGGCCCAGGAACCCGACGCCATCAACTATTCGCTCTTCGTCACGTTCTTCCCGCACCTGCTCGCGGGCCCGATCCTCCACCACCGCGAGATGATGCCGCAGTTCGCCGACCGAACGAACAAGGGCGTGCAATGGGACAACGTGGCCCGGGGCCTCGCGCTCCTCGCCATGGGCCTGGGCAAGAAAGTGCTCATCGCGGACGTCCTCGCGCAGCAGGTGGGCAACGCGTTCTCGTCCAACGGGGCGCTCACGTTCGCCGACGCGTGGCTCGCGATCCTTTGCTACACGATGCAGATCTATTTCGACTTCAGCGGCTACACCGACATGGCGCTCGGCATGGCGCAGATGATGAACATCCGCCTGCCGGTGAACTTCGATTCGCCCTACCGGCAGCGCAATCTCCAGGAATTCTGGCGCCACTGGCACATAACGTTGACGAGGTTCCTGCGCGATTACGTCTACATTCCGCTGGGCGGCAACCGGCGCGGCGAGGCGTGGACCGCCCTTGCGATCGTCGTCACGTTCCTGCTGGGCGGACTCTGGCACGGGGCCAACTGGACTTTCATCACGTGGGGCCTCGCGAATGGCGCTGGCCTCGTGCTGCTGCGTTTGTGGGCGCGCGCGCGCGTGGCGCTTCCGGCGATCATCGCGTGGGCCATCACGTTCCTCTTCGTGAACCTCGCGTGGGTGCTCTTTCGCGCGCCCGATCTCGCCACGGCGGCGTCGTTCTTCGGCTCGCTCTTCGGCTCGCAGGGGTTCACCGGCATGCGCATGGCGATCGTGCCGTACACGGTCCCGACGCTCGTCATCGCATGCGTCCTGGCGATGATGCCGCGGAACTCGAATCGCATCGTCGCCGAGACCACGTTCGGCTGGCCGTTGCAGGCCGCCACGGCGCTGCTTCTCGCCGCCGGAATCCTTTCAGTCGGCAATCCCACCGAATTCCTGTACTTCAACTTCTGACCGTGGCGATCCGCTTCCTTCGCAACTCGCTCATGGCCGCCGCGGCGCTGCTGGCGCTCGCGGGCTTCGTGAACTTCGAGGTGGATCCGTTCCAGCAATATCGCGTGCCCACGACGCATGAGGCGCGCTTCTACCGCGCGTTCCAGCGCTACGAGGATCCGGGCATCGCGCGCCACTACGAATACGATCGCGCCATCATCAGCTCGTCGCTCATGGAAAACGTCTCCGGGAGCGAGGTGGACCGCGCGTTCGGCTCCGGCAAGACGATGAACCTCTGCCTTTCGGCGATGACCGCCTACGACGGGCGGAAGGTCCTCGAGGTCGCGCTCGAGTCGCGGCCGTTGAAGCAAGTCCTGTACAGCGTGGACTACAACGCGTTCTCCGGCGATCCAGGTCGCGTGGGCTATGGGAAGCTTCCGCTGTATCTCTACGACACGGCGCGCTGGAACGATTATCCGTACCTGCTTTCGTCGGGCACGCTAGGACGATCGCTCGACATCGTCCTCGACTGGCGCGAAGGACAGTTTCGCACCGACGCGGACAATCCCTGGTACTGGGCCGACGACGGAACTGGGTTCGGCGCGAAGAAGGTCATCGACGAACTCGATCTCGCCAACATCAACGGCCGCTACAAGCAGCCGCAGCGCACGATGGAAGGGATGTGGGCAAGCTTCGAGGCGAACGTGGAGCCGCTGGTGCGCGCGCATCCGCAGACGGAGTTCATCTTCATCTGGCCGCCCTACTCGATCTTCGTGTGGATCGACTTCGCGCGGCGCGACCAGCTCGACGTGAGCCTGGAATTCAAGCGCCGCTTCGTGCTCGCGATGTCGAAGTATCCCAACGTGCGCATCCACGATTTCCAGGAACGCACCGACTGGATCATGGACCTCGCCGAGTACCGCGACATCTACCACTATTCGCCGAAGATCTCGTCGCAGCTCGTGAAGGACGTGGCGGCGGGTAAGGATGAAATCACGCCGGAGAATGTGGACGCGAGGAACGCCGAGTTGCGCACGATCGCGACGACCGCCGACATCGGCAAGATCGTGGCTGAAGCGCGCGCGGCGCCGGTGGCTAGTCCTCGCTGATCTCGAACGTGCGCTGGATCGGCCGGCTGCCCGAGCACTGCAGGACGGCGAGCGAGAAGACGCGAATCACGTAGTAGCGTCCGGCACCCAGGGTCAAGTTCCGGATGCCTTCCGAATTGGCTCCGTCCGGCGTGGAGACCGCGACTTGCATCGCTCCTGCGGCATGGTCGAAACCAACTCCCGCGTTACCCTGGACCTGGCTGCCGTATGTAATCGGGGCGCCGTCGACCGAGACTTGGTTGTCGCCGCAGTTGTTCTCCACGACCAGGCGCACGCGTGCGCGGTCCGGCGCAGTCGGGTCGTCCGGCGTGACATACGGAGTCATCCAATAGTTGCCCGTCAGGAAAGGCCCACGGGGATCCCAGCCGAACCGGGTGATGTAGCTTGCCGATGCGTCCACCTGGAGTGAATACGCGCCCGGGACCACGGGCCCTGTCTCGGTGATGGAGCGAAATCCCGGAGTCAGGTGGTATGTCGCACCTTCCGCCGCTGCCGCGCTCGGCATCTGCACGACGACATCACCGTCCACCGCGATCGTGACGGCCGCATCCTGGCCGACGCTGACCAGCGTCGAGCTGAAGGGCGTCATCGAGTCGATGCGCTGCAACATCTTGACCGCCGGCCGTGCATCGCCGAGCGATTGCAGCGTGTCGAGCCCCAGGACCAGCGGCAAGGGCGTGAGGACGTATTGCGATTGCGGCGCGCCGAGCAGGACGACCTGCTGGCCCGCGGCGAGCGTGAGCGGTGTCGACTGGTAGAGGATCGTCTTCTTGCCGGCCGGCGCGACCACGACGCTGTACGTTCCGGGCGCAAGAATCTTCGTCACGGCCTGCGGACTGCCTTGTGCCGGGTCGATCCCCGAGATGGGGCTGCCGGAAGGCACCACGTAGACATCTTCCAGCGAGAACCCTGGTGTGTAATTCCGGTAGATGACGGCCGCAGAGGCTTGATCGAAGCCTGATACGACTGCGGCCTCCGCCGAAACGTCGAGCACGCTGGGAACGAACTCGTTGGACGTCACGTCGACCTCCGTGGTGCCGGAAATCGTGAGCGTGCGCATTGCCGACATGTTGCCGTTGCTCACCGTCACCGTGACGGGGCCCGGCTGCATCGAGAAGAAAGCGCTCGCCTCGCGGGGCGCGACCGCGGCACTTTGGGTGCCCATCGTGAAGCTCACGGCACCTAACCGCGGCGTCGCATTGACGAAGCGCACCTTGACCATGGGAGCCGCTGGCGGGGTCGGCACGCCCGGCGTGTTCTGCGTCATGTTCGGCGCGGAGCCGCCACCCGAGCAGCCGGCGATCATCGACGAAACCAAGAGCACGAGGATCACGAGCTTCTTCATGGCGAGAGCTCCTTGTAGTAGTACACCGTGGGAAACAACTTTCCCCAAGGGTCTGCCGCGAATTTCGGGATCTGGCCCGCGCGCTGCCACCCGAACCGCTGGTACATGGTCTCCGCCCCGGAGCCCGCCAGCGTATCGAGCACGAGGAGCGTGCGACCCTGCGAGCGCGCGAAAGTTTCGAGCTCGCCCATGAGCCGCCGCGCGATGCCGTTGCCGCGACGGGACGGCAGCACGAAGAGTTTCTGCACCTCGGCGCGGTGCAGGCCATTCTCCTTGGCGCAGAGTTCCACCTGCACCGAGCCCACGACGAGGCCGGCCTCCTCGGCGACCCAAAGCATCCGCGAGCTGCCCAGCGACTCGAAGACGCCCTTCCAGTATTTCTCGGCGGTCGCGCGCGCCACGGGCGCGAGGAACCCCACCGAGGCGCCGTCCTCGACGGTCTCCGTCAACAATCTGCAAAGATCGTCGCGCACCGAGGGGGTCGGGACGACGACGTTCCGGATCGCGATAATCGTGGAGGCCATGGGAGACGATTCTACAAGCGGGATAGAATCACGTGGCATGCCCGTCGTCGAGATCAACCACTACAACCTGCGCGGCACCATGGAGGTGCTGGGGCGCCTGCGCGACTGGTACCGCGACGCCGTCGGCCTCGCCGTGGGCGAGCGCCCGCCCTTCAACAATCGCGGCTACTGGCTCTATGCGGGGACGCAGCCGGTGCTGCACCTATCCGAGCAAAGCGCGGATGAAACCCATCCCATTCCGGGACTGGGCACGTTCGACCACGTGGCCTTCACCTGCCGGGATTTCGACGCGATGCGCGGGCGCCTCGACGCCCTGGGCGAAACCTACCGCATCGCCGACGTGCCGCTCACCCGCACGCGCCAGATCTTCCTGCGCGACCCGGGCGGCAACGGCGTCGAGCTCAACTTCGAGATGCCATGACTCCCAGCTCGTCGGCCATCACCGCCGGTGTCGTCCTGCTCATCGCATGGCGTTTGTACTCGCGCATGAAAAGACTCATCGGCCGCCAGAAGTCGCGGGCCTGGCGCCACTGGACCACGGTCATCGTGTTTCCGTCGCTGCTCACGATGTTCGGGATCGCGGCGATCGCGCATCCGGCTGCGGAAACCACGCTCGCGCTGGGAATCGTGGTGGGTGCGGGTCTTGCCGTGTGGGGATTGCGGAAGACGAAATTCGAGACCACACCGGCCGGCTACTACTACACGCCCAACGCGCACATCGGGATCGCGCTTTCGGTGCTGCTGCTCGCGCGCATCGCCTATCGCTTCTACGAAGTGTCGATGATGACGGCCGCCCAGTCGTCGCCGGCCCAGCTGCAGGACTTCGGGCGGAGCCCGCTCACGCTTGCGGTGTTCGGTACACTCGCCGGCTACTACACGGCCTACGCCGTGGGAATCCTTCGCTGGCGCGCCTCGACACCGCTGCCGGCCGCCACCCTGGAGGGCAAGCTGTGAATGACGAACGCATCAAGGTGAAGACCGAGTCGGGCCAGGTGCTCGACGTCGTGGTGCTCACGAAACGCGTGGAGGCGATCACGGTGGTTCTCGGCGAAGGCGTGCACAGCGTGAAGTGCACCCTCTCCCCCACGCGAAACGCCCTCGCCTACGCGGGCAGCATCATGGGACGCGAGCTCGTCTACGAACGAAGCCGCGACCAGGTGAAGGCCGACATCGACCGCCTGAACCCGAACGTGAAGGGCTCGAGCCGGCGCTAGGGACGCGGGAGCCGCATTCGATAGGAGCCCTCGGCGGGCGCCTCCGCCCACGAGTCGTAGCGGCGATGGTCGTCGCCTTCCGGATCGAAACGCGCGAAGCCGAGCTTGCGATACACGTGCTGCGCGCGAACGTTGAAGTCGCGCACGATGAGCCAGACGCAGGACACACCGCTCATCGCGAACACGCGCTCGTTGAATTGCCGGAGTGCGGCGGTGCCGGTGCCGCCTTCCTTGCCGTCGACGAGGATGCGCTTCACGTAGAAGCCGGCGTCGAGGAAGCGGCAGTCATAGGCGATGAGGTAGCCGGCCGCGCGCCCGTCGCGCTCGATGATCCAGTGCTCGCGCTTGCCCTTGCCCGCGATGGCGGCCAGATGCTCCTCGTCGGTCCACTGCCCGATGTAATCGCGGTTTTCCGGATGGCGCTCGAGCGACGTGACGAACGCGAGGTCTTCGGCGCCGCTTTTTCGCAGCCGGACCGCCACCGGGCTAGCGCCCCAATCCCCGCGACATGATCACGGCGAACACGGGAATCAACGCGGCCAGGTGCAGCTCGATCATGATGATCCGGCGCATCTTGCGCTGCTCCGCGGGCGGCACCTTCCATGCCGGATCCTGGGTGACGGCGCGCTTCCACCGCAGGAAGGCGAACGTCGGAATGACCGAGATCCCGCCGATCACGGCGAACGTCGCGAGCTTCGCGTAGATCGGCCACCACGCGAGGTAGTAGTCCGGGCCTTTCGCGCCGAACATCAGGCGCAGGAACCCGGTGGCCAGCACCAGCATCGCGGCGGCGAAGAAGACGATGTCGGCCCGCGCGATGCGGCGGATCGCGGCCTCGTCGAGCTCACCCCTGATCGTCACCAGCTCGACGATGAGGTAGCCGAAAAGCACGAAGATCGAGATGAAGTGAAGGTACGCGAGGAAGGCGTCGAGCCACATGGCGGGAAGTATAGCGTCGTTAGCGGAGATTTTCGTCCCAGAACTTCTGCAGGCGCTTGGCCGATACCGGGAACGGCGTGCGCAGCTCCTGCGCGAAAAGCGAGATCCGCAACTCCTCGATGAGCCAGCGGAACTCCTCGAGCTTCGCATCGCTGCGGCCCGCGTCGCGGTCGGCCTTCTGGCGCGCCTCGAAGTTGCTCCAGAGCGTGGCCACCGTTCCCGCGTGTTTCTGGTCGCGCTCGGCATTGGCCCGGTACTTCTGCAGGCGAAGCCCGTATCCCTTGAGATAGCGCGGCACGTGCTCGAGGCGATCCCACGGAGTGCGCGCGATGAATCCCGGATAGACGAGACGCTCGCGGATCGATTTCACTTCCTGCGCGACGCGGCCGAGCGAGCCCGACTGCGCGATGGCCTGGAACGCCTGCTGGCTCGCCTCGGCGATCGCATTCGCGTATCGTGCCGCGCCTTCGGTCACGGCCGGAAGGCGCGCCTTGGCGCGTTTCTTCTGCTCCTCGAAGGCTTTCGCGCTCCGCGGGGGCTCGTCGTCGCCGATGAACGCGCGATCGACGATCGCCTCGATGAGGTCGGCCTTGAGCTTGTCGGCCGGGATCGACGCGTTGAACTTGAGAGCGAGCGCGTTGAAGCCCGGCAGCGCGCGATCGAGGTTGCGCACCTGCTCCTTCAGGTCGAGGGCCATGAGGCGCTTCACGCCGTCGCGATGCGCTTGGGCTGCCTTGTCCTTCGTGTCCATGAGGCGGACGGATACGCTCGTCTCATCGTCCACGACCGCAGGATAGCCCGTGAGCGCCTCGTTGCCTCGGTGGAAGCTCACCTGCTCGGGAAGCTCGCCGAAATCCCACGACGTGAGGCCCTCGCGTTCCATGCCGGGCTTGGCCTTCGAGAGCGTGAGGCTCGCGGCTTCGCCCAGGCGCCTGCGAAGCTCGGCCAGATCGCGGCCCATCGCGAGCTCGCGCTTCGCGTCGTCCACGACCCGGATGTTCATGAGCAGGTGGGCGGGTGGCGCGTCCTTCGACCAGATGGAGTCGTCGAGGCGTTCTCCGGTGATCTTCGATGCGTAGTCGAGCACCGCCTGGCGAACTGTCAGACTGGATCCCCGATCATTGCTCCTGTGCAGCGTCGGGGATGACAACAAGTGCGTCGTGTGCTCTGGCACGGGAACGAGTTGCGAGCGCACGCGCTTCGGAAGCGCCTTCATCGTCCAGCCCACCTTCTCACGCACCATGCCCGGCACGAGCCAATCGAGCCCGGACTCGTCCACCTGGTTGAGTAACGCGAGCGGGACGTTGATCGTGACGCCGTCGAGCGGATGGCCGGGCTCGAAGCGATAGGCGAGCGGGAACACGGTCTCGCCCATTTTCAGCTGGCGTGGGAAGAGCTCTTCCGTGACGGACTCGGCGCCGTGGCGCATGAGGTCCTCGCGCGCGAGGAAGAGCAGCTTCGGCTCCTTCGCTGCCGCGTCGCGATACCAGGCATCGAGGGACCTCGAGTCGCGGACGTCTTCCGGAATCTTCGCGTCGTAGAAGGCGATGAGCGCGCGATCGTCCACGAGCACGTCGGGCCTTCGCGCGCGATGCTCGAGCTCTTCGATGTCGTGGATGAGCTTGCGGTTGTGCGCCCAGAACGGATGGCTCGACTCGAATTCTCCCGCCACCAGCGCGCCTTCGATGAATATGGAGCGTGCGCGGCCCGGGTCGATCCTGCCGAAGCTCACCTTGCGGCGCGCCACCAGCACGAGTCCGTGGAGCGATACGTTCTCGTACACGACGACCTCGCCGCGCGCCTTGTCCCAATGGGGCTCTGCATAGGCACGATCAACAAGATGACCCGCCGCCTTCTCGATCCAGTCGGGCTCGATGCGCGCCACGTTGCGTGCGAAGACCCGCGTGGTTTCCTGCAGCTCGCCCGCCATCACCCAGCGCGGGCGATTCTTCTTCAGCCCCGATCCCGGCCACACGTGGAACTGCAGGCCCCGCGGGCCATGGTAGTGGTCCCCGTCGAGCGCCTTCATGCCGACGTTGCCCACGAGTCCCGCGAGGAGCGCGCGATGGATCTGCTCGTAGGTCGCGGGCGAGGCGCTGTCGCGGATCTTGAGCTCGGAAGCCATCTCGCGAAGCTGTCCCGCGAGGTCACGCCACTCGCGCATCCTCACGTACGAAAGGAAATGCTCGCGGCAGGTCTCGTAGAGCTTGCGGTTGGACTTCTTGTGGACGAATTCCGTGTCGAAGAATTTCCAGAGGTTGATGAGCTGGGTGAAATCGGAGGCGTCGTCGCGGAATTCCTCGTGGGCGCGATCCGACTGCTCGCGAAGCGCCTGCGGCCGGTCGCGCGGATCCTGGATGGAGAGCGCCGCCGCGAGGATCACCATTTCGGACAGGCAATTGAACTCGCGCGACGCGAGGAGCAGCCGCCCGATCCTCGGATCGACGGGAAGGCGTGCCAGCTCGTGGCCGATCGTGGTGAGGCTGCGTTTGTCGTCTATCGCGCCCAGCTCGAAGAGCTGCCGGTAACCGTCCTCGACCTGGCGCGGCGTCGGCGGCTCGATGAACGGAAACTCCGAGATCGGTCCCAGCTCGAGTGCCGCCATTCGAAGGATCACCGAGGCGAGCGACGTGCGCAGAATCTCGGGCGTGGTGAACTCGGGACGGTCGTTGAAGTTGTCCTCGGCGTAGAGGCGGATCGCGATGCCGCTCGCCACCCGCCCGCAGCGTCCCGCGCGCTGGCGTGCCGCCGCCTGCGAGATGGGCTCGATGCGCAACTGGTCGATCTTCTGGCGCGGCGAGTAGCGCTTCACGCGCGCAAGCCCGGTGTCGATCACGAAGTGGATTCCGGGAACCGTGAGCGAGGTCTCGGCCACGTTGGTGGCGAGCACGATGCGGCGGTGCGCGCCGCGCTCGAAGATGCGGTCCTGCTCTTCGGCGGACAGGCGCGAATACAAGGGCAGGATCTCCGTGTGCCCGGCCTTGTTGAGCGCGCTCTTGCGAAGCGACTCGGCCGCCTCGCGGATCTCGCGCTCGCCGGGGAGGAACACGAGGATGTCCCCGCTGCGGCTGCCGCGCATGAGCTCGTCGACCGCCTTGGCGATCGCCTCGTTCATGTCGACGGGCTCGTCGTCCTCGTCCTCCACTTCGAAGAACTCCGGTCGATAGCGGACCTCGACGGGATACGTGCGCCCCGAGACCTCGATCACCGGCGCGCCGTCGAAGAACTTCGAGAAGCGATCCGTATCGATCGTGGCCGAGGTGACGATCACCTTGAGCTCGGGACGCACCGTCACGAGGCGCTTCAAGTATCCCAGCAGGAAATCCACGTTGAGGCTTCGCTCGTGGGCCTCGTCGACGATGATCGTGTCATAGGCGCGAAGCTCGCGGTCCGAGTGCGTCTCGGCGAGCAGCACGCCGTCGGTCATCACCTTGAGCACCGTGTCGGGACGCGTCTCGTCCTGGAAGCGGATCTTGTGGCCGACGAATCCCTTCGGCGAACCGGGCAGCTCCTGCGCCAGCCGGTGCGCCAGGCTGCGCGCCGCGATGCGCCGCGGTTGCGTGCAACCGACGAGCCCCGCGGCGCCGCGCTCGAGGGCGAGGCAGATCTTCGGGATCTGCGTGGTCTTTCCCGAACCCGTCTCGCCGCAGACGATCGTCACGGGATTTTCGCGGATCAGCTTCGCGATCTCGTCACGGTGCTGCGCGATCGGGAGGTCTTCGGGATACGTGGGCCGTGGCAAGCGCGCGAGACGCGCGGCGCGCCGGGCGCGCGAGCGCTCGACGAGGTCCGCGAGCAATACCTTCTCCCGTTCCGCGCCGCGACCGTTCGCCGCCCGCTTCGCCATGGCCTCGGCCAACGCGGCGATCTTCGGATGATCGGCCGCCATCGTCGTGGCGAGGATGTCGTTCGGGAGGGGGATCATGAAGTACGCGAGACACTCTCCCGCGGACTTCTATTTTAGAGAACTACAGACGGGAAGAGCGAGAACCCCGGGAGAAAATCAAGGAGAAAAGCGATTCGTGCTGGATCCGGGTTGAACGGTCGTTACGCGGGGGTCGAGCACAGCACTTGTCTTTCTCCCGGGGTTCTCGCTCTTCCCGTCTTGAATGCGCCAGCAACCAACGCCGCTAGGCGATGATCACCGGAATCCCGGTGAGAACAACCCCGAACCCCGGCTGCCGCCCTTGCATGTGCGGCAGCGGCGTGAAGCTCGCGCGGCAGGGGACGCGAACACCGTCGCGGGCGCGCGCCTCGACTTCGAAGATCTCGGCATGGGGCGCGAACGCAAGTGACTTCACGTCGGCCTCGGAGACCGCGAGCAGCGTCGTGAGCGAGCGGCCCGCGACCTGGTCGTGGCGAAGGCCGAAGAGCTTCTCCGCGGCGGGATTGCACACGATCACGTTGCCGGCCGCGTCGCATTCGATCTGCGGCAGGGCGGAACGCTCGAAGAGCGCCTCCAGCCGGTCGGCGCGTTCGCGCGCGCTCTCCACCGAGGCGCCGCGAACCGCCGCGCGGTGCGCGAGGTCGCGATTCTCGCGCTCGAGCTTCTCGTTCAGCAGCTCCGTCAACGCGAGCAGGTCGTCACGCTCGATCTGGAGCCGGAACGCCTCTTCCATGTTCCGCGAGAGCTTTCCCGAGTAGTAGAGGATCGTGAAGCAGAAGAAGATTGCCAGCACGCCCGCGTACCAGTGCGGCCCGGTCTGGATGAAAAAGAGATAGATCGCCGTCGGGATCGCCGAGGGGATCGACAGCGCCTCGTGCGCGCCCTTCACCGGCGCATACGCCGTGACCGCTCCGGCCACGAAGCAGATGATCACCATCAGCGTGAAAAGCTGCAGGTACACCGCGCCATCCGGGAAAAGCACCGTGCCCAGGAGCCCCCACTGCACGCCCGCGAGGAAGTTCGAAAGGATCACCAGGCGCGCCCACGGTTCCGGGTCGGAGCCCTGCTCGCGGCGGCGGTACCCGACGAGGCAGATCGAGCGAAGGAAGGTGACGCCCGTGGCCCACAGGAACCACAGCGCCCCGCGGCCGATGTCGCCGATGTCGATCAGCACGCCCAGGGTCAGCAACGCGCCGAAGTACGAATAGGCGGTCGCCGTGGGCGCGAAGCGGTAGATTTCCTCTACCTGCAACGCGCGCAGGCGCTGGCTTGCCAATGAGGGAGTCGTTGCCGCCATGAGCCGGTGTCCAGCTACGGGTGCGCGGAAAACCCAAATTGTGCTGTTTTCCACACTCCGGCTGTGAACTAAGTCACAAACCGGTGTTACATCCGCAACTTAGCTCCTACGGCTCGATCTGCTTGTAGACGGAGCTGGCGACGCGGGCGAGCGTGCCCTTGTCGACTTCCCCGGAAAGGGCGTAGCCGCAATCCTTGTCGATCCAGTAGAACACCGAGACGCCCTCGTCCTGGGCGAACCGGAAGGCGGTGACCTGCTCGCCCGAGTGGGGGCGCGTCACGTACAGCGTAAGGCGCTTGCCCGACGCCTCCTGATACATGAACTGCGCGACCGGGCCCTCGGGTCCTGGCAGCAGGCGCCCGCCCAGGAGCTCGAAGCCTTCTGCCGTGAGCACCGGCACCTTGAGCGGCGTGCCGAGGCGCTTGGAGAGCCACTTCACGAGGTGATCCTGGTCCTTGGCCTCCACTTCCACGGGATGGCGCACCTCGGGTGAATACACGAGGTGGGCTCGCGCGGCGCGGATCGGCAACGGCGTCAAATTCGCCACGGGCGCCGGCAGCGGGGGACGGAACATGGGGAGCACGAGCCCGATCGCCACGCCCACGGCGAGGATCGACGCGGCGCGCGCGTATTCGAGCCACGCCGGGCGCCTCATGTACATGCGCGCCGGGATGGGCTCGGTGAGCACCGCGTCGAACCTGCGATGAAGCTCGGCGTTCTGCGCGGCGTACTCGATGCGGTCTTCTTCTTCGGTCATTGGACGACCCTCAGGCCGCTGCGCGAGACTTCTCCGCTCATGAGCTTGCGAAGCTTCTCCCGGCCCCGCGACAGCCGCGACATCACGGTGCCGATTGGAATGCCGAGCGACCGGCTCACGTCCGCGTAGCTCATGTCCTCGAGCGCGATGAGCAGCACGACCTCGCGCTGTTCCGGGGCGAGCGCGAGCAGCGCGCGCTGCAGGTCGAGGATGTCGACGCTGGTGGCCGTGGGAATCGGCGCGGCGAGCATGTTCTCGTCGATCTCGACCTCGGGTGCGATCTTTCGTGCCTTCAATTGGTTTATGAACACGTTGTGCATGATCGAGAAAAGCCAGGCGCGGAGGTCACCGGGACGCCACAGGTGGAACTTGCGCACGGCACGTTCCAGCGTGTCCTGGACCAGGTCGTCCGCTCCGTCGCGGTCCCCGACCAGCGCGCGCGCATAGCGGCGCAGGTTGGGGATGAAGGGGACGATCAGGTTGTAGTCCAAAAGCGCCTCGCGGTCCTCACATATCAGTCGTGGCTAATACTGCACAAACATTTGGGGGTGGCCGGTATTCCAGTCTACGGAATCGTCCGGATTCCGGATGTAGTCGAAAAGCTCGCCGCCAGTGTCCCATTTTCGGGGGTGAAGCGCTCGAGGCGGATTCCCGCGTCGGCAAGCGCGTCGGCCGGATGCGCCCCTTCCCATTGAATCAGCGTCGGAAAGGTGCCGCCGGCGGGCAGGCTTCCGTCCCGGGTGAGCGCCATCCTCCAGCGGTAGCTTCCACGCGAGAACGCAACGATGTCCACCGGCACCGGGTAGCCCGCGATCGCCGCCTCGAGGTCGTCGGTTCGCTCGGCCCAGTGGATGAGCTCGGGCGATGCCGCGATCCGCCGGCGCATTCCCGGCGTGTCGAGCTCGAACCAGCGCGGGCGTTGCGGCGGCGCAGCATCCGGATCCACGGCGATCACCTCGATGTAGAGTCCCGGCCCCAGCGAGAGCAGCCGGTTGTGCGTGCCCATTGTCGAATGCTTGCCGCCTGCGACAGGTACCACGCCGAGGCGGGACTCGAGCCACGCGCCGCCTTCGTCGAGCGTGCGCGCGGCGACGATGAAATGATCGAGCTCCCGCTTCAATCGAGCGTGATCCCCTCGTCGGCCATGACCTTCTTCACCGACGGGCGCGCCAGCACGCGGTCCATCAACACCGTGTAGTTGCCGAGCGTCTTCACCGGGAACTGGTTGCGGTTGCCCCAGCGATAGAAGACGAGCAGGTAGCCGTCGACGACGCTGTAGCTCGTGCCGACGGACCACTTGCGGCCGGCGAGGAGCCCGTCGATCTCCTTCAACTGGTCCCAGTACATGGTGCGGGCCTTCGACTTCACCGCCTCGCGCGATGGATCGTCGTCCACATAGCGCTCCGGACGGAAGAGGTGCGCGAAGCTTGTGTGCACCGTGTTGGACAGCCACGCCATCGTCGAGACCGCCTTCGCCTGGTGCCACGTGTCCTTCGGCCAGATGTTCGCCTTGGGATAGCCGCCCGCGAAGTACGTCAGGATTCCGACGTTCTCGGTGAGGACCTTGCCGTCGACGATGACGGTGGGCACTCGGCCGCGCGGATTGATCGCGAGGTACTCGGGCTTGCGCTGCTCGCCTTGCGCGGTATTGATGCGCACCGTCTCGTACGGCAGGCCCACGTCCTCGATTGCGATGTGCGAAGCGAGCGAGCAGGCCCCGGGGGCGTAGTAGAGCTTGATGGACATGGTTGATCTCCTAGAGTCGCGTGATCAGCGACGAGGTATCCCAGCGGTTGCCGCCGGATTTCGAGATCTCGTCGTAGAAGCCGGCGACGAGTTGCGCCACGGGCAGCTTGGCGCCGTTGCGCCTGGCTTCTTCGAGGCAGATGCCCAGGTCCTTGCGCATCCAGTCGACCGCGAAGCCGAAGTTGAACTTGCGCTCGGTCATCGTCTTGCCGCGGTTCTCCATCTGCCACGACTGCGCAGCGCCCTTCGAGATCACATCGAGCACGAGCAATGGGTCGAGCTTCGCGTGCTCCGCGAAAGCGATGCCTTCGGAGAGCCCCTGCACGAGCCCCGCGATGCAGATCTGGTTCACCATCTTGGTGAGCTGCCCCGAGCCCGCGGGCCCCAGGAGCGTGACCGCGCGGCCATAGGAATCCATCACCGGCTTGGCGCGATCGAAGGGCCCCTGCTCCCCGCCGCACATCACCGTGAGCTTGCCGTTCTCGGCTCCCGCCTGGCCGCCGGAAACCGGCGCGTCGATGAAATCCACGCCCTTTTCCTTCGCGGCGCTGAACACCTTGCGCGCGGCGTCCGCCGAAGCGGTCGTGTGGTCGACGAGGATCGCGCCCTTCTTCATGGCGGAAAGGACGCCCTCCTTGCCCATGGCGACCTCGAACACGTCGTTGTCGTTGCCGACCATCAGCATCACGAAATCGGCGTCTTTCGCGGCCGCGGCCGGTGTGGCCGCCGAATTTCCGCCGTGCCTGGCGACCCAGTCCGCGGCCTTGGCGGCCGTGCGGTTGTACACCGTCACGTCGTAGCCCTTCGCCTTGAGGTGGCCCGCCATGGGAAAGCCCATCACGCCCAGACCGATGAAAGAAACCTTCGCTGACATGTTTGCGCTCCTTCGCTGGATTCCCGTGTCCACGGGAATGACGTTCAATTTACGGGATTCGGGGGTTCGCGACCTTCGAGCACTGCCGTCATATTAGCGGCTGCGGTGTTGCACATTGTGACGCGGGTTGCCCGCGACGCGCTGCCGATGTGCGGCGTGAGCACCACGTTCGCGAGCTCCAAGTACTCGGGCGCGAGCTTCGGCTCGCCTTCGAAGACGTCGAGGCCGGCGCCGGCGATGCGCTTTTCCCGCAGCGCCTTCACCAGCGCCGCATCGTCCACTACCCCGCCGCGGGCGCTGTTCACGAGGATCGCCGTGGGTTTCATCTTCGCGATCTCCGCGGCGCCGATGAGGTGGTGCGTCGCCGGCGAGTACGGCGCCATCACGACGACGAAGTCGGATTGCGTAAGGAGCGCATCGCGCTCGGCATACTCGGCGCCGAGGCGCTTCTCGTCGTCGGGCTCGAGCCGCGTGCGGTTGTTGTAGAGCACGCGCATGTCGAAGCCGCGCGCGCGGCGTGCTACCGCCTGGCCGATCCGGCCCATGCCGATGATGCCCAGCGTCGCGTGGTGGATGTCCTGCCCGAGGAAATACTGCACGCCGAATGCGATCTTCCAATCGCCGCGCCGCACGTACGAGTCGGCCTCCGCGATGCGGCGCGCCGCGGCCATGAGCAGCGACCAGGTGAGATCCGCGGTCGTGTTGTCGAGGACGCCGGGCGTATTGGTCACGCGGATGCCGCGCTTCGTGCACGCCGGAACGTCGATGTTGTTGAAGCCGACGGCGATGTTGGAGATGACCTTGAGATCCGGGCATTTCGCGAGCAGCGCCTCGTCGAACTTGTCCATGACGGTCGCCATCGCGCCGCTCGCGCCCGCGAGCCGCCGCGCCAGCTCATCGGGCGGCCAGGGACGGTCCTCGGCGTTGTGCTCGACGTCGAAGCGCTTCGAGAGCGCCTCGACGATTTCGGGAAAGACGGCGCGCGTGACCACCACGCGGGTCTTGCTCACCGGCTATAGACGTAATCCGGCAGCCACATGGCGAGCTGCGGAAACATGTAGATGAGGGCCATGGACGTGAACACCAGCAGCAGGAACGGGAAGGCGCCCGCGAAGATCTGGTTCAGCGAGACGTTCGGCGGAGCGACGCCCTTCAGGTAGTAGCACGACATCGCCATCGGCGGCGTGAGGAACGAGGTCTGGATGTTGAGCGCGACCATCACCCCGAAGAACACCGGATCGATGTTGTAGTGCTTGAGCAGCGGCAGGAAGATCGGCACGAAGATGATGATGATCTCGGTCCACTCCAGGGGCCAGCCGAGCAGGAAGATGATGAACTGCGAGAGCAGCATGAACGTGACCGGCGTCATGTTCAGGCTGAGGATGAAGTTCTCCACCACCGCCTGGCCACCGAGGTAGGAGAACACCGACGAGAACGTCCACGATCCGACGAAGAGCCAGCACACCATGGCCGCCGTCCTGGCCGTGAGGTATACGGCCTCCTTCAGCCTCGTGAAGCTGAACTGGCGATAGCCGATGGCGAGGATGATCGATCCGGCGGCGCCCAGCGAGGCCGCCTCGTTGGGCGTCGCCAGCCCGAAGAGGATCGCGCCCAGCACGCCGAGGATCAGGAAGGCGAGCGGAAAGAACGAGGTCGCGAGCAGCACGACAACCTTGGCGAACGGAACGTCGGTCTGCTCCTTGGGCAATTTGGGCGCGAGGCTGGGATTGAGCACCGAGCGCACGATCACATAGATGATGTAGAGCGAGGCCAGCAGGAAGCCCGGGATGAAGGCCCCCGCATAGAGGCGGACCACGGAGACGCTCGCCATGGCGCCGTAGAGGATCAGCATGATGCTGGGCGGTATGAGGATGCCGAGACAACCGCCCGCAGCGACCACGCCCGCCGAGAGCTTGACGTCGTATCCGGCCTTGAGCATCGCGGGCAACGCGAGCAGTCCCATGAGGGTCACCACCGCGCCGACGATGCCGGTGGCGGTGGCAAACAGCGCGCAAGTTGCCAGCGTCGCGACCGCGAGAGACCCGGGGATGTGCTTTGCCGCGATCTGCAGGCTGTGGAACAACCGGTCAAGGAGGTTCGAGCGCTCCACCATGTAGCCCATGAAGAGGAACAGCGGCACCGCGATAAGCACGTCGTTGGACATCACGCCGAAGGCGCGCTGGACGAGCAGCGGGAAGATGTTGTCGCCCATGGCGTAGTAGCCGAAGCCCACCCCGAGGGCCACCAGCGTGAAAGCGATCGGGAAGCCGAGGAAGATGATGACGATGAAGCCCATCAGCATCAGTACGCCTACTTGCGGATCGGTCATTGCTTCGCGCCTTCTTCGCGTGGCTTGCCTTCGACATCCTCGAGGATCTGTTCCCTGGTCATACCGGCCTTGGCGTCGTCGAGGATCCTCTTCTCGAGCTCCTCGACATCGCGCTGGCGTTTCGGCCACTCGCCCGTGCGCAACGCCGTGTAGCTGCGGATCACCTCGACGATCCCCTGCAGGACCAGGAAAAAGGCCGCCACTGGGATGACGCCCTTGAAGGGCCAGATGGGCGGCCCCGTCGGACTGGAAGAGCTGTGCTCGTTGGCGAGATACGACATGTGGAAGAAGTCGTATCCCGAGTAGAGCAGCGCGAAGACCCCGGGAAAGAAGAAGAGGAAGTAGAGCACGAACTCGATTCCCGCCTGGACCCTCACCGGAAGCATCCTGGACACGAAGTCCCCCCGCACGTGGGCGTTCTGCGAGACCGCGTAGGCGCCCGACATCATGAAGAGCGTCCCGTAAAGGATGTACTCGGTGTCGTAGGCCCAGCCCGTCGGTGAATTGAAGACGTAGCGCGCGGTCACGTCGTAGACCGTCACGAACGTGAGGATCAGGACGCACCACGAAAAGGTCTTCCCGACCCGGGTGCTCAGGCGATCGATGAACAACAGGTACTGCTGCATGGATCAGTCTCCGCGGCGATTCGTCGGCACACAAAAAAGCCTTCGCCGGGAGGCTTTCGCCGCCGCAGCGAAGGCTTTGCGAGCGCGCTGCCTACGCCTTCGCCTTGCCGAAGAAGTGCTCGTAGGCCATTTCGTTGGGAGCGTCCCACCGCAAACGGAAGTCCACGATCCGGTGCGCCCAGGCTTTCTGCGAGTCGACGACCTTCTTGAAGAACGCGTCGGCCGAGAGCCGGTCGATCACGACGTTCCACGCCTTGAGCTGCGCCTCGAGGATCGGCTTGGGCGTGATCATGTCGTGCACGCCGGCCTTGCGCAGCGCGTCGAGGTCATCCGGGTAGCGCTTCTCCCATTTCCACGACATATCGGCAGACACCGCTTCGGCCGCCACTCGCAGGATCGCCTGCATGTCCTTCGGCAGCCCGTCATACTTCTTCTTGTTGAAGATGATCTCGAAGCACTCCATGCGCTGGTGGAAGCTCTGCAGCATGTAGTACTTGGCGACGTCCTGGAAACCCAGCGCCATGTCCGAGGACGGATTGTTGAACTCGGCCGCGTCGAGCACGCCACGGTCCATGGCCGGCACGATGTCGCCGCCGCCCATGATCGTCACCTGCACCCCCATCTCCTTCATGAGGTCCGCGGCGAGACCCACGGTGCGGTACTTGAGCTTCTGCATTTCCGCGACCGTGCTCACCGGTTTCTTGAACCAGCCGAGCGGCTGCGTGGGCATCGGGCCGGTGAGCCAGCCGACGACGTTGAGGTTCAGGATCTTCTGCGAGAGCTCTTCGTAGAGCGCCTCGCCGCCGCCGTAGTAGAACCACGCGAGCAGGTCGTTGGCCTCCCAGCCGAACGCGGGGGCGGTGCCGAACAGCGAGTACGCCTTGTTCTTGCCGTACCAGTACGCACAAACGCCGTGGCCGCCGTCGAGCGCCCCGGAGTTCACCGCATCCTGCATCTGCAGCGCGCCGACGACGGCGCCGGCCGGCAACAGGTCGAGCTTGAGCCTGCCACCCGCCATGTCGTTCACGCGCCGGGCGTAGTCCTGTGCGTATTCGTGGAAGATGTCCTTCGCGGGCCAGGTGCTCTGGAAGCGAAGGGTGATGGGGGACTGCGCCACCGAAATCATCGGGAACGCGAGAGCAGCGCCGCCCGCCGCGCCGGCGATGAACTTGCGCCTCCTCGGATTCGGCGCGGCCGCCTTGACGACCTTCGTGTCGTTTTTCATGGATCCTCCTCGTTGGTGGTTTGCGCGCTTGAGAACGCTTTGGCATCAGGCTCGGCCGCGGAGAGCAAGCGGCGTACCGATGTAAGGCATCGTAGTCTCGGCCTACGTCAAAGGCAATACAACTTGCAAGCGCGCAGCACCCCATCCGCTGTAACAGCGGACCATACCGCGGGCCGCTGGATCAACGCGGCGCGGTGGCCGCGGGCGCCTCGTCCTGCGACCTCTTGGTGTGCTGCTCGTGCGGCGCCCATCCGTGCGCGGCGAGCAACACCGCGAATCCGACCACATATGCGATCGCCACATGCCAGCCGTGCCGCAGCCACCGGCCCACCGAGCGGGCCTCGGGGAAGCTGTTGGACAGCGCCACACCCGCCGAGGACCCGAACCAGATCATCGATCCGCCGAACCCCACGGCGTAGGCGAGGAATCCCCAGTCGTAGCCGCCCTGGTGCAGCGCGAGCGCAGTGAGCGGGATGTTGTCGAAGACGGCCGAGAGGAAGCCCAGGCCGAGCGTCGTCGGCCACGAGGCCGCGGGAAGCTTCTCCACCGGCATCATCGAGGCGACAATGACGAGCGCCAGCAGGAAGATCGTTCCCCTGAAAGTGGGGCCGAGGAGCACCCAGTCGGGGCGGCGCACCGGTGCGCTCGCGAAGATTGCGCCCCATACCGCAAGCCCGATGACCGGATAGCGGTCGAGCAGCTCCGGGTACTTCAGGTTCGCGGTGACGTTCGCCACGATCGCCACCACGAGGATGAACGCGACGATTCCCACCCGCGCCCAGTCCACGCGCGCGCCCTTCGGCGGATTCTTCATGATCGGGGCGTAGCGCTGCTGCTGGTGGGCGGCGACGACACCGAAGATGGCGAGCGCCACGCCCGAGGCGATGAACGCCTCGAGCACGTCGAGGGGATCGACGCCCGCGATCCACATCATCGTCGTGGTGGTGTCGCCCACGACGCTGCCGGACCCGCCGCCGTTGGATGCGGCGACGATCGCCGCGAGGTAACCGATGTGGACTTTGTCCCGGTACACGCCGCGGGCCATGGTTCCCCCGATGAGCGCCGCGGCGATGTTGTCCAGGAACGAGGAAAGGACGAAGACCATCACGAGGAGCAGGAAGCCGCCCTTCCAGTCGTCGGGCAGGATCCTCGGCAGCTCCACTGGAACGTGCGACTCCTCGAAGTGCCTCGAAAGCAGCGCGAAGCCCATCAACAGCAGGAAGAGGTTGGCGAGGATCACCCACTCGTGCTCGAAGAGCGCAGCGAGGCCGGCGAGGCCGGGGCCGTGCCTGAAGCCGGTGAACGCAAGCTTGTACAGTGTCACCGTGGCAAGACCGGTGAGCGCTACCTGCAGCGTGTGGCGCTGGAAGAACGCGATGCCCGCGAGGATCAGCGCGAAAAGGATGAAATCGACAGGCGCCGCGCCGATCATGACCGGTCCTTGCATGATCGGGATATTATCAGCGCCAACGTATGGAGGAGACGATGCCGGTGATCACATGCGTCGAGGACCTGCGCCGCCTCGCGGTGAAGCGCGTGCCGCGCATGTTCTACGACTACGCCGACTCGGGCGCCTGGACCGAGTCCACGTACCGCGCCAACCAGGCCGACTTCGAGGCCATAAAGTTTCGCCAGCGCGTGGCGCAGGACATTTCGAAGCGCTCCGTCGCCACGAAGATGCTGGGCTTCGACGTGGCCATGCCGGTGGCGATCGCGCCCACGGGCATGACGGGCATGCAGCACGCCGACGGCGAGATCCTCGGCGCGCGAGCCGCGGAGAAATTCGGCATCCCGTTCACGCTCTCGACCATGAGCATCTGCTCCATCGAGGACATCGCGGCGAACACGGCGAAGCCCTTCTGGTTCCAGCTCTACGTGATGCGCGACCGCGAGTTCACCGGGCGCCTCATCGACCGCGCCAAGGCCGCGCGCTGCTCGGCGCTGGTGCTCACGCTCGACCTCACGGTGCTGGGCCAGCGCCACAAGGACCTGAAGAACGGCCTTTCCGCGCCGCCGAAGCCGACGATCGCCAACATCCTCAATCTTTTCACCAAGCCCGCGTGGTGCCTCGAGATGCTGGGCACGAAACGCCGCTCCTTCGGCAACATCGTGGGCCACGTGAAGGGCGTGGAGGACATGTCGTCGCTGTCGGAATGGACCGCGCAACAGTTCGATGCCTCGCTCAACTGGAAGGACATCGAGTGGATCCGGAAGCGCTGGGGCGGCAAGCTCGTGCTGAAGGGCATCCAGGACGTGGAGGACGCGCGCCTCGCGGCCGATAGCGGCGCCGACGCGCTCATCGTCTCCAACCATGGCGGGCGCCAGCTCGACGGCGCCGCCTCGTCGATCCGTGCGTTGCCGCAGATCGCCGATGCCGTCGGCTCGCGCATCGAAGTCTGGATGGACGGCGGCATCCGTTCGGGACAGGACGTGATCAAGGCGGTGGCACTCGGCGCGAAGGGCACGATGATCGGCCGCGCGTTCCTGTACGCCCTGGGCGCGATGGGCGAAGAAGGCGTCACGAAATGCCTCGAGATCATCCGCAACGAGCTCGACCTCACCATGGGATTCTGCGGACGCACCGACATCCGCGACGTGGACCGCTCGATCCTGCTGCCGGGCACCTTTCCGGCATAGCCGGAATAACAGGCCCTTAGACGGCCAATCGGTGCCGTCGTCCCCGCGGACGCCTATCCTCGGGGGATACGAATCGGAGGAATCGAGATGCGCAGAATTCTCATCCTGGGAGCGTCCTATGGCTCCCTGCTCGGCGTGAAGCTCGCGCTGGCGGGGCACGATGTGACGCTCGTGTGCCTGCCGCAGGAGGCCGCGCTCATCAACGCGAAGGGCGCGATCGTCCGCCTTCCCGTCAAGGGCCGTGAAGGGTTGGTGGAAATCAATTCGAAGGACACGCCCGGCAAGCTATCCGCCGTCGGCACCGACGTGGATCCCGCGCAGTTCGACCTGATCGGCCTCGCGATGCAGGAGCCGCAGTACCGCTCACCCGGCGTGCGCGAGCTGCTCGATCGCGTCGCCCTCTCGCGCAAGCCCTGCATGTCGATCATGAACATGCCGCCGCTGCCTTACCTCTCGCGCATCCCCGGCGTCGACGCGGAGCGCTGCGCCGAGAGCTACACGGATCCCACGGTGTGGCGCAACTTCGATCCGAAACGGATGACGCTCTGCAGTCCCGATCCGCAGGCCTTCCGTCCGCCCGACCAGGAAGTGAATGTCCTCCAGGTCCGGCTACCTACCAATTTCAAGGCGGCGCGCTTCGATTCCGACGCGGACACGGCGATGCTTCGCGGCATCGCCGCGGACGTGGAAGCCGTGCGCTACGACGTGGGCGGCGAGAAGATCGAGCTGCCGGTGAAGCTCAAGGTTCACGATTCCGTCTTCGTTCCGCTCGCCAAGTGGGCCATGCTCATCGCGGGCAACTATCGCTGCGTGCGCGCCGAAGACGTCGTGCCCATTCGCGAGGCCGTGCACGGCGACCTCGCCAAGTCGCGCGAGATCTACAACTGGGTCGTGGACCTTTGCGTGTCGCTGGGCGCCGATGCGGGCGACATGGTGCCATTCGAGAAATACGCGGCAGCGGCGCAATCGCTGGGCACGCCCTCCTCCGCGGCGCGCGCGCTCGCCAATGGCGCGCCCTACATCGAGCGTGTCGATCGCCTCGTGCAGAGTGTCGCCGCGCAGCGCGGCAAGAAGTCGGCCGACGTGGACCAGATCGTCTCGCTCGTGGACGGCTGGCTCGTGCGTAACCGGCGCAAAGGCTGATCTAAGGCATTGAACACAGAGGACACAGAGGAGCCACAGAGGAAAATCCAGGGCTGAGCACTGTTCGCGTCGATGCATGCGGCGTCTCGAATCGCTATCATGCTGTTGCCTTTCCTCCGTGGTTCCTCTGTGTCCTCTGTGTTCGAGGCTTTTGACTTTCAATGAACAAGCATTCTCTCCCTCTACTCGCGACCACGATCGCCGGAAGCCTTCCCAAGCCCTCGTGGCTCGCCGAGCCCGAGAAGCTCTGGGCCGCCTGGAAGCTCCAGGGCGACGATCTCGCCGAAGGCAAGCGCGATGCCGTGCGCCTCGTCCTCGCGATGCAGGAGAAGGCCGGCATCGACATCGTCACGGACGGCGAGCAGACGCGGCGCCACTTCGTGAACGGCTACATGGAAAAACTCGAGGGCATCGACTTCAAGAACCTGAAGACGGTGCGCATCCGCAACCGCTACGACGCGAACGTCCCGCGCGTGGTGGGGCCGGTCCTGAGGCCAAATCCAGTCCACAGCGAGGACGTGAAGTTCCTGCGCGCGGCCACGTCGAAGGCGATCAAGTTCACGCTGCCCGGCCCCATGACGATGGTGGACACGCTTTACGACGAGCACTACGGCTCCCGCGAGAAGCTCGCCTTCGCGTTCGCGGAGATCCTCAACCAGGAGGCGCGCGAGCTCGCCGCGCTCGGCGTGGACGTGGTCCAGTTCGACGAGCCCGCCTTCAACGTGTACTTCGACGAGGTGCGCGACTGGGGCGTGAAGGCGCTCGAGCGCGCCCGCGAAGGCGTGAAGGCGAAAGTGGCCGTCCACATCTGCTACGGCTACGGCATCGAGGCCAACATCACCTGGAAGAAGACCCTGGGCGACGTGTGGCGCCAGTACGAGCAGACCTTCCCGTTGCTCGCCAAATCGACAATCGACCAGGTCTCGCTCGAGTGCGCGAACTCCCATGTGCCCATCGAGCTGATCGGGCTGTTGGAGGGTAAGGATGTCCTCGTAGGTGCCATCGACGTGGCGAGCTCACGGGTCGAGACGCCCGAAGACGTGGCGAAGGTGATCCGGGAGGCCCTCAAGTACGTGCCGAAGGAGCGCCTGTACCCCGGCACCAACTGCGGCATGGTGCCCCTCGCGCGCGACGTGGCCGCCGGAAAACTCGAAGCATTGGGCGCCGGCGCGGCACTTGTTCGCTCGGAGCTGGTCTAAAGTTCCATGAACAACGTGATGTTTATCGCCCTGGGCGTGGGGCTCCTGGTGGTCGTCGGCTACGTGCTCGTGATCCGCGTCTTCTTCAGGGACAGCGAAGAGCTCGACAAGAAGGTCGATCTCGGGAAGATGAAGAAATGGAAGGACGAGGACTGAGGTAATCTTCGGCGAGGAGGCTTCCCATGAAGCTCTGCGCCCTCGCCGGGCTCGTCGCAATCGCCATTTCCGCAGGCTCGTTGCAAGCCCGGACGTTCCGTTCCGCGGACGTTCACGCCAAGGACTTCCCCACCAACATGGCCGTCGAGCACATGGGGGAGGAGATCTCCAGGGCGACGGGCGGCAAGGACAACATCAAGGTCTTCGGCAACAGCTCGCTCGGCTCCGAGAAGGACACGGTCGAGCAGGTGAAGATCGGCGCCCTGGACATGGTCCGCGCCAATACGTCTTCATTCCACGGGATCGTTCCGGAATCGATGGTCCCGGCGTTCCCGTTTCTCTTCCGCGACCTCGACCATTTCCGCAAGACGATGTACGGCCCGCAGGGCGCCAAGATCCTCGCGGCGTTCGACAAGGCGGGATTCGTGGCGCTCGCCCTCTACGAGAGCGGCGCGCGCTCGATCTACGCGAAGAAGCCGATCCGGAGCGTGGCCGACACGAAGGGGCTCAAGCTTCGCGTGCAGCCCTCGGATCTCTGGGTCGCGCTCGCGAGCGCCATGGGAGCGTCGCCCACGCCGATGCCTTTCGCCGAGGTCTACACGGGATTGAAGACCGGCCTCATCGACGCGGCCGAGAACAACATTCCCTCCTACGACGAAACCAAGCACTACGAGGCGGCGCCGATCTTTTCCGAGACCATGCATGCGATGCCGCCTGAAGTCCTCGTGTTCTCGAAGAAGGTCTGGGACACTCTGCCCAAGGAGGAGCAAGCCGCCATCCGCAAGGCGGCCCAGGATTCGGTGCCCTACTACGTGAAGCTCTGGGACGCGAAGGAAAAAGAGTCGCGCGCGGCCGTGATCAAGGGGGGTGCTACGATCATTCCGGCCTCCGAGATCGACCGCAAGAGTTTCGTGGACGCCGAGAAGCCCGTCTGGGACAAGTTCGCGAACACGCCGGAGTTGAAGGCGCTGGTGCAGGAAATCGTCAACGCCAGGTAACCGATGAGAATTGCGCCGCTCCTGGGACGGTTATCCGCGTTGAACGCCGTCCTGGCGCGGTGGGCGCTGTACATCGCCTGCGCCTGTCTCGCCGGATTGCTTGTCATCGTGGTGTACGGGGTCGTGATGCGCTACGCGTTCAACAACGCCCCTGCCTACGTCGAACAGGTCTCGCTCCTGCTGGTGATCTCGGTCGCGATGTTCGCCGCGTCCGCCGGAGTGCGTGACGCCACGCACATCGGCATGGATTCCCTGGTGGCGATCCTGCCCGCGAGCGTGCGCTTCGTCGCCCGGCTGCTCGTGCAAATCCTCACGATCCTCTTCGCGTTGGCGCTCGCCCTGGGCGGCGGAGAATTGGCGATCTCCCTGCACAGCGACACGATTCCGACGCTGGGCATCTCCGAGTCGTTCCGCTACGCGCCCGTCGTCCTCGCCGGCATCGCGATCACCCTCTTCGCGATCGAGCACATCCTGGCCCTCTGGACCGGGAAGGAAGTGGCGCGTTCGTGGCACTGACGGTCCTGTGCGTGACCTTCATCGTCTTCCTGCTCCTGGGCGTTCCCGTCGCCATCGGCCTGGGCCTGTCCTGCATGGCCACGTTCCTCGCCGAGGGCCTGCCCTTCGAGACCGCCGTGCAGATGATGACCTCGGGAATGAACGTGTTCTCGTTCCTGGCGATTCCCTTCTTCATTTTCTCCGGCGAGCTGATGCTGCACGGAGGGATCGCGGACAAGATCGTGGCCTTCGCGCGAAGCCTCGTGGGGCACTGGAAGGGGGGCCTCGGACTCGCGAACGTGGTCGCGTCGACGCTTTTCGGTGGCGTGTCCGGATCTCCCGTGGCCGACACGTCCGCCATGGGCGGCGTGATGATCCCCATCATGAAACGCGAGGGATACAGCGCGGCGTACGCGGTCAACGTGACGACGCACGCATCGCTCTCCGGCGCGCTGATGCCCACGTCGCATAACATGATCATCTACGCATTCGCGGCGCAGGCGGCGACGGGCATGATCGGCGGCAACGTGGTGCACGGCGTGTCCATCGGCGATCTCATGTTCGCGGGACTCATCCCGTGCTTCTGGATCATGGTCTGCATGCTGGTCGCGGCACGCTGGCAGGCCGTGCGATACGGATTCCCGAAAACCCCGGACGGCCGTTCGCTGGTCCATACGTTTCCCGGATGGGGAACGGTCCTGAAGACATTCCTCGCATCGCTGCCGGGACTCCTCGTCGTGGGAATCATCCTGGGCTGCGTGATGAAGGGCATCGCGACACCCACCGAGGCCGCGGCCGTCGCCGTGACCTATTCGCTGGTCCTCACGACCTTCATCTACCGGACGATGTCGCGAGACAAGCTCGTGAAGTCGCTGGCGAAGGCGTCTCGAACGACTGGGATCGTCTTGCTCCTGATCGGCGTGTCGAACATGCTGCGATATCAAATGGCCTACCTGGAAATCCCGGATTCCATCGAGCACGCATTGCTGACGGCAACGACGCTGCCCTGGCTGATGCTCCTGTACATCAACGTGATCCAGGTGTTCCTCGGCGTCTTCCTCGACATGGCGGCGCACATCCTCATCACGACGCCGCTCTTCCTGCCGCTCGCGATCCAGATGGGCGTGGGACCCGTACAATTCGGAATGATGCTGCTGCTCAACTGCGCGCTGGGGCTGGTCCACCCGCCCGTGGGCGCGGTCCAGTTCGTGGGATGCGCCATCGGCAACGTGTCGATCGGGGAGGCCACGAAGACCGCGTGGCCTTACTACCTCGCGATCTTCGTCGCCATCAACCTCGTCACCTACGTGCCCTGGTTCTCGACGTGGTTGCCGTCGCTGATCACGGGCCACACGGTGCTGTAGATGAGCGTCTCGCCCATCGACAGGACACGCTACGGTGCGCTCGCCCAGGCCTTCCATTGGCTCACGGTCATCCTGGTCCTCGCCGCGTACATCTACGGGCCGGGCGGATCCGAGGAGCGCGTCTACTCTGCGGCGGGGGATTTCGACCGGCAGCTCCACGAGACGTTCGGGATCAGCGTGTTCACGCTCGCAACGCTTCGCATCCTGTGGCGAATGGTCGACACGCACCCGGATCCGCCACAGGTCGCGCGCTGGATGGGCCTCGCGGCGAAGGCCGTGCAATGGGGGCTCTATGCCCTCCTCTTCGCGCTCCCTCTCACGGCCATCACGGGTGCGTGGCTGGAGAGACATCCGCTGACGCTTCTCGGGGGAGTGAAGGTCGAGCCTATCCTCGCGTTATCCCACGACCTGGGCGCGAAAATCGCGACGATCCACACCTGGCTCGGCGATGCGATCCTCGGGCTTGCGGGATTGCACGCGCTCGCGAGCCTCTACCATCACTTCGTCCTGAAGGACAGCGTGCTCATGTCGATGCTTCCGGCACGCGTCGCAGCAGCCCTTCGACCTCGATGAAGCGGATGACGGTGTCCAGCCCATGGCCCGTCTTCATGTTGGTGAACACGAACGGCCTTGTTCCCCGCATGCGCCTGGCGTCGCGCTCCATCACCTCGAGCGAGGCTCCCACCATGGGCGCGAGATCGATCTTGTTGATCACGAGCAGGTCGCTCTTGGTGATGCCGGGGCCGCCCTTGCGCGGGATCTTGTCGCCGGCCGCCACGTCGATCACGTAGAGCGTGAGGTCGGAGAGCTCGGGGCTGAAGGTCGCCGCGAGGTTGTCGCCGCCGGACTCGATGAAGATCAGCTCGAGCGAGGGAAAGCGTTTGTTCAACCGCGCGACGGCTTCCAGGTTGATCGACGCGTCCTCGCGAATCGCGGTGTGAGGGCATCCACCGGTCTCCACGCCCAGGATGCGCTCCGGCGCGAGCGCCTCGTTCGTCACGAGGAACTTGGCGTCTTCTTCCGTGTAGATGTCGTTGGTGACCGCAGCGATGTCGTACTTGTCGCGCAACGCCTTGCAAAGCGCCAGCGTGAGCGCGGTCTTTCCCGAGCCCACGGGCCCGCCGATGCCGACGCGAAGGGGAGACTCGCTCATGAGCGGAAGATCCGGCTGTATTGCGTTTCGTGGCGCGACGAGGCGAGCGCGAACCCCGGCGCGAAGTTGAAGAGCTCGCCGTCGCCCAGCGACGCGGCGCGCTCGACCGCGGCGGGAATGCGTGCGGCGATCGCAAGGAGGATGCGCTGGCCGTCGGTCTGCCCCAGCGGCACGCTCTTCAGCGCGGCGAGCACCTGGTTCTCGGCCCACGAGAAGAGATAGGCCGCGAGGGCGTCCCGGGCTTCGATCTCCCACGCGGACACGGCGAACGCGAACGCCGTGGGATATGCGAGTTCCTCGATCGCATCGAGCGACTCGACGCCTTCGATCGCGAGCTCGTGCGCGAGGCGGCGCAACGAATAGCCCATCTGCAGCGTCTCGGCGCGAAGCTCCGCGCCCTCGCGGCTCGCGATGAATTCGTCGTTCCAGCGCGCGACCGAGGCGGCGTCGCGAGCCCGCCACGCTTCGACGAGACGGAGAAACAGGGGCGCCTCCATTCCGGCGAGCGAGAGCTCCATCACGTCGCCGATCCACCGCTGCGCGCTCGCCGCATCGTGGACCTCATGCGACTCCACCACCGCTTCGAGTCCCTGCGAATAACTGTACGCGCCGACGGGCAGCGCGGGGCTCACGAGCTGCAGGAGCTTCAGGTCCACGCGGCGCTCCGAATCACGGCGTACCCCCGAATTCATGGATCCGCCCGCCGTGGCCCGACTCGTTGTCGTGGCGATGATGGGCGCCGTAGGCGCCGGCCTCCGGTTCGAACGGCGCATCGAGCGACGACACGCGCGCGCCCAGGCCCTTCAGCATTTCCTCGAGCACGTGATCGGCCGCGAGGCGCAGCCAGCCCGAACCGACCTGCACCGGCACGTGGCGATTGCCCAGGTGATAGGCGGCGCGCGCGAGATGCTCCGCGTCGTCGCACTCGACATGCAGCAGGCGCTCGGTCTCGGCCACCACCTCGATCACGCGACCGTCCGAAGCCACGACCCAGTCGCCGCCGCGCAGCACCTGGCCGCGTGGCAACTCGATCGCGACCTCTTCGCCTGACACGAGTGTCGCGCGCTGCCGGGTCTTCGTGCGGCGCTCGAACGGCAGGCGCAACGTTCCGTGCACCTTCACGCCATAGGCGGCATTGGGCCTGCGCGGAAATCGCGAGCGGATCTCGAGCATCTAGAAGAGGAAGTAGCGCTGCGCCATGGGCAGGACCTTGGCCGGCTCGCACGTGAGCAGCTCGCCGTCGGCGCGCACCTCGTAGGTTTCGGCGTCGACCTCGATCTTCGGCTGCCACGCGTTGTGGACCATGTCCTTCTTGCCGATGCCGCGCGTCCTGCGCACGGGCTCGAGGGGCTTGCCCAATCCGAGGCCGAGGACTTCGGCATTGGCGAGGGCAGCCTGCGAGACGAATGTGACGCTCGTCCGCAGCGCTCCGCCGAACGATCCGAACATCGGGCGATAGTGCACGGGCTGCGGCGTGGGAATCGACGCGTTCGGGTCGCCCATGGCGGCCGCCGCGATCATGCCGCCCTTCAGGATCAGGGACGGCTTCACGCCGAAGAACGCGGGCTTCCACAGCACGAGGTCGGCGATCTTGCCCTCCTCGATGGAGCCCACGGCATGCGAGATGCCGTGCGCGATCGCGGGGTTGATCGTGTACTTCGCGATGTAGCGCTTCACGCGCGCGTTGTCGTGGGTCTTGGGGTCGTCCTTGAGACTGCCGCGCTGAACCTTCATCTTGTGCGCCGTCTGCCACGTGCGGATCACCACCTCGCCCACGCGGCCCATGGCCTGCGAGTCCGACGACATCATCGAGAAGGCACCCAGGTCGTGGAGGATGTCCTCGGCGGCGATGGTTTCCCTGCGGATGCGCGACTCGGCGAAGGCCACGTCCTCGGCGATCGCGGGATCGAGGTGGTGGCAGACCATCAGCATGTCGAGATGCTCGGCGATCGTATTCACCGTGTACGGACGCGTTGGATTGGTGGAAGAAGGCAACACGTTGGGCAATGATGCGACCTTGATGATGTCGGGCGCGTGCCCGCCGCCCGCGCCTTCCGTGTGGTACGTGTGGATCGTGCGGCCCTTGAACGCCGCGATGCTGGCCTCGACGAATCCCGATTCGTTCAGCGTGTCCGTGTGGATGGCGACCTGGACGTCCATCTCGTCGGCGACGGACAGGCAGCAGTCGATGGCCGCGGGCGTCGTGCCCCAGTCCTCGTGAAGCTTCAGTCCGATGGCGCCGGCACGCACCTGCTCGCGGAGCGGCTCCGGCTGGCTCGCGTTGCCTTTCCCGAGGAATCCGAGGTTCATGGGAAATGCGTCGGCCGCGGCGAGCATCGCGTGCATGTGCCACGGTCCCGGCGTGCAGGTCGTGGCCGCGGTGCCGGTCGCGGGACCCGTGCCGCCGCCAAGCATCGTGGTCACGCCCGACATCAGTGCTTCCTCGATCTGCTGCGGGCAGATGAAATGAATGTGGCTGTCGATGCCGCCCGCGGTGAGGATCATGCCCTCCCCGGCGATCACCTCGGTGCCCGTGCCGATCGGAATTGTCACTCCCGGCTGGATGTCGGGATTGCCTCCCTTGCCGACCTTCCAGATGCGCCCGCCCTTAAGTCCCACGTCGGCCTTCACGATGCCCCAATGGTCGACGATGAGCGCGTTGGTGATGATGGTGTCGGCGACCTGCGCGGAAATGCGCTGGCCCTGTCCCATGCCGTCGCGGATCACCTTGCCGCCGCCGAACTTCACTTCCTCGCCGTAGATCGTGTCGTCGCGCTCGACCTGGATCCACAGCTCCGTGTCGGCGAGCCGAACTCGATCGCCCTTGGTGGGGCCGAACATCTCCGCATACGCCTGGCGGGAAATCTTCGTCATTTCAACTTTCCCATGACCTTGCCCTGGAAGCCGAACACCTTGCGATCGCCCGCGAGTTCGACCAGTTCCACGGTGCGCTTCTGTCCCGGCTCGAATCGCACGGCCGTGCCCGCGGGGATGTTGAGGCGGCATCCGTAGGCGGCGTTGCGGTCGAAGCGGAGCGCCTCGTTGGTCTCGTGGAAGTGATAGTGCGAGCCCACCTGAATCGGCCGGTCTCCGGTGTTGGTCACCTCGACCGTGACGGTCTTTCGGCCCTTGTTGATCTCGATGTCGCCGGATGCGACCTTGATTTCACCGGGGATCACGAGTGACTCCGAGAGAAGGCTTTGGATCCGCAGATGAACGCAGATGAACGCAGATACCCCGAAAAGCACTGATAGCGTTTCGTGCCAACGTTTGAAGGGCCGCGAATCAAACTCTGAAAGGTCTTATCTGCGTTCATCTGCGTATATCTGCGGATCGATTGAAGTAATTTTCTAAACGATCGGGTGGTGAACTGTGACGAGCTTGGTGCCGTCGGGAAAGGTCGCCTCGACCTGGATCTCGGGGATCATCTCGGGCACGCCCTCCATCACGTCGCTGCGCGTGAGCAGCGTCGTGCCATGGCTCATGAGATCGGAGACGCTGCGGCCGTCGCGCGCGCCCTCGAGCAGGGCCGCGCTGATGAAGGCGACCGCTTCCGGGTAGTTGAGCTTCAGCCCGCGAGCCTTGCGCCGCTCCGCGACCTGCGCGGCGACGAAAATGAGCAGCTTGTCCTTCTCCCTCGGCGTGAGCTCCATCTTCGTCCTCTACGTGCGCCAGATGCGCGGCTCGGCCGGCGCGCGCGACATCACGGGCTCGCGCAGGTCCCGCCAGACCGCGCCGAAATGCTCGCGGGCCGCCTCGGTCGAATCGCCGCGATAACGCACGACCAGCACCTGGGGCAAACGCGTCGCCGCGCCCTCGCCCTCGCGCGCGCGATGCGAGCGTGCCATCGCGAGCCACTCGTCCTCGATCGCCGGTGCCGCGACGATCATCGTCCCGAACACGGGATGTCCCCCGAGGCCCGCCGGCGACGAGGCCAGCGAGCCGCCCGGCTCGACATGCCCGCGCTCGGTCCACGCGAGCTTGCCATCGCGCGTGAGGCGCGTGGCCGTGCGAAGCCGTCCGCTCTCGAATCGCTCGCCGGAACCCGTGCGGCCGAGGCAGACGATGTCCCAGGCGATGAGCCGCGCATCTGCCTGCAGGCGCGCCTCCCATCCGATGTCGGCGCGTGCACCGTCGTAGACGATCGTTTCCTGCGGCAGCCACTCGAAGCGGCTCGCATCGCGCGCCTCGATCGTCACGCGCTGCGAGGCCCACGCGCCGGCGCTGCGGTACCACTTGCCCGCGCCCGGCGTGGTGACGAGCGCCGCAGCGTCGCGGCCCGCATCCACGTCGATCACCAGTTCGTCTCCGCCAACGATCCCCGCAGGAGGATGCACGACGATCGCGTGGCAAGTCGATTCGCCCTCGGGGTAGAGCGGCTTCTGGACCACGAGGGGGCCGTCGTGGCGACGCGAGGCGAGAACCGTGCGCGCGTCGCGGCGTTCGAAGGCCAGTGCCAGGCTGGCGCGCCATCGCGCGGCCTGAAACGCATCATCCCGGGGCATGGATCCATCATACTGCGAGCTTCGCGCGCACGTTGTCGCGGTCCATGTTGGCGCCCTCGCCGCGCGCTATGATCTCGCCGCGCTCCATCACGAGGTACTGGTCGGCGAGCGAGCGGGCGAAATCGTAGTACTGCTCCACCAGCAGGATCGCCATCTCGCCAGTCGAGGCGAGCGAGCGGATCGCCCGCTCGATGTCCTTGATGATGGAGGGCTGGATGCCTTCCGTCGGCTCGTCGAGGATGAGCAGCTTCGGCCCCATGGCGAGCGCCCGCCCGATCGCGAGCTGCTGCTGTTGCCCTCCCGAGAGGTCGCCGCCGCGCCGCCCCATCATCTGCCTCAACACCGGGAACATCTCGAAGATTCGCGCCGGGACCTCGGCGCTGCCCGGCTTCGTCGCGAGCCCCATCTCCAGGTTTTCCGCCACCGTGAGGCGCGCGAAGATCTCGCGCCCCTGCGGCACGTAGCCGATGCCGGCGCGCGCGCGCTCGTCGGGGCGCGCATTCGTGAGGTCCCTGCCGCCAAAGTTCACGCTGCCCGCGGCGGCGGGCACGAGGCCCATCAGCGTGCGAAGCAGCGTCGTCTTGCCGACGCCGTTTCGCCCCAGCAGCACCGTGACCTTTCCGCCGGGCAACTCAAATCCCACGTCACGCAGGATGTGGCTGCCTCCATAATATTGATTGAGCCCGGTTACGTTGAGCATAAGTTCTCGCGCCTCATCTGCCCAGATAAACTTCAACGACCCTCGGATCGTTCTGCACGGTATCCAGCGCCCCTTCCGCGAGCACAGCGCCCTCGTGCAGCACCGTGACTTTCCGGGCGATGCGCGCGATGAACGCCATGTCGTGTTCCACCACGACGAGCGAGTGCTGGCCGGCGAGCGTGAGGAAGAGCTCGGCGGTGCGCTCGGTTTCCTCGTCGCTCATGCCCGCGACGGGCTCGTCCAGCAGCAGCAGGCGCGGCTCCTGCATGAGCAGCATGCCGATCTCGAGCCACTGCTTCTGCCCGTGGCTCAGCAACCCCGCGGGGCGATCGGCGCCATCCTGCAGGCGGACGCGCTCGAGCGTGGCGGCGATCCGGTCGCGCTCCTCGGAGGCGAGCTTCGCGAAGAGCGTGCGGCGCACGCGCTTGTCGGATTTCATCGCGAGCTCGAGGTTCTCGAACGCCGTGTGGCGCTCGAAGATCGTGGGCTTCTGGAACTTGCGCCCGATGCCCGCGTGCGCGATCTCGGCTTCCGAGAGCTTCGTGAGGTCGATTGTCTGTCCGAAGAAGGCACGCCCCTCGTCGGGACGGGTCTTGCCGGTGATCACGTCCATCATCGTGGTCTTGCCGGCGCCGTTGGGACCGATCACGCAGCGCAGCTCTCCCGCGTCGATCGCGAGCGAGAGGTTGTCCAGCGCCTTGAAGCCGTCGAAGCTCACCGAGATGCCTTCGAGGTAGAGGACGACGCCGTGCGTGAGGTCGAGCGTGCCGTCGACCTGGCGGCCGTAGATCGCGTCGCTCGCGGGCTGCGGTTTCGGCCTCGGCCATGCGAGCCAGGGGCGCGGACGATTGGCGGGGGGCTCGCCCGCGGGCGGCTCAGCCATCTTCACGCCTTCCTCCAGCGCTTCGCGAGGCCCACCACGCCATCGGGCAGGAAGAGCGTCACGAGGATGAAGATGAGGCCCAGCACGTAGAGCCAGTACTCGGGAAACGCGCTGGTGAAGATGGTCTTGGCGCCGTTCACGAGCCCGGTGCCCACGATCGGCCCCACGAGCGTGCCGCGCCCGCCCACCGCGGTCCAGATCGCGATCTCGATTGAATTCGCGGGCGACATTTCGCTCGGATTGATGATGCCGACCTGCGGAACGTAGAGCGCGCCCGCGATGCCGCACAGGATCGCCGAGAGCACCCACACGAAGAGCTTGTACCAGAGCGTGTCGTAGCCGCAGAACATCACGCGCGCCTCGGCGTCGCGGATGGCGGCGAGCACGCGGCCGAACTTCGAGGTGACCAGGAAGCGGCCCAGCAGCAACGTGCCGATCAGCGCGGCGCCCGTGATCGTGAAGAGCGCCATGCGCATCTGCGGCGTCGTCACCGGGATCTCGAGGATCCGCTTGAAATCGGTGAAGCCGTTGTTGCCGCCGAATCCCGTCGCGTTCCTGAAGAAGAGCAGCATCGCCGCGTAGGTGAGCGCCTGCGTGATGATGGAGAAGTACACGCCCTTCACGCGCGAGCGGAACGCGAAGTAGCCGAATACGAACGCGAGGAGCCCCGGCACCGCGACCACGAGGAACACCGCCCACCCGAAGTGCTCGCTCCACGTCCAGTGCCACGGGAACGTCTTCCAGTCGAGGAACACCATGAAGTCGGGCATGTCGACGTGGTATTGCCCGTCGGCGTGGATCTGGCGCATGAGGTACATGCCGAACGCGTAACCGCCCAGCGCGAAGTAAAGGCCGTGCCCCAGCGAAAGGATTCCCGCGTAACCCCACACGAGATCCATGGCGATCGCGACGATCATGTAGCACATGATCTTGCCGCCGAGGGTCACGCCGAATGCGGTCACGTGCAGCGGGCTGCCTTCGGGCACGACGAGGTTCAGGACCGGAAACACGACGAAGACCACCGCCGCGCAACATGCGAGGACGATCCATGCCTTGGGCCCATACAAGCGCGAAATCATTCGGTCGCGCGCCCTTTCAGCGCGAACATTCCCTGCGGCCGCTTCTGGATGAACACGATGATGAATATCAGTATCGCGATCTTCGCTAGCACCGCGCCCGACCACGATTCGAGGAGCTTGTTCGCGAAGCCCAGGCCCAGGGCCGCGTACACGGTACCCGCGAGCTGGCCCACGCCGCCCAGCACCACGACCATGAACGAATCCACGATGTAGGACTGGCCGAGGTCCGGTCCCACGTTGCCGATCTGCGAGAGCGCGCAGCCCGCGAGCCCCGCGAGGCCGCTTCCCAATCCGAACGCCCACGTGTCGACGCGCGCGGTGGGTACGCCGACGCACGCCGCCATGGCGCGGTTCTGCGTGACGCCGCGCACGAAGAGCCCGAGGCGCGTGCGCGCGAGCAACAACCCCATCGCGACCAGCACCACGACCGCGAATCCGATGATCACGATGCGGCTATAGGGAAGCACGATGCCCGAGAGGATCTCGAGCCCCCCCGACATGAACGCGGGGTTCTCGACCTGCACGTTCTGCGCGCCGAAGATCGTGCGCACGCCCTGGATCAGCAGGAGGCTGATGCCCCACGTCGCGAGGAGCGTTTCGAGCGGCCGGCCGTAGAGCCAGCGGATGACGCTGCGCTCGAGCGCCATTCCGACGAGCGCCGACACGCAGAACGACGCCGGCACGGCCAGGGCGGGATACCAGTCGAACGCGCCGGGAAAATGCGCGCGAAAGAGGTTCTGCACGACGTAGGTCGCGTACGCGCCGATCATGATCAGCTCGCCATGGGCCATGTTGATCACGCCCATGAGGCCGTAGGTGATGGCGAGGCCGAGTGCGGCGAGGAGCAGGATCGATCCGAGGCTCACGCCGGAGAACGCGAGCCCCACCATCTCGGCACGGGCGAGCCGCGATTCGACCAGCCTCAGCGCGTTGCGCGCCTCGTTGCGCACGTCGTCGTCGGCTTCCGACGGATCGGCGATCGGGACCAGCATCGTCTTCACCGCGGGGCTGGACGACGTCGCGAGGAGCTTCACCGCAGCGATGCGGGCGGCCTTGTCGCTGCTCTTGAGATCGAGCTGGGCGACGACGAGCAACAGCGATTCCCTGATGCCGGGATCGGTCTCCGCGGCGAGCGCTGCCTTTACGAGCGGTCGCATTGAATCATCGACACCATCCTCGAGCTCCCGCACCGCCGCCTGGCGCACCGATCGATCGGGCGACGTGAGCCTGAGTCCCGCCATGGCGCGGTCGATCTCGCCACGCAGGCGATTGTTCACCACGACGTCGTCGCGCGATTCCGGAAGCGGCGCCACCGCCTCGCCCGTGGCGGCATCCACGGCCTTGTCGTCGCGCACGATCAGCACCCGCGCTCCGGCGGTCTGCATCTGGCCGTCGGAGAACGCCTTGAGCACGTCGAGCGCGCGCGGGTCGCC
>JBAQKF010000057.1:0-34692 GCA_049300695.1 Usitatibacter sp.
GGCCCGAGCAGCTCGACAAGCCGTTCTTCTTCAGCTACAACATCCCGCGATCCATCGGCGAGCGCGGTCTCTATGGCAGCCAGATGGGCGATTCCGGTGTCGCCGTGTTCCACAAGATCGGGACCAACGTCCAGCTGATAGCGGTCAACACCGAATTCTTCGCGAAGGAAGGCACGCCGCAGGCACACTTCGTTCGCGAGTCGTTCTCCGACAGCCTCGTCGCCAGCGCCCTGGTCGTCTCGCAACCGAGCGCCGACGACAAGGCGGTCCTCATCGAGGCCGGGGCGCTCCTCTTCGGCGACATCCCCGGATATCTCACGCGTCTCGAGGCCGCGTTCCGGATTCCGTATGCGCTCGATCCGAAGAACACGAACATCGAATCGGTGAGCAACTCCGAGCACCTGACGGGCATCGAGGTCCAGGCGCACTTCGCGGTGCCGAAACTCTCGCCGCCGCCGCTCACGCCCCCGCCGGTCCCGCTGCCCCCGCCGCCGAAGGCGACGCCGGATCCGCGCAGCTTCTTCGTGAGCTTCTACTACAACTTCTCGCCGCTGCCCGAGCACCCCATGCACCCGCGCGTCGCCGACGAGCGCGTGGGCTACTTCACGACGGCGCGCGTGGACTACACCGACGACGTGCAGGTGAAGCCGCGCGTGAACTACGCGAATCGCTGGCGCCTCGAGAAGAAGGATCCGTCGGCCGCGATCTCGGAGCCGAAGGAGCCGATCGTCTACTGGCTCGACAAGAACATCCCCGAGAAGTACCGCCAGTCGGTCGCCGACGGAATCCTCGAGTGGAACAAGGCCTTCGAGAAGGCGGGATTCAAGAACGCCATCGTCGTGAAGCAGCAAGCGGAGACCGACACGTGGGACACGATGGATTCACGGCACGCGTCGATCCGGTGGTTCACGGGCGCCGACGTGGGCTTCGCGATCGGGCCCTCGCACGTCGATCCGCGCACCGGTGAGATCCTCGACGCGGACATCGGCATGTCGGATGTGTTCGCGCGGGGCGCGCGCCGCCTGGTGGTCGAGGACCTCGGCAAGCCGGCCGCGGCGTACGACATGAACGACGCCTACATCGCCGATCCGCTGCGCGCGCACAAGGGCTACCTCGCCTGCGACTACGGCGCGGCGGCCGAGCAGGAGACCGAGTTCGCGTTCGACCTGCTCGAGGCTCGCGGCCTCGACATGGACGGGCCCGAGGCGACCGCGCTCGCCCAGGAGTACGTGAAGGACGTGATCATGCACGAGGTGGGCCATACGCTGGGGCTACGCCACAACTTCGTCGCATCGAAGATCTACAGCCTGAAGCAGATCGAGGACAAGTCGTTCTCGAAGGTGAACGGCATTACGGCGTCCGTGATGGACTACAACCCGTTCAACATCTCGCCCACGGGCGACAGGCAGGGCGAGTACGTGATGAGCACGATCGGCCCCTACGACTACTGGGCCATCGAGTACGCCTATCGCGAGATCGATCCCGCGAACGAGGCCGCTGAGCTCGCGAGGATCGCTTCGCGTTCCACGGAACCGCAGCTCGCATACGCGACCGACGAGGACGCGGGCGCCGGAAAGCTCTTCATCGGCATCGATCCGGACGTGAACCGCTTCGACCTGGGCTCCGATCCGCTCGAGTACTACAAGCGGCGCATGAAGCTTTCGCGCGAGCTCTGGGACCGCCTGCAGAACATGAAGCTCGCGCCGGGCGAAAGCTATGAGCGCCTCACGCGCAGCTTCGTCGCGGGATTCCTGCAGGTCGCGCGCATCGCGCCGCTCGCCGTGAAGTACGTGGGCGGCGTGACGACGCACCGTGATCGCGCCGGCACCGGGCGGGCGCTCTTCGAGCCCACGCCGGTCGCCCGCCAGAAAGAAGCGCTCACGTTGGTCTCGAGCGACTTCTTCCAGGTGGACAGCTTCCGCTTCCGTCCCGACTTCATGGGGCGCCTCGCGCTCGACCAGTTCAACCGGCCCGCGAACCCTGACATCTCGCTTTCGGCCACGGTTTTCGCAGTGCAGAAGGCGATGCTGGACGAGATGATGTCGGACCCGGTCGCCGCGCGCCTGCTCGACGCGCCGGAGAAGGCGCCCGACGCCTCGAAGGTCCTGCACCTGTCGGACCTCTACGACACGCTGCAGTCGTCGATCTGGAGCGAGCTGAAGAGCGGCCGCGACATCACGATGATCCGGCGCAACCTCCAGCGTGAAGACCTGCGCATCATGACCACGATGCTGCTGCGCCCGGCGCCCACGACGCCGCCGGATGCGAGGAGCCTCATGCGCATGAATGCCCAGGCGCTCGTCGCGGACCTGAAGGCCGCGCAGGGCAAGCCCGGGTACTCGAAGGAGGCGAGGGCCCACATCGGGGAAAGCCTCGATACGCTGCAGGAAGCGCTCAAGGCGCCGATGCAGCGCGCGGGATAGAGGCGCGGGTGACCGCACGGCGCAGGCCCGCGGAGGAAGTCTCCTTCAGGCCGGTCGACAACGCCCGGCTCGCGGCCCTGTGCGGTCCCGTCGACGCGAACCTGCGCCAGATCGAAACGGCGCTCGACGTGCACATCTCGCGGCACGGCGAGCGCTTCGCGGTCTCGGGGCCGAAGGAAAAGGCGGCGCAGGCGGCCACGGCGCTGCGCCGTTTCTACGACCAGGCGGCGCGCGATCTCACGGTGGAAGACATCCAGCTGGGCCTGGTCGAGATCGCGCATCCACGCCGGAAGTCCGAGGTGGAATCGCCTTCGCTCGTGATTCCGCGGCATACGGAACTCACGGCGCGAACGCCGCGGCAGTCCCAGTACCTGCAGCAGATGCGCTCCCACGACATCACGTTCTGCGTGGGGCCCGCGGGCACCGGGAAGACATTCCTCGCCGTCGCGGCCGCAGTCGATGCGCTGGAGCGCGACGCGGTGAAGCGCATCGTGCTCACGCGGCCGGCCGTGGAAGCAGGCGAGAAGCTGGGGTTCCTTCCGGGCGATCTTGCCGCGAAGGTCGATCCGTACCTGCGTCCGCTCTACGACGCGCTCTACGACCTGATGGGCTATGACCTCGTGAACCGCGCCTTCGAGCGTGGCGCCATCGAGATCGCGCCGCTCGCGTTCATGCGCGGGCGCACGCTCAATCACTCGTTCATCATCTTGGACGAGGCGCAGAACACCACGCCCGAGCAGATGAAGATGTTCCTCACGCGCATCGGCTTCGGCTCGAAGGCGGTGGTGACGGGCGACGTGACGCAGACGGACCTCGCCAAGGGAAAGGCCTCGGGGCTCATAGATGCCCGGAACGTCCTGGATGGCGTGCGCGGCATCGCGGTCACCGAGTTCCGTTCCGAGGACGTGGTGCGCCATCCCCTGGTGCAGGCGATCGTGGACGCGTACGACCGCCACACGAAATCGCGGAAGTGATCATCCAGCGCGCTTCCCGCGCGTCGCACATTCCTTCCGACGCCTCGATTCGAAAGTGGGCACGCGCGGCGCTTTCGCGCGAAGCGAAGGTGACGGTGCGCTACGTCGCCGAAGCCGAGGGCCGCCGCCTCAACCGCGCCTATCGCGGCAAGGACTACGCCACCAACGTGCTCACGTTCATCTACGGGACGATGCCCCTCGAGGGCGACGTCGTGGTCTGCGCGCCGATCGTCGCGCGCGAGGCGAAGGCCCAGGGCAAGCCCGTCGCCTCGCATCATGCCCACCTCCTCGTGCACGGCCTGCTTCACCTGCAGGGTTTCGACCACGAGAAGGACCGCGAAGCCGCGCGCATGGAAAGCCGCGAACGCCGCATCCTCGCCTCGCTGGGATTTCCCGATCCGTACTAGGTGCTAAAGTATCCCGCAGTTCCGCGCCCAACCCGATGAACGAACACCCCAAGCCGAGCCTACTCGAGCGCCTGTCCTCGATGTTGCTGCGCGAACCCGAGGATCGCGAGCAGCTGATCACGCTGCTGCATTCGGCCTTCGAGCGCCATCTGCTGGACGCCGAGGCGCTTTCGATGATCGAAGGCGTCCTGCAGGTGTCCGAGACGCAGGTGCGCGACGTCATGATCCCGCGCTCCCAGACGGACATGATCGACGTCACGGAAAGCCCCGAGGCCTTCATCCCCTTCGTGATCGAGAAGGCGCACTCGCGCTTCCCCGTCTTCGAGGACAACCGCGACAACGTGATCGGCATCCTCCTCGCCAAGGACCTGCTGCGCTTCTACGCGGAGGAAGAGTTCAACGTCCGCGAGATGCTCCGCCCGGCCGTGTTCGTGCCGGAGTCCAAGCGGCTGAACGTGCTGCTCAAGGAATTCCGCGCGAACCGCAACCACATCGCGATCGTCGTGGATGAGTATGGCGGCGTTTCGGGCCTCGTCACGATCGAGGACGTGATCGAGCAGATCGTGGGCGACATCGAGGACGAATACGACTTCGACGAGACCGAGGACAACATCCTCGCCGACAAGAGCGGGCGCTTCCGCGTGAAGGCGGTGACCGAGATCACCGACTTCAACAACCACTTCAACACGCACTTCTCCGACGACGACTTCGACACCGTGGGCGGGATGGTGGTGAGCCGCTTCGGGCGCCTGCCCAAGCGCGGCGAATCCATCAACGTCGATGGATTCACGTTCCAGGTGCTGCGCGCCGACAGCCGCAAGGTGACCGTCCTGCTCGTCGACAAGCCCAAGCCCAAAGAGCCGTGATCCTCGCCGCCCTTGCGGGCGCCGCGTGCGTCTTCGGATTCGCGCCGTACTACGCGTGGCCCGTCACGATGCTGGCGCTTTGCGTCCCGTTCCTCGCCTGGTCGCGCGCCACGACCGCGCGATCGGCGTTCATCTCGGGCTACGCATTCGGCGCGGGCTTCTTCCTCACGGGCGTGTCCTGGATCTACGTGGCGCTGCACGACTACGGCGACATGCCGGCGATCCTCGCCGCGATCGCGGTGCTGCTTTTCTGCGCGTTCCTCGCGTTGTTTCCCGCGGTGGCGGGATGGGCCACGGTGCGCGCCACGTCGAATCCCGGATGGCGGCTCGTGCTTGCGCCGGCCGCCTACACGCTGGGCGAGATGCTGCGCGGCTGGATCTTCACCGGCTTCCCGTGGCTCGCGATCGGGACCTCGCAGGTGCCCTTTTCCCCGCTGGCCGGATTCGCTCCGCTGGCGGGCACCTTCGGCGTGACGCTGGTGGCTTGCCTCGTCGTGTCGCTTGCCACGATCGCGATTCGCCGCGAGTCGAAGGTGCGCACGCGCTCGGCGATGGTGGTGGCGATCGCGGTTGTCTTCGGCATCGGGGCGGCGCTTCAATCGCGCGACTGGTCCGAATCGGCGGGGGCGCCCCTTTCAATCGCGCTCGTGCAGGGCAATGTCCCCGAAGAGCTCAAGTGGCGCGACGAGACTCGCCTGAAGACGCTCGACGACTATCGCGACATGGCCATCGCGGCAAACGCGAAGATCGTGGTGCTGCCCGAGACCGCGCTGCCGGAGCTCTACGACCGGTTGCCGGACGCGTACCTCGACAGCTTGCGCGTCGCGGCGCGGAAGGACGGCAGGCAGATCGTTGCGGGCGTGCTCGAGCGGGAACGCGCGGGCTCCGGCTACGCGTACTACAACAGCGTCGTCACGCTCGGCGACGGCGACTCCGCGACCTATCGCAAGCGCCATCTCGTTCCCTTCGGCGAGTTCAAGCCGCCGGGATTCGCATGGGTCTTCGCGTTATTGAAGATCCCGATGGGCGATCTCGAACGCGGGGGGAATGGGCAGGGCGCGCTGGCGGTCGATGGAACGTCGTTCGGCGTCGCGATCTGCTACGAGGATCTCTTCGGGCGGGAGCTCATTGATTCATTGCCGGCGGCACAGATCCTCCTCAACGTGAGCAACGACGCGTGGTATGGACACTCGCTCGCCGCGGACCAGCACCTGCAGGCTTCCCAGGCGCGCGCCGTGGAGACGGGACGCTGGATGGTGCGCGCGACAAATACGGGCGTCACGGCCGCGATCGATCCGAAAGGCGAGGTCGTCTCGCGGTTGCCGCAGTTCACGCGGGCGACGCTGGTGGCTTCGGTCGAGCCCCGGAAGGGGATGACGCCCTACGCGAAATGGGGAGACTGGATGGCGCTCGCGATCGCGGCCGCGCTGGCGATCATGGCGGCCTGGCGGGGCCGGGATCGGCCCTTTGCTGCTCTGCGGTAAAATCGCTCTTTTGGAAATCCTCCCCGCCGCATGTTGACCTTCCAGCAATTGGTCCTGAGGCTCCAGGACTACTGGGACCGGAAGGGCTGCGCGATCCTCCAGCCCTACGACATGGAAGTGGGCGCGGGCACCTCGCACACGGCGACGTTCCTCCGCGCGCTGGGTCCGGAGCCCTGGCGCGCGGCCTACGTGCAGCCTTCGCGGCGTCCCAAGGACGGGCGCTACGGCGAGAACCCCAATCGCCTGCAGCACTACTACCAATTCCAGGTCGTGCTGAAACCCTCGCCGCCCGGAATCCTCGATCTTTATCTCGAGTCGCTCACCACGGTGGGCTTCGACCTCAGGAAGAACGACGTCCGCTTCGTCGAGGACGACTGGGAGAATCCGACGCTGGGCGCGTGGGGCCTGGGCTGGGAAGTCTGGATGAACGGCATGGAGATCACGCAGTTCACCTACTTCCAGCAGGTGGGCGGACTCGACTGCAAGCCCATCACCGGCGAGATCACCTACGGGCTCGAGCGCCTGGCGATGTACCTGCAGGGCGTGGAAAACGTCTATGACCTCGTGTGGACCGAGTTCAAGGACGCGGCAGGACGCACGCGGCGCGTCACCTACGGAGACGTGTACCACCAGAACGAGGTCGAGCAATCGACTTACAATTTCGAGCACTCGGATACCGCGGTGCTGTTCCAGCACTTCGCCGACTACGAGGGCGCGGCCCGGCGACTCATGCACGCGGAGCTGGCGCTCCCGGCCTATGAGCAGGTGCTGAAGGCCGCCCACGCGTTCAACCTGCTCGACGCGCGCGGCGCTATCTCGGTCACCGAGCGCGCGGGCTACATCGGCCGTATCCGCGCCCTCGCGAAGAGCGTGGCGCAGAGCTACTACGAATCGCGCGAGCGCCTGGGATTCCCGATGCTCCCGAAGGTGCCGGCGTGATGGGCGCCACGCTGCTCGTCGAGCTTTTCTGCGAAGAGCTGCCGCCGAAGGCGCTCGAGCGCCTGGGGCGTGCCTTCGCCGATTCGATCCACGCGGGATTGAAGAAGCGCGGATTGCTGGAGGCGCATCCGCAACATCACGCGTTCGCGACGCCGCGACGCCTGGGCGTGGCCATCGCGGGCGTGAAGTCCGCATCGGAATCGAAGGCGGCGGAGTTGAAGCTGATGCCGGTCACAGTCGGCCTCGATGCCTCCGGCAATCCGACTCCGGCGCTCGTGAAGAAGCTCGAAGCCGCGGGGCTCGCGGGGCTCGATCCCGGCAAGCTCAGGAAACGCGTGGACGGAAAGGCGGAGATGCTCTTCGTCGACGCGATGACGCCGGCGATGCCGCTTGCCGCCGCGCTGCAAGGCGCGCTCGACGAAGCGATCGCGGGTTTGCCGATCCCGAAGTTGATGAGCTACCAGCTGGTCGACGGCGAGACGACGGTGCAGTTCGTGCGCCCCGCGCACGGCCTGGTCGCGCTGCACGGCGCGGAGGTCGTCGACGTCGTGGCCCTCGGATTGAAGGCGGGGCGGGTCACGCACGGCCATCGCTTCCAGGGCGCGGCCGACATCGCGCTCGCGAAGGCCGAGGACTACGAGGCGAAGCTTCGCGACGAAGGCCGCGTCATCGTGGACTTCGCCAGGCGCCGCGACGAGATCGCGCGGCAGCTGAAGGAAAAGGCTGCCGGCATCGCGCCGGGCTTCGTGCCCGACGCCGGCTTGCTGGATGAAGTGACTTCCCTCGTCGAATGGCCCGCCGTGTACGTGGGCACGTTCAACGAGGAGTTCCTCGCGGTCCCGCAGGAATGCCTGGTCCTCACGATGCAGAAGAACCAGAAGTACTTCCCGCTCGCCGGCGCCGGCGGAAAGCTGCTGCCGAAGTTCCTGATCGTGTCGAACATGCAGCTCGACGATCCCTCGAACATCGTCCAGGGCAACGAGCGCGTCGTGCGCCCGCGGCTGGCCGACGCCCGCTTCTTCTTCGAGACCGACCGCAAGACCAAGCTCGCCGACCGCGTGCCGCAGCTCGCCTCGATCGTCTATCACAACAAGCTGGGCACGCAGCTCGATCGAGTGGAGCGCCTGCGCAAGCTCGCGACCCGGATCCAGGCGATGCTGCCGCGCGGCGAGAAGGGCCGTCCCTATGCGGACCGCGCCGCGTTTCTCGCCAAGGCCGACCTCGTGACGCTCATGGTGGGCGAGTTTCCCGAGCTGCAGGGCACGATGGGCAAGTACTACGCCGAAGCCGATGGCGAGGAGCCTTCCGTCGTCCGCGCGATCGAGCAACACTACCTGCCGCGATTCTCGGGCGATGCGCTGCCGACGGGCGACACGAGCATCGCGGTGGCGCTCGCCGATCGCCTCGACGCGCTGGTGGGAATGTTCTCCATCGGCCTCGTCCCCACCGGCGACAAGGATCCGTTCGCGCTTCGCCGCGCGGCCCTCGGCGTGGTGCGCATCCTCATGGAGACGCAGCCCTCGCTGCAGATGGAGCTGGCGCCCCTCATCAAGGTCGCCGCCGAGGTGCTGAAGATCGCGCCCGAGAACATCGCGCCGCTCATCGCGTCGATCGAGGTTTTCGTCCGCGATCGCGTCGCGAACCTCATGCGCGAGCGTGGCTTCACGGCCAACGAGGTCGCCGCCGTGCTGGAGGTGGACAGCGTCGAGGCGAAGCCCGACCGCCTGGACCTGCTGCCGAAGAAGCTCGAGGCGGTGCGCGAGTTCGGCAAGCTTCCGGAGTCGGCGAGCCTCGCGGCCGCCAACAAGCGCATCGCCAACATCCTCAAGCAGGCCTACGAGAAGGGCGAGCGCTTCGGCTTCGTGGATCACGACAACTTCGGCGAGCGCCTCGAGCGCGACCTCTACCACGCGTTACGCGAAGCCTCGACCAAGGCCGCGCCGCAGTTCCAGAAGGGCAACTACACCGACTACCTGAAGAGCTTCGCGGTCCTGAAAGGGCCGGTCGATGCCTTCTTCGAAGGCGTCATGGTAATGGTGGAAGACGCGGCCGTGCGCAAGAAGCGCCTGAACCTGCTCTTCGAGCTGGAGTTCGAGATGAATCGCGTCGCGGACATCTCCAAGCTCGCTTCGTGAAGCTCGTCATCCTCGACCGGGACGGCGTCATCAACGTCGACAGCGACCAGTACATCAAGTCGCCGTCGGAGTGGCGGCCCCTGCCCGGGTCCATCGAGGCGATCGCGCGCCTCTACCAGAGCGGATTCCGCGTGGCGGTCGCCACGAACCAGTCGGGCATCGGGCGCGGCCTCTTCGACATGGCGACACTCAACGCCATCAACGACAAGATGATGGAGATGGTGTTCCGCCAGGGCGGGCGCATCGACGCGCTCTTCTTCTGCCCCCACACGGCCGACGAGAATTGCAACTGCCGCAAGCCCCGCACCGGGATGCTCGAGGAGATCGCCGCGCGCTTCCACACCGAGTTGAAGGGCGTGCCCGCGATCGGCGACAGCCTTCGCGACCTGCAGGCGGCCGAGTCCGTGGGCGCGCAACCGATCCTCGTGCTCACGGGCAAGGGAAAGGTCACCGAGGAGCAGGGTGGGATGCCCCGCAAGACGCTCGTGTTCGAGGACCTGGCCGAGGCGAGCCGCCACCTCATCGCCCACGCATGACGACGCTTCGCTCCATGATCTTCCTCGTGGGCGCGCTCGCGATCACGGGGCCATTCGGCTTCGCGGTGCCCCTGAGCCGGATCTTCGGAAAGCACCCGCCCTTCGTGGTCGCGCGCCTCTACACCACGGTCATGCTGGTGTGGATCGAATGGAGCCTCGGGATTCGCCACGAAGTGGCCGGCTGGGAGAACGTGCCGAAGGCGCCGGCGGTGATCATGTCGAAGCACCAGTCGGCGTGGGAGACGCTGTACCTCGAGAGCCGCTTCCCTCCGCAATGCTGGATCATCAAGAAGGAGCTCCTCTGGCTGCCCTTCGTGGGCTGGGGCCTCATGGCGATCCGTTGCATCGCCATCGACCGCTCGAGCGGGCACGCGGCGCGCGACCAGATCGTAGAGCAGGGCGCCGAACGCCTCAAGGAAGGCCTCTGGGTCACGATTTTCCCCGAGGGAACGCGAGTACCCCCAGGAAAGCGCGGGCGCTACGGTATCGGCGGCGCGATGCTCGCTACGCGCACCGGCACCCAGATCCTTCCGATCGCGCACAACGCCGGGGACTTCTGGGGACGCTACGCGTTCAAGAAGCGGGCGGGCGTGGTGAAGGTCGTGATCGGCGCGCCGATCCAGACCGAGGGACGCGACGTGCTTTCGGTCAACAGGGAAGTCGAGGAGTGGATCGAGGGGCAGATGCGCCTGATTTCCGAGGAGCGTCATGCCGACGTGTGAGCTCGTCTCGCAGGACTCGCGGCGGCTTTCCCTCGGCGCCGGCGTGATCGAGTACGTGTTGATGCGCCGCTACGGCCGCCGGGGCGTGGGCCTCAAGGTGGACGAGAACGGCCTCACGGTGAGCGCGCCCTCGACGATGCCGGTGACGAAGGTGGAAGCGCTCGTGCGTGAGAGCGAGCGATGGATCCTGCGCAAGATCGCCGAGTGGAGCCACCGCAAGATTCCTCCCATGCAGTGGAGCGAGGGCGCGCGTGTTCCGTTCCTCGGAGGCGGCCTCACGCTGCGGCTTGCGCGGGGCACCCGCTCGCGCGCCGATCGCCGCGACATGGAGCTGTGGATCGTCACGCGCAACGGCACCGCCTCCGAGATCGAGCGCGCGGTGGTGCGCTGGTACCGGCGCGCGGCGGAGGAGCATCTTTCCGAGCGGCTCCAGGCGCTCGCGCAAGCGGCGAGGATCGTGCCCGCGCCTGCGCTCACCATTTCCTCGGCCATGGCCCGATGGGGCAGTTGCAGCTCGACGCGCGAGGTGCGGCTCGCCTGGCGGCTCGTGAAGGCGCCCGGCGACCTCGTGGACTACGTGATCTGCCACGAGCTCGCGCACTTGCGCCACATGGACCACTCGAACGCGTTCTGGGCCGAGGTCGAGCGCCAGTGTCCCGACTACCGGCGCCGTCGCGCGCGGCTGAACGACATGGATCATCTCTACCGGACTTTCTAGGAGCACGCCATGAGACTGCTGCACACCATGATCCGCGTGGGCGACCTCGAGCGCTCCATCGGTTTCTACACCGGGGTGCTCGGCATGAAGCTGCTGCGCCGCAAGGATTACCCGGACGGCAAGTTCACGCTGGCCTTCGTGGGCTACGGCGACGAGAGCGAGCACGCGGTGATCGAGCTCACGCACAACTGGGACACGAAGAAGTACGATCTCGGCAACGGCTTCGGGCACATCGCGCTCGCGTTCGAGGACGTGCGCAAGGCGTGCGAAGCAGTGAAGGCGAAGGGCGGCAAGGTCACGCGCGAGCCGGGCCCGATGAAGTTCGGCGGCAGCGTGATCGCCTTCGTCGAGGATCCCGACGGCTACAAGATCGAGTTCATCGAGCGTCCATGAGGCAGGACAACCCCAGCTTCGACGACGTCGAGGCGCCCGAGGTCGTCGTCACGCGGATCGACGGCATGAGCGACGAGCAGTGGGCCGCGCGCAACGACCGCCAGGGCCGCCGCCTCGCGTTGGCCTTCGGCGTGCTGGGATGGATCGCCTCGCTCGCCGTCGAATGGCTCTGGTGGTCGGGAGTGTTCCGCGCTCCCTGGGCACTGAACCTCAACCTGTGGGCGATGTTGGCGCTGTCCGCAGTAGCCTTCATCGTGGCCTTCGTCCTGGGGCTCGCTCTCATCCGATGGCGCTGAAGGCGATCTTCTTCGTTGCCATGGCCGCGTTCCTTGCCGTGCCGGCGAGCGCGCAGGGCAGCGGCGAGGCAACCACCACGCCGAACGCGAGCAACAAGGTCGAGTACTACGACGTCCATGGAACGACGTGGGATGAGCTGGTCAACCAGATCAACACCAAGGGCCCAGAAGGATTCTGGGGCAATGCGGGCACGAAGATCTCGTACAAGTACCGGTCGCGGGGCACTGCGAATTCCTGCGTGATCGAGAACGTCACCGTGAACACCGATTCCACGGTGCGCCTGCCGCGTTGGGTCAACCGTAACGAGGCACCGGCGAAGCTCCAGGCCTACTGGGATGGCGTGCTCCGGTCGCTGGACTTGCACGAGCGCGGCCACGTCAAGATCAGCCTGGATTCGGCGCGCGAGCTGGAGCGGACGCTGAAGGCCATTCCCCAGCAGCCGACGTGCGACGGGCTCGACACGCTCGCCGGACAGCAGGCGCAGCGCATCCTGAACGAGCACAGCCGGAAGCAGGACCTCTACGACGCCGAGACCGACCACGGCCGGCGGCAGTGGACTCCCTACCGCTAGGCCGCGTCCGACAACGCGACGAACTCGCGGAACGAGAGGGTCTCGCCGCGCCGCGACGCATCGATGCCCGATGCCGCGAAGGCTTCGGGAGATACGATCAACTTCGTCGCATTGCGCAGCGTCTTTCGCCGCTGCGAGAAAGCCGCCGCGACGATCTTTCCGAAAAGCGCCTCGTCGCGGGCGCGCAATCGATCGGCCCCGAGCGGCACCATGCGCACCACGGCGGAATCGACCTTCGGCGGCGGCGTGAACGCGCCCGGGGGCACCTTCACGAGCATTTCCATCGCGAAGCGATACTGGAGCATCACGGACAACCGCCCGTAGTCCGGGGTGTCGGGGTCGGCCACCATGCGATCCACGACCTCCCTTTGCAGCATGAAGACACAATCCTTCACGCGATCGGCGATCCCGGACATGCGGAAAAGGATCGGCGTGGAGACGTTGTAGGGAAGGTTGCCCACGACGCGGAGCGCCGCGCCGAGCGACGCGAAATCGAAATCGAGCGCATCGGCCTCGTGCACGATCACCTGGCTCGCCGCGAATTTCGCCCGCAATCCGGCGGCGAGGTCGCGATCGATCTCCACGACGTGGAGCGTCTCGACGGCGGAGGCGAGCGCAGCCGTGAGGATTCCCGTGCCCGGCCCGATTTCCACGAGGCGATCGCCCGGCTTCGGATCGATCGCCGCGACGATGCGCGCGAGGTAGTGCGCGTCGGTGAGGAAATGCTGTCCGAAGCGCTTGCGGGCGCGCGGAAGCATGGCCGCTAGCCGCAGCGCCCGGCCATCTCGCAGGCGAGCGCCACGGCCGCCTGCATGCTGCCCGCGTCGATCTCACCGGCGCCGGCCCGGTCGAGCGCGGTGCCGTGGTCGACCGACGTGCGCACGAACGGCAGCCCCAGCGTCACGTTCACGGCCTCTCCGAACGCGTGGTGCTTGAGCACCGGCAGCCCCTGGTCATGGAACATCGCGAGCGCGGCATCGCCCTGCTCGAGCATGCGCGGCGTGAAAAGCGTGTCGGCGGGAAAGGGACCCGAGACGCCGAACCCTTCGCGCTTCAACTTCTCGATCACGGGGGCGATCACGTCGATCTCCTCGCGCCCGAGATAGCCGCCTTCGCCCGCATGGGGATTCAATCCCGCCACGAGGATCCGCGGCGCGGCGATGCCGAAGCGCTTGCGCAGGTCCGCGTCGAGGATGCGGATGATCGACTCGAGCCGCTCGGCGGTGATGGCGGCCGGGACTTGCGAAAGCGCGAGGTGCGTGGTCGCGAGCGCCACGCGCATGCCGCCGCCCGCGAGCAGCATCACGACGAGCGGCGTCTTCGAGCGCTCGGCGAGATATTCGGTGTGCCCCGTGAAAGGAATGCCCGCGTCGTTGATGATGCTCTTCTGCACCGGGGCGGTGACCATGGCGCCGAGCTCGCCACGCAGGCACCCGTCGATCGCGAAGTCGATGAGATCCAGCACGTGGCGCGAATTGGCCTTGTCGAGGACGCCCGGCGTCACGGGCGCGGCGACGGGAAAGTGCCTGATCGAGACGTGCGCCGAATAATCCCCGCGATACTCGGGGATCTCGAGCGCCACGCCGCGCATCTTCGCGCGCTGCGCGATCACGCCGCGGTCGCCCACGATCACGACGCGTTGGGTGAAGCGGCTGTGCGCGAGCAACGCGCAGAGGTCCGGGCCGATCCCGGCCGGCTCGCCGGCGGTGATCGCGACGAGTGGGCTAGCGCTCGTCGTAGCGGTTCTCGACGAACGCGCGATCGCGCGACTGGCGGATCCAGTCCTGGTAGGCCTCGTCGGCCTTGCGCTGGCGGATGGCCTGGCGGGCGACGATCTTCTTGCGGTCCCCGGACATCTCGTCGGAGCGGCGGCCGAGCACCTGCACGAGGTGCCATCCGAACGGCGTGTGCACGGGCTCGCTCACCTCGTTGTCCTTGAGGGCGTTCATCACGCGCTCGAATTCGGGAACCGTGTCGCCGGGGGCGACCCAACCGAGGTCGCCGCCCTTGGACGCACTGGCGTCGTCGGAGTTGGCCTTGGCCACCTCCCCGAAATCGGCGCCGTCCATGATCTTCTTGCGCAGGTCTTCGAGCTTCTTGCGCGCCTCGGCTTCCGACAAGCCGTCCTTCGGGCGCACGAGGATGTGCCGCACGTGCGTCTGCTGCACGCCGGTGGCCGCGGCCTTGCCGCGCTTTTCCAGGAGCTTCACGATGTGGAAGCCGTTGGGGCTTCGCATGATGTCGCTCACGTCGCCGGGCTGCATCTTGTCGATCACGTCGAGGAAGAGCTGCGGCAGCCGCGCGGACGGGCGCCATCCGAGGTTGCCGCCCTGCAGCGCATCGGGCGCGTCCGAGTAGGTCGCGGCCACCTGCGCGAAGTTGGTGCCCTTGCGCAGCTCCGAAAGGGCCAGCACCGCGCGGCGGCGCCGTTGCTCGATCTGCTCGGGTGTCGCCTGCTGCGGGACCATGATGAGGATGTGCGAGAGGCGATATTCGGAGTCGCTTGAAGCTTCCTTCGCCTCGCGGGCCATCTCCGTTTCCACCTCGGCGTCGGTGACCACGACCTGGTTGTCGACCTCGCGCTCGCGAAGGCGCGAGAGCAGGATCTCCTGGCGGATGTCCTCGCGGAAGCGCGGGTACTTCACGCCGTCGCGGTCGAGTGCCGCGCGGAAGTCCGGCATCGAGAGGTTGTTCTCCTGCGCGATGCGCTCGATCGTCTTGTCGAGCGTCGCATCGTCCACCTTGATGCCGTTCTCCTTGGCGAGCTGGACCTGGAGGAGATCGTTGATCATCCGCTCGAGGATCTGGCGGTTCAGCACGTCGTTGGAGGGGACCTGGCCGCCGCCGCGCTGCAGCTGCTTCACCACGAGGTTCACGCGCTCGCTCAGGTCGTTCTGCGTGATCACGTCGTCGTTCACGACGGCGACGATGCGGTCGACCGGGACGATGCGTGACGGCGTGGTCGACAGCTTCGTGTCCAGCTTCGCCTGGGCGAAGGCACCCAGCGCGACGGCGCCGGCGAATGCGATTGCGAGGCGGAGGAATGCGGATTTCATTGATTCAGTTCGTCGGTCCGTTTGTAGCCGGTGATGTTCTGGCGCAGCGTTTCCAGGGGGTTGATCCCGATCCTCGACAGCCCCGTCAACTCGAGCTGGATCTGGAAAGACGTCGAATATGTCTCGGTGGCCGTGATGAATCGATGCGCCACCGCGCGAAGTTGCCAGCACCCCGCATTATACTCAAAGCCCACCAATCCCTCGATCAGCTTGTGGTCCACGAGGCTCCAGTTCCAGCGCGCCAGCGCCTGCACGTTTCGCAGCACCGGCCACTGGGTGGACAGGTCGAACTGCTGGATGCCGGTGGGCCCCGCGGGGTCGTTCGGATCCGTGCTTCCGCGGGTGTAGCGGTACGCGGCGTTGAAGATGCTGCCCGGCTGCGGCGAGTAGTGGGCGCCCACGTAGATCTTCTCGGACTGCCCCGTGTTCGGCGTGTACTGCAGCCCCGCGTCCATCGTCGTGGAGGGCGCGACCTGGCCCGAAACGAACCCCAGGATGTCGGACGATTTCGCCGGTGGGGGAAGCTCGCTGGAGAGCGTCACGCGCGGCGGCTCGAAGTAGATGACCTGCCCGATGCCCATCTTCAGGCGCTCCAGGCCCGTGGCCGTCTCGACGAGGCGCGAGGTGAGCGCGATCGTGAGCTGGTTCGCGTCCCCGATGCGGTCGCCGCCCACGAAGCGGTTCTCGGAGAAGATGCGCTGGAAGTTGAAATCCGCTTCCGCGGTGGTGAAGTTCGGAAGCTGCGTCTGGTCCCTGAACGGGGCGTAGAGGTAGTAGAGCCGTGGCTCGAGGGTCTGCAGGAAGCCCGTCCCGCCGAAGGACGTGAGGCGCTCGAAGAAAAGCCCGGAGTCGAGGCTCGCGATTGGAAGCGACCGGCTCGAGTTCACGATGCCTTCCGTGTTCGCCTCGACGTTGTAGCGCGTGTAGTTGTAGCCGACCTTGGGCGTGATGTAGCCGTAGCTCGCCGTCATCGGGAACGAGATGGACGGCTGCACGATGAAGCGCTGGCCGTTGGTGAGCACCGGGTGGCGGAAGTTCGACAGCTCCGAGTAGAGCTGCCAGTCGAAGCCATGCACGTTCTGCCCCGAGCCCACCGCCGTGAGCGCGGGCAGGATGTTGTACGGGATCGGCACGTCGTTGGTGATGTCCTGCAGCGTCTGGTAGCCCAGCACGCGCGCGGAGAGCGACCAGATGTCGCTGCCGTAGGCGACCACGAGGTCGCGCGGCAGGTTGGTCTGCGAGGTGAGCGCGATCTTCGTGGTGAGGTCGCGGAAGTACGCGTCGTCGGAGACCTTCTGGGCGTTGAGCGACGCCGACCAGCCGGCCCACAACGACTGCACGTGGTGGATGCCCAGGAAGTAGCGGTCCTCCTCGGCGATCTTGTCGTTGGGCAGGAATTCCATGTCGACCTGGCCGCTGAACTTCGGCTCCAGGTAGCGGAACTCGCCGCCCAACTGCTCTCCGCGCTTCGTGAGCAGCTTCGGCGTGACAGTCGCGTCCATGTTGGTCGCGATGTTCCAGTAGTACGGCAGCGCCACCTCGAAGCCGCTCTGGCCCGAGGTGCCGAAGGTGGGCGCGAGGAAGCCGCTCTTCCTCTTGTTGTCGAGCGCGAACGTGATGTACGGCGAATACAGGATCGGCGCGCCGAGGAAATACACGGTCGCGTGCGTGGCTTCGCCCACGTTGCGGTCGCTGTCCAGCGTGAGCTCGTTCACGCGCAGGAACCAGTCGTCGCGCGGCACCGGGCACGAGGTGTACTCGGCCGTCACGAAGCGCGTCCTGTGTTCCTTCTCGAGGATCGCCTGCTGCGCTTCCCCACGGGACGACGTGCGGCGGTCGAGCTTCTTCGGGAAGGCGAACACCGGCGTTTCCATGTCGCCGGTATCCGTGTCCATGTGGTATTCGAGGCGCGGCCCCGTGGCGACGTCGCCGTCGCGGTCGATCTTCACGTGGCCCGTGACGATCGCCTTCTGATCCTCGCCGAAGTAATCGACGTGGTCGCCGTTGATCACCACGCCGCGCTGGCGAAGCGTCACGTTGCCCGTCGCGGTGAGTTTCCTGTCCTGGTCGCCCTCGATGTGGTCGGCCTCGAGGAACTTGGCGCCCTCGCGCTCGGGGCGCGTGGGCGCCATGTGCAGCTGCTTCTCGACCTTGAGGCGGATGCCCTCGGCGTCGTCGTCGGCGTACGCCGGAACGATCGCCAATGCCGCCGCGATCGCGAGCGTCCGGGTCCTTCTTCGGCTCAAGTGGGCTCTCGACCGGGTGCTAGAATGAATGGCGAAGGATACACGCAAATCCCCCTCACGCTTCACCATGGATGACCGCTTTCGCGCGCTCGGCGCGTGGCTCGCCGAAGTGCTTGTCGATGCGCCCGTGCGCGTCGAGCGCGCCTCCACCGACGCGAGCTTCCGCCGCTACTTCCGCGTCTTCCTGGACGATGGGCGCACGCTCATCGCCATGGACGCGCCGCCCGGGCGCGAGAACTCGCGCGCGTTCGTCCAGGTCGCGGGACTCTTGCGGGGCGCGGGCCTCAACGCGCCGGAAATCTTGCGTCACGATTTCGGGCAGGGCTTCCTCCTTGTCTCCGACCTTGGGACCACGCCGTACCTCGCGGCGCTCGACGCGGGCAACGTGAAGGAGCTCCTCGGCGCCGCGACGACCGCGCTCGTGAAGTGGCAGGCGGCGAGCCGCGCGAACGAGCTTCCCACGTACGACGAGGCGATGCTCACGCGCGAGGCGAATCTCTTTCCCGACTGGTACGTGGAGCGCCATCTGGGCGTGAAGTTCACCGCCGCGGAGCGCCAAGCCATGGACGGCGTGATCCGCAAGGTCGTCGCAAACAATCTCGCCGAGAAGCGCGTCTTCGTGCACCGGGACTTCATGCCCCGCAACCTCATGGTGACCGATCCCAATCCCGGCATCCTGGATTTCCAGGACGCGGTGCACGGGCCCATCAGCTATGACGTGGCGTGCCTCTATCGCGACGCGTTCGTGAGCTGGGACGAGGAAGTCGTTCTCGACGGCACCATCCGGTACTGGGAGAAGGCGCGAATCGCGGGCCTGCCGGTGCGCGACGATTTCGCCGCGTTCTGGCGCGACGTCGAATGGATGGGCGTGCAGCGCCACCTCAAGGTCGCCGGGATCTTCGCGCGCCTTCACTACCGCGACGGCAAGTCCGGCTACCTCGAGGACACGCCGCGCTTCATCGGCTACCTGCGGCACGCGGTGTCGCGTTACGACGAGCTCGCTCCGCTGGGGCGCCTCCTCGACGCGATCGAAGGCAAGCGCGCCGAGGCCGGCTACACGTTCTGATGGCCACCGCGATCATCCTCGCGGCGGGCCGCGGCGAACGCCTGCGGCCCCTCACCGACACGGTTCCCAAGCCGCTGCTCGTCGCCGGCGGCCGCGCGCTCATCGATTGGCAGGTGGAGCGCCTGGTGCGCGCCGGATTCGGCGAACTCGTCGTGAACCACGCGCACCTGGGCTCGATGATCGAAGCGCAACTCGGGGATGGATCGCGTTTCGGCGCCCGCATCCGCTACTCGGCCGAATCCCCGGCGCTGGAGACCGCGGGCGGCATCGCCCAGGCGTTGGCGCTCCTCGACGACAAGCCGTTCGTGGTGGTCGCGGGCGACATCCACACGGACTTCGACTACGCGCGCCTGCATGCGCCGCTCGAATCGATCGCATGCGATCCCGTCACCCATTGCGCGCACTGGGTTTTGGTGGACAATCCTGCCTGGCACGCGGGCGGCGACGACATGGGGATTGCAGGCGGACGCATCGTGCGCGGCGGCCCCCGCTTCACGTACGCGAGCATCGGCGTTTACCACCCGTCGCTCTTCCAGGAGATCGTTCCGGGCACGATCCAGAAGCTTTTCCCCTGGGCGTACCGGTTCGCCGACGAGGGACGCGTGAGCGGCGAGCACTACCGTGGGCCGTGGGACAACGTGGGCACCGCCGGGCAACTTGAAGCATTGGACAAGAGGATCTCGAGATGACGCTCTACGTACCAGCGCACTTCCGCGTGGAGGATCGCGAGGGGCTGGTGGATTTCATGCGGCAATACGCTTTCGCCACGGTGGTCTCCGCAGGCGATGCGGGGCTCAACGCGAGCCACCTGCCGCTGCTCGTGGACGTGGTGGGCGGCAAGGTGATCCTGCGCGGGCATTTCGCGCGCGCCAATCCGCACTGGCAATCCATCGAAGGCGCGAAGCAGGTGCTCGCGGTCTTCACGGGCCCCCACGCGTATGTCTCGCCGACGTGGTACGTCACGCATCCTTCGGTGCCAACGTGGAACTACACGGCCGTGCACGCCACCGGCAAGGCGCGCCTCACCGACGAGGCGGAGCTCCACGAGATCGTCTCGGAGCTCGCCGCGACGTATGAAGCCGGCAACGATCCGCCGTGGCGGCTTTCGGAGCAGCCCGCGCCCTACGTGTCCTCGATGCTGGGCGCCATCGTCGGGTTCGAAATGGAAGTGGCCGAGCTCGAGGGGAAATTCAAGCTTTCGCAGAACCGCCCCGTGGAAATCCCGCTCGTGGCGGAGCGTCTCGAGGATGCCGGCGAGAAGGCGCTCGCCCGGCTGATGCGCGAGCATGCTCCCGCGGCCAAGGGGTAAAATCACGCCATGAAGATCGAAAACCCGCTGCAGACGAAGATCCACAAGAAACGCCGTGCGCGCCTCGCCCAGGGCCTGGCCTCGGGCGTGGTCGTCCTTCCGACCGCTCCCGAGCGCACGCGCAACGCCGACGCCCACTACGACTACCGGTGGGACAGCGGCTTCTACTACCTCACGGGATTCCGCGAGCCCGATGCGGTGCTCGTGATGGTGCTGGGCGACAAGTCCAAGTCCATCCTCTTCTGCCGCGAGAAGAACCTCGAGCGCGAGATCTGGGACGGATTCCGCTTCGGCCCGCAGCTCGCGAAGGAGCATTTCGGCTTCGACGAGGCCTATCCGATCGCCGAGCTCGACACGCGATTGCCGGACCTCATCGCCGACCAGGACTCGCTCAACACGCCCGTCGGCGCGGACCCGGTTTGGGACCAACGCGTCGCCACGTGGCTCAACGCCGTTCGCGCCAGGGTGCGCACCGGCGTGGCCGCGCCCGATCGCATCGTCGACGTGCGCGCGGCCGTGAACGACATGCGCTTGTTCAAGGACGACCACGAGCTCGCCGTGATGCGCAAGGCCGCGTCGATCTCGAGCGGCGCCCATGCGCGCGCCATGCGTTTCGCGCAGCCCGGCATGCGCGAGTACCAGGTCGAAGCCGAGCTCATCCACGAATTCTGCCGTAACGGCGCGCGCGCGCCCGCCTACGGCTCCATCGTCGCCGCGGGCGCGAACGCTTGCGTGCTGCACTACCGCGACAACACCGCGGAGCTTCGCAAGGGCGATCTCATGCTGATCGACGCCGGATGCGAGCTCGACAGCTACGCCTCCGACATCACGCGCACCTTCCCCATCGCGGGCCGTTTCTCCGCTGTGCAGCGCGACGTGTACGAGCTGGTGCTCGCTTCGCAGGAGGCCGCCATCAAGGCGGTGAAGCCGGGCGCCGACTTCATCGACTATCACGACGCCGCCACGCGCGTGCTCGTGCAGGGCCTCATCGACTTCAAGCTCTGCAAGGGTTCGGTGGACGCCGTGCTCGAGGACAATTCGTACAAGCAGTTCTACATGCACCGCACCGGCCACTGGCTGGGCCTCGACGTGCACGACGCGGGCGAGTACATGCAGAAGGGCAAGTGGCGCAAGTTGAAGCCCGGCATGGTGCTCACGGTCGAGCCGGGCCTGTACATCCGTCCCGCGCAGAACGTGCCGAAGGCGTTCTGGAACATCGGCGTGCGCATCGAGGACAACGTGCTCGTGACGGCGAAGGGCCGCGAGATCCTCACGGCCGAGTGCCCGAAGAGCGTGAAGGACGTCGAAGCGACGGTTCTGGGCCGCTGACGGCGCTAAGGGGTCAGACCCCATTTCGTGACGATCCAATGGCTGGCGATTCTAGGCCGCGCTTGAATGGGGTCTGACCCCCTCGACATTGCCGTAGTCGGCGCGGGGCCGGTCGGCGCCACTGTTGCTGCGCTTTGCGCCCGCGAGGGCCTCGCGATCGAAGTCTTCGAGGCGCGCACGAAGCCCGCCGAGGACGCGCGCACGCTGGCACTCTCGCACGCCTCGCGCGAGCTCCTCGATTCGATCCATGCGTGGCCCGCTTCGGGCACGACGCCGATCGACTCCATCCACATTTCCCAGAAGGGCGGTCCGGGCCGAACGCTCCTCGAGGCGTCCGAACAGGGCGTGCCGGCCCTGGGATACACGGTGAGCTTCGCGGGTTTGACCGCATCGCTCGCGAAGCGCCTGGGCGAGATCGGAATCGCGCTGCGCTACGGCGAAAGCTGCGAGGACATCGCGCTCGACGGGCAGGCGGCGTACCTGCGATTCGCCTCCGGCCGCGAAGTGAGCACGCGGCTTCTCGTGCTCGCCGACGGCGGCGCCAATGCCTCGCGAATTCCCGGAATCGTCTTCCGCGAGAAGGACTACGAGCAGCGCGCCGTCGTCGCCAGGGTCACGACCGATCGCGCGCACGGCCGGCGCGCCTACGAGCGATTCACGCCACAGGGCCCCGTCGCGCTCCTGCCCGTGGGCGAGCAGTTCGCGCTCGTGTACACCGCCGCGCCGTCCGAAGCCGAGCGCCTGATCGCGATGAGAGACGCCGAGTTCCTGGCGGAGCTCCAGTCGCACTTCGGCGATCGCGCGGGACGATTCACGTCCGTGGCGGCGCGCGCGTCGTTCCCTCTCAAGTTGCGCGCGATCAACACGCCGGTGGCGACGAGGACCGCGATCGTCGGCAACGCGGCGCAGGCGCTGCATCCCATCGCGGGGCAGGGGCTGAATCTCGGATTGCGCGACGCCGCTTCGCTCGCGGCCGCAATCGAATCCACCGCGACAGCCGAGATCGGCGGCGCGACGATGCTCGAGAACTATCGCTCGTCCCGCGTGCGCGATACGTCGCGTGGCGTCGCCTTCACGGATTTCCTCGCCTCGGCGTTTTCGGACGGACGGCGTTTTCCCACCTGGGGACGCGGCCTGGCACTCACGGTGCTCGACATCATCCCGTCCGCGCGCCGCGCATTCGCCGAGCGCATGATCCACGGCGCGCGCGGATGAGCCGTCCCCGCGTCATCGTCGCCGGCGGCGGTCCGGTGGGACTGTCGCTCGCTTGCGCGCTTGCCGGCTTCGACGTCCAGGTGATCGAGTCCACGCCACGCGCGGCGGCACCCACGGAGGCGATCGACCTGCGCATCTTCGCCTTGAGCCCGGGCGCGCGCGACTTCCTCCGCGAGACGGGCGCCTGGGATCGCCTGGACTCGCAACGGACCCAGGTGGTGCGTCGCATGGAAATCTTCGGCGACGAGGGCGCGCGCCTCTCGTTCTCGGCGCGGCCCGCCACGGCGCTCGCGTGGATCGTGGAAGCGGGGCGCCTCGCGCAGGCTCTCGAGGAACAAGCTTCGTCGCTCGCGAACGTCACGGTCCTTCGCGGCGACGCGGCGGTGGCCTTCGGCGCAGATGCGGGACTCGCGTGGGCGGAGCTCGCGAGCGGGCGCCGCATCGAAGGAGAGCTTCTCGTGGGCGCCGACGGTCCCGGATCGCGCGTGCGCTCGCAATTGGGTCTCGCGGCGGACGAAGAGCCCTACGGAGAATCGGCGGTCGTGGCGAATTTCGAGACGGAGCACCAGCACGGCGCCATCGCGCGCCAATGGTTCCGCGCGGATGGGGTGCTCGCGTGGTTGCCGTTGCCGGGCGAGCGGATCTCGATCGTGTGGTCGGCCCCCGCGTCCATGGCCGATGCGCTCGTCGCGCTCGACGCCGCGGCGCTTGAACGGCGCGTGCGGGAAGCGGGAGAGTCGGCGCTCGGCGAGCTCCGCCTCATTCCTGGAATCGCGCGATTCGATTTGCGCTCGATCCGCGTGCGCGATCCCGTGGCGCCCGGCGTGGCGCTGATCGGCGACGCGGCCCACTCGGTCCATCCGCTCGCGGGACAGGGCGTGAACCTGGGTTTCCAGGATGCGCGCTCGCTCGCCGATGTCCTCGCGCATCGCACCGAACTGGAGAGGCCCGGCGACGCGCGCGTGCTGCGTCGATACGCCCGCGCGCGCCGCGAGGATGTCACGGCGATGCATTTCATCACCGATGGCCTGGACAAGCTCTTCGCGAGCGGCAATCCGGGCGTGCGCATGCTTCGTAACGCCGGGTTACGGCTCGTGCACTCGCAGCGGTGGATCCGTGACGCGCTGGCGAGTCGCGCAGTGAGATAATTCGCTACAGGCGTAGCAAACGGGGAACTTCCCTCCGTGGCGGCGGCCTTAGAATGTCAACTCTTCCGACTGGAATTCCATGAAGCTTTCGACCCTCATCGCGGCATCCGGCCTTTCGTTCCTCGTGGCGTTTTCCGCCCGGGCACAGCAAGACACGGAGCGCCTGAAGGCGGAGCTCCAGCAGAAGATTCCCGAGGCCAAGGTGGAGTCGGTGCGCAAGATCCCGTACGGCGGGCTCTACGAGGCCGTGATCGGCGGCGACATCTTCTACACGAGCCCCACGGGCGATTTCCTCGTGGCCGGCTCGATCATCGACTTGAAGACGAGCGAGAACATCACCGAGAAGCGAATGATGCAGCTGTCCGCGATCAAGTGGGACGCGCTGCCGCTCGACCAGGCGATCAAGATCACGCGCGGCAACGGCTCGCGCAAGATCGCCATCTTCGAGGACCCGAACTGCGGCTACTGCAAGCGCTTCGAGCGCGACCTGCAGGGCGTGACCGACATCACGGTCTACGTGATGCTCTATCCGATCCTCTCGCCGGATTCCCTGGAGAAGTCCAAGGCGATCTGGTGCTCGGCAGATCCGGGCAAGGTGTGGATCGACCACATGGTGCGCGACGCGGCGGTGAGCGGCGATACGAAATGCGCTACGCCCATCGACAAGAATCTCGCGCTCGGGCAAGCCAGGCGCGTTCGCGGCACGCCGACGCTCATCTTCGAAAACGGCGATCGCATCCCCGGCGCGATTCCCGTGGCGGAGCTCGAGAAGAAGTTCGCGCAGGTGAAAGTCGCCATGAACGGCGGCACCCCGCCTCCGGTGCAGATCTCGGCGCCCCAGGCGAACGCGCCGAAGTAACGGCCCGCGGCCCTAGGGTGTAGCGTCCGTGGTGGCGGGCGGCGCATAGCCCTTCGGAAGCAGCACCCACATCCTTCCCGACTGGCGCATCTTGCCGGCCTGCGCGCCGGCCGCGTCGCCGAATCCCCAGAAGAAATCGGCACGCACGGCGCCCGCGATGGCGCCGCCCGTGTCCTGGGCGACCATCAGGCGATTGAGCGGCTCGGCGGTGTTGGGATACGACGTCGAGAGGAAAACGGGAACCCCCAACGGCACGACGCGCGTATCCACCGCGATCGATCGCTCGGGCGTGAGCGGGACCCCGAGCGCGCCCAGCGGGCCGGAAAGGTCGTTGGGCAGCGTGCGGAAAAAAACGTAACTCGGATTCCTGTCCAGGTACTTCTGCATCTTCTTCGGGTTGCGGCGCGCCCAATCCTTGATCCCCTGCATCGACGCGCGTTCGGCGGGAATCTCCCCGCGCTCGATCAAGGCGCGCCCCAGCGAGCGGAACGGATGCCCGTTCTGGTCCGCATATCCCACTCGAATGCGCTCGCCGGTGTCGAGATCGACCTGTCCCGATCCCTGGATGTGAAGGAAGAAGAGGTCGATCGCGTCGTCCACCCACACGATCTCGTTTCCCGCGAGCTTAGCTCCCGTGTCGTCGATGTCGCCGCGCGAGAAATAGGGAACGACCTTGTTGCCTTCGAGGCGCCCGCGCAGCCTCTTGTACTTGAGGTCCGGATACACCGATGACAGGTCGATGGTGAGCAGGTCCGGCGGCACGCCGTAGATCGCGTATTTGTAGCGCGCGGATTTCGTGCGGCTGCCATGCAGCAGCGGCTCGTAGTAACCCGTCACCATGCCCGACGTGGACGCGTCGGGATTCACCACGGCCCACGGATCGAAATTCAGCTGGAAGAAATCGGCGATGTCGCGCTCCGGAGCCTCGGGGCCGAATGTCGCGGCGCCCGCGCACACGCCTTTCCATGGATCCTGGCGCTCGAGGACGGCACAGCTCTTCGCGAACGCATCGAGCGATTGACGCAGGCTTTCCTTGCCCCAATCGGGAATGTCGCTCCACGCCGCCGCCTCGAGTCTTCCGCGGTATTCGACTGGAGGAGCGGGTGGTGTCGCCTCCTTCGGACCTGGTGCCGCCGGGCACACGGGCTTTTCGGCCGGCGGGCACGCGAGCGGTTCGATCTTCGCCTGCTGCGGTTCCGTGGCGCACCCCGCGAGCAGCGCCGCGAATATGCATGCCGCCGCGCTTGCGCGCGAGATCGCCGATAATGGGCTCACGCGCGAACGCATGGAGAATGACGTGGGCTGGGTTTTACTCGAAGTGATACTGGCACTCGCGATCGCGGTGGGGATCGTGTGGTGGACGTTTCCGAAGAAGCCGAAGGACGACGGCAAGGATCGCTGAGCGCCGTCAATGCAGAACGCGTGGAACGCTCAGCGTGAATTCCGGGATCGAGGCCTCGAAGCGCGTGCCGTCCTCGGCGACGAGCTGGTAGCTGCCGCGCATGGTTCCGACCGCCGTGGGAATCGAAGAGCCGCTTGAATATTCGAACGTGTCGCCGGGCTTGAGGACGGGCTGCTCTCCCACCACGCCCATGCCGCGCACTTCCTGCACCTGGTTGTCCGCGTCCGTGATGATCCAGTGGCGGCTCATCACCTGCGCGGTCACGCTGCCGTTGTTGGTGATGCGGATCGTGTACGCGAAAACGTAGCGGTCTTCTTCCTCATCGGATTGATCAGGGAGATAGGTGGAATGAGCCGTCACCGCAACACTGTATTTCTTCGACACCGCAGGCATTCCTCGATGGTAGCGTAGAATCGCACGCCTCGCGCAAGGCATCCCGACACCCATGGCCGCAGCCAAATTCCGCATCGCCCCGAGCATTCTTTCCGCCGATTTTTCGCGCCTGGGCGAGGAGGTCCGCGACGTGATCGCGGCCGGGGCGGACCTCATCCACTTCGACGTGATGGACAATCATTACGTTCCCAACCTGACCGTGGGACCGCTCGTCTGCGAAGCGATCCGGCCGATCGCGACGGTGCCCATCGACGTGCACCTGATGGTGAAGCCCGTCGATCGCATCGTCCCCGACTTCGCCCGCGCGGGAGCGCAGATCATCAGCTTCCATCCGGAAGCGAGCATCCACATCGATCGCACGATCGGCCTCATCCACGACGTGGGCTGCAAGGCGGGGCTCGTGTTCAATCCGGCCACGCCCCTGGACTATCTCGACTACGTGATGGACAAGGTGGACCTCATCCTCATCATGTCGGTGAACCCGGGTTTCGGCGGCCAGTCGTTCATCGCGTCCGCGCTCGGAAAGATCGCCGAGGCGCGCAAGCGCATCGACGCGAGCGGCCGCGACATCTGGCTGGAAGTCGACGGCGGGATCAAGGCCGACAACATCGCGCAAGCGGCGGCGGCCGGCGCCGACACGTTCGTCGCGGGGACGGCGGTCTTCGGCGAGAAGGATCGCGCCGCGGCGGTGCGGCGCCTGCGCGACGAATTGAAGCGCGCTACAATCGGCTGACACTCATGGCACTGCGCGGAATCCGTTTCGGTTGGCGATGGCAAAGCTGGCGCTAGAGCGCTCGTATCGCGTCGTCCTTTCGAAACCGAACCGTGTGGTGACCCATGACTGAAACCGAATTCCAGGCGCTCGCTCGCGCCGGCTACAACCGAATCGCGCTCCGCCTCGAGACCCTCGCGGATCTCGACACGCCGCTATCCATCTATCTGAAGCTCGCGAACCGCCCCGGCTCGTACCTGCTGGAATCGGTGATCGGCGGCGAGCGTTTCGGCCGCTACTCGATCGTGGGGCTGCCCGCCCGCGAACATATCGAGGTGTCCGGCAATCGCGTGACGCTCACGCGCGACGGTAAGGTCGTCGAGCAAGGTGAAGTCGCCGATCCGCTGGAGCGCATCGACGCATATCTCAGTTCGTTCCGCGCCGCGCCGCTCGGGCCGGCGTTGCGCTTCACGGGAGGGCTCGCGGGCTACTTCGGCTATGACACGGTTCGCTACATCGAGAAGCGATTGCAGCGCGCCGCCAAACCCGATCCCCTCGGCCTGCCGGAAATCCGGTTGCTGCTGTCCGACGAGCTCGCCGTCGTCGACAACCTTTCCGGAAAGCTGCATCTCATCGTGTATGCCGACCCGTCGATGCCCGACGCCTACAAGCGCACCTCACGGCGGCTCGAGGAGCTGCGGGCGCACCTTCGAAGCCACGCCGACATCCTGCCGGCACACGCGAAGCGGCCGTCGATCGACCCGCCGCGCTCCAACATCGGCGAGGCGGCGTTCTACGACGCGGTGGCGAAGGCCAAGAGGCTCATCACCGACGGCGACATGATGCAGGTGCAGATTTCGCAGCGCCTGTCGCAGCCGTTTCCGTATTCACCCGTGAATCTCTACCGGTCGCTGCGATCGATCAATCCCTCGCCGTACATGTTCTATTTCGATTTCGGCGATGCCCAGCTCGTGGGCGCATCGCCCGAGATCCTGGTGCGCCGCGAGGGCGACAAGGTGACGCTGCGTCCCATCGCGGGCACGCGCAAGCGCGGCTCCACGCCGGAGAAGGACCTCGCGATGGAGCGCGAGCTCACGAGCGATCCCAAGGAGCGCGCCGAGCACCTCATGCTGATCGATCTCGGCCGCAACGACGTGGGCCGCATCGCGAAGGTCGGTTCCGTGAAGGTGACCGAGACGATGGTGGTCGAGCGCTATTCGCACGTGATGCACATGGTGTCCAACGTCGAGGGCGAGGTCGAGTCCGCGCTTTCGCCGATGCAGCTGCTGCGCGCGACGTTTCCCGCGGGGACGGTGACGGGCGCGCCGAAGGTGCGCTCGATGGAAGTGATCGACGAGCTGGAGACCGAAGCGCGCGGCGTGTACGCGGGCGCCGCGGGCTACCTCGGGTTCAACGGCAATCTCGACCTCGCGATCGCGATCCGTACAGGAATCGTGAAAGACGCGACGCTATACGTGCAGGCCGCCGCGGGGATCGTCGCCGACTCGATCCCCGAGAACGAATGGCGCGAGACGCAGAACAAGGCGCGCGCGCTGCTCGCCGCGGCCGAGCTGGTGCACGGCGGACTGGACGCACCCCTCGCCTGAGGGATGCGTCCCATCGTCAATCGCTAGAAGCCGTACGTCGCGCCGACCGAGACTGCCTTCAACTTGCCTCCCGCGTAGCAATGCGGCCCGTCGTTGCTGACGCCGCCGGTCGTGGCATCGTACGCTGCCATCGGTGAGGAATCGTGGCAATCCGTCGTGACTCCATGACCACCCGCTCCGAGGTCATAGTGCGCATCCGCGTGATTGTCCTGCATCGCCGCGGCGACATAGAACGTGACGCTCTTATCGACGCGGTGCCTCCAGGTAAACGAGTACATGTTGGAGGAGTTGTCAAAGTTGTTCGGGTCGCCGGCCGTGTTGTGGACCCCCGCGACGCCCGTCGACTTGCCCGCGTGAGCCCATCCGATGCTCACGCTGTTTCCGTCATCGATCGCCTGCGTAAGCGCGAGCCAGTACGCGTTGGGGCGGTCGCGTTCATTCTGTCCCTCCAGATCGGACGGGAGCGATCGCTTCGTTCTTTCCCAAAGGGCGATCAGCGTCGTTTTTGTCGGAAGCGTGTATTTGCCACCGATCTTGAATGCTTCCTCGTCGGCGATGTCCCTGGGGTCATACGCGCCGAGATCGCTCGTACGATTGACGTTGCTATGCTTTTCATAGGCGGTGGCGAGGTACAGCGGGCCAGCGGAATAGACGCCGCTGATACTGAAGAGGTCGCCGAACGAGCCGTCGTTGCAGGTGGGGGGCGTAGCGCCGCTCCCGGGGATGTTGCCGCCCGAGCAGTCCGGCTCGCCGGAGGGGACGATGCTGCTGGTGTCGTCCCGGTTCTGGCCCGGCGCGAACATCACCTTGAGTTGAGCGCCACTCCATTTCGGGGACTCGTACCAGATCGCGTGGGCCGCGCGCAGGCCGAACTCGACTCGGTTATCCCCACCGGTGTTGCCCATGATGGACCGATAGTCACCGACCTGGCCGGAGAACGGATTGAGCGGGTCCGTCGACGTCTTGTAGGGCGTCTCATTCTTCCCGGCCATCACGGCACCCCAGTCCTTGCCGGCGAAGCCGATGAAGCTGTTGCGTGAAAACAGGGCCCCGTTCACGGCATCGCTGTTGTTGGAGGTCGACGTCTTGGTTCCTGGTGTCGAGGAAATGTCGATGCCCGCCTCCAGCTGCCAGATGAAGCTGTTCTCCGGCGTTATGGGATGCTTGCCCTTGACGCCGATTCGGGACAGGTTCGTCGAGATGTCAGGTGTCCAGCCCATCTTGCCGACCGGCATGCCGCCATTGGCGCCGTAGTCGCTCTGAAGCCCCTTCGTCGCCACATCGACCGAGACGTCGAAGAAGCCGTAAAGCTGAACCTCGCCGCCGCCCGGGACGATGAAGGTCGTTGGAGAACCCGGCTTCGTCTCCACGACCGCGTGGGCTTGCTCCTTCTTCTCCTTTTCCTGCATGTTGTAAAGCTGGGTCTTGACGGCATCCATCTGCCTTTGCAGCAGATCGATCTGTGCCTTGAGGTCGCTCACGCTGTCGGCGCGCGCGTGACCCACGCCTGCAAACGCCAGCGAACAAGCAATTGCCAAAGTCTTCTTGTAGTTCATTTTCTCTCCTCCTATCGTTGGCGCGAACAGGACCTAATCTGTCATCTTCCTTGCGAACTTTGCGGATGTGCTGTCGAGGGACCTCGTCTGGTGAGCAAGCAGGATTGGGTTGAGGAAGCATTCACCGCGGCAGTCTTGTCGTCTAACGATATGCCCTCCTGAGTGATGGGGCGGGCGATTTCGCGCAAATTGAGCGCTTCCCCATTTGAGACGGCATTGACGCAGGTCAAACTCGCAAGTCCCGGCCGCTTCGATGCGATTCCTGTCGACGGGGCCAGCGCATCGATCATGAATTCGTCGAAGAGTCCGGGTTCGTTCGTTGCCTGTTTCGTTCAGCCTGTCACTTGCGCGCTTGTTCCCCGCGGGTTGTTCATTCCCTTGGGAGTGCTACGGGTTCACGGTCGGCGGTTGCCGTTTGAGCGTCCTCTGGCGATAATGGGACATGCATCGGCAACCGTCCCTTCGTTCCCTCCCTCGCTGGCGCTGGCGTTAGCCTGCCGCTGTCCCGTCGCGCGCCTGTCGCGCCGCCCCAAGTGGGCAATCCCGGATCACTCCGGGCCATTCAGCAGAAACAACCGGTGCCGCCATGTTGCTGATGATCGACAACTACGATTCATTCACCTACAACCTCGTCCAGTACCTCGGTGAGCTGGGCGAAGAAGTGAAGGTCTTGCGCAACGACGAGGCGAGCGTCGACGAGATCGAGCGCCTGGGTGCCGCGCGAGTCGTGCTTTCACCGGGTCCCTGCACGCCCAACGAAGCTGGTGTCTGCCTCGATCTCATCCGACGCCTCGCAGGCCGCGTCCCCATCCTCGGCGTGTGCCTCGGACACCAGGCGATCGGCCAGGCGTTCGGAGGCAAGGTCGTTCATGCGAAGGAGTTGATGCACGGCAAGGTCTCGCGAATCCATCATTCCGGCGCGGGCGTTTTCCGCGGATTGCCCACGCCCTACGACGCGACCCGTTACCATTCGCTCGCGATCGAGCGCGCGAGCTGCCCGGCCGACCTCGAGGTGACGGCATGGACCGAGGATGGCGAGATCATGGGCGTGCGCCATCGCAAGCTCGCGATCGAGGGCGTGCAGTTCCATCCCGAATCGATCCTCACCGAGCACGGGCACGCGCTGCTGAAGAATTTCCTCACGAAGCAGGGGTAAACGACGATGTTCACGGCACAGGAAGCGATCAACCGCCTCTGCGACAAGCGCGAGATCTTCTACGACGAGATGGTCGACCTGATGCGCCAGGTCATGGAGGGCAAGGTCTCGCCGGTGCAGCTCTCGGCGATCCTGATGGGGCTGCACGTGAAGACCGAGTCGGTCTCGGAGATCGCCGCGGCCGCGAGCGTGATGCGCGAATTCTCGACGAAAGTCGATGTCGCTGGCATCGAACATCTCGTGGACACATGCGGCACCGGCGGCGACAAGGCCCACACGTTCAACATCTCGACGGCCTCCGCGTTCGTCGCCGCCGCCGCCGGCGCGCACGTCGCCAAGCATGGCGGCCGCTCGGTGTCGTCGAAATCGGGCAGCGCCGACGTGCTGGAGGGACTCGGCGTGAACCTCGCGCTCACGCCCGCACAGGTCGCGCTGTCGATCCGCGAAGTGGGCCTGGGCTTCATGTTCGCGCCGAGCCACCACCCGGCGATGAAGCACGCGGCCCCGGTGCGCAAGGAGCTCGGCATGCGCACGATCCTCAACATCCTCGGCCCCCTCACCAATCCCGCGGGTGCGCCGAACCAGGTGATGGGTGTCTTCCACGCGGACCTCGTCGGCATCCAGGCGCGGGTGCTGAAGATGCTGGGCAGCAAGCACGTGATCACGGTGCACGGGCACGACGGCCTGGACGAGATTACGCTCACGGGACCCACGTTCGTCGCCGAGCTCAAGCACGATTTCATCACCGAGTACACGATCGAACCCAAGCAGTTCGGCTTCGACGTGGCGCCCATCGAGGCGATCCAGGTGAAGGACACGGCGGAATCGAAGGCACGCGTCGAGTCCGTGCTCGCCAACGAGGCGGGTCCTTCGCGCGACATCGTGATCCTCAACGCGGCGGCGGCGCTCTACGTGTCCGGCATCGCACCGAGCCTCTGGGACGGAGTGGCGCTCGCGCGCGATTGCATCGCGAGCGGCAAGGCACGCGCGAAGCTCGACCAGCTCGTGAAGTTCACGCGTGGCTTCGCCGCCTGACAAGTCCAACGTCCTCACGCGCATCCTCGAGGCCAAGCGCGCCGAGGTCGTGGAGGCGAAGTCCGGGATTCCGCTTGCCGAGATCCGGCGGCGCGCGCGGGAGGCTTCGCCGCCCCGGGGATTCGAGGGCGCGATTCGCGCGAGGATCGGGCAGGGCAAGTCCGCCGTCATCGCCGAGATCAAGCGCGCGAGCCCCAGCCGCGGAATGATCCGCGCGGACTTCGACCCGGCGCGTATCGCCGTTTCCTACGAGGCGAACGGCGCGGCGTGCCTTTCGGTGCTCACGGATCGGGAATTCTTCGGCGGCTCGGCCGAAGACCTCGCCGCGGCGCGCTCGGCATGCGACCTGCCCGTGCTGCGCAAGGACTTCATCGTCGATCCGTACCAGGTCCACGAGGCGCGCGCGTGGGGCGCGGATTGCATCCTGCTCATCGTCGATGCGGTCCCCGACCGCGAGCTCGCATCGCTCGAAGACGAAGCGCGAGCGATCGGCCTCGATGTCCTGGTCGAGTGCCACGACGCGGAGCAGCTGGAGCGCGCGCTGCGGCTGCGAACAGCACTCGTGGGAGTGAACAACCGGGACCTGAGGACGTTCGACACGCATCTCGAGACGACGCTTTCACTGCGTGAGCGCGTCCCGCCGGAGCGATTGTTGGTAACGGAAAGTGGTATATCAACCCCCGCGGACGTGGCGAGGCTCCGAAGTGCCGGGGTGAGCGCCTACTTGGTGGGTAGCGCTTTCATGGCCGCGAACGATCCTGGTGCCGAACTTAAGCGTTTATTTTCAATGGGTTGAATGATCGTGTTGCGACGTCGCAACAACGCCGCCCGTTTGTTGCATGAAAGGCGAAAAAGCGCTTGAGTCAGCGCGTCCCCTTTGGCATCATGCGGGAGACTTCTCGAAAAAGGTTCGGGGAAGTTCCATAAGACCGGGGGCGATCAAAAATCCCCACGAGGTTCCCTAAAGAAATCGCGAAAAGCAATAAGCAATCACGGCCTCACTTCAACAAAGGAGATTCTGATGAACAAGAAGCTGATCGCTCTGGCAGTCGCGGGCGCTTGCGTTGCGCCTGCCGCCATGGCGCAGACTGCGAACCCGGTCACCCTTTACGGTCGCGTCTACGCGACGTTCGAAAGCGTCCAAGCCACGGGTGGCACTGGCGCCGATGTTCCTTCGCGCAATCGCGTTGCCGACCAGGCCTCGCTGCTGGGCGTGCGCGGCACGGAAGATCTTGGTGGTGGCCTTAAGGCGATCTTCCAGCTCGAGACGGGGTTCCATCCGGACCAGAACGATGCGGCCGGAGCGGCATCCTCGTGGGCGGGGCGTAACAGCGGCGTCGGCCTGCAAGGCGCTTGGGGTACCGTGATAATGGGCCGCTGGGACACTCCCTACAAAACCACGACGATCGCGGTCGATCCGTACGGTGACCTCACACTGGGCGGCATCACCTCCGCCATGAGCGGCAGCGGCATACGTGGCGTCCAGGCCGAGTTCGACCGCCGTGACCAGAACGACGTGCAGTATTGGTCGCCCAACTGGGCCGGCTTCGAGTTCCGCGCCAGCTACTCGGCCAACGAAGGCAAGACCGCGACCGTCAACCCGCGCAGCAACGGCGCGAGCCTGACCTGGAAGGGTGGCCCGATCTATGTGGGATACGCATACCACGAACTGTATGACACCGCGTACGGCACGCCGATCCTGCAGAAACAGCAGGCCCACGCGATCTTCGGGTACATCGACTTTGGTCCGCTGCGTTTCGGCGCCGACGTGAACAAGAACATGCGCACGGGCCTTAACGACCAGAACGCCTGGATGGCGAGCGTCGTCTGGACCATCGGCAACAACCAGTTGAGCTACCAGCACCAGGACTCGAAGAACGGCGAGGTCAACACGATTTCGACCCAGCCGCACTGCAAGGTCGATACCCTGGGCTGGCAGTACAACTTCTCGAAGCGGACGTTCTTCCTGGCGCAGTACGACACGGTCGACAACAACGCCACGTCGACGTGCAACTTCGGCTCCAACACGCTGGGGCTCGCGTCGCCCGGCCAGGACCCGAAAGGCATCTCGCTCGGCCTGCGTCACGTGTTCTAAGCAAAGTAGACGAACAGCAATGGATCGGGGCGCGGCTTGATGC
>JBAQKF010000058.1:0-35328 GCA_049300695.1 Usitatibacter sp.
GTACGGAATGGTGACTATGTGCATCGGCACCGGCATGGGTGCCGCGGGCCTTTTCGAGTCGCTGCAATAAGAGGCACAATAACGCCCATCGCGGTATCAAGACTAAATCAATAAACGTATCTCAAAGAGGAGTAACCGCCCCATGAAAGTCTCCCGTCCCGCATTGAAGCCGCTCGCGCTTGCCATCGCGCTTGCCGCGGCGCCTGCGTACGCGGTGCAGTTCGAGCTCGACAACGGCGTGAAGGGAAGCGTGGACACCACGGTTTCCTACGGCGTGTCGGTCCGCACGGAAGCCCCCGAGGCTTCCTCGATCGCCATCGCCAACGGCGGAACGTCGCGCTCGGCGAACGACGACGACGGCGACCTCAACTTCAAGAAGGGCAGCCCCTTCGCCAACGCCGTGAAGGCGACGGTGGATGTCGAGGTGAAGTACAAGAACTTCGGATTCTTCGGGCGCGGCTACGGCCTGTACGACTTCAACCTTCACGACAGCGACAAGCTCGGACCCACGGGCCGCGATCGCCTCGGGCAGAACATTACGGGACTCGACGGATACGTGTACGGCACGTTCAACGAGGACGCCAACACGATCCACGTGCGCGCGGGCCGGCAGGTGATCAGCTGGGGCGAGAGCACCTTCATCCAGGGCGGCATCAACGTGATCAACCCCGTGGATGTGTCAAAGCTGCGCGTTCCGGGCGCGGAGCTCAAGGAAGCACTCATCCCGACCACGGGCGTTTGGGGGAGCCTCGAGCTCACCAAGGCGGCCTCCGTCGAGGGCTTCTACCTCACCAACTGGGACAAGGTGCGCATCGATCCGCGCGGCTCGTTCTTCTCCACGAGCGATGCGGTTTCCGACGACGGCAACAAGGTCGTCGTCTCGTTCGGCCGTCGCAACGACGATCACGTCGGCCCCACGAACCCGGTGCCACCGGGAATCCCGGGCCTGAGCGCCGGCGCCGCCGCGCTCTACGGCCCCTTCGATCCCGCCGCGGAGATCTGGGTGCCGCGCTCGGCCGACCACAACCCGAAGGACACGGGGCAGTATGGCCTGAAGTTCAGCTATCTCGCGCACGACTTCAACGACACGGAGTTCGGCTTCTACTACATGAACTACCACAGCCGCACGCCGCTCGTATCGGCCGCCAAGGGCACGACCACGTCGGTGCTCACGGGCGGCCCGCTGATCGCGCCGATCTGCGGCGTGCCGGCGCTCGTCGCTCTCTGCGCCACGGGAACGGCGAACTACTTCGCGGAATATCCGTCGGACATCCGCCTCTTCGGCGCGAGCTTCAACACGCAGGGCCCGGCGGGCATCGCGTTCCAGGGCGAGTATTCGTATCGCCCGAACTACCCGTTGCAGCTGTCCACGCCCGAGCTGATCCTCGCGAGCCTCGGTCTTCCGAACCTGATCACCGGATACACGCAGATTCCAGGCGCGCCCACGGGCGCCACGGCCGCGGCGCTCGTGCCGGATGGAACGTACATCCAGGGCTATCGCAACGTGAAGATGAGCCAGTTGCAGGCGACGGCGACCAAGACGTTCCCCAACGTGATGAATGCGGACGTGCTCGTCCTCCTGGGAGAAGTGGGGATGAACTACATCCACAATATGCCCACCGACCAGAAGTTCAACGGCCCGGGCGTGTACCTGCCGGCCACGCAGTTCGGGGCGATCGTCTCGAGCGCGTACTCGGTGCAACCCGGCGGCTTTGCCACCTCGTCCTCGTGGGGCTACCGCATCGCGGGCCGCCTGGACTACTCGAACCTCCTCTGGGGCGGCAACGTGTCTCCGCGCCTCGGCTGGTCCCATGACGTGAACGGCGTCGGGCCGAACTTCACCGAGGGCGTGAAGTCGTACTCGATCGGCGCCTCGTGGGAATACCAGCGCAAGTGGCTGGTCGACCTTTCATACACGAGCTTCTTCGGCGGCCGCACCTTCTGCGGCACGGACACTCCACCGCCTGGAAGCTCCGTCACGCCGGGCCAGTCGGCGAGCTGGTGCTCGTCGGCCAACCCGCTGCGCGACCGCGACTTCTATTCGATCACGGTGAGCTATTCGTTCTGACGCCCATCACACGACAACGATACGAGGAGAACACAAATGCCGGTTAAATCCATGAAGTCCTGGGCGGCCCTCGCGGTGGGCGCGGCGCTCTCGATGCCCGCGGCTGCGGAGCTTAGCGCCGCGGACCTCGCGAAGTTGGGCACGACGCTCACGCCGGAAGGCGCCGAGAAGGCGGGCAACGCGGCGGGAACGATCCCCGCGTGGGACGGCGGAATCAGCAAGCCGATCCCCGCGTACAAGGAGGGCGGCCACTATCCCGACCCGTACGCGTCGGACAAGGCGCTCTTCACGATCGATGGGAAGAACGTCGACAAGTACAAGGACAACTTGACGGTCGGACAGATCGCCATGATCAAGAAGTATCCCGACTACAAGATCATCGTGTACCCGACGCATCGCAGCGCCGCGTTTCCGGCGTGCCACTACGAGGAGACGAAGCAGTGCGCCGCCAAGGCGCAGCTCGCGGCGGGCGGCAACGGCGTGGTGGGTTGCGTGGGCGGCATCCCCTTCCCGATCCCGAAGAATGGCAACGAGGCGATCTGGAACACGGAGCTTCACTACTCGGGCGACACGTACGCCACCAACTGGGACCAGGCCGCGGTCACGCGCACCGGCGACTACGCATTGGTGAAGTTCGAATATGAATACGACTTCGCCTATGGCAACTGCCAGAAGCCGCAGTCGCAGCGCGAGCAGAACCTGAAGCTGCATTACCTGCAGAGCACGGTGGCGCCTGCACGCCTCGCGGGCAGCATCCTGCTCGTGCACGAGACGGTGGACCAGGCCAAGGAGCCGCGCTCCGCGTGGACCTACAACCCCGGCCAGCGCCGCGTGCGCCTCGCGCCGAACGTGGGCTACGACAATCCGGGCACTGCGGCCGACGGCTTGCGCACCAACGACGACTTCGGCATGTACAACGGCGCCACGGATCGCTACGACTGGAAGCTCGTCGGCAAGCGCGAGGTGTACATCCCGTACAACTCTTACAAGCTGGGGGATCCGGGCCTCAAGTACACCGACATCCTGAAGGCCGGCCACATCAACCAGGACCTCGCGCGCTACGAGCTGCACCGCGTGTGGGTCGTCGACTCGACGCTGAAGCCCGGCACGAGCCACATCTACGCGCGCCGGACGTTCTACATCGACGAGGACAGCTGGAACATCGTCGAGATCGACGCATACGACGGCCGCGGCGAGCTCTGGCGCGTGGCGGAGCTGCACAACGAGAACTGGTACAACCTGCCCATGTTCGCCCCGGTCCTCGAGGTGCACTACGACCTGCAATCGGGCCGCTACATCGCCATGAACCTGCAGAACGAAGAAAAGAAGATCTACGAGCCGATCAAGCGCACGGCCGGCGACTATACGCCCGCCAACCTGCGCGGATTGGGGACGCGCTGATACTGCGTTTGCAGTAGCATTGCGGCAATGAGAAGGGTCCTCGGTGCCGCAGCCATTGGCTGCGGCATCGTCCTTTCTGCATGGGCGGGCAACGACGTGCTGCCGGACTCCGGTCCGCTGCGCGCAACCACCATGCAGCGCCTTACGCTGCTCGATGCAGCGCGCGTAGGCTCGCGCATCGTCGCCGTGGGCGACCGCGGCTACATCGTCATCTCCGACGACCGCGGCACGACGTGGCGCCGCGCCAAGGCGCCTCCCGAACCGATGCTTACCGCCATCGACTTCCTCGATGCGCAACTGGGCATTGCCGTGGGACACGATTCGGCGATCCTCGTGACGCGCGACGGCGGCGAGACCTGGACGCAGCAATTCTCCGCGCCCGCGGAGCAGCGCCCGTTGCTGGACGTGATCTTCGTGAAGAAGGACCTCGCGATCGCCGTGGGCGCCTACGGCGCGTACTACGAAAGCTCCGATTCCGGCAAGACCTGGACCGCGCGCAAGGTCATCGCCGACGACAAGCACCTGAACGCGATCATCGAGCTGGGCGAGGGCCGGATGATGATCTTCGGCGAGGCCGGGACGATCCTCTCGAGTCCCGACTGGGGCAAGACCTGGGCGCCGCAGCCGTCGCCCTACAAGGGCTCGCTCTTCGGCGCGGTCGTGGCGGCCGACGGCGCGGTCGTGGCCTTCGGAATGCGCGGCAACATCTACCGCTCCGCCGACAAGGGCAAGACGTGGCGGCAGGTGGAAAATTCGTCGAACGCGACGCTCATCGGCGCCGAGAAACTTCCCGACGACTCGATCGTGCTCGCAGGCTCGGCCGGCACCGCGCTCGTCTCGCGCGACAACGGCAAGTCGTTCCAGCCCATCGACACGCACGGCACTCGCGCCCTCGCCAAGCCCGTCACGGGTGGCGAGGCGGTCATCCTGCTGCTCGGTGAGGGCGGCCCGCGAGAAGTCCTCCTGGCGCCGAGGCAATGACCGCCACGCGGCTCATCCAGGCCGTCTCGGCGGTCATCTTCAACTACCGCAAGTTCTGGCTCGTGGTGTTCGGCGCGCTCACGCTCCTATTCGCCGCGTCGGCCTCGCGGCTCACGGTCGACGCGGGCTTCAACAAGATGGTGCCGCTCGAGCATCCGTACATGAAGGTGTACCGCGAGTACGAGAAGGTATTCGGCGGCGCGAACCGCATCGCCATCGCCCTCATGAAGAAGGATGGCGACATCTACGACAAGGAATACATGGCGGCGCTCAAGGGTCTCACGAGCGACGTCTTCCTCCTGAACGGCGTAGACCGGCCCACGGTGAAGTCGCTTTTCACGCCCAACACGCGCTTCATCGAGGTGATCGAGGAGGGCTTCTCGGGCGGCAACGTGATCCCCGCGACCTACCAGGGAACGGACGAGGACCTGAAGCAGGTCCGCATCAACGTGGACAAGTCCTCGGAGATCGGCCGCACGGTCGCCACGGATTTCTCGGGAGCGCTGGTGAGCGCGGGCCTGCTCGAGATCGATCCGCAGACGGGAGCGCGCCTCAATTACTTCGATTTCTCGCAGCACCTCGAGGAGTTGCGCGCCAAGTACACCAACGACCGGCACAGCGTGCACATCATCGGCTTCGCCAAGGCCGTGGGCGACATCCGTGACGGCGCGCAGGGCGTGATCCTTTTCTTCGGCATCGCGTTCCTCATCACGCTGGGGCTCATGTTCTGGTTCGTGAAGGACCTCAAGCTCACGCTGGTCGCGCTCGTGGTGGCGATGCTGCCCGTGTTGTGGCTGCTGGGCACGCTCCCGATCCTGGGCTTCGGCATCGATCCGCTGTCGATCCTCGTTCCGTTCCTCATCTTTTCAATCGGCGTGTCGCACGCGGTGCAGATGACGAAGACGTGGGAGCGCGAGGTGATCGCCGGTGGCGACGGGCTATTGGCCGCGAAGCGCGCCTTCGCGAAGATCTTCATCCCCGGGACTCTGGCGCTCCTCACCAACGTGCTCGGCTTCGCCGTGATCATGCTGATACCGATCGACATCGTGCGCGAGCTGGGGATGACCGCCTCGCTCGGCGTGGGCTGGATGATCCTCACGAACAAGGCGCTGCTGCCGATCCTGCTGTCGCACCTCACGCTCTCGCGCGACGCGGCACAGAAGGAGGCCTACCAGGAGAATGTGGCGCATCGCATCTGGCACGTTGCCGCCCACTGCGTGGACTTCAAGCGCGCGCGGCTGATCGTGCTGCTGGCCCTTCTTGTGCTCGCGGGGGGCCTCTACCAGGCGCACAAGCTCAAGGTGGGCGACTACGGGATCGGCGTTCCGGAGCTGCGCCCCGACTCGCGCTACAACATGGACAATGCCGTCATCGTGAAGAAGTTCGCGATCGGCGTGAATACGCTGGGTGTCGTGGCGCAGACGAAAGACGTGCAGGGCGCATGCACCCAATACGACGTGATGAACACGATCGACCGCTTCGACTGGTACATGCAGAACGTGCCGGGGACGCAGTCGGTGATCTCGCTCGCGGGGATGGCCAAGGTGGTGAACGCGGGCTACAACGAAGGCAACATCAAGTGGCGGCAGCTTCCGCGCGACCCGCAGGCGCTCGCGCAGGCCGTGACGCCGATCGACACCTCCACTGGCCTTCTCAATCCCGATTGCAGCGCGATGCAGGTTCTCGTGAATACCACGGACCAGCAGGGCGAAACCCTCGCGAGGCTGGTGCGTGAGGTGAAGACCTTCGCCGCGGCCAACGACAACGACAAGCTGCACTTCCGTCTCGCGACCGGGAACATGGGGGTGGCGGCGGCGACCAACGAAGCGGTGGACCAGGCGCGATGGGAAATGAACTTCGCGATCTTCGGCGCGCTGCTGCTGATGTGCCTCTTCACGTTCCGGAGCCTGCGCGCCACGCTGTGCATCCTGATCCCGCTCGCGATCGTGTCGGTGCTGTGCGAAGCGCTCATGCCGACGCTGGGGATCGGCCTCAAGGTCTCGACGCTTCCGGTGGTCGCGCTCGGCGTGGGCGTCGGCGTCGACTACGGCATCTACCTCTACGACCGCATCGAGATCCACCGCCAGGAAGGCAAGGAACTTGCCACCGCGTTCTACGAAGCCCTGAACGAGCGCGGCACGGCGATGGTGTTCACGGCGGTCACGATGACGATCGGCGTGGCGACCTGGGCGTTCTCCGCGCTCAAGTTCCAGGCGGACATGGGCGTGCTGCTCGCGTTCATGTTCTTCCTGAACATGCTCGGCGCGCTTTTCCTGCTGCCCGCGCTGGCCGCGTTCCTGTTGAAGCGGACCCCGCCGGCCCGAACCTAGGGCGCGCGCGGGGCCCGTGTTTCCTGGAGGGCGGGCTCAAAGGGCCGAGTTGTGATCCGCCTCGCAGGCGCCCCCGAGAAGCTCGAGGTTCTGCCCGAGGTTGTTCGTCGCCGCGTTGCCCACGACGGCGCTCGGGCATTCGACGAAGATCCCCGACAGGCCGTTGTTGCGCGACACGTTGTGGACCACGTTAGCGCCCTCGCCTGCGTTGATCCCGGTGCCGCCGTTGTGCGCCACGTCGTTGTCGACGATCTGCCCGCCGGTGCTCACGAAGATTCCGAGGCCGCCGTTCTCGCTGGAAGCGTTGCCCCTCACCAGCGAGAACAATCCCAGCTGGATCCCGTTGCCCCCGTTCATGTGCGTCGCGCTGTCGCGCACCGTCGCCATGTCGCCGGCGGTGATCGCGTTGCCGGTGTTGCCGATCGCGGTGATCCGCTCGATCACCACGCCGGTGGACTGCGGGAAGGAAATGGCCTGCGCGAAGCCGGTAATGTGGCCATTGCGGATGGTGATCGAGCGAATCGCGCTGCCCGGCAGCTCCGAGATGCCGGAGCCGCCCTTGCCGTTGCCGTTGACCATGAAGCCGTTGAGGTCGAGCGTCACGTAGCTCGCCGAGACGACGATGCAGTTGCCGCCCGACGACAGGTTGTTCAGGAGCAGGTAGGAACCGGGTTGCGTGATCGTCGTGCAGGCGGTGATCAGGGGCGCGGCGAACGCGGCTCCTAAGAAGGACATGGCGAATGCGACGGCGACCGGAAATATTTTCCTCACGGCTTTCTCCTCGGGGTTGAAAGGGAGAAACCGTACGCCCCCGTCGCGCGCCGCAACCACGGAAGATTCACCTGCCGGCTTGCGGAAAAATCACCGAGGTGCCCCATGTTGTAGGAATGCTCCGACATCCGCAGGCTGCACCCGATCGCCAACTCGTACCTTCCCTTCGCGAACCGACACCATGTTCATGCCGAACATCTGCCCGAATTCCGGGCTGTCCCTGTAACTGGATAGCGTGAGCAACGGTTCCGGCCCCATCACCTCGCCGGTCGCCTGATCCGTCGTCGTGACCTGGCAGCGCCCGCAGGGCTTCACGCCACGGAAGGCCGCGCTCCCGACGCGGACCTCGCCGAAGCGATCTTCCGCGTAGGCGTCTGTCCCCGAAAGGACGAAGTTGGGGCGGAAGCGGTTCATGGGCAGCGCCGGGTGGTTCTTCGCGGCGAGGCGCGAGTTCAGGTCGGCGAGCGAGGATTCGCCGATCGCGAGGTACGCGTAGCCGTCGGCGAAGCCCACGCGATTTCCTTCGCCCGCGTACTTGTTATTGGAGTAGCGCACGGAATCGTCGGGCATGTACACAAGGCGGCAGGGCGACTCGAGGTAGTTCGAGAGCCACAGGTCCGCCGTGCGCGATGCGGGAATCGCGTCGACGATGCTGTTCCAGACCTGGACCTTCATCGAGGGAGCGCGCGGCGGCTCGAGCGGGATCTCCACGCTGTCCTCGTCTGGCGCGGAGAGCACCAGCATGCCGCCGGAGAGGTCGGTCCACACCGTGGCCATGCGCGGGTGCGATCGCTGAGACATGAAAATGCCTTCGGCATCGACCACCATCCAGCGGCGATCGTGCGCGATGCCCCGGTCGGTGCAGTGCGCTTCCTCGAGCGCGATGCCCTTGAGCCCCTTCACGGGGTAGAAGTTGATTGCGGTGAGGGTAATCCCCATGTGCGAATCCGACGCTGAGCGGTAAAGCGTCTTAGATTAAACTACTCGCGTTCTTTGGCTGGGCCCCCGCCTTCGCGGGGGTGACAAACGTAAGGAGAAGACATGGCTCTCTGGGACAAGCTGATTGCCGAACTGGTCGACATCGTCGAGTGGCTCGACGATTCCCACGACACGCTCGCTTACCGGTTCGAGCGCTACCAGAACGAGATCAAGTACGGGGCGAAGCTCGTGGTGCGCGAGGGCCAGCAGGCGGTCTTCATCAACGAGGGCAAGCTCGCCGACGTCTTCAAGCCCGGCACCTATGAGCTCACCACGCAGAACCTGCCGATCCTCACGACCCTGCGTGGCTGGAAGTACGGCTTCAATAGCCCCTTCAAGGCCGAGGTGTACTTCATCTCCACGCGCAAGTTCACGGACCTCAAGTGGGGCACGCCCGGCCCGGCGATGATGCGCGACAAGGATTTCGGCATGGTGCGCGTGACCTCCTTCGGCATCTACTCGATCCGCGCGAAGGACCCCGGTGTCATCGTGCGCGACCTGGTCGGCACCGAAGGGCGCTTCACCGTCGAGCAGGTGCAGGAGAACCTGCGCGGCAAGATCGGGCTGCGCATCAAGGAGCTCATGCCCGAGCTCGGCATCCCGGTGATCGAGATGTCGGCGAAGGTCTACGAGATGGGCACCAAGCTGCACGATCGGCTGCAGCCGGACTTCGAGGCGCTCGGCCTCGAGCTCGTGGAAGTCCAGGTCCAGGACATCGGGCTGCCCGAGGAAGTGTCGAAGGCGATCGACAAGCGCGGCGCCATGGCCGCCGTGGGCGACCTTCGCGCGTACGCGGCGTACGAGACTGCATCGTCGATCCATGACGCGGCCAGCAATCCGGGCGGCGCTGCGGGCGCGGGCATGGGCCTCGGGGCGGGCATCGCCATGGGCGCGCAGATGATGAACAGCATGGGCGCAGGCGCGGGAATGTCCGCGGGCGGCGCCGTGCCGCCGCCGATTCCCGGCGCCGCGCTCTATCACGTAGCGCAAGGGCAGGCGCAGACCGGTCCCTTCGACATGGCAGCGCTGCAGCAACAGGTCGCGGCGGGCACGGTCAATCGCAACACGCTCGTGTGGAAGAACGGCATGCCGCAATGGACCAAGGCGGGCGAGCTGCCCGACCTCGCGCCGCTCTTCTCGAACTCGCCGCCGCCCATTCCAAACTAGGTCATCCCCGCGAAGGCGGGGATCCAGCCAAAGCGCGTGAGCGTTCAGGCTGGATTCCCGTCTCCACGGGAATGACGAACGATGCCTGATACCGCCCCCAACTTCGTCAAGACCTTCCCCTGCGGGGGCTGCGGCGCGAAGCTCACGTTCGCGCCCGGCACTCACACGCTAAAGTGCGAGTACTGCGGGCACACCAACGAGATCCACGAAAGCGACGAGCGCATCGAGGAGCTCGACTTCGAGACGTACCTGAAGGCGCTCGAGGGCAAGCAGGAGACGTTCACCGAGGAGCACGTGCGCTGCGACAAGTGCGGCGCCGAGCAGAACCTGCCCTCGAACGTGTTCGCGTCGATGTGCTCCTTCTGCGGCGCCGACATCGTGTCGAAGAGCTACGCGAATCGCCGGATCAAGCCCAAGTCGATGATCCCGTTCGGCATCGACAAGCGAAAGGCCCAGGACGATTTCCGCGCATGGGTGAGGAAGCTGTGGCTGGCGCCCGGCGAGCTCAAGAAATACGCCGAGAGCGACGCGGCGGTCACCGGCATGTACATCCCGTTCTGGACCTACGATTGCCGCACCTCCACCGACTACCGCGGCGAGCGTGGCGAGAACTACTACACGAACGAGACGCGCGAAGTGCGCAACGCCCAGGGCGAGACCGTCACGCAGACCGAGCGGGTGCAGCACACGAATTGGACGCCGGCCTCGGGGCACGTCGACTATTTCCACGACGACGTGCTCGTGCTCGCGTCGCAGACGCTGCCGCGCGAGCTGCGTGGCGCGACGACGGCGTGGGACCTGAAGGCGCTTGTGCCCTACCAGGCCGAATTCGTGAGCGGCTATCGTGCCGAGGCCTACCAGGTCGGGTTGGCCGATGGCTACCCCCTCGCGAAAGAACAGATCGACTCGAAGATCTACAGCCTCGTGCGCTCGGACATCGGCGGCGACGCGCAGCGCGTGAACGACCTCTCGACCCGCTACAGCGAGATCAAGTTCAAGCACGTGCTGCTGCCGGTGTGGGTTTCGGCCTATCGCTTCCGCAACAAGACCTATCGCTTCCTCGTGAACGGCCAGACCGGCGAAGTGGCCGGAGAGAGCCCGCTGTCGTGGCAGAAGGTCACGTGGCTCGTGGTCGGCATCATCATCGTAGTAGTGATCGCGCTGCTGCTGAGCGGCAAGCATCACTGATGAGCGGCACACCCTATTCGGCGCTGATGTCGCGCGTGCAGGCCGCGGCCGGCGAGGCGAGCGTCCACGTGCCCGACGATTGGGTCCAGGGGCGCACGCTCTTTGGCGGACTGCAGGGAGCGATCGCGCTCCACGCGATGCGGACGCTCGTCCCCGGTGCGGCGCTACGTTCGCTCCAGACGACGTTCGTCGGTCCTGTTCCCGGGGGGCTCGTGCGGGCGACGGCGCGAGTGCTGCGCAGCGGCAAGAACGCGACACACGTCGAGGCCCGTATCGTCGATGCAGATGCCACGCTCGCCGTGATGGTCGGCATCTTCGGACTCGCGCGCGATTCGTCCGTGACTGTCGTGCCGCGGCAACCGGACGTGACGCCGGGCAAGGTCATCGAGATGCGCTACGTGCCCGGCGCGGCGCCTGCCTTCACCCAGCACTTCAAGGCGCGCTGGCTCGTGGGCGGCGTGCCTTTCAGCGGCGCGACGGAGCACGACAACGTGATCGAGCTCGGCATGCACGACTCCGGCCCCGCCACGGAATATCACGTCGTCGCCATGGCGGATTTCATCCCGCCGATCGCGCTCTCGTTCCTCAGGGAGCGCGCGGCTGCGGCCTCGCTCAACTGGATGCTCGAGCTGCTGGTCGACGACGTGAGCGCCTTACCGCTCAAGGGCTGGCGCCTCGATGCGCACCTCACGGCCGCCGCCGCGGGCTATACGCATCAATCCCTCGAGCTGTGGGGGCCGGGCGGCCTGCTCGTCGCGCTCGGCCGCCAGACGATGGTGGTGTTCGCCTAGAGAGGCGCGTTCCAACCGGATGCGATTGCCCGCGAGTTGCGATAATATCGCGGCACTAAAAAAAGCATCCGGGGGGAGAAGGTGAGGGGAGTAGCAAGGGCAGTTTCCGCGTTGGTAAGCGCCGCGGCCCTTTCGGGCTGCATTTCCATGACGCCCGCGACCTACATGGTGTCCCAGGATACGAAGAGCGCGCTAGCCAAGTACCAGGGCGCGAAGCTGATGTTCGCCGACCTCTCGGGGCCGGCCGCGTTCGACCCGATGTGTCGCGCCGTGGGCAAGATCTCGGTGGCTGACGGCATGACGATCGGCCAATTCGTCGCCAAGGGATTCAACGACGAGCTCAAGTTCGCGGGGCTCTATGCCGCCGACCGCGTGAAGCTGACCGGGACGGTGACGAAGGCGGCGTTCTCCTCGAGCGCCGCGGTCGTCAACGGCTACTGGGATCTCGCGATCACGCTGCAATCGATCAATGGCCAGTCCATGTCGGTCGAGAGCCACCATGATTTCGAGGCGGGATTCATCGGTGCCTCGGCGTGCAACAACACGAGCCGCGCCCTCGGGCCGGCCGTCCAGCAGCTCGTGCAGAAGACCGTCAACGACCCGCGGTTCGCCGCGCTCATCCGCTAAGGGGGATACGATGAATAACAGAACCTGCGCCGTACTGCTGCTTGCCGCGGTCCTCGCCGCCGGATGCGCCATTACCCAGACGGTGAAACCGGTTACCGTGGCAGGCATCACCGATTTATGCATCAAGAGGAATTCGCGGGTCATGATGAGCAGCTTTCTGCCGGAGCTTACGTCGCAAATCGAGAAAAAGGGCATCCACACGACGGTCTACGACGGCGAGCGTCCCGCCTCGTGCAAGTACAGCCTCGACTACACCGCCAACTGGCATTGGGACCTGGCGATGTACCTCGTGTTCGCCGAAATCAATGTCTACGACAGCGGCTTGCTCGTTGGCCAGGCGACATACGATGCGCACGCGGGTGGAGGCCGTCCTGACAAGTTCGGCCCCACCGCGGACAAGCTGCGCGGCTTGCTCGACCAGTTGTTCGCGCGCTCCTGAGAAGGCGTTCGATCAAGCCGCCTGCTTCACCATCGTGTCGCCGTCGGAGACCTCGAACTTGCCGGGGCCTTCGATGTTGAGCGTCTTCACGACGCCGTCGTCGACGAGCATCGAGTAGCGATTGCTGCGAAGCCCCAGGCCGCGCGCCGTGAGATCCAGGGTGAGGCCCAGCTTCTTCGTGTACTCGGCGCTGCCGTCGGCCATGAAGCGGATCTTGCCGCCGGCCTTCTGGTCGCGGGACCACGCGCCCATCACGAACGCGTCGTTCACCGAGAGGCACCAGATCTCGTCCACGCCCTTGGCCTTCAGCTTCTCGAAGTTGGCGAGGTAGCTCGGCACGTGCTTCGCGGAGCAGGTGGGCGTGAAGGCGCCCGGCAAGGCGAAGATCGCGATTTTCTTGCCTTTCACCAGCTCCTCGACCTTGAATGTGTTCGGTCCCACGGTGCAGCCGTTGCCCTCGACTTCGATGAATTCGTTGAGGGTTCCTTCGGGAAGCTTGTCTCCGACCTTGATTGTCATTCGAATCTCCTCGTTGAGAAATCAGGCCGCGGCGGAAGCGACGCGGCGGAAGGTGGCGAGCGCGACACCGCAGGCGACGAACGCGCTGCCGATGCCGCGGTTGATCCAGCGAAGCTTGCTCGTGTCCTCCATGACCCGGAGCACGCGGGCGGCGAGCGCCGTGTAGCCGGCCATGAGGATCACGTCGACGACGAACGTGGTCGCGGCGAAGATCGCGTACTGCTCGAATTGCGGGCGCGACACGTCGATGAACTGCGGCAGGATCGCGGCGAAGAAGATCATGCCCTTGGGATTCGTGGCGTTCACCCAGAATCCGCGCATGAAGACTTCGCGCACCGTCGTGGCGTTGTCTCCCTGGTCCTCCACGAATCGCGCAGGCGGCGAGCGCCACGTGACGATGCCCAGGAAGATGAGATAGACCGCGCCCGCCCACTTCACGAGGCTGAAGAGCGTTTCGGAAGCGAGCAGCAGCGCGCCCAGCCCCAGCGACACGCCGATCACGATGAAGAGGTTGGCGAACTGCATGCCCACGCCGTTCCAAACGCCCAGTCGAAAGCCGTGGCGGATGCCCGATGAAATGCTCGAGAAGACACCCGGCCCCGGCGTGAGCGACAGCACGATCGTCGCGAGGAGATAGGTAAGCCAGACGTGCAGTTCCATCAACGTCCCTTTTCCACGGCCCGTTTCGCGATGCGGTCCACGAGGGACGGCGCGATGAGCTTGAGCCACTGCCCCATTTTACCGCGAGCGGTCATGATCACTTCCCGGTCCCGGCGCTCGATGGCTTTCACGATCCGGCGGGCGCATTCCTCGACGCTCATCACCTCGCCCTCCTTCACGGGGCTCACGAGGATGGGCTTTCCGTCGGGTCCAGTCGCGTTCTCGCGGATGCCCGTCGCGACGAAACCCGGGTAGATCATCGTCACCGTGACGCCCGAGTCGGCGAGTTCGATGCGTAGCGAATCGAAGAAGCCCGTCATCGCGTGCTTGGCGGCGCTGTAGCCGGTGCGCGTCGGAACGCCGACCTTCCCCGCGAGGCTCGAAATCCCGACGATGCGGCCCCTCGATGCGCGAAGATGCGGCAGGGCGTGGTGCGTGCAGTAGACGGCGCCCATGTAGTTCACCTGCATGATGCGTTCGAGGATCGCCATGTCGTGGATGTCCTCGAAGCGCGCCCACATGGTGGCCCCCGCGTTGTTCACGAGCGTGTCGAGGCGGCCGAAGGCGAGCACCGCGCCCGCGACGAGCGCCTGGCAATCGCGCTCGACGGCGACGTCGGCGCGGATCGTGACCACGTTCGCGCCGCGCTTCCGGCATTCGGCCGCGACGTCTTCCAGCTCGTTCTCGCTTCGCGCGGCGAGGACGAGGCGGGCGCCCTTGGCGGCGAGTTGCCTCGCCAGTTCCGCGCCGATGCCCTTGGAAGCTCCGGTGATGGCGACGACGTTGTCTTTCATGGCTGGATTCCCGCCTCCGCGGGAATGACTACTTATCGGTCTTGGGATCCGGGATGTGGTTGAACGCGATGTGCAGCCCGCCGCGATCGCGGGCCTTGTGGGCGCTTGCGAAGTACACGGCCTGCTTGCCGAAGCGCGCGTTCAATTTGTCGAGCGTCTGGTAGAGGGCCTTCGACTTGTCCTCGGAGGCGAAGAGCGAGCCGGTATGGTCGGACTCGGCCACGAAGTCCGAGTACGCCATGCCGACCCGCAGGATCGTGCGGTTGCCCTTCGGGCGCTTGGTCCAGAGCTTGTCGAGCGCGTGCAGGAAGGTCTTCGTGTCCTGCGTGTCCACGAGGCGCATGTCCGCGACCCAGTGCCCGCCGTCCAGGTACTTAACGTCGACCGAGAGGCGGCCTGCGTAGAAGCCTGCCTTGCGAAGGCGCATGGCCGCCTTCTGCGTGAGCCGGTTCAACACGGCGAACGCGTGCTCGGGATTGCGGTTGTCCGGGCCCAACACGCTCGAGTGCGAGATGGACGAGGTGTCGTTGCCGCGCTCGTGCTGCTCCTCGCCGCGGATTCGGCTCCACATGATGTCGCCGCCGATGCCGCCCCACACGGCGTGCAGCTCGTCCTTCGACCTGGCGGCAAGGTCCCGCACGGTGCGGATGCCATGTCGATGCAGTCGCTTCTCCATCTGTTGGCCGACGCCCGAGAGCGCGCGCACCTCGAGCTCGAAGAGCCGCTCGGGCAGCTCCGATTGCCGGATCATCACGAGGCCGTCGGGCTTGACCATGTCGGAAGCGGTCTTCGCGATGAACGTGTTGGGCCCGATGCCGATTGAAGTGCGCAGGTATTCGCCCACCTGGGCCGAGATCGCCTTCTTCACGTCCTTCGCAATCTTCAGCGCGCGCTCGGGCTCGCGCCAGCGCCCCGTGAGCTCGCAATCCATCTCGTCGATCGACAGCACGGCCCGGACCGGCACGACGGAATCGACGACCTCGACCGCCCGGTGGTGGTAATCGATGTAGAGCTCGTGGCGCGCGATCACGAACTCGATGCCGGGGCAGAGCTTCCTGGCCTCCGCCACCTTGGTTCCCGTCTTCACGCCGAACTTCTTCGCCTCGACGCTTGCGGCGATGCACACGGTGGTGTCCGCGAGCATGGGCACTACACCGAGCGGCTTGCCTCGCAGGCGCGGCTCGAGCTGCTGCTCGACGGAAGCGAAGTACGAGTTGAAGTCGACGAGGAGCGATCGGAGCGTCACGGCGGCCGTGAGCCTCGCCTTCAGCCCAGGTCGGTCGATTCGATGAAGATTCTCGCCAGCGCCTCGAGGCCGCTCGCGTCCTCCTCGTCGAAGCGCGAGAGCCTGGGGCTGTCCACGTCGAGCACGCCCAGCACGGCGTCGCCGCGAAGGAGCGGAATCACGATTTCGCTGCGCGAAGCGGAGTCGCACGCGATGTGGCCTGGGAACGCATCGACGTCCGGTACGACGATCGTCCTGCGATCGCGCGCCGCGGTGCCGCACACGCCTGCGCCCAGCGCGATGCGCACGCAGGCGGGCTTGCCCTGGAAGGCGCCCAGCACGAGGCCGCCGCCTTTCATCCAGTAGAAGCCCGACCAGTTGAGCTCCGGCAGCCCGTTGAAGATGAGTGCCGAGAGGTTCGCGGAGTTCGCGCCCGCGTCGCGCTCGCCTTCGAATAGGCCGCGCGCCTGCAGGAGCAGGTCCGCATAAAGACTGGACTTGGAGTCGGTTTGGGTGCTCGCCGTGGCGAACATTTGGGGGCCTCGATCGCTCTTTGCGATTTTACCCCGAGGGAGCCGGCCGCGGTCCCAGCCCGCGGCCGGCGTGGCGCGTCAGGTCTTGGCGGCCACGGGCTTCTTCTTGTGCATCTTGTGCTTGGCGTGCGTCTTGGTGGCCTTGGCGCCGGACTTGCCGGTGGCCTTGGCCGGCGTGGTGGCCTGCGCGTTGGACTGCGGTTCCACCTTGGCGGTCGACTGCGCGGCGACCGGGAAGGCGAGCGCGGCGAGGATCGCCGCAAGGGTCAGCATCTTCATGCAATTCACTCCTTTTGGTTGCGATTTTCGAAGGGCAGTTCCCGAATAACGTGATCGGGCCGGGTGCGTTGACGCGCATGCGCGGACGAGGGCCGCCACAGGGTAATATTCACCCTCCCATGCGAGCCGTCCTGCCGCTTCTCTGCGCCATGCTCCTTTCCCTTCCCGTACCTGTCACGTCGCGCGCGGCGGACGCCGAAGTCCCGCCCGTGGCCGCGAAACATCCGGTCACATCGACGCGTTTCAGCGACAAGCGCGTCGACAACTACGCCTGGCTGCGTGAGAAGGACAATCCCGCGGTCATCGACTACCTCAAGGCGGAGAACGCGTACACCTATGCCGTGATGAAGCCGCTCGAGGGCTTCCGCGAGACCCTCTACAAGGAGATGCTCGCCCGCATCAAGGAGACCGACGAGAGCGTTCCGTACCTGAACCACGGCTATTGGTACTACCAGCGCGAGGTCGAGGGGCTGCAATACCCGATCTACTGCCGCCGCAAGGCAACGATGGAAGCCCCCGAGGAGGTGATCCTCGACGTGAACGAGCTCGCCAAGGGCCACAAGTTCACCTCGCTCGGCCTCGTGGACGTGAGCCCCGACAGCGGCAAGCTCGCCTACGCGGTGGACTTCACGGGATATCGCCAATACACGCTGCACGTGAAGGACCTCGCGACGGGCAAGCTCGAGGCGGACACGGCCGCGCGCGTCACCTCGACCGCATGGGCGGCCGACAACAAGACGCTCTTCTACGTGCAGGAAGACGAGGTCACCAAGCGCAGCAACCACCTGCATCGCCTCACCCTGGGCGAGGCGGAGCAGCCGCTCATCTACGACGAGCGCGACGAGCTCTACGACATCACGGTCGGCAACACGCGAAGCGAGGCGTATGTCGTGATGACCTCGTCGGCCAAGGACACGTCGGAAGTGAGGGTGCTCGCGGCCAGCGACCCGCGCGGCGAATTCCGCATCGTCGAGCCGCGCAAGGCCGGCCTCGAGTACTACCTCGACCACCACGGCGACGAGTTCTTCATCCGCGCCAACGACAAGGGCGCCAACTTCCGCCTCGTGACCGCGCCCGTGGCGAACCCGGGCCGCGCGAACTGGAAGGAAGCCGTCGCGCACCGTCCCCGCGTGATGCTCGAGGAAGTGCATTGCTTCAAGGATTTCTGGGTGCTGGTGGAGCGCGACAAGGGACTCATCAAGCTGCGCATCACGGATTTCGAAGGCGGCAAGCCGCACTACGTGACATTCGACGAGCCGGTGTATTCGGTGCGGCTCGGCGCCAACGAGGAATTCGACACGGCGAAGCTTCGCCTCGTCTACGAGAGCCTGGTCACGCCGCGCTCGTGGTACGACTACGACGTGGCCAGGCGCGAGCGGGTACTGCTCAAGCGCCAGCCGGTGCTCGGCAAGTTCGATCCGAAGGACTACACGTCGGAGGCGCTCACGGCCGTCGCGAAGGACGGCGCGCGGGTGCCGATCTCGCTCGTGTACCGCACCTCGCTTCGCAAGGACGGGCCGCAACCGCTCCTGCTCTATGGATATGGTTCCTACGGAATTCCCATGGATCCCTGGTTCTCGAGCGCGCGCATCTCGTTGCTCGACCGCGGCATGGTCTTCGCGATCGCCCACATACGCGGCGGCGGAGACCTGGGCCGCACCTGGTACGACGATGGCAAGCTCCTCAAGAAGAAGAACACGTTCACGGATTTCATCGCGTGCGCGGAGTCGCTCGTTCGCCGGCGTTTCACGTCGTCGTCCCAGCTCGTGATCCAGGGCGGCAGCGCGGGCGGCCTGCTCATGGGCGCCGTCACCAACATGCGCCCCGACCTCTTCAAGGCCGTCGTGACGCAGGTGCCGTTCGTTGACGTGATGAACACGATGCTCGACGCGTCGCTGCCGCTCACCGTCGGCGAATACCTCGAGTGGGGCAACCCGAACGAGGCGCGCTACTACAAGTACATGCGCAGCTACTCGCCCTACGACAACATCCGGAAGAAGGCCTATCCCGCGATCCTCGCCGAGACATCGCTGAACGACAGCCAGGTCGGATACTGGGAAGCGGCGAAGTACGTCGCGAAGTTGCGAAGCCTCAAGACCGACGGCAATCCGCTGCTGTTGAAGACGATCATGGAAGCCGGTCACGGCGGCGCGTCCGGGCGCTACGACGCCCTGAAGGAAGTCGCCTTCACCTACGCGTTCGTCCTCGACCAGGCCGGATTGGCGCGCTGAGCTTGGGCAACCTGAGGCTGTTCGTCGCCTGCGTCACGATCTGGGGCACGACGTGGCTCGCGATCAAGTACCAGCTGGGCCGCGTGGCGCCCGAGGTGAGCGTCTCGTACCGGTTCCTGCTCGCCTCGTTCCTGATCGCCTGCTATTGCCGCATCCGCAAGCTCCCGCTCGCGTTCCGGGCGCGCGAGCACCTGTGGATCGCGCTCTTCGGCGTGCTCCTCTTCGGGGTGAGCTACGTGTTCGTGTACTACGCGGAGCGCCACGTGGTCTCCGGGCTCGTGGCCGTGGGCTACTCCGCGAGCCCGCTGCTGGGCGCGCTCGGCATGCGCGTTTTCTTCGGCACGAAGATCACGCCGCGAGTGGCGCTGGGCTCGGTGCTGGGCATCGCCGGCATCGTCCTCGTGTTCTGGTCCGAGTTCGCGAAGCTGCAGGGCGATGGCGATACGGCGACCGGCGCCGCGTTCACAGTCGCCGCGGTCTTGCTGTCCGCGCTCGGGACGCTCGCGGCGCATCGCAACAACGAGGCGCACCTTCCGCTCTGGCAGACGATGGCGTGGGGCATGTTCTATGGCGCGCTCTTCTCGTTCGTCGTGGCGCTCGCCACGGGCAAGCCGTTCGAGTTCGAGCTCACGCCCGGATACGTGCTGTCGCTCCTCTACCTCGCGATACTGGGCTCGGTCGTGGCCTTCGCCGCCTACCTCACGCTCGTGCGCAACGTGGGCGCGGCGCGGGCGGGCTACACCGGCGTCATGGTGCCCATCGTGGCGCTCGTGGTCTCGGCCGCGTTCGAGGGCTTCCACTGGGGCGCGCTCACCTGGGCCGGCATCGCGGTATCCGTGGCGGGCAACGTGATCATCCTTCGTCGCAGGTAAGAGCCTGCCGTGGCTCCGTATTCGCGCCGGTTCATCCTCTGGGTCTGCATCTCGCTGCTGGTGCACATCGTGCTCATCCTGATCCCGATGCGAAGGCCGCCCGACGAATCGATCACCATGGTGACGACGGGACCCATGACGGTGGAGATCGTGAATGCCGGGCCGCCGCCTTCCCGGGCCGAGGAGATCGCGCCCAAGCCCACCGAGAAGACCGAGCCCGTGCCCATCAGGAAGCCCGTGGTCACGCCGCGCCCCGCTCCGCGCGAGCCGCCGAAGCTCGCGACGCCCGAGCCGGCGCCGACGACGGTGCCTGTGCCATCGGAGCCCGAGTCCCCGTCGCGGCCCGAGCCGCCCGTGGACATGATGGCCGCCATCAACGCGCGACGCGACGCACGCCGCCAGGCGGAAGCGGCGCTCGCGCGCGGGCCGCACGAGCTCACGGACTCCGAAGTCGCCGAGGCGAACATCAACCGCAACCTCAAGTTCACGCCGGGCGGCGGCGTGGGCGGCGTCTTCACGATCCTCAGCAAGGGCACGCGCTCGGCGGAGTTCGCGTTCAACGGCTGGGAACCCGATCGCGACCGGCGCTGGCGGGAGGTGATCGAGGTGGACGCGGGACTCGGCGGCGACGTCGATCGCGCGATCGTGCGGCGAATGATCCAGTTGATCCGCGAGCACTACACCGGCGATTTCCGCTGGGAATCGCGGCGCCTGGGCCGCGTCGTGACGCTCTCGGCGCGTCCCGAGGACAACGACGGCCTCGAGGACTTCCTCATCAAGGAATTTTTCGGGACCCCGACGCTTCGCTAAAGGGGTCAGAGCCCTTTTCCTGGGGAAAGGGCTCTGACCCCTGGTAGCCGTCTTCCAGGGTGCGAAGGAACGCGACGATGTCGCGGATCTCGGCGCGATCGAGCGCGGGCTTGCCGCCGGCCTTGCCGCCGAACGGCGCTTCGCGGTTCACGTTGTCGCGGAGGGCGGGCGGAATGTCGTCGAACGTGTCGATTGTTCCGTCGGCGCGGCGCGGGTACCAGCGCCCGGGATTCGTGTCGCGTTCGGCGTAGAAGCGCACGGCCTCCTCGAGGCTCGTGAACTTGCCGTTGTGGAAGAACACGGCCCGCTTCGTGACGTTGCGAAGCGTGGGCGTGCGGAACCGCCCGCAGTATTCGGGGCGCGCGGTGAAGTCCGTGCGTAACGGCCCGCAGAGACCCAGGTCGGGAGGCTTTCCATCGCGTGCGACATCGCGATTGCGCGGAACGCCGAGCGCGATGAATCCCCAGTCGCTGAACGCGGGGAACTCGCCTTCCTTCATGGCGCTCACGTGGCACACGGCGCAATTGCCTTTCGCCGGATCGTTGAAGAGTACCAAGCCCCGCTGCTCTTCCTTCGTAAGCGAGGCCTGCCCGCGCAACACCGCGTCGTACTTGCTGTTGTACGGATAGAACTCCGCCGGGTCCTGCTGGAAGACCTCGACGCAGAGCAGGATCGCGCGGAAGGCCGTGTCCACATCGTCCAGCACGTGCGGGCCGAAGGCTTCGCGAAGCGCCGCGGCTTCGGGCGACTTTCGAACGCGCGCGACGACGTCGGCCGCATCGCGATTGGCCATTTCGAGTGGCGAAAGCAGCGGCAGCACCGCTTGCTCGTGCAATGAGCGGGCGCGCCCGTCCCAGGCGTGGCCGCCCGCGGGCCCCTGGTCTTCGCTGTCGTTGCCGTCCGCCTCGAAGAAGTGTTCCGTGAATGGCGGTACTTTCTGTACATACCGCAGTGAAGGGGCTGCGCGCATTCCGGGCGTCTTGCCGTCGAGGCCCGCGAGCTGCACGGCACGGGAGTTCGGCGGCCCGTAGGCGTGCGCGGGATCGTGGCAGCTCGAGCACGCGGTCCTGCCCGATGCCGAGAGCGACGGATCGAAGAAGAGCTGGCGCCCGATCGCCGTCAGGCGCGCCACGTCGGGCCGCTTCTCGAAACGGGTCGAATAGAACGGCGTCGGTTCGGCCGCGGCGGCGAGGACCAGGGCCATTGCGGCGAGCGCTAGGAATCTCACATGACAAGAAAACGCGATTTTCTTTTCAAACGCGTGACGGGCCCGCGTACACACTTGTCACGTTGACGCCTTCTAATCGGGGACTTCCACCAACAACGATCGCCTACTGCCATGCGCGCACGCCATCTCGCCACGCTCGTCTCCCTCGCCCTCGCGGGCGTCCTCGTCGCCGGATGCGGCGGCTCCGACAATTGCGACCCCTGCAAGACGGGAAGCCTGCAGACCAAGGTGAGCAACATCGTCGTGATCTACGCCGAGAACCACAGCTTCGACAATCTCTATGGGATGTTTCCCGGCGCGAACGGGATTCCGGGCCTGAATCCGACCGCGACAGGCACCATCGCGCCGCAAACCGACCGCACCGCCGCAGGCGCGACATTCGCGACACTGCCCCAGACGTGGGGCGGCGTGACGGCGGCGGGGCAGGCTCCGGTTGTGAGCCAGGCGATGAGCGCGAATCTCACCAACGCGCCCTTCAACATCCAGACGACCTACAACCTGCCGCAGACCATCGTCACCCGCGACCTGTACCACCGGTTCTTCGAGAACCAGATGCAGATCAACGGCGGCAGGAACGACAAGATGGCCGCGTGGGCGGACTCGGGCGGCCTCGTCATGGGCTACTACGACGGCAGCTCGATGCAGCTGTGGAACCTCGCGAAGCAGTACACGCTCGCGGACAACTTCTTCATGGGTGCTTTCGGCGGCTCGTTCCTCAACCACCAGTACCTGATCTGCGCGTGCGCGCCGGAATATCCGAACGCGGATACGGCCGCGGCCAAGCCCACGATCGCCGTGGTGAACACGGACTCGACGGGCAAGTTCACGGCGAACCTCACGCCTTCGGCGACTTCTCCCGCATCGGCGATGGACGGTCCGCCCACGTTCCAGCTCTCGGGCAACATCGTTCCGAAGAATTACTTCGGCGACGGAACGTTCCGGGCCGTGAACACGATGCAGCCCGCGTACCAGCCGAGCGGCAACGCGCCGGCTGCCACGGACGCCACGGGCCTTTACGCGACGACCGCCTCGGGCACGACACTCCCGCCGCAGAAGGGGACGACAATCGGCGACCAGCTCACCACGGCCGGCGTGAGCTGGGCCTGGTACGCGCAAGCATGGAACCAGGTCTCGGCCGACCGTTCGGGCATCTACAACAACACGGTGCCGAACTTCCAGGCCCACCACCATCCGTTCAACTACCAGGCCAGCATGGATCCGGTGACGGGAGCGGCCAATCGCAAGGCGCACCTGAAGGATTACAACGACCTGCTGGCCGATGCCGCCGCGGGAACGTTGCCCGCCGTCGTCTTCTACAAGCCCGAGGGCGACACCAACCAGCACCCCGGCTATGCGTCCGTGGCCTCGGGTGACGCGCACATCGCAGGCGTTGTCCAGAAGCTTCAGGCGAGCCCGCAATACAAGGGCATGGTGATCGTGATCACGTACGACGAGTTCGGCGGCCAGTGGGACCACGTGGCGCCGCCCAAGGGCGACCTGCTTGGCCCCAGCACGCGAATCCCGGCGATCATCATCTCGCCCTTCGCGAAGAACGGATTCGTCGACCACACGCAGTACGACACCGGTTCGATCCTGCGCCTCATCTCGCGCCGCTTCGGAACGCCGCCGCTCGCGGGCGTTACCGCGCGCGACGCGGCACTCGTCGCCGCGGGCGGCACGGCGATGGGCGACCTCACGAACGCGCTGAACCTGAACTAGTCCAGCTTATAGGCGGCGTGGCATGCCACGCACTGGGACGTGACGTCCGCCAGGGCAGTTAGCGCCTTTCTCATGTCGCCCGTGGCGCCGGCATTCGTGGCCTCCAGGGCGAAGCGGCTCGCCGCTTTGTGCATCTGCGTACCGATGTCCTGCATTCCCTGCGGCATGTAGCGGGCCACCTCGTGGGCGCCATGCGCCTCGAGCGAGCTCAGGCCGAGGCGCGTCTCGGCAAGTTGTGCCGCGTCGTCGTAGGCGCCTCGGGCGAGGTCGTCCTGGATCCGCTGCAAGGTGAGAAGGTGATCGCGCATGTTCTCGAGCGTGTGCGCCCTGAGCGGCCCGGGAAACGCTACCGCGACGCGAGTGTCCTTGGGAGAATCGCCGTGGTGGTGTGGCGAATCCGTTTCGGCGCCCCGCGTAGTCGCTGCCAAGGTCGTGAAGCAAGTCAACACTACGGCTGCACTCGCTTTCATGGTTGTCCTCCTGAAGAACGTCGGAGTTGGAAGGAAGCCAGCGCCTTCGCGGCATCCTTGCGGACCTTCCAGCGGAGCGGTGGGAGCCAGCCCAGTAGCAATCCCACGGCCCCCAGGGCCTGGCGCGCCCAGCGCCAGAAGGAAAAGCTGTCGTAGTGGCGCACGATGAGCCCGTCGCGGAACGCGAACATCGCACCGACGCGGTTCACGACGGGGCGCCCCGTGCGGGTGAAGGTATAGCGCGCGGTCCAGTGCGCCTGTCCTCCTTCGGAACCGGCCGTGGCATCGTCGAGGGTCACTTCGAGATCGTTGGCGCGCGCCAACAGCATCCGCCACATGTCGCTGGCGTCCTCGCGGCGCAACATGGGGAATACGGCGTCGCTGAACGCGATGTCGGCGTGGTAGCAGCGCGCCATGGCCTCGGCGTCGCGGGCCGAGAAGGCGCGGTAGAACTCGCGGACGAGCTGCTCGTGGGGGTGCATGGAATCCGTGGCGTCGGACTTGACCCGAGTCAAGGCCCGGCCATTCTGCGGCTTTCTATACTCGTTGCAAATCTGTTTCAGCGAGGAGACCCCCAATGGCGACCACCGCCGCCCCCGAGGCGAAAGGCAAGCCCGTTCCCAGCGACATCGAGATCGCCCAGAAGGCGAAGATCAAGCCGATCGGCGAGATCGCCAAGAAGCTGGGCATTCCCGCGGACGCGATCTCGCCCTACGGGCACTACAAGGCGAAGGTCTCGCTCGAATACATCGACACGCTGAAGAACAAGCCCGACGGCAAGCTCATCCTCGTGACCGCGATCAGCCCCACGCCCGCGGGCGAGGGCAAGACCACGACCACCGTGGGCCTGGGCGATGCGCTGAACCACATCGGCAAGAAAGCGGTGATCTGCCTGCGCGAGCCCTCGCTCGGCCCCGTGTTCGGCATGAAGGGCGGCGCGGCGGGCGGCGGCTATGCGCAGGTGGTCCCCATGGAGGACATCAACCTCCATTTCACCGGCGATTTCGGCGCGATCCAGCTTGCGAACAATTTGCTCGCGGCGATGATCGACAACCACATCAACCACGGCAACGAGCTGGGCTTCGACGTGCGGCGCATCGCGTGGAAGCGCGTGCTCGACATGAACGACCGCGCGTTGCGCCAGATCACGATCGCCCTGGGCGGCCCGGCCAACGGTTTCCCGCGCGAGGACGGATTCGACATCGTCGTGGCTTCCGAGGTGATGGCGATCTTCTGCCTGTCCACGAGCATCAAGGACCTCAAGACGCGCCTCGGGAACATCGTGTGCGGCTACACCAAGGACCAGAAACCCATCCTCGCCAAGGACCTGAAGACCCACGGCGCGATGGCGGCGCTGCTCAAGGACGCGCTCGCGCCCAACCTGGTGCAGACGCTCGAGCATTCGCCCGCGTTCATCCACGGCGGGCCGTTCGCCAACATCGCGCACGGCTGCAACTCGGTGCTCGCCACGCAGACGGCGCTCAAGCTCGGCGACTACGTGGTGACTGAAGCCGGATTCGGCGCGGACCTGGGCGCGGAGAAATTCATCGACATCAAGTGCCGCAAGACGGGCTTGAGGCCCTCGGCGGTCGTGCTGGTGGCGACGGTGCGCGCGCTCAAGTACCACGGCGGCATCGACGTGAAGGAGCTCGGCAAGCCCAATCTCGAGGCGCTCGCCAAGGGCATCACCAACATCGAGCGGCACGTGAACAACATCCGCAACAACTACGGCCTGCCGTGCGTGGTGTCGATCAACCATCGCACCGAGGACACGGACGCCGAGATCCAGCTGCTCATGGACAAGATGGCGCACCACGGCGCGAAGGTCGTGCTCGCGCGCCATTGGGCCGAGGGTGGGCCGGGCGCCGCCGACGTCGCGAAGGAAGTCGTGCGCCTGTGCGAAGAGCCCAACGACTTCAAGTTCGTCTACAAGGACGAGGACACGCTCTGGGACAAGATGAAGGCCATCGCGACCAAGATCTATGGCGCGTCGGACATCACGGCCGATTCCAAGGTGCGCGCCCAGATCAAGAAGCTGCAGGACTCGGGCTACGGGCACTACCCGGTGTGCGTGGCGAAGACCCAATACTCCTTCTCGACGGATCCGCAGCTACGCGGCGCGCCGTCGGGCCACGTGGTCAACATCCGCGAAGTAAGGCTCGCCGCCGGAGCGGAGTTCATCGTGCTCGTCTGCGGCGACATCATGACCATGCCGGGACTGCCGAAGGTGCCGTCGGCCGTGAACATCGACGTGGACGACGACGGGAAGATCACCGGGTTGTTCTGACGCACACAACGTCCGCAGGATCGGGGCCGACAAGTGTCCGCCAGTTGGCGTCGCCAGATGTTCGAGCAATATGCATCGGAGCGCCGGACCGCGAAGGTCCCCGGATACGCGCTGGAGGTCGATACGGATCTCACGCGGCACCTTCCGCAGGGGCAGGACGACGAGGCGCTCCTTTGGCTTGCCCGCTTCGCACGGCCGGCAGCCGACCATCGAATCGCAGAAGAGCTCGCCAACCTGCGCAAGCGCGGGTGGCAAGCGGAATGGAAGGTGCACGATCTCGACGAGCCGGATGATCTCAAGTCGCGCCTGGAAGCGCACAGCCTGTCCTGCCATCACACCGAGGCGCTCATGGTGCTCGATGTCGCCAACACTCGACCGCGCGCGTTCGAAGAAACCGATGTAGTGGTGGGGACAGCGTCCAGGGACGAGATTGATGAGATCGCGGCGCTGGGTGAGGAAGTATGGAACTGCCGGTTGCCGTGGCTTGCGCGGACCCTCAGGGAGATGACTGACCCGATTGCGGGGAGCGCGAGTCTTTACCGCGCGCGAACTGCAAGTCGCGTGGTGGGTTGTGGCTGGATCGAGTTCCATGGCGGGTCGCGATTCGCCCAGCTTTGTGGGGGCGCGATTCTCGAGTCATGCCGCGGGAAAGGTATCTATTCGCGCTTGTTCGAGCTGCGCGTGGCGGAGGCAAGGGCGCGAGGGGTGCCTTACATCGCGGTCGATGCCGCCCCCATGAGCCGGCCCATCCTGGAGCGATGTGGCTTCCGTTTCGTATGCCATACATATCCGATGCGGACGCGATCGTTCGAACCAATGTCCAGGCTGTAGGAAGGCGCGCTAGTGACGTCCGCCGAAGACCGCCTTCGCGGTAACGACAGGTCGCCTATAATCGCCGTTCATGTCCACGATGCAGAACATCGGCAAGTACCACCTCCTGCGCGAGCTGGGGCGTGGCGCCACCGGCAAGGTCTATCTCGCCGACGATCCCTTCGCCAAGCGCAAGGTCGCGGTCAAGGTCGCGTTTCCCGAGGCGCTGAAGAGCAACGAGGACGGCGCGCTCTACAAGAGCATGTTCCTCAACGAGGCGGCGCTCGCGGGAAAGCTCAACCATCCCCACATCGTCCAGATCTACGACGCGGTCGTGGAGGACAAGTACAGCTACATCGTGATGGAGTTTGTCGAGGGCGGGACCCTCGAGAAATTCTGCAAGCCCGACGCGCTCCTGGAAACGCGCGACGTGGCCGAGATCAGCTTCAAGTGCGTGCGCGCGCTCGCCTTCGCCCACACGCTGGGACTCACGCACAGGGACATCAAGCCGGGAAACATCCTTCATAGCGACGGCACCGAGATCAAGATCGCCGACTTCGGCGCGTCGATCAACAAGGTCTCGGACAGGACGGTGATCACCAACGTAGGCTCGCCCGCGTACATGGCGCCGGAGCTGGTCCAGGGACAGGTGCAGGCCTCGCACCTCACGGACATCTACGCGATGGGCGTGGTGATGTACTACCTCCTGGCGGGCCGGCTCCCTTTCACCGGCGCGAACACGCTCTCGGTCATCTACCAGATCGTGAACACGGATCCGGATCCGCCGTCGACCCATCGGGAGGGCGTGTCCCCGGAGCTCGACGCCGTCGTGATGAAGGCCATGGCCAAGGAACCGGGCGCGCGCTTCCAGACGTGGGACGAGTTCGGCGCCGCGCTCGCGGAGATCTGGAAAAAGGAGCACAAGGCCGAGGAGAAGCGCGAGCAGTCCGACACCGAGCGCTTCAGCGTGATGCGCAACCTGGGCTTCTTCAAGGAATTCCCCGAGAACGAGCTGTGGGAAGTCATCAAGATCAGCAAGTGGGCCAAGTTCAAGCCGGATGCCGCCCTCATCAAGGAAGGCGACCACGGCGACTCGTTCTTCGTGCTGGCCGGCGGCTACGTGCGCGTCACGCGCGGAAAGAAGACGCTCTCGGTGCTGTCCGCGGGAGACTGCTTCGGCGAGATGTCGTATCTCACCGCGAAGGGCGATCCGCACCGCTCGGCGACCGTCACCACCACCTCCGATGCGATCGTGATCAAGATCCGCGCGGAGGATCTTCGCGGCGCCTCGCTTTCCTGCCGGCGCCTCTTCGACGAGCGTTTCCTCAACACGCTCGTCGAGCGCCTCGAGAAAGCCAACGAGCAGATCTCGGTGATGAGCTAGTGGTCGTTCCCGCGAAGGCGGGAACCCAGCCGAAACGCGTTCGCGCCTTGCCTGGATTCCCGCCTTCGCGGGAATGACCTCAACGCAATAGCCAGGCCAGCAGGAACACCGCCACCATTGCGAGCGCGAGGAAGATCTTCGCGATCGCCGCCGCGAGCAATCCGAGCGAAGTGCCCAGGCCGACCTTGCCCGCTTTGAGCAGCTGGCCGTGAGTGAGGACCTCGCCCACGGTGGCCCCTACGAACGGGCCCACGATGATTCCCGGTATCCCGAAGAAGATCCCGACGACGCCGCCAATGGCCGCGCCGATGAGCGCCAACGCGCTCGCCCCGACGCGCTTGGCGCCGAGATGGGAGCCCAAGAGGTCGGCCACGAACGCAAGCAGCCCAAGGGCGCCAATGATGGCGAGCGTGATGGCGCCCACATGGGCAAACCCGTCACTCCAGGCGGCGAGCAGCAGTCCGCCGAAGATGAACAGCGCCCCGGGGATCACGGGGATGACCAGCCCCACGAATCCCGCGATCACGAGCAACGCGCCTATGACCTGATAGACGATGGGGTCCATGGGATAATCCTACCGATGAGCGCGGTTCGCGAAGCTCCCGCACCGGGAGCGCCCAGCCGGCGCGGCGAGGTGGCAGCCGCGCTGTCGCGTGCGCTGGGCGACGGCGCCGTCCTCGTGGGGAGCGAAGACCTCAAGCCGTACGAGTGCGACGGGCTCTCGGCCTATCGGGCCACGCCGCTCGTCGCGACGATTCCTTCGACGGAGAACGAAGTCGCGGCGATCCTCGATATCGCGCGCCGGACGAAGACACCGGTGGTCGCGCGCGGATCCGGGACCGGGCTTTCGGGTGGCGCGCTGCCGCTTGCCGACGGCATCCTGCTCTCGCTCGCGAAATTCAATCGCATCGTGGCGATCGATCCCGTCGCGCGGCGCGCCCGCGTGCAGCCCGGCGTGACAAACCTCAAGATCTCGCAAAGCGTGGCGCATCACGGGCTCTACTATGCGCCGGATCCCTCGAGCCAGATCGCCTGCTCGATCGGCGGCAACGTGGCCGAGAATTCCGGCGGCGTGCACTGCCTCAAGTACGGCCTCACGGTGCACAACATCGCCAAGGTGCGCGCGATCACGATCGAGGGCGACCTGGTCGACCTCGGCAGCGACGCGCTGGACAGTGCGGGCTACGACCTGCTCGCGCTCGTCACGGGATCGGAAGGATTGCTCGCCGTGACGCTCGAGGTGACCGTGAAGCTCCTTCCCAAGCCGGAGCTCGCGCAGGTCGTGATGGCGTCGTTCCCGGACGTGGAAAGCGCCGGCGAAGCGGTCGCGAACATCATCGGCGAAGGCATCGTGCCCGCGGGCCTCGAGATGATGGACCAGCTCGCGACGCGCGCCGTGGAAGACTTCGTGCACGCGGGCTACGACCTCGAGGCCGAGGCGATCCTGCTCGCGGAATCCGACGGCTCGCGCGAGGAAGTGGCCCACGAGATCGAGAAGATCATCGCCGTGATGAAGGCGAGCGGCGCCACCAACATCCGCTGCTCGGCGAGCGACGCCGAGCGCCTCAAGTTCTGGTCGGGAAGGAAGGCCGCGTTCCCCGCGGTGGGCCGCATCTCGCCCGACTACTACTGCATCGACGGGTCGATCCCGCGAGCGGCGCTCGCCGGCGTGCTGAAGCGCATCGAGGAACTTTCCGCGCGCTACGGCCTTCGCTGCGCCAACGTCTTCCACGCGGGCGATGGCAACCTGCATCCGCTCATCCTCTACGACGCCAACATCCCCGGCGAGCTCGAGACCACGGAGCGATTCGCGTGCGACATCCTCGAGATGTGCGTCGAGGTGGGCGGCACGATCACGGGCGAGCACGGCGTGGGCATCGAGAAGATCAACCAGATGTGCACGCAGTTCGACCCTGCGGAGCTCGCGCAATTCCACGCGGTGAAGACGGCGTTCGATCCCGGCGGGCTGCTCAATCCCGGCAAGGGCGTGCCCACGCTGCATCGTTGCGCCGAGTACGGGGCGATGCGCGTGAAGGCGGGTGCATTGCCGCACCCGGAACTGCCGCGATTCTGATGGGCGTCGTCGCCGAAGCGAGCCTGCGCAGCCGAGCCCTCGAGCGCCTCCGCGCGATCCGGCCGCAGCCGCTGGTGATCGCCGACGAGGAAGGGTTGCGGCCCTTCGAGACCGACGCGTTCATCCAGCATCGTGCAACACCGATGCTCGCCGTTCTCCCTGAATCCGAAGAACAGGTCCGGGCGATCGTGATGGCGTGCCGCGAGCTCGGCATCCCTGTCGTATCGCGCGGCGCCGGCACGGGCATCTCGGGCGGCGCCATTCCGCATCCCGAAGGCGTGTTGCTTGTCGTTTCCAAGATGAAGCGCGTGATCTCGATCGACGGCCTCGCGCGCACGGCGAAGGTCGAGCCGGGCGTGCGCAACCTCCAGGTGTCGGAGCTCGCCGCGCCCCACGGCCTCTTCTACGCGCCCGACCCGTCGAGCCAGTCGATCTGCTCCATCGGGGGGAACGTGGCCGAGAATGCGGGCGGCGTGCATTGCCTCAAGTACGGACTCACGACTCACAATATCCTCGCGGTGCGCGCGATCGATGGGGACGGCGATGCGATCGAGGCCGGGAGCCGCGCGCTCGACGCTGCGGGATTCGACGTGATGGCGCTGCTTACCGGAAGCGAGGGCAACCTCGGCGTCATCACGCAGGTGACGGTGAAGCTGCTGGCGCTGCCCGAGCGGGTCGAGACTGTGCTCGCGGCCTTCCCCACGGTGCGCGATGCCGCGGAGGCCGTGAGCGAGATCATCGGCGCGGGCATCATTCCGGCGGCCCTCGAGATGATGGACCGCATCGTGATCGAGGCTTGCGAGAAATTCCTCGCCATGGGCTTCCCGTCGGGCGCCGAAGCGCTGCTGCTCGCCGAAGTCGATGGCGGGAACGACGAGACCCTCGCCGAGCTCGCTGCCGTTCGCGGCATCCTGGAGCGTTGCGGCGCGACCGAGATTCGCGTGGCGGCCGACGACATCGAGCGCGAGCGGCTGTGGAAAGCGCGAAAGGGCGCGTTTCCCGCGCTCGCCACGATGCTGCCCGACTACTACGCGATGGATGGAACGATCCCGCGGCGGTGCCTCCCCGACGTGCTCGATCGCGTCTACGCGCTCGCGGCCGAATACGGCATGGTGATAGCGAACGTCTTCCACGCGGGCGACGGCAACATCCATCCCTGCATCTTCTACGACGCGAACAAGCCCGGCGAGCTCGAGCGCGCCGAGGAGCTGGGCGGCCGCATCCTCGAGATCTGCGTGGAAGTCGGCGGCACCATCACCGGAGAGCATGGCGTCGGCATCGAGAAGCTTCGCCAGATGTGCGTGCAGTTCCGCCCCGGCGAGCTGGGGGCGTTCCACGACGTGAAGCGGGCGTTCGATCCCGACGGCATCCTCAATCCGGGCAAGGCGGTGCCCACGCTCAAGCGCTGCTCCGAATGGGGCGGCACGCACGTGCGCGGCGGCAAGATCCCTCGCCCCGAGATCCCGAGGTTCTGATGGCCGACGCATACATCGCTTCACTCTGCGATCGCGTGAGGGACCACGCCGCGCGCAAGGCCCCGCTTCGCATTCGCGGCGGCGGCACCAAGGATTTCTACGGCGCGGCGCGCGACGGCGAAGTGCTCGACGTCTCGCCCTACAGCGGCATCGTCGCCTATGAACCGAAGGAGCTCGTGGTCACGGTCCGCGCGGGAACGCCGCTACGCGACCTCGAGGCGGAGCTCGCGTCGCAGCGCCAGATGCTCGCCTTCGAGCCGCCGCATTTCGGCGAGGGCGCCACCATCGGAGGCACCGTTGCCTGTGCGTTCTCGGGACCGCGTCGTCCCTACGCGGGCTCGTTGCGCGACTTCGTGCTCGGCACGCGCGTCGTGAACGGCAAGGGCGAAGACCTTTCGTTCGGCGGGCGCGTCATCAAGAACGTCGCGGGCTACGACGTCTCGCGCCTCATGGCGGGTGCGCTCGGCACGCTCGGCGTGATCACGGAGATCTCTTTCAAGGTGCTGCCGCGGCCCGCGGCCGAGGCGACGCTCGCGTTCGATCTGGAGGAAGAGGCGGCGATACGCCAGGTGAACCTGTGGGCGGGGCAACCCTTGCCGTTATCGGCCACCGCGTGGCAGGACGGGCAGTTGCGCGTGAGGCTTTCCGGGGCGCCCACGGCGATCGCAGCCGCGAAGGCGAAGATGGGCGGCGAGCAGATCGACGCCGGCGACTACTGGGAGGCGCTGCGCGAGCATCGATTGCCGTTTTTCTCAAAGCCGGATGCGTTGTGGCGCCTGTCGATGCCGCAGACCGCCGCGCGGGTCGAGACGCCGAAGGCCCAGCTCATCGAATGGGGTGGGGGCCTGCGCTGGACCGCGGGCCCGGTCAACACGCTGGACCTGCGTTCCACCGTGGAGCGCCTGGGCGGGCATGCGACCATCTTCCGCGGCGGCAACGGGGCCGACGGCATCTTCCATCCGCTGCGGCCCGCGCTCGCCAAGATCCACAAGCGCCTCAAGCTCGCGTTCGATCCGGCCGGCATCTTCAATCCCGGCCGCATGTACGACTTCTGACCATGCAGACCCGGCTCGCCGACTGGATCAAGGATTCGCCGCGCGGCCTCGAGGCCGACGCGATCCTGCGCAAGTGCGTGCACTGCGGCTTCTGCCTGCCAACGTGCCCGACGTACGACTTGCTGGGCGACGAGCTGGACAGTCCGCGCGGCCGCATCTACCTCATGAAGCAGATGCTCGAGGGCTCGCCCGTCACGGAGAGGACGCAGTTGCACCTCGATCGCTGCCTCACCTGCCGCGCGTGCGAGACGGCATGTCCCTCGGGCGTGGAGTACGGGCGGCTCGTCGACATCGGGCGGCGGCTCATCGAGGAAAAAGTGCCGCGTACCGAGGGCAATCGCATGCGGCGGCGGTTGCTCAACTACGTGATTCCGCGCCGTGGGCTTTTCGCGACGATGCTGGCACTCGGGCGAATGGTGAGGCCGTTGCTGCCGGGGCGGCTCGCCCGGCGCATTCCCCGCTGGCGCCCGGAGGGCGAGCGTCCCGAGGTGCGGCACGGGCGCCGCATGATCGTGCTCGACGGATGCGTGCAGCCGGCCATCGCGCCATCGATCGACGCCGCCGCCGCGCGCGTGCTCGATCGCGTCGGCATCTCGCTCGTGCATGCGCCGCGTGGCGGATGCTGCGGCGCGGTCACCTTCCACCTGAATTTCCAGGATGAATCGCTCGCCTACGTGAAGGCGAACATCGACGCCTGGTGGCCGCTCATCGAGGCCGGTGCCGAGGCGATCGTGATCACGGCGAGCGGCTGCGGCACGATGGTGAAGGAGTACGGACACCTGCTGCAGCGCGATCCGCAATATGCCGCGAAAGCGGCGCGCATCTCGGCGCTCGCGAAGGACTTGTCCGAAGTCGTCGCCGCGGAGCACGCCGCGATCGCTCCGCTGCTGGGATCGCGGAGCGGCGGCAGGCGCGTGGCGTTTCATTCGCCCTGCAGCCTCCAGCACGGGCTCAAGATCTCGGGCGTGGTCGAGCCGATCCTGCGCGACGCGGGCTTCACGCTCACCACCGTGCCCGACGGGCACCAATGCTGCGGATCGTCCGGAACATATTCGCTCCTCAATCCGGAAATGTCGTCGCGCCTGCGCGAAAACCGCGTTTCCGCGCTGGAGTCGGATGGGCCCGCGGTGATCGCGACGGCCAACATCGGCTGCCTCGCGCACATCGCGGGCGCCGCGTCCGTGCCGGTGCGCCACTGGATCGAATTGCTCGACGAGGCGATTCCTTCGGGGATTCCTTCGGGGACAGACCCCTAGAAACAAGAGGCTTAGGGGTCTGTCCCCGAAGGAATCCGAAGGAATCGCTAACGGCGATACAGGATGAACACCTCGGTGCGATCGCCGGGACGCGATCCGCGCCACACCTCGTTCCATCCGGGACCGGCCTGCGCGATCCTGACCGGCGCGGCTTGCAGCAGCATCGCGTCGCAATCCGACGCGGCGGGATCGTCCTCGCGCACGGTGCGAATTCCCGCGTAATAGTCGAGGAGCGCACGCTGCGGGTCGCCGAGGTTGCGGCGCACGATGCATCGGGTGCCCGGCGGAACCTGCGCCAGGATCCGTGCCGCGAGGCCGCGATAGCTGCGCGCCTGGTCCACGAGCTGGAGGCCCAGCGTCATCACCAGCATCCACACCATGGTGATGCCCGAGGTCCAGTTCACGATGGCGCGCGAGTTGGAGCGAAGCGACCGCGCCACGACGACGAGCCAGATCATCGTGAGCAGCGAGGCGAGCGCGAACGCGACGAAGCTGAACTGGTACTTGTAGCCCGGAACCTCGCGCGCGATCACTTCCGCTGCGAACGTGGGCTTGCCGGTCATGGCCGCGACGAACCCGATCCACAGGAGCGCGCCAAGCGACAGGAACGTCATCATGCCGAACCAGTCGAGCGCGCTCGCCGCGCCGCGCGGCAGCGAATCGAGCTCCGCCACGCCCAGCAACGCAAGCGGCAGCAGCAGGGGCAGGCCGTTCGCCTCGCGCGCGTCGCCGAAGATGGAGGTCACCAGGAAGAACGCGACGAATGCCACGAGCGGCAGCAGCACTTCGCGCCGGGCGCCGAGCGTGCGCCGCGCGCGCCACACCGCCCATGCGGCGAGCGGAAGCGCGGGCCACGCGTACCACGGAAGGATGCGGGCGAAATAGAGCAGGTCCGTCACCTGATCC
>JBAQKF010000059.1:0-72405 GCA_049300695.1 Usitatibacter sp.
CCTGCCACCAGCACGTTGCGCCCGTCGAGGCGCGCAACGGGAGCGAATGCGCCCGGCGTCACGGAATCGGCGCCTTCGGGATGCGTCGCTTGCCCGGCTGCATCACGAACTCGTAGTCGAGCATCCACGTGCCGTCGGGCTTGCGCTCGAAATGCCCCGACAATCCCGGCGTCACGCCGAAGACCACGTCGGATCCGATGGTCTCGTCGTCGTCGGGAAACACCTGGGTCACGAGCGTCCTGAAGCCTTCCTTCGCGATCATGAAATGAAGGTGCGCGGGCCGATAAGGATGGCGGTCCTGCGCGCGCAGCAACTCGCCGCACGGGCCGTCGACCGGCACCGGATAGCCCTTGGGCCGCACGGTGCGGAAATGGAATCGCCCTTCGGAATTGGTCTCGAAGCGCCCGCGCAAATTATGGTCGGGCTGGTTCTCGTCCTGGTTTTCATAGAGGCCCACGGGCGAAGCCTGCCACACATCGACGATGGCGCCCGTGACAGGCTTGCCGTCGAGCCCTTTCACCAGGCCGTGGACCAGGAGCGGCTCGCCGCCGCCCGGATCGCGCGCGATCGACTCACCGTGGGCACACATCGGCGCCTGCGCGCGCCAGAACGGCCCCAGCAGCGCCGCGTCCGTCTCGCCCTTGCCCTGCTCGTTGTTGAGCAGCACCACGAGCGACGACAGCCCCAGCAGGTCCGAGAGCAACACCATCTCGTTCTTTTTCTCGCTGGTGGCCTTGCCGATGCGCAGCAGGTAGTCGACTGCGAATTCCCACTCGGTTTCGGTGAGCTTCACCTCGCGAGTGAACGCGTGAAGGTGATTCACGAGAGCCGACATGATCTCGCGCAGGCGCGGATCCGCCGTGTGCGACATGGCCTCCTGCACGACGGATGTGACGGAATCGGCGCCTTCTACGACGCCATGCGCTCTAATTGTCGTGGCAGGTCGTCGACGGGGGATGGCGGCGAAGCACGATCTCGTCGTTGGCGGGCACCTTCTCGACGAAGCGGATGTTCTGCCGCAGCGCTTCCATGTACGGGTTCGTGCCGCCGAAATGCGCGCTGGCGAACTGGTAGGCCCCGCCCAGGTCCTGGTCGAGCCGCCTGGTGGCGCTCTTGTAGAACGACGGAGTCTTGCGAAGCAGGTCCTCGGCCGACTCGAACACGACGACCGCGCCGCCCTCGGTCTGGCGCTTCGTGACGCCGCCCGCGACGAACTCGGGATAGAGGCGGTCGCGGCATTTCTCGAGGTAACAGCGGTCGGACATCTGCGCGATGATGTCGGCGGAGCCCAGCAGGCTGCCGATCAGCCGGTAGATCGGGTCCGGCACGCGGATCTCGCTGACCTGGCGCTCGTAGCCCGTGAAATGCACGATCGACCCCGCGATCTCGGCGTAGTCCTCCATGCCGATGGTCGGAAGGTAGTCGCGCAGGAATTTCGCGCCGCGCGAGACGTGGATCATCGTGTACTCGGCGCCGTTGGCGTGCTTGGTGTCGCCCACGCGGCGCAGGTAGCCCATGTCGTGGTACAGCGCGCAGATCACGCCCAGCTGGAAGAGGCGCTCGCCGATCGCGCGAGAGTCGCCGCGCGAGCGCTCGTAGCCGTCCTGCAGGCGCGCCATGGCGAGCGTCACGTCGAGGACGTGTTGGAGGTCGTGGTACTCGGTATCGCAGCGCGTGTACCCGGGAAATTCACCGCGGTAGAGGCTCACGAGATCGTCGAACGCGCGGCTCAACATCGGCGCCTGGTTGCGCGAATAGAGCGCCCGGAAAATGCGAATGACCTCGAGCTTCACGCAGACCGGATCGGTGGTGTTGATCCGGTTGGTGACGTCGAAGTCGCTGCGTCGGAAGTTCATGCGCCCTTGCCCCGATGCTGCTGTTTTTTATGGGCTTTTACTAGCCGTCTCTTGCGCCCGGAATCCCGCAATTGGAACCCATTTGCGGCCCTCCCGCAAGGGGAGTAAGGTTTTCAAAACACCCTAGGAGTCGCGCCCATGGAGACTGTGGCAGTGGAGAGCGGCGAAGAGATCAAGCGGCGCATCAGCGAGTTGAACCTGGAGCACCGCGACCTGGACAGGGCAATCGAGGCCCTGGAGCACAACCCGCTACACGATGAACTGCAGTTGAAGCGCCTGAAGAAACGCAAGCTGATGTTGAAGGACCAGATCTTCATGCTGCAACGCCAGCTGGTCCCCGACATTCCCGCCTAGAAACTATCCCCGCTTCTGGAAGTCCCGGTAGAAGCCGAGCACCCGCGGCACGTAGCTGCGCGTTTCCGCGTAAGGTGGAATCCCATTGCTGCGGATCACGGCGTTCTCGCCGGCGTTGTACGCGGCGAGCGCCAAGTCCATGCGGCCCTTGAACATCGCGAGCAGGTCGCGAAGGTACTTCGTGCCGGCGTGGATGTTCTCCATCGGGTCCATGGAATTGCGGACTCCGTAGCGGCGCGCGGTGTCGGGCATGAGCTGCATGAGCCCTTGCGCACCGGTGCGCGAAATGGCGTTCGGGTTGTAGTTCGATTCGGCCGAGATCACCGCGTGCACGAGCATCGCATCGACGCCGTAGGCCAGGCTCGCGGTCTTGATGATCGCCGCATAGCGCTGGATCTCGTCCGCAGTGGGCGTGTACGGCGAGCTCGGCGTGTACGAGACCGGGTGCAACGCGCCTTCCTTGCGGATCAGCCTGTAGCGCGGGTCGAGTCCCTTGATGTTCGTGAAGTGGACGACGCCCTTCTCGTCCCGATACGAGTAGATGTCTGCGAGCGCGGGCGTGGCCAGGCACGCGGCCAAAGCTGCAGCCGCCATCGTCATCGCACTCGTGAGTCGAATCATTCGCAGCACCCTATCACCCATCCAACAGGCACAAGGAGCGAATTCTACCGGAAAACGCGGGGGAATAAATATGACAGTTGTAAGGATGCAACCTTGCAGAACAATAACTTACGAGCGATACCTCAAGAACAATATCGCTTTATGTTGTCCTGGACCTGGGCTTTGGCCGCTTCGCGCTTCTCCGGGGACAGGGGCACCAGCTGCTTTTGGTCATTCCAGTAGTTGATGTCGCCGCCCTTGCTGAGCACGTCGAGCTGCTGCTTCTCGTACTTGCAGCGGTCGTCCTTCTCGGTGGGCGTCTTGTTCGGGCCGTTCTTGTCCGCGGGCGCGGCCTTGAGCTTGTCCTTGTCGGATGCAGGCGCTGCCGCAGGCGCCTCGCTCGGCCCGGGCCCGCCCGAAGGGGCCTTGATCGTTTTCGTGTCGGCGTTCGGCGGCGGTTGCTCGCCGTAGTGGACCTGGCCCTTCTCGTCGGTCCATTTGTAGATCTCGGCCTGCGCTCCGAGCGCGACCAGCGCAACAAGCAACGCGAGCTTTCTCATGGGGGATTCCTCCTCGCGATGACTTTAGCAGGAATCGCTACTTCGACTGGCTCGCCGCGATGAATCCCTTCAGTTCCGCCGCGATCGCCGCCGCGTCCTTGCATTGGAGGGCCGTGGTGATCTTCGTCTGCGTCGGGCCCGGCGACGGATTCTCGATGGGCTTGCCGCCACGGAGCGCTTTCACATTGCTGACGCACGACTTGCCGGAGTTGCATCCGAGCGTGAGCCACAGCACCTTGCGACGGCTATCGATGACGACCTCGGGCACGAGATCCGCGACGGCCGCCTGGTCCTCCCGCTCCACCGCGTAGTTGCGACACGCGGGGCCACCGGAGTACGGCGTGTAGTCATGGCGCTCGCGGAACAGAATGCGGTTGCCATCGATCCAGATGTCGCGTTGGTCCTTGTCGATGCAAGGATCGCCCGTGGGCGTGTAGCTATATGCGCAACTTTTGAGCTTCGCGTTGAGGTCGGAAGGATCCGGCCCGGCGGCGATGGAGCTGAGCGCCAAGGTCAGCGCAAGGAGCGGAATCGCACGAAGTGGCAGTTGCATCCGCGCAATGTATCACCCCCTACGCTGACGCGAGCCTCCGGAACGCGCATGCGACGGGATGGATGGCATCGAGTGCGATGCCGGCGCAGGCCGGTAGGTCCGCGGAGCCGGATGGCTGTAGTCCCGGCGTTCCTCGTGGCCGCGATAGTACGGCGCGACATGGTAGCCAGGTCCCCAGCCGCCATAAAACGCTCCGTAAGGTTCGTAGTAGTCCAGCCCGATTCCCACTCCGACTCCACTGTCATATCCATATCCGGAACCGTAGTCGCCCTCGGGGGCGACACAACTGGACAACAAGGCGATCGACGCGATCACGACGGCGGCCGACGATCCGCGCAGCAGAAGGTTCTTCATTGCGTCACCTCCTTGCTTTGGGTGTCGTTCCACTCGAGCAGCCCGAAGGGCGCGCCCATGGGATCGGCCACCACCGCGACCTTGCCGCCGTGGCGATCGACGCGCGGCCCGACCAGCACGCTGCCGCCGAGCGCCGTCACCTTTGCAGCCATGGCGACCGCATCGTCGACGCGCACATAGCTGAGCCAATGCGGATGGGAATTGGGGCCGCTTCCCGGCATGGGATTCACGCTGGCGCGGGCATAGTTGTCCGACGCGAGCATGAAATGCTGCACGCCCATCTGGGGCGGCAGGTCGAAGACCTCGTAGTCGAAGAGCGCCTGGTAGAAGCCGCAGGCGGCATCGGCATCGCCCGTGATGAGCGAGCTCCAGATCCATTCGCCGGGCTCGGCCAGGTCGTCGGACGGATCGCCGCTGCTGGAAGTAAGAACGGCAAAGACGGCTCCCTGCGGATCCGCGAAGACGGCCTGCCGCCCGCGGTTCGGGATGTTGTGCGGCTCGAAAAGCACTTTCGCGCCACGCTGCACGGCGACCGACCTTGTCGCGTCGACATCGCGTGAGGCGAAGAAGGTGAGCCACGCGGGCTGGCGATGCTGGCCCGCCGGCACATCCCTCTGGATCAGCCCTGCAACCGGACGGCCATCCACGAGATACGCCTCCGCGTAGGTCGTTCCGCCCGCCTGGGCGTTTTGATAGGTCCAGCCGAAGAGCCCCGTGTAGAACCGCTCGGCGGCAGCGATATCGGGAGTCACCAGCTCGACAAAAATCACCTTGCCGCTGTGACGCTCCTGGGTTGGCGGCTCGACGATCGGCGGCACCACGATCGGAGCGGCAGTGACCGGCATCGCAGCCGCGATGCCGAGAAGCGCGCCAAACAACGTCGACTGGGCCCACATGGTGGATCTCCCGATTCTTGTCCTTGGCAAGAATCAGGATAGGGGCAGTCGATTGGAAATGTTGTAGGACATATCTGAAATTCGAATCGGAGATCGGCTACAAGGGGTGAGCCGGGACTCGGGCAACGATCGCCGCAACGATTTCTTCCGGCGGCTTCTCGATCGGCTCCACGATGGCATTCTCTATCGGGTCCGGCTCTTCGAGCGCATCGAACTGGCTTTGCAGGAGGGAAAGGGGCATGTAGTGGCCAGTCCGGCCACTCATGCGCTCGGCCACGAGGTCGTAATTTCCCTTGAGGTAGACGAAGCGCACGTCGTCATGGCCGCCTGCGAGCCGCGCGCGATACGCGCGCTTCAGCGCCGAGCACGCGACCACGCAATGCTCCCCTGCCGCGCGGACCGAATCGATCCACGCGGCGATCGCATCGAGCCACGGCCAGCGGTCTTCGTCGGTGAGGGGAATGCCGTCGCGCATCCGGGCAATGTTGGCGGGCGGGTGAAACGAGTCGGCTTCCGCGAAACGCCAGTGCAGCCGCTGCGCCGTTTTCGACGCGACCGTCGTCTTGCCGCTTCCCGCCACGCCCATGACGATTATCACGGAGGGGGCCATCGCGGCGATTCGGGATTGCGCCGTTATGCCTGCACGAAAGTAGTCACGCGCCGCCTGCTGCGCTCGCGCAACGAGCATTCGCGCAGCGTATCGGCAAGCTGCTCCAGGTTCGGGATGCCGTAGAGGATCACGGTTTGAAAACTGGAATCGGACGAGCGCAGATGGAGCAGGCAGTAGCCGGCGAGCCTCATTCCCAACGGCTTGTGCAGGTCGAAGTGATCGATGCGGAAAAGCTCGATGCTGTCCTTGTCTTTCGAAAGGATGCCGCGCTCGATCCTCACGCGCTGCGAAGTGATCTCATAGGTTATCGAGAGGCTTTTCAGCCAGTAGACGAGCAGAGCGATACCGAGCGTCAACACCACGACGATCCACTGCCATACGCTGTAGATAACGACCGGGTGGCCGGTGAACAGCGGCTTTTCGACTTCAGCTTCGCGCGACGCGGCGAACGCAGCGAGATCCGTGTTGCAGAAACGGCATTTGATGGCGGCGGCCTTGATGGTCTCGCCGCATACCGGACAGGCTTTGGTATCGTCGTTCATGGGAACCCGCATGCTACACCCGAGTTCGCCACCCACTAGGGCCGCTTGAGGCCCTCGACGAATCTCCGTAGCGTCTGCGAAATCACGCCGCGCGGGATCACGACATCGATCAACTGGAAACGCCCGCGGGTCGCCGACGCCTTGCGCAGGGCGTCACGCAATTCGCGCCGCGTCCGGACGCGGTAGCCGTCTCCGCCAAGGCTCGCCGCGAGGTCCGAGTAGTGCCAGTCGGCCAGGTCGTTGAAGCGCGATTCCGGTTGGAACGCGCGCAGCATCTCCCAGCTCGCGTTGTTGAACACGATGACGATGGGATCCCAGCCGTAGCGCCGGCAGTTGCCCAGCTCCGGGCCGGTCATCTGGAATGCCCCGTCGCCCACGAGGATGAGCGGCCGCTCGCCGCACGCAGCCTGCAGGCCGAGTCCCGCGGGAACGCCAAATCCCATCGTTGCGTAATAGGCGGGCGCCACCAGCGACGTGTTGTCGATGTCCATCGACGTGAAGAGGCAGTCGCCCATGTCCGCCGCGATCGGGAAGCGGCGCGTCTCGGCCAGCAGGTCGTTCACCGCGCAGGCGATGTCGCCCGGCGCGACCGGCGCCTCGTCCGCCGTCATGCCCCTCGGATAAGCGCGCGGCGCTGCCGGAAGCGGGCAGCGCGCTGGAAAGTCCCGCGCGAGAAGCGCGTCCACAAGGGCGTTCAGCGGCACGTTCGGATATGTGTGATGGCCGAGCGTCACGCGCTCGTCGAGCGCCTGGATCGTCTTGCGCATGTCGATTCGCCGCACCGAGACGCCGAAGCTCACGTCCGAGATGATCTCTCCAATGAGCAGGAGGCCATCGGAATCCTCCACGAGCTCCGTGACTCCGGCCTCTCCGGCTACACCCAGGTAAGTCCCAAGCACCGGGACCTCGGCGTTGGCGAGCAGGCCGCGTCCGAGAAGGCTGGTGACCACGGGAATGCCCAGGCGCTTCGCGAGCGAAGCAACCTTGTTCTCGAGGCCGAAGCGGCGAACCTCGACTCCGACCATCATCACCGGAGAGCGCGCCGCCGCCAGCCGCCCAATGATTTCGTCGGCACACGCCGCCAGCGCCTCGCGATCGTATTCGCGCGGCGGCTCTGCGACGACAGGAGAGCAAGCCGCGGTGGCCATGTCGCGCGGCAGCTCGATGTAGACGGGTTGCGAATGCGTGAGGCAATTGCCGAGCACGCGCGCGATATCGGCCGGCGCCCTCTTCGCATCGTCGAGCCTCGCCTGGTCGCAGGTGATCTCGGCGTAGATGCGATATTGGGAGTCGAGCGTCTTCACCTGGTGATGCAGCAGCAGGCCTCGATTGCCCTCGCTTCGTCCCGGCGCGCCGGAGATGACGACCACCGGCGACTTCTCCGCGAACGCGCCCGCAACGGCATTGACCATGTTCAGCGCGCCGGCGCCGTAGGTCACCGCTGCAACCCCGGGCGCGCAATGCCAGCGCGCCGCGGCATCGGCGGCGAATCCGACCGCGGGCTCGTGACTCAGTGTGTACAGGGGCAGCGCGCCGGAAACCTCGATCGCCTTGAAGAAGGGCAGCGCGAAATCGCCCGGAATTCCGAAAATCTCCTTCGCGCCGTGGCTCTTCAGCGCGGCAAGGAGGGATTGCGAGAGATTCGCTGTCGCGGCCACGGACCCGATAGTAGAGGTGCGAATGGGACTACCGGCTGCGCCAGATCAAGGCCGTTCCGATTGATCCCGCTCAACCTCCGCATCGGCGCATGGGATAGCGTCCTTGGATGTTCGATAGAACGGTCGGCAGCATCATGCAGAGGCGAAAGGTTCTCAAGGCCGCGCCAGGGACCCTCGTCAGCAAAGCCGCCAAGCTCATGGCGGCAAAGAATGTCGGCGCAATCATGGTCGTTGAAAGGGATCGCCTCGTTGGAATATTTACCGAGCGCGATGTCGTATTTCGAGTTGTGGCACGGGGACTCGATGCCCAGGCCACGCGACTTTCGGAGGTGATGACTAGCGCGCCCAAGACAGTCGATCCCGACATGCCATTCGGCTATTGCATGGTCGTAATGCAGGAGAACGGATTCCGCCACTTGCCGGTCATCCAAGGGGGCAAGCCGGTAGGAATCATTTCGGCTCGCAGCGCCATGGATCCGGAATTGCAGGAGTTCGCGTCCGAAGTCCGGCGGCGGGAGTACTACATGCGCATGAGGCGTCCGGCCTCGTAGCGCACGCGTTCTCCGCTCCAGACACCTGGATTGGTCGGGTAGCGAAAAACCTGGAAGGTACCGCCTCCGAAATTCACACGGACGTCCCAGACGTTCGTGCCGTCGTACATCAAGCGCGTGACCACCGAGGCGACCGTGCCGCACGTGTCGCAGGCGTATCTCTGCGATGAGGGTCCCGATCTCGGTTCCAGGTACCTGGTCTCGGCCGCCTGCCTGATCGAGGGTCTTGCTTCGGCAGTGGATATTTCGACCGCGCGTATCGTTTCGGCGAGCTTCGCTTCCGCAAGCTTCGTTTCAGCCCGAGTTTCGGCGAGCTTCACCTCCGCGGCGATCGTCTCGGCGGCGCGCTTCGTTTCGGCAAGTTTCGCCTCCGCGGCCTTCATGTCGGCGACGCGTTTCGTTTCGGCGAGTTTCGCTTCCGCCGCCATCGTGTCAGCGGCACGCTTCATTTCGGCGAGCTTCGCTTCCGCAGCCATCGTCTCCGCGGCGCGCTTCGTCTCGGCGAGCTTCGTTTCCGCGGCCTTCATCTCGGCAGCGCGCTTCGTTTCGGCGAGTTTCGTTTGCGCAGCCTTCGCCTCTGCGGCACGTTTCGCTTCGGCAACCTTCGCTTCCGCAGCCTTCACGTCGGCCGCGTGTTTTGTTTCCGCGAGGGCGACGCGTTTCGTTTCGGGGTGCCTGGAATCGAAGGGCTTCGCCTGGGCGAGCAGCGTTTCGCTGTGCTTCACTGCGGCCCGCTTGGGTTCGACATGCTTCGCGTCGGCGAGCTTCAGTGCGACGGGTTTCGGTTCCGCGCGCTTCGCTTCGACGATCCTCGATGGGGCCGGCTTCGGCTCGACGCGCTTGGGTTCGACGGGCTTCGCTTTCGTGACGCCCAATAGCGTTGCCGGGACCCACTTCGCGGGTGCGACCTTCATTGTTGCGACTCTTGTTTCAACGCGTCTGGCGTCGGCGGATTTCGTTTCCGGCAGCCACGTTTCGACGCGCGGCGGTTCGGCCGGCTTCGTCTCGACGCGCACTGGTTCGGCGACCTTCGTTTCTACGGGCTTGGGCTTGGTTTCGACAAGCTGCGCGCTCGGCGACTTCGTTTCGATCGGGTGAACAGGCTCCGGTTGGCTAGGCTTCGCCTGGATTTCAACGGGCACCGCCCGGGCCGTTTGCACGGCGGGGGCGCTGCGTTCGGTGTCAAGGACCACCACGGACTCGTCCGGCGAAAGGGATTCGCGCGGCACAGGACCCACCAAGTTCCGAGGAGGTAACACTTCTGTTGGCGGCGTTCCCGCAGCGCCCGCTTGCAGGATTTGCACCTCGGGATGCGGTTCGGCCGGAACTACCGTGGGAACCCTACTCTGGTGAGTGAGCTCAGCAGACTTCGGCGCTACTGCGGACAGCCCCCCGGAGTGGCCTGGCGTCGTGGCCACTACCTTGGGCATCGGTGTCATGGTATGCGCGACGATGCCGAACAGCCCGGCACCCCCCACCGCCATCGCTATGCCAGCGGCGACGAGCGCCGCGACCGCAGAATCGACTCTCCCCATAAGCCCTCCCACGAACTCCCAACGAACAAGGAGCCTTTCGGTTGACTCTGCTACGGGAATTCGAGATGCGCCAGCCTCGGGCTTGTAGGACAGAAGAATAAAAAGCCCACCCTATTGGGTGGGCTTTCCTCAAGCTGACGTGTACGCGATCCCAAAGGTGCGGGAAATGCGGGACAGAGCACGCCGGGCCGCTGTGGCGCGCCAGTGGCGCGTCAAATGAGCGACACGAGTCTCACGCCTTCGATTTAGGCTTCCGGCCGGGCGCTGCCGGCGGGACGAAGCCCGAGACGCGGCCTTGCCACGCTTCGACCTGGCGACCCTTTTCGAATTGGATGGTCTTGCACACGATGGCCTCCCGGCTTTCGGCCAGGGCCGTGAGGTGCTGCCTCACCATTGCGAGAGACACTCGCATCTCCTTGGCGATTTCGAGGTCCAGGCGCTGTCCGTGCTTTTTCAGGCACTCAAGGGTTTCGGTCATTGCGATATGTCCTCGGAGATGACGGGCAAAAAGAAAAACGCCGGTACAGGCCGGCGTCTTCTTTTTTTATGGCGTCCCCACGGGGATTGGGGCTACTGATTTCGAAGGTTTCTATCCCGGGGGAGGCGTGGCTCCAAGCGGCGTGAGTGGAGCGAATGCGTTGATTATACACCGAAAATGGTGCGTCGCACCAAAGCGCAGCGACTAAGCCTTCTCGTCTTCGGGAAACGCGACCTCACCTCCCAACGAGTGCATTCCGCAGTCCACGACTAGGGGCAGGTTCAGCAACTCGACGAGCCTAATCTTGTTCGGCTTCGCCTCGTCGGGAAAGAACGGCGCGTCAGGTTCGGCGTGAAGAAAGTAGTCGCCCTGGTGCGCGTGACACGCTCGGCAGTGATTCATGTAGACGGAATCCTCGAGCGTGCGACTACGCGAGTATTTCCAATCAGGCGAGATTTTCTGCACGGCCTCGGCGGCCTCCGGGTTGATGCTCCTGATCCAGCCAAGGATGGAGCTTTCTCCTACCGCCTCCCACTTGTCATCGTCTTCATTCAGGACTTCGTGGCCCGGGGGCGCAACAATCGCGACGAACTCATTGAGGGCGTGGCACTTGTAGCAAGCGCCATCGGCCTTCGCAATCAAGAATTTCGAGGCTCTCAGATTCGCGTCCACGTCCACCTCCGTCCAGAAAATAGAGCTGCTACTTCTCCTAGGGTAGATGCTGTGGTAGCTCACCACGTAAGCCACAGGGATTTCTGAATCGCAGCTTAGGTCGCCTGACCGACCGAAGGCAATATGGTTATCTCCTCTCTTCGAATGCGTCTATCCAACAGAGAAAATGCGCAGGGGCTGAAGACTGCCCCTCGCGAGCTGATCTCGTAGAGGGCCTCTCGCAACTGGCGGGCGTTGAAATCCCTTCTATGCATCAGATGCTGGGCGGCCGCCATATCGTTTAGCAGCTTTATCGTCTTTTCTTTAGCGACTTCGACTTGATTCGGTTTCATCCACCGAGCGAGTGTGATAGTCGCCACTACCGCCCAAAACCCAATTCCTTTCGCTGGGTCTAGGAGTCCAGCGATAGCGGCAGTTCCGATCAAAAGAAATCCCTCTTTGAACGTCCACTTAATGAGGGTCCAAGTCGTTGATCGTAGGATTGCCATCGGCCCATCAAGTCTCGGAATCCAGTCTTGCGAGCGATAGAACTCGATTGTCTCGTTGAACAGAAGGTTGTCGATCAGTAGCCACTCGAGTGTGGGAGAGGCCAAGTCCGGCCGAGCGAAATAGGTTCTCGCCACCTCTTCCAATTGATCAGTGGAAAGGTCTTCACCGGGTTTTGTGATCTTTCCGCTAACGATCAAATCCCTTGCCGACCGGTGATAGGCAACGTGGTCGTAGTTGACGTACTTTTCTTTCTCCGTCTTCTCAAGCTTTTCGAAATGCTCTCGAAATTCAGCCGCGGCCAGACGGAAAATCACAGCCTCGTCCTCGGGATGCGCGACCGCAGCCCTCAAGCCTTCTGTAATCGACTTGACGTACCAAAGGGATGGGTCGGCACGCCCCGGTGATCCCGAGGTCCTAGAACTTGCCAACAATTCCTTAGCGACGTTCCCAATCTGGCTATGGGCCGAGTAAACGAAACTTCTAGTTCTTTCTTCTTCCCCTTCAAGGTTGAGCGGCTGTGACTGATATGTCGCAACGACGGAAAGCATCGAGACCGTCGCTCGCGAGGAAAATATGCGCTCCGAATCCAAGCGCAATTGATCGGTTATCTCCAGATCGATGCGAATATCGGCCTGGGGATACTCTCGAATCCGACCTAGCGTGGCGGAATCAGTGCGAATCTCGATTTGTGCGTTGCGGTCGCTCTCGGCGAATGATGCCCAAACAAGAGCATGGGGATCGCCTAAGCGAAATACGACTTCGGTGTCGTAGAGTCGATTGCGGACCTTGTCCAGAAAGCTGGGCGTCTCCGAATCGAATGTAAGGGTGGGCAAAAAGCGGCCGGCTGCGCGGATCGTCTCGCCGTGAGGACTAAATCCGATGGTTCGTACACCACGGCAATCCACAGTCACTCTAGTTGTCGAGTTCAAAGGCCCCCCTTTAGCCACAAGGCCACTATGAATTGCGCTGGGCGATAAGGATCTACTTAAGTCGAACGGGAGTTACACCTTACCCAAGGCCGCTTTCCAACGAGGCAATTGGCCGGTGCAGTCCTTCATCGTTGGAAACTTTGCCCATGTGTCGTACGCGGCTTGCATGCTAGCTTGCAAACTGGCCACCGTCCCTGCTTTCACTTGGTCGCGCTCTTCAAGCCGCTTCAACAGAAAATGAAAGCGACACCGTTTGGCAGCAGCGGGGGTTTGAGCCAGCCGCTTCGAGGTGGGCATCGAGAAATGGGTCTCCCCAAATTGCTTGAAGTTCTGCAGATCACCCGCGAGTACGCCCTTGCAGATCGTGCATCCGCACACCGTGGCGTGAAACTTGTCAGCGGTATCGACTCCAAGGTCATGGAAACATGACTCAATCGCAGGTATGCCTGTTCGTACGTGTGGAGCCGGGAGGTAATAGCGAACCGTGGGAGTGGATTGCCCAATAATCGGAATTACATCCTTTTGTTCACCGTAGCCCACTCCGTGGCTAATCCCACTTAGACCGCCCTTTGATAAGCACAGGCTAAAGAAGCCGCCGTGCATGTTGTACACCTCGACCTTGTCCGCCAACACTCTTACCAGATCAACAAGAGCATCAAGTTCTTGGGCAGATGCCTTCTCCTCGTAGAAGCGGCTAAACCAAAGCCATATGCCCTTAACGCCCGACGTGGCCAACTCGCTCACCAGGCGCGCCGTTAACGCAGCGTTCGTTAGGAACGATAGGTCGGCGCAGAGTACCGCGTGGACCGGCACGTCGTAACCAAGCGTTGATGCCGCTTTGGCTAGGGCAATATTGAGCGTTAGCAGCGCGTCCGCATCGTGAGGCTCGATGTAGAAATAAGGTGCAAACAGAGCGGCGGGTGGAGGGATTTCGTCGGCAAACGCAGCGTATTCCGGATCGGATGCAAATTCGTCTCTTAGACGGTTAAGTTGGTACTTGATAACGGCGTCGGCTGTCTGACTGCGCAGAGCATCCGTACTAAGGGCGGCAGGCATGATGGCTTTTCCGCTCGATAGGGCTTGCTCAAAGACGCCACCGTATGCGGCGGCAAGCGCGAAATATGACTTCTTCCAACGCAGGACCGTTTTCTTGGTCTTCTTGTCCTTCTGCAGAGACTTGATCCAAGCTAAATCAGTACGGACGCTGCTTGTCTCTGGATCAAAGTATTCACCAAACGCATAGGTCATCGGGTCGATGTAGTACGACCCAAGCATCTTGTCGCCGCCGAGCTTCACGACAAGGCTAGCTGTTGCTCCCGGCGTGGACTCAACCAGATTTGCGCCAAGAATGATCCCGTCCGCCCCTTTGCCTGCCTTCTCAAAGTAGTCCTTCTCGGCATGGCTGCCGAGGCGAAGAAACACTCTAGGCGGTAAGGCAGGCATAGCTTGCACCAAATAGTTGGTCGATCATTTGCGATTGATAGTCCTTGCGCACAATGCCGAAGCTACGCGGAGCTAAGACCTCAACGCACCCGTATCGCGTGACGGACAGCAGGCCGATTCCGTGGGCCCCCAGCAAATCCAAGTCGATGCGAGCGATCCGCGATGCGGGTAAAGCAATGACCGCCTCATCTGCGCAAAGCCTATATTGCAGAGCTTGAACGAATGCGCGACGCCATTTCGAAAGCTTAAGTTCCACGGCGAGGGACTTATGCGCCGCAGCAGAGTAGCCGTATAAATCGACGCGTAGATCGTAGAAACCCACTTCCTTGCCCACGCGGGAATATCCATGTGCGAGCAGATATCGCTCCACGACTGGCTCAAGAGTAGCCTCAGCCGGGAAGTGAAGTGAGTCCAGTTCGGATCGACGCAAGACGGTCATTTTTTGCCTGAATCACGATCAATGAAAACAACCCACACGCCAAAAGAGCGACGGTCGGGGCTAATGAATAGAGATGTATCTGTTCCGCATGCGTGGGCCACTCTCGGGAAAGTCCAAAGACGCCCGGCAGTGCCGCCACCTCCCATATAAACAACATCAGAGCGCACCACGCGGCGTTCTGACGCCAATGCACGATTCGCTCACGCAATTCGAGGACTAGGCCGTACTTGAACAAGTGGCCCGAATGCGACGCTGCGAACGCCCTAACCGCTTCGGTGAATTCCTCACTATCGACCACATCGCCCGGCGCTTCCTTATAGGGGGCTGCGCCAGTCACGTCGAGAATTTTCGACTGAGGCGCGCCCGGTGCAAACAACGGGCGCAATCGGTCCTTTAGTTCAACGTTCACCTCATTTGCCAGGGCCGCAAGTATTAGGTCGGCCTTATCGAGGTCTCCCGTGGTGCCCTCAAACTTGCTGAAATACGAGAAGTAAGTCGTTGCAGTAGCGACGACCAAGGCGCCGTGTACTGTCTGGATGCCCGTTACTAGATCGACGGGCATCGTTCAGCGGTGCCGCCCTAATATCTTGTCTTTGATTTCAGATTCGGTAGCCATCTCGGGGTACTTGGTATAGACGTACCGCAACAAGTCCGTTAGAGAGATGTTCCCGAACCGCGACTTGACGCGACGAATCTTGTCGGCGACGGGCTGATAGTCTTCCTTCGCCAACATATCTTCAACACGCTTACGTCCCTTCTCGGTCAAACGGAACTTCCGCTCCGCATATTCATCGGGTGCAAGCTCAGTCGCATCCTCTTTTCCCATCAGCGCCTCAAAACTCATCGCGTCGAGTTCGGCAGCTTCGGGAGCGGTGGCGACGGACGTCACTTCGGTTTCAATAAACCCCAAGTTCTCAAGGAACTCAATGTCGTCATAGATCGCAGGGGAATAGGGGCCAGCCTTGTATGGGGTGAACGCGAAATCGGCCCCTTCGCGCTTCATACCCTCTTCCTTTTCTAGAAGGAAGAGAAGCTTCGTCAGGCGCGTCATTCCGCTGAGGCCATCAGAGCCAGTGCCGATAACGAGAAGTTCCAAATCTCGCCTCGGGATCTTTGCGGTCGTTTCCATTAGCAGGTCCTTTCTAGTGCGGTTCGCACCCCCAATCATCCTTGGTCGGTAGCGCACTACGCGAGCCTGTGGTGTACCCCTGCCTATGGTGCTCATGCTATCACGATACCCCAAGATGTAGGGGAGTGACCCTACCTGCCGGGGTAGGAAATGCGAAGCGTTGAGCCCAACTATGCCCCCCGAGGACGAGCGGCACGCTTGCGCGTTCCCGCCACCCTAAGCTTCAGAAGGAAGCGACTCGCCTTTCTAGTCTTCCTTTTCTTTGGGAGTCCAAAAACCATCGGAAGATAACGATCCTTTAGGGTGGTTTCCCCCAAACCGCGCCGCTTGTCCTTTGGGACAAGGTCCTTGTCCTTGATCGCGTCCAACGCGCTGGCTATGACCTGACTCTTGTTGTCGCCTGCAGCGCGGCGTTCGTGCATGAATTGAAGGACGGCCTCGTTTAGCTGAGTCCTGGAAGCCTCCCCTCCGGGCTGACGATGCGGTGGTGGGACGCGATACCACTCGTACTCAAGAAACGCGATAGCACTTCGCTTCGATACTCTGCCAAGGCTCACGATTGTCTTTACGGCGAGGTCGAACCTTGCCTTCTCTGCATCAATCTTCTCGTGATCCAGATTTAAGACGACAACCTTCGTCGTCTTCCTAGCAGGGGCTCGTTGGTCAATATCTAGTTTTCGCATTTCGCGTTGGTCGCCTGCGATCAAAAATCGTCGTGGCATGAATCTTATTCCACGGACGACTGCGTGACCAAGACTGAATTCCGCGCGAAGGCTGCGTTCGGCACGAAGCTGCGACAACGGCGCAAAGCGCTGGGACTGTCGCAACGCGCCCTTGCGGAACTCTCGAAGACGCGGCAAGTAAGCGTTTCGCGTCTGGAGACCTGCGCCCGATTCGGCTCGCCTGGTGTGGTCGCGCGTCTCGAACGCACCCTGACAGCGTTAGAAGCGCGTGTGGAACGAATGCTCGCCGCTGTGGACTCCGCGCAATGAAACGCGCAGGCGTCGATCCCGCGTTGGTTCCGTTCCTCGAAGGACTCGCCGAATTGCTCGTTGCGCAGCACGTGCGCGAACAAGCGATTCAGAGCGCCGCAGCCGCTAAGAAATCGAAAACACGCAGGGATAGCGCCAGCGGCGAGCCAAAAGCGCCCTACGCACGTCCAGCACGTCGCAAAACACCCGTTTCAGAGGCATCGAAGTGATGGCAGTACGTCGAGCGCCGCGCCCCACCCTAAAGCTCCTCGTGTCGAAGGGCGTTACCTCCGCCAGCGGCAAGCAGCTGGAACCGGAGTGGCAACAGTTCAAAGACATGGCGCGCTCGCAGAGCAAGGCTTGCACAGTCGAGACGGAAGAAGAAAAGAAAGCTGGAGCGTGGTTTTCAACGGCTGAATATCGCAACGCGCATCGGCGGCGCGAAAATATCATCGGGCAGGTGTGCACCGTCGTCGCCGATCTCGACCACGTCTACAACCCGGCTGCCGTCCTTCATGCGTTGGAAGATTACGAGTACATCGCGTGGACCACGTGGAACTCAACGCCCGAGCATCCACGGTGGCGCATCGTGATGCCTATCGAAGGAGGAGTGGACCCAGACGAATTTTCTCGCCTTGTCGAGCGTGTTCTAGGTCCTTTGACAGCCTCCGCGAAGGTTGATCCAAAGTCCATGTCGCCAGAGCAGCTGTGGTTCTTGCCAGCCCACAAGCATTCGCAGCGCAAGAACCATCGAGTCTGGGAGAACGCCGGAAAGTGGATCAGACCCACCGTCAACGTGGACTTCTCGGGCGTCGTCAACATTCACCAGCCCGAGACGATTCATGAGGATCGGAACAACTCACTGGTGAAGAGATTGCAGTCGCCTGATGCGCGCAATTGCGCCAGCGAACCCGAACTTCTGACGCTCGCGATGGGGTGGAACGCGCGACTGCCTAAGCCCATGGAGCGCACGGAAGTGCGCGACGTGGTCCGCAAGTCGTGGAAGTGGATTCAGTCTCTGCGGGCGATTCCGAATGAGGGTGATTGGGAAAGCAAGTTGCGCGGTTGGAAGCCGAAGGCGAGCGCAACCGAACTGCTGAAGATTCCCGAGTTAGCTTTCCTCCTGCGGCCATGGGTGCAACGCGGTCAGGCGGGCCAATTGGTGGCCGAGGGCGGTACTGGCAAGACGACCGTGAAGATTCATCTCATGGTTTGCATCGCCGCCGAATTGCCCGACTGGCTAGGCCTCCCAATCGAACACCACGGGACCTGCGTCCTCCTATCTCTGGATGACAGTCAGGAAGACCTCGACGCCGTACTGGCAGAAATCATCCGGGGGTTGAACCTGTCGCCGCGCCAGATCGATTTGGTGCGCAAGCGTGTGCGCCTGATATCGCTGCGCGGATGCAACGTCGCGTTCTCGCACGGAAACCAGCGCACGGACGCGGGCGAAAGGATCGCTACCGGGTTGAAGGGCATCGATGACCTGGTGTCCATTGGGTTCGATACGCACCGCCAGTTTGCGGGTAGTGACTCCAACGATGATCGCGGGGGAATGATCGTCGCTCAGACTGTGTCGGCAATCGCCGAGAGGACAGGAGCCACGTGCATCCTGAGCCATCACGTCGGGAAGGGTCAGAGTCGATCCGGCGTGGACGATATGTACGTCGGCCTCGGTTCGACAGCGGTGCCCGACACGCTGCGCTTCGTCCTGCGATTGGAGAAGTCGTCGTGGGCCGAGGTCCGCGAAGCCCTGCACGTTGACGACGGAAGGATCATCGTCGGCGACATCTTCCGCCTGTCCAGCAAACGCGGCAGCCTGCGCGTGCGTGCGCCCCAACCGATCTACTTCGTGCGCGAAGGCTTTCGTCTTACGCGCATCGACTACGAAGCGAAGTCGCAGGAACAGCGCCACTCCGAGGAATTGGGCGTGGTCATCGCTGCTATCGACGCGGCGGGCACGGCGCTGTCGGCCAATAAGATCACCCCGTCGCTGCGAGGACGGCGCATGGCGCGTTTGGCGCGATTGAAGTACTTCGTCGCACAGGGTTGGCTCGCTTACGACGACGGCGGGGAACTGGTCGTTACCGACGCTGGGCGTAGTACCCGAAGTGGTGACCGCCCTAAGGGTGGGAACCAGGGTCACCACCCAGCGCAGCGTAAAACTGCTGCGGCTGGGGTGGGTAGTGACCGGCGCGTCGGTCACCAGCGGTCACCGGCATCACCACTTCGTCCCCGCAAGGTAGTACGGAAATGAAACGCAAGGTCAAAACCGCGACCGAGCCGCGCTGCGTGATTGCCAATCGCACGTGGGCCGTGGATCGCGGCGCAATCGAGAACCACCTGAAGCACATCGAGGTAACGGGACCGCGCCCCTGCTGGGCCTTCGACCTCGCGACGTTGTTCCTCGACATCTCCGTCGCAATCGACTCGGGATCGCCTGAAGCGCGCGTCTGGGCTATCGCGCAGCTACGCGTCGTTGCCGAGGCATTCGACCCCGATTGTCTGATCCCCGAGGGGATTTGACCGTGGATCAAGACGAGCCTTTTTTGTAGCAGACCAATAAGGGAAGACACGCAAATGACCGGGAAACCCAAGCGCAAGCCACGCACGCAACGCGACTTCGACAAACGCCTCGCCGCGAACATGGCCACGTTGCGCGACGCGACCACGATCCCAAAGGCGGCCGCAGGCCTTGCCGCCGAGATGCTCGCGGTTGTCGCCATCAAGCGCAACAAGAAGCTCACCGAGGACGACGCGATTCTCGGCTCCCTCGCCGCATCCCTGTTGACCGCCCTCTCCTGTGCAATGCCCCGCGCCGAATTCATTGCGTGGCTCCGTCGCACGGCGGGCATCCTCGCGGCCCAGCGCCGCAAACCTAGTCCTCCCTCACCCAACAAACACTGAAAAGGAAACGACATGCTTCCCCTCAAATCACTCACCAACCTCGCGGACGGAGCCAAATTCAACCTCGCCGCGCTGAAAGCCATGAACGACAAGATCAATAACAAGATCGACGCGCTGAACGCCGACACTTCGCGAAGCCAGAGCTACAAGACAGACACCATCAAGGCGATGCGCGATGAGGCGATGCCAGCCGTGATGAAAATCGTCGATGAAATGACCGAGGCAAACGAGGTCGCGAAGGAGCACAAGGAGTTCTGGTCGGATCGTGCTCTGCTTCTCAGTTCCATTGCGTTCGATCCTGACCAGGCAAAGGACGCGGTGATCCGCATGAGTTACGCGGGCGAATTGTCCGCGATGGATCTCCGGTTGCTGACTCTGACGCAGAAGAACGCGATTGCGGACAACAACCTTCCACTCGTGTGGGCCTGCACGGTCGCCGCACACCGGGCCGGTCATGGGGACTTGATCAACATCTCGAAGGTCAAGATTCCCCAACAAGACCAAGCGCTGGCGCTGATCGCTTCGTGTGACGCAAGCCTAGCCGAAGCCGAAATGACCAAGGGCGGAATGTTCGGGGCGACGGTTGATCCCATGCGCAAGCTGGAGTTCGCACGTCGCATGCAGCCGGATCGTCCGATCACGCACAACAGCCCGGGCCGCCCTGCCCCGTAGGTCACGAGGACGATTGATATGGACGTGGATATCACTGACCCCCGGTTGCGCAAGGTCGAGAGCGAAGGACCGGGGTGGGTGCGGATCGAATACTACTTGGGCACTGAGCTTGTCCTGACCCACTTCAACGGATCGGTACCGATCAAGCCGGACCCTTGGCGTAGCTCGCGTGTTGAACCGCGCCAATCGCCGAGCGATTCGATTTGGCGTCGGCAGCCCACTGCGTTGAAAGCTAGAAAGTGACGATGACCAAGCCAATCAATCGACCGCACCTGAGGGCCAACGACTTACCGAGGGATTCGGTAGGCAGCGAATGGGGGCGAGCACCGAAAACACGTGGGGCTCCTGAGACGGTGCTCGCCCACCGGCTGCCGCAATGACTAAGCCAGTCAATCGGCCGCACAACAAGGCCGGCCGCAAGAAGAGAGAGCCGACTGCGAACACGGCGGCGCAGATTCGCAAGTTGGCCGCTACGGGTCATTCCGTCATCGGGATCGCTCGCGGTCTCAAGGTCGCGCATGTCGTGCTGACGCGTTGGCTCGACGAGTACCCGGACCTTGCCGAAGCGATGGCCCAAGGGCGCGAGTCGGAACGACTGACTCTCCACAACGGGCTATTCCGTGCCGCCAAGCGCGGGAACATCGTCGCGGCGATTTTTCTTCTTAAGGCACGTCACGGATATCGAGAGGGCGATCAAAGCGAAGTCGCCAACAAGGTCAGCGTCACCTTCTCACTCCCCGGCGCATTGAAGCCCGACGAATTCAACGTGATCGAACATGAGCCAACAACTCCAAATCTCCCCGTTCCAGCGACGCGTATTAGCCGTTCCTGAGGCGTTCGACCTTTTCCTCGGGGGCGGACGTGGCGGCGCAAAGTCGTATGCGCTCGCCCTCCTCGCTTTGCGTCACGCGGAGCAATACGGCGCGAAGGCCCGGGTCCTGTACCTTCGGCGCTCGCACAAGGGATGCGCGGATTTCATCTCCCTGTGCTTCGAGCTATTCGGCCCGATCTACGGGACCGCCGTGCGCTTCAACGCACAGGACGGACTCTTTCGCTTCCCGAAGGGCGGCACGCTCGAAATCAACCAACTGGAGAACGCCAGCGACTATCAGAAGTTCCAAGGCCGCAGCTTCACGCTCCTCCTCATCGATGAGGCAGGACAATTCCCAACGCCTGAGTTGATCGACCGTTTGCGCTCGAACCTGCGTGGCCCGAAGGACTTGCCGCTACGCGCCGTCCTTGCGGCGAACCCGGGAGATATCGGTCACCAGTGGCTTGCGGCGCGATACGTCTTCAAGTCCTCGCCATGGGTCCCGTTCGTCGAGCCGAACGCCGCACGTACATTCGTCTCCTGCCCGAGTACGTTTCTCGACAATCCATTCATCGATCAAGAAGCCTACAAGCGACAACTCGGAGCGTCGTGCCCTTCGGACCCTGAGTTGCTTCGCGCATGGCTGGCGGGAGATTGGTCGGTCGCTAGGGGCGCGTATTTTTCTGCCGTCCTCGAGGAGTCGCGCAACGCCGTGCCGCGTTGGAAGGAAATACCAAGCGACTACAGCCAGAAGTGGGACACCTTCCTCGCTCACGACTTTGGATCGAGCGCGCCGAGCGTCACCTACCTGATCGCGCAATCACCAGGCGGCACGGTGGAGGAGAAGTTCTATCCGCGCGGCTCGTTGATCCTGCTCGACGAACTGGCGACCAACGAACCGGGGAACGTCGCCAAGGGCATGGGCTACACGGTGCCGGTACTGTCGGAACGCATCCGCCAGATGTGCGCGCAATGGAAGGTCACACCCGAGGGCGTGGCTGACGACGCGTGCTTCTCAAAGAGCGGTCACGGCGCGGGTTCAATCGCCGATGAATTCAAGTCCGCTGGTGTCTTCTTCTCCCCCGCAAAGAAAGGTGACCGTCTTACGGGTTGGTCGATCATGCGCCGCCTACTTCAGAACGCTGGCAAGCCGGACGTTCCCGGCCTCTACATTGCGCGGCATTGCGAATACTTCTGGGCCACCGTGCCTTATCTCGGGCGCGACCCTCGCCACGTTGAGGACGTGGACTCACGCGGGCCCGATCACGGAGCGGACGCCGTTCGTTACGGGTGCTTGAGAGAGAGGCAATTCATGGAGGTCATGCGCCTGTCAGGCATCTAAACGAAGTATTTGGTTGACCTGGTGGAACAACACCGGGAAATCAAGGTGAAACCATTTAGATCGCGAGCGCTTCGTCATAGATTGAAATCGTCCCGGCAATAGAGCCGGACAATTCAAGGAGAAGACGATGGACAACGAAAAGCAGCCGACGAAGAAGCCCGCCACCGAACAAGTCGCGAGCGAAGTCGCCCTCGCGGACATCTGCAAGGGTTTGAAGATGGAGCCACGCGCTGCACGTCGTCTGCTGCGCAGCTCGGACGTCAAGGTCGAAGGCCATCGCTGGGCGTGGAAGAAGAACAGCCCCGAGATCGCGAAGGTCACCAAGCTCTTGAAGGATTCAATCGCTACGAAGTAGTCGCACTCACATGGGGGCCGCGGTTCTCACGAGACCCGGCCCCTTTGCTTGCCCACAAGGAGAATAGTCATGAAGGCAACGATCACCGAAACCATCCGGGCTGCGATCTACGCTCGCAAGTCCACGGACGATTCAGACCGCAATGTAGCGAACAAGTCCGTCACTCGCCAAGTCGAACACGCGAAGGCCTACGCGACGAAGAAGGGATGGACCGTCAGCGACGATCACGTCTACATCGACGATAACGTCTCGGGCGCGGAGTTCGACAACCGCGCCGGATTCGCGAAGCTGATGGCGGACCTTCCGAAGCGGCGCAAGCCCCCGTTCGAGGTGTTGATCATGTCCGAGGCGTCCCGCCTTGGCCGCGATCAGCAGCGCAATGGCTTCTACCTCGCGCACATCCGCGATTCAGGCGTGAAGATTTTCTACTACCTCGACGACGCGGAGGAAAAGCTCGATACCCCGGAACAAGTGCTGATGTCGAGCGTGAAGTCCTACGCCGCTGAGGTCGAGCGCCTGAAGGCGGGACAACGATCCCGCGACGCCCTGAAGCGCAAGGCCGCCAACGGCTACAACGCGGGAGGCGTGGTCTTCGGCTTCGACAACGTGCAGGTCTACCCCGAGAACGCTGGACCGGACGCGAAGAAGCTCTATACGGACTTTCGGATCAACCCGACCCAAGCAGACGTCCTGCGGCGCATGTTCAAGATGTACGCCGCCGGGCACGGGCACGTCACCATCGCGAAGGCGATGAATGGTGATCCCGACTACGCCCACCTATCGAAGCGCTACTTCGCGGGGATGAGGCCCGCGTCTCCGCGCAAGGGCACCGGCTCATGGTCTCCTTCGTCTGTTCATTCGATGCTGCGAAACGAGCGCTATGTGGGCGTTATCATCTTTGGTGTTCGTCAGAAGGTCTACCGGCACGGCACGAAGGGACGCATCCGGGCGGCTCAGAAGGACGTGCAACGCGTCGAGCGCCCCGAACTGCGGATCATCGACGACGCGCTGTGGCGGGAGGTGCGGGGACGCATGGAGGCCACCCGCAAGACCTACATCCGCGACACAAACGGCAACCTGTGGGGACGGCCCGGGAGCGGCCTTGAGTCGAAGTACCTCCTGTCCGGCTTCGGGCAATGCGAGTGCTGCCGCCGCAACATCACGAAGCTGGGCGGGCGCGTGGGGTCACCCGGAAAGCGATCGGTCAAGCACTACTACGGGTGTTCGTACCACGCGACCCGTGGGCGGACGATCTGCGCGAACGACCTCCTCGCACCGATGGAGGACGCTGACGCCCTGGTGATCGACCGCATCCGGGGAATCCTGACGCCCGAAGCTTTCGACGTGACGATTGAGAAGGCGCTGGAGCTACTGGCCCATCGGCAACAGGATCGAGCCAACGACCCGGCGCGACTTCACGCCGAGGCCAAAAAGCTGCGCAAGGAAATCGACCGGTTCCTAGCCGCCATCGCGGGTGGGGCGGCACCGGCCACGATCCTCGCGGAAATCACGCGCCGGGAGGCACGCATGCGCGAAGTCGAGGAGGAGCTGGAAACCCTGAGCACCCAGCAGCCATCTGGACGCGAGCTGGGGCGTGTCAGGGAGGCGTTTAGGGAACGGCTGGGGCGATTCGACGAGTTGCTGCTTTCCGACGTGCCGCTGGCGCGTCAGGCGCTCAGGAAGCTGATTCCCGGGCGCATCGAATTCCGCCCCATGAATCAGGGCGGAAAACGAGGCTACAACCTACGGTGGGCTATCTCCACCCGGGCCTTGATGGGTGGAAATATCGATATGGCGTCCCCACGGGGATTCGAACCCCGGTTATCGCCGTGAAAGGGCGGTGTCCTAGGCCTCTAGACGATGGGGACTGCGTACGGTCGACATTCGGTTGGTGGAGGTAAGCGGGATCGAACCGCTGACCTCTTGCATGCCATGCAAGCGCTCTCCCAGCTGAGCTATACCCCCGACCGAGCCCGAAATTATATCAGCCGGAGGCCGCTCTATCCAGTCTCTGGAGCACGACTTCCTTGTGAAGGGCGGCCGCGATGCCGTCGATGGCGGGGGTTTGCGCAAGGCCGGTCAGGGCCACCCGGAACGGCATCATCACCGCGGGCATCTTCACCTTCCGCTCGGCCACGGTCTCCTTCAACTTCGCGCTGATCGAGGGCGCCGTCCAGGGATCGATCGACGTGAGCTTCGGGATCACCGCGCGCAAGACTTCGCGGCCTTCTTCGTTCAGATGGCCCGCCACCGCCGGATCGATCGCGGGTGAAGGTGTCGCCATCGCCGCGAGGAACTGCTCGTGGTCCGCGAGGGTGTGGAACTTCGCGCGGCCCACCATCGTCATGGCGAGCGGATCCATCTCGTGGGCGATCGCCTTCATGAGCTCGGGCTTCGCGCGCTTCAGGTGGTCGACGAGTTCCGCGTCGGGCACCCTCTTCAGGTACTCGCCGTTGATCCACTTCAACTTCTCCGGATCCCAGCGCGCGGGCGACTTGCTCACGTGCTCGAGGTCGAACCATTCGACGAACTGCTCGCGTGAAAATACTTCCTCGTCGCCATGGGACCAGCCGAGGCGCGCGAGATAGTTGATCATCGCCTCGGGAAGATAGCCGTCGTCGCGATACTGCATCACGTTCACGGCGCCATGGCGCTTGGAGAGGCGGTGGCCGTCGTCGCCCAGGATCATCGGCACGTGCGCGAATTGCGGGATCGCCGCGTCGAGCGCCTGGTAGAGATTGATCTGGCGCGGCGTGTTGTTCACGTGGTCGTCGCCGCGGATCACGTGGGTCATCGCCATGTCGATGTCGTCGACGACGACGCCGAAGTTATACGTCGGCACCCCATCGGCGCGCATCAGCACGAGGTCGTCCAACTCGTCGTTGGAGACCGTGATCGCGCCCTTCACGAGATCGTGCCAGGAGACGTCGCCCTGCAGCGGATTCTTGAAGCGCAGCACCGGCGCGCGCCCGGGCGGCGGCGTTTCCTTCGAATCGCGCCAGCGCCGGTCGTATCGCGGCTTTTCACCGCGCGCGACCTGCGCCTCGCGCATCGCGTCCAGCTCTTCCTTCGAGCAGTAGTCGTGGTACGCGAGCCCCTTGGAGAGCAGCAGCTCGCCTACTTCCTTGTAGCGGTCGAGCCGCTTCATCTGGAAGAACGGGCCTTCCTGGTAGTCGAGGCCCAGCCATTCCATCGCATCGAAGATCGCCTGCTCCGATTGCTGCGTGGAGCGCTCGAGGTCCGTGTCCTCGATGCGCAGCACGAAGACGCCCCCCTCGCGTTTCGCGAAGGCCCAGCTGTAGAGCGCCGTGCGGGCGCCTCCGATGTGCAGGTAGCCGGTCGGGCTGGGGGCGAATCGGGTACGGATCAACGAATCACTGCTCCCGCATCCCGCCCATGCGGCCGCTGAAATGGCACGTCGAGAAGTCGGTCGTCAGCGTCATGGACAGGCCGTTCTGGTCCACCTGCACGTTCGACGCGGTGAAGTCCTGGGTCGGGCTGCCATCGGCGCAGATCTCGGTGCCGACGATCGTGCCCATCTTGCCGTTCTGCGTGAGGATCCCGGAGTATTTGCACGAGTAGCTGGTGCCGTTCTGCGTCCCGAACTCGCTGATGGTGATGCTCGTTGCGACCTGCGTCACGGTGAGCGTGTTGGGATTATCGATGGGAAAAGGAACGGTGGCTCCATTGCAGTTCGTGTAGGCCCCGATCGTGGCGCCGCGGTATTGGCCAGCGAAGCTGTCGGTGCGCCACGTCTGGCGCTGGACGTTCTTGACGACGTTCACGTTGTTGACCGAGTAGGTGAGCGTCCCGGCGGTGGATGTCGTGGCGTCGAAGGTCACCGTGCCGACCTGCGTCACGCCGACCTGGTTCGGGTTGAAGGACGAGGCGCCGTAGTACGGCCCGGTCACGCTATAAAGCGGGCCGGTGAAATGCTGCGCGCCCGAGTTGGTGGCTCCGCCGTAGATCGTGTTCGGCCCCACGAACCAGGTGGGCTGGTTGTTCGATGAGTAGACGAACAGGGTGACGAAGATGACGTCGCCCTGCTGGATCATGTTGGCGCCCCACCCTGATTCGGACGGGATCCACCACATGTCGCTGTAGTCGGTCGTGACCGTGACGGCACTCGCAAGTGTCGAGAAAAGGGTCGCGATGAAGGCCAGGCATAGTCTCAACATTGTCATTTCTCCTAGGTAATCGAAGTGGCGCGAGTCGACAGGAATTCTACTACGGCAAGTTGATCGCGCCAGCCCGCACATGAGACAATTCGTGTTTGCCGCAACGGGTCGTTAGCTCAGCGGTAGAGCACTGCCTTCACACGGCAGGGGCCACTGGTTCGATCCCAGTACGACCCACCAAAAATCAAGAACTAGGGCAATCGGCCCCCTTTACTTCCGCAAACCCCTATATCAACTCGAGCCCCCGGCGCCTACGGTTGTTGCCTGAACCGTAGAATGGGCGAGCTGAAATGGGCATCAAGAAGATCATGGTAGTGGACGATTCTCCCACCGATCTCGCGTTCATCGGGGGCATCGTGAACCGGTCTGGCTACCAAGGGATCCTCGTAGGCAGCGGCGAAGCCGCGATCAGGCGTGCCAGGATCGACCAGCCGGACGTAATCGTCATGGACCTGATGATGCCGGGAATCAACGGGTTCGAGGCCACGCGAATGCTCTCGCGCGACGAGGCTACCAGGCATATCCCGATCATCATCTGCACCAAGAGGAAGCAGGAAACCGATAGGATCTGGGGCCTTCGCCAGGGTGCAAGAGACTTCGTGAACAAGCCGATCGGCGAAATCGACCTGCTCGAGAAGATCGGGGCGCTGCTGGCCTTGGATCCCCTGGCGGCCTAGGCACTCAGTGAATCAAGGCGCGACCGGATTCATTGCGCGTCAGTGCCCTGATTTTCTCCAGAAGATCGCTCTCCCTGATGGGCTTGGTCAAATAGTCCTTGGCGCCCTGGCGCAAGCCCCAGATCTTGTCGGTATCCTGGTCCTTGGTCGTGCAGATGATCACCGGGATGTGCTTGGTGGCTTCCGAATGCGTGATGGCCCGCGTGGCTTGAAATCCGTTCAGCCCCGGCATCACGACGTCCATGAGGATGAGGTCGGGCTGCTGCGCCTCGGAGCGCTCGATCGCCATTTCGCCATTTTCGGCGAATAGCACCTCGTAGCCGCCTTTCTTCAGCAGGCTCTCCATGAACGCCCGTTCCGTAGGCGAATCGTCGACCACCAGGATCGTCTTGATCGTCATTTCCAGGTCACTCCATCTCTGAGAATCGATTTCAAGCGGGAACGCGTTGAGCAAGGTGCGCATCGACCGTCCTCAACAGGTTTTCCTTGGTGAACGGCTTGTTGAGGTGCTCGTCGGAGCCAGCCATGCGGCCACGAGCCCGGTCGAACATCGTGTCCTTCGACGAAAGCATGACGATCGGCGTTTCGCGATGCTTCCCGCTTTTCCTGATCAGCGCGCAAGTCTGGTAGCCATCAAGGCGCGGCATCAGGATGTCCAGCAAGATGAGATCCGGCTGCTGGTCGGTGATCTTTGCAAGAGCATCGAAGCCGTTCTCCGCGAGGATCACCTTGCAGCCGGCCTGTTTGAGAAAGATCTCCGCGCAGGACCGGATGGTCCTGCTGTCATCGATGACCATCACGCATGCACCGGCAAGTCTTGGGGTCGTCATCGTCAGAGCGCAATCCCCGCCAACCCGTCGCCGCGGGCCCGATGGCCTTGCAGCAGCCGATCGAGGACGGCGGCAAGCGTTCGTTCGTCCGGCAGGACTGGCCGTCGTGCAGGCAATGCGGGTTGGGAAAGCGGGTCTCCGTATCGCGCCTTGAACTCCGGCAATACGCCGCACTCGGCCAGAAGCGCGTTGGCGTGGTTGTAGAGGTCAGACGCGATGTACAGCATCGGTGGGCCAAACGCCTTGAAGACAGCGAGGCACTGTTCGCTGCCGAAATCCATCTTCCCGAGCGCGTCCATCAATGTGCATGCGAATACGCGAGGAGCAATGGGGTTTTCAGCATCGTCGAGCGAAGGCTTGCCCAGCATCGCCGACACTCGCGCCGTGAGCTGGAACATTTCGACGCTGGTCTGCTCTTTTAGCCTCGCCGCGCACTGGTCGAGCGCGATATCGAGCTCGAGCAGGGTTTCGTCCATGAGGGCGAGATTCGCGCCGTCGGGGCGATAACGTCCTGGTACCGAGCCGGTGGCGGCGTGCAGTCTCACGTCGAAGCGTGCCCGGAACTCTTGCGCCACATCCATGGGGAGTGCGCCGGCCTTGGACACCAAGGTCTGATGAGCGCGACGGATGAGATCTCGCCTCGCCGGTACGGCCAATTCGGAGATTCCCTCGCGCAACACATCGCAGACCATCGGCGTAATTGCCGCGACGTCCGCGGCGAACGCGGTTGCAAGCAGGTCCCGCAGTGCCGTAATCGGCGATGGCTCGGTCTTCGCGGCCTCGCGGCGTGCAAGATGATTTCCGGTCTGGCGCTTCACAAGAAGACTCTCTTTCGGACGGCAGCAGACAGCTTGAATGCCGCGGCCCTTCACTCCTATCAGGGATTACCCCAATACGGAATCGAAATACCCGAGGCCTTGGCTCGGCCCTCGCAACCTCACCTGACGGGAAGCTCGCGCGGCCGGGCCCAAAGCACGGCAAGCACGAGCGAGACCACGACGCCAAGCGCGACGGTGCATCCGATGGCGTGCAGCACCGGCGTGGCGGACAGCGCAAGGCAGCTGAACGTGATCACCGTCGTGGTGCTGCAAAGCGCGATCGACAGGCGCGTACGCTCGCGCTCCGCTTCGTCCGCGGGCGGGCGCTCGAAGAAGAGCGCGTAGTTGAGGCCGATCCCCAGCACGAGCAGCAGCGCCACCAGGTGGAAGACGCCGATGCGCTGCCCCGAGACTGCGAGCAACGCGACAACCAGCGGCAGCGCAGCGGCCACCGGCGCGGCAACGCGGCCGGCCCGCCGCAGCGAGGCGAGGCCCGCCACGAGGAGCACGAGGATCAGGAACGCGCCCAGCGCGGCCTGGCGCACCGCCTCGCCGCGGAAACCGTCGAGCATTTCCGCGGAAATCTGCTTGAGGTCCACGAGCCGGGTCCTCGGGTCCTGGAGTGTGGCGAGCGCCGCCCTGACCCGGCCCGTGTCGGCGACGCCACCAAGCGAGGTCAGCACCAGCCACTGGCCTTCGAGAGTGAGCACCGTGGAGTTGAGCTTGGATCCGAGCGGCGTGCCGGCATATGCGGCGCGCGTAAGCGGCGGCGCAACGCGCGCCGCGGCCACGTCCCGGACGAACGCCTCGAAGGCATCGGGCCGGAAGGCGAGGCCTTTCAGCGCTTCGCGCAGGTTCGCTTCGAGCGTGCGCGTATCGGGTAGCGCGCGCGATCGCGCGGCCTGCGTCGCCGGCGCCGGCAGGTAGTGCGCGGGCGAATCGTAGCTGTGGATCAGTCCCTCGTCCTGCCAGCGCTCGAGCGCCGGCAGGATCGCTTCGGCGGCCTCGAGTGCCGCGGCCTCGCTCGCGCCGCGGCTGGCGAGGAACACGCTCACCTCCGGGGCGCCCATCTCGCGGCGCAAGCTCGCGTCCTGCGCGCGCATCGTGGCGGGTATCGGGCTGATGCTCGCGAGATCGTGCTCCCACCAGCCCGGATGCGTGACCACGAGCCCCGCGACGGCGGCGAGCGTGGCCACGAGCGCCACGACACTCGGCCAGCGAGTGTTCGCGAGTGCGACGCCGGCAGGGATCCGCAGGCGGGGAAACTCCAGCACGCGACCGCCCAGCAACCAGGGGATCAACCCGTACGACGTGAGCCCCGCGACCGCCACGCCGACCATGGTGAGCACGCCCAGCTGCGCGAGGCCCGTGAAGCTGGAGAGCGTGAGCGCCAGCGCGCTCGCCACGGTGGTGAGCACGGCAAGCGCGAGCGTGCGACGGATGCGGCGTGCCGCAACGCGAGCGGTTTCGCCCGGCTGCGCGTTCAGCAGGACGTAGCTCGGGTAGTCGACCGCTTCGCCGATGAGCGTCGCGGCGAATCCCAGCGTGATCGCGTGCACCGAGCCGAAGAACGCCTGGACAACGAGCACGCCTGCGAGAAGCCCGAAGGCCGTCGGCGTGAGCACGAGGGCCACCGCGAGCGCCGAGCGATAGACGAACGCGAGCAGCACCACGACCAGGGCCGTGGAGAGCATTCCAAGGCGCAGCGCGTCGCGGCGAATCAGGCGGCGCGATTCCGCGGCGAACACGCCCGGTCCGCTGAGCGTGGCTTGTACCTGCGGAGCGACTTTCGCCAGTGCGGCCCGCACCTGGCCCATCGCGGCCGCCTGCCCTTCGCTGTCGAATCCCGGCGCGCGCGTCTGCGCGATGAGGAAGGCGCGCGTCCCATCGGCGCTGAACCAGACGCCCTGTCGCCGCGCGGGCGCGGCCGCCGGCTGCGTGCGGCGCAGCGTCGCGAGAAACTCGCCGGTGGGATCGCGGGCGATCGTGCTGCGCGTAAGAACACCCGCGGGCGAAGCCATTTGCGCGAGGCTCTCCTCGAGCGCGGCGCGGAGCGCCGGCACCGTGAAGCGCTGCGGCGTCACCTCGGGACTCAGGACATAGCGATGGCTCATCAGCACTTCGGCCTGCGCCGCGAACTGGTCGGTGCTGCCGTTGGCGGCATAGTCGAACGCGGGATCGTGGCCAAGGCGCTCGGCGAGCGCGCGGCTCGCGTGCGCAAGCGACTTCTCGTCGGCACCGTGGAGCGCCACCAACATGAGCCGCGCGACCAGGCCCTCCCGCAGCTGCGCGACCAGCAACCGCTCTTCCGGCGTGGCCGAAGGCGGAAGGAACGCGGAGAAATCGGCTTCGATGCGCACCGCCCGGGTCGTGTAAAGGCCAAGCGCGGCGAGAAGCAGCACTGCCAGTGCGTAGCGCATGCCTTACTTCACGGTCAGCACGGAGCGGTCGCCGCTCGACTCGTCGATTTCGATCTGGCGCACGCGAGCCCCATGCCCGGAAACGATGATTCCCTTCACGTATCGCGCGATTTCCTCGTCGATTGGCGTCATCTCCAGCTTCCAGTCGGACTCGGTGCCCTCGAGCGCCAGGTGGAAATACTCGCCCAGCTGCTTCGCATCGCCGGAAAGCACGCCGCGCAAGCTCGCGGCAAAGGCCGCGAGCAACGGCTCGCTGGAAAGCGCCATGCGCTTTTGCCGGCCCGCGCGCGTCACGATGAGCTCCTGTCCCACGATGCGGAAACTCTCCTGCCGCGGCGCCGCCATGTTCTTCTCCACGAGGTCGGGCCGGCGATAGACGAGCGTTCCGGAACTCACCACCGGCTTCGCGAGCAGCGCGGAGAATTTCTCCTCGACGTAGGGCACTTCCGAGGACGGAGATTCGGAGAGGATTTGCATCAGGCGTTCAAGGTCGAACGCGGGTTCGGACCTCGCCGCGCCCGCGAGAAGAAGGAGGACCAGGAGAACCGCCGCCCTCATCGCCTATGCGCCCCAGAAATCGTAGAAGTTGAACCAGTTGTAGGGGGAACGCCGCGCCTCTCGCTCGAGCACGGCGACATAGGGCGCGGGCTCCGGCGCGCCGAGCGGCTCGAAGAGGATCTCGTATCGACGGCCGCCCTGGAACAGGCCGAAGACGGACACCACCGGCGCCCCGGTGATTCGCGCCAATCGAAACGGGCCGAGCGAGAAGCGCGCCGTCGACCCGAGGAACGGCAAGCCCTGTGTCACTTCCCGGCCATAGACGCGATCGGCGAGAAGGCCGACCACCTCGCCGCGCTCGAGGCATTCCTTCACGCGCAGCATCGACTCGGGCTTGCCGAGCGCGATCACCTTGTAGGGAATGGTGCTGGCGGTACCCGAAAGCAGGTCACGCATGCCGGTCGTCTGCTCCACGTGCATCACCATGTTGATCGGGAGCCCGCGCTCGATACCGCCTACGACCCCCAGCATCTCGAAGCTGCCCAGGTGCGAACCCAGCAGCAGGCAGCCGCGGCCCCCCGCGATCGCGTCCTCGAAGACTTGCCGGTTGACGACTGTCACCTCGAGATCGCGATGCCGCCCGTTCAGCAGGAAGACGCGATCCAGCAGCGTCGTTGCGAACACGAACAGGTGGCGAAAGGTGTCGCGCCACGTGGCCCGCCGGCCCAGGGCGCGGGTGAGGAATTCCCGCGAGGCGCGCCGCGCGCGGGGAGCGGTGGCCAGGAAGTACGCGCTGATGGGCACCAGCAGCACGCGGCAGAAGGAGCGCCCGACATTCAGCGCGAGCCAGATGATCGCGCGCTTCATGCTCGTGCTGCCACGTTCGGACCGGTTACGCCACTCCGTGCTCATGGGTGCGATTCCGGGGAAACGCGTTGCTCCAGCATCCACTCGCCGTTCGCGACCAGCGCGCCCCTCTCGCCGTCGCGGCCTGCGCGCCGCACCTCGAAGATCGCGCGCCCTCCCTGCTCGTTCGCTTCGATCGCAAAGGCCTCACCGGGCCGAAGGGGACTACGAAAGCGCGCGTGCAGCAACTCCGCGGGCACGCTATGGGGAAAGCGAACGCGCAGCGCCTCGGCGACGCGCGCGAGCAGCGTTACACCGGGCACGATGGGATCACCGGGGAAATGACCCGCCAACGCAGGATGCCCCGCAGGGATTGCCTGCGCCGCCCGATGCTGCGCGAAGAGCTCGTCCAACGCCGCCTGCGGCAGCTTGCCGCTCGAGTTGCGCGGAAGGCGCGCGACCCGGTGGATCGGGCGCGGCAGGAACGCCGGATCGATGCGCGCTCGCAACGCGGCAAGCACTTCCCCCGGCTCGAGACTATCCGACACGTAGAAAGCCGCGAGCCGCCGCGCGAGATGGAATTCGCCTTCGGTATCCGCCGCCCCCGGCGGCAACGACAAGACGCCATCGCTCACGCCGGGAATCTGCGTGAGCGCGAGATTCAGCGAGAAGAGCGAGGCGCGCTTGCCGCCGACCTTGACCACGTCGCTCGCGCGCCCGAGCCAGCGGAAGCGGCCGTCGGGCAGCAGGTCGAGGACATCGCCCAACACGACGGGCGTATCGATGTGCGGGCCCTCGGCGCGAAATCGCCGCTTCTCGCCCGAGCCGTGCGCGTGCAGGATAACGCCGGGCAATGGGGTCCATTCAATTTCGGATGCGGTGCGTCGCGTCGCGAGGGCCCCGGTTTCCGTCGAACCGTAGAGCTCGATCACGGGGACCCGCCACGCCGACTCCGCGCCGTGAGCGAGTTCCCGGGGCAGGCTCATCGTGGAAGCGACGACGCCGGCCAGCCCCGGCAGCGTAGAGGCTTGCAGCGGTGCGCGCATCAGCATCGAGGTCGTCATCCACCACGCGGGGCGGTTGCATTCGTCGAGCGCGCTCTCCAGGTCGGCGGCCAGGAGCGGCTCGTGCGCATGCACCGGGACGCCCGCCTGCCACGGCAACATCACGGTGCTTTCGAGGCCGAACATGTGCTGCGGCGGCACGCTGCCGATGATCGCCCCGGTGGGCCGCTCGTCCCAGCCGAGCCTTCCCGCGAACAGGCGCGCGCCGCGGCAAAGCTGGCCCCAGCTCTTGCCATGCGCCTGCGGCTCGCCGGTGCTCCCCGAGGTGAACAGGATCGCAGCCAACTGCGCGGCGTCGATGCGCGGAATTTCGAGTTCGCCGCTGCCCCGCTCCTCGAGGATCGAGCCCATTTTCTCTTCACTCAGCGCATAGGCTCCCGGATAGCGCAGAAGCGCCTCCCAATCGGCGCGCCCGCGGCCCGGCGGCAACAGCGACACCTGGCCGCGCATGAGCGCCGCCGCGAAGCCCAGCATGAACCCGTGACGCGTTTCGCAAAGATTGATGACGTGCCCGCCTTCCGGGAGCGCGGCTGCCAGCCGCGCGGCCTGCGCGAAGAATCGCCTCGCATCCACCACGCCGGCGGGCCCCATCAGCACGGCATCGTCGGCCGCGCGATAGCCCGCGATCGGAAGGGCGTTCATCGCGGCTCGCTTCCTCGTGCCACGCGCGGGTTGGACTCCGCCGCGATCTCGCGAATGACGGCGAGCACGTTGGGGATCAGCACCACCAGGGAGCCGTGGGGGCGATTGGGGAATCGGTACTGCCGGTACACATATTCACCGAGGAATAGCGCGGCGGGCACCGCATAGCCAAGGCCTTGGACCCAGCGCGACCACGCCTCGAACGGCAACCAGGGTGCCAGTGCCAGCGCGACGAGAAAGAGCGCCGCGAAGCACGCCGACCAGGCGCCCGTGAGCCACCGGGTATGGCGCTCGACGTCCGCAGGCAGCTCGGAGTGTTCCTTGCGCGCGATGCGGTTGATGAGCGGCTCCGATCCGCCACGCAGCGTGCGCCCGAAGAAGAACGCCATGAACGCGAAGGCCGCAAAGGGCGGAAGGTAGACGAGTACGCGCGCCGCCTCGGCGAATCGCCACGCGGCGAGGGCCAGCGCGACGCCCACGACGAGGCCCAGGAGCCGGCGTCCCGTGGCGCCGACCCAGGCGCCGGCCATGAGGCCGAGGATCGCGAGCGCTGCGGCGCGATAAGCAAGCGCCGACGTTGCGAGATATCCCACCGACAGACCCATCCACAGCAGCCCCAGGCCCGAGATGCGCGTCACGGGCGTGGCGATGAGCTCAGCGCGCGCGCTGCTCGCGAATGTACCGGGCGAGATTGCGCAACGAAGCGAAGATCTTTTCGTTGTCCGGATCGTCCGATCGCAGCTTCACCGCGTATTTCCGCTCGATCGCCATCGACAACTCGAGCATGTCGAGCGAATCGAGGCCCAACCCCGCGCCGAAGAGCGCGGCATCGGGCTCGATGTCGCCGGGCTGGACGCCTTCGAGATGGAGCGATTCGACGATCAAGTGCGCGAGCGCCGCCTCGTCCGGGCTTTCATCGACCATGGATCCGGCCTGCGCAATATCCAAGCTACAGCGTCGCGAGAGCGGAGCGAATCCCCCGATCGAGGTTGTGGATCCAGCCATTGTAGTTTTTGTGGATGTTGCCATCGCTTGCCTTCAAGTTCTCGCCACTCTTGAACAGGATGCTGTAGGACGTAGCGCTGTAGGGGATGTCCACGACCGCCGCGTGCTCGCGAAGATGCAGGGAGCCTTCGAGATGTCCGGGAGTGGAATCGACGATGCGCCAGCCCAGGGCGGCGCCGGCGGTGATGATGGCCTGTCGGACCTGGGCCGCCTGCACCGGCTTGCCTGAGGGAACGGCCACCGGAGCATCCTGCACATTGTAAATGGGCGCTGTGCAGGCCACGAGACCCAGCGTCAATGCGGCACCAATGAATGCGAACTTTACCTGCCTTGAAAGCTTGTGCATTTGTTGTCTCCCTGGCGCCGACCCTGTCAGTCGATGCCGACATGGACTTCGTTGAACGCAATCGAGTGTACCACTACAATTTGCTTCACCATGCATACGCTGGCCGTCCGTTCCTACACGACCACCAACGCGGCCGGCCTCGGCAAGGCGGCCACGGCCACCGCATTGCGCGAAGGTCGCAGCTCGCTCGCCCCCAACGACCTGCCCTGGGCTCCGCTCGATTGCTGGATCGGGCGCGTAGGCGCCGCGGAATCGATGGCATTGCCTGCGTCGCTACGCGCGTTCGAATGCCGAAATAACCGTCTCGCCCTGTTGGCGCTTGAGCAGGACCAATTCCTCGATGCGGTCGCGGCCGTGCGCCGAAGCTTTGGTGCCGAGCGCATCGCCCTGTTCCTCGGTACCAGCACCTCGGGCATCCTGTCCACGGAGCTCGCCTACCAGAATCGCGACCCGGTCACGGGCAGCCTGCCCGCGGCATTTCGCTACGACACGACCCATAGCCTCGACGCAACCACGGAGTTCGTGCGGCAAGTGCTCGGGCTCACGGGACCGGCAATGACAATCTCGACGGCGTGCTCGTCGAGCGCCAAGGTGTTCTGCTTCGCGGAGCGCTTCATCCGCCTCGGGTTGGCCGATGCCGCGGTGGTCGGCGGCGTGGATAGCCTTTGCCACACCACGCTGTATGGATTCAATGCGCTGCAGCTGGTGGCTCCGGATATCTGCCGTCCCTTCGACACCGCGCGCCGCGGCATTACAATCGGCGAGGCGGCCGGCTTCGCTTTGCTCGAGCGGGGCGCGGGGGCATTGCAGCTGATGGGCTATGGCGAGACGAGCGATGCGCACCACATGTCGACACCGCATCCCGATGGCGAAGGCGCGCGCCGCGCGATGCTCGATTCGCTCGCGCGTGCACGGCTCTCGGCGACGGAGATCGACTACGTCAACCTCCACGGCACGGCCACTCCTGCGAACGACCGCGCCGAAGGCCGCGCGGTGCACGATATCTTCGGCACCGCCGTGCCCTGCTCCTCCACCAAGGGCATCACCGGACACACGCTCGGCGCCGCCGGAATCACGGAGGCGGCGATTTCGCTGATCAGCCTCGAGCAGCAATTCATGCCCGGCAGTCCCACCACGCGAGAGGTCGATCCGGACACGCAATGCACGATCGCGTTGCGGGGCGAAGCGCGCAAGCTGTCCCACGTGATGAGCAACAGCTTCGGATTCGGCGGCAGCAATTGTTCACTGGTGTTCGGCAAGGGCGCCTGATGCGCATCGCCATCGACGCGGTCGGCCTGCTCGCGCCCGGCTTGCCGGATTGGGAAGGGTCGCGCGAGGTGATCGCCGGGAACCGCCCGCACCTCGCCGCGCCGCTCCCGCCTTGCGCACCGGCAAGCCTGTCGCCCACCGACCGGCGGCGCAGCTCGCCCACCGTTCGCCTGGCCATCGCCGCGGCCGAACAGGCGTTGCATCGCACCTCGATCGAGCCCCAGGACATGGCGCTGGTGTTCGCCTCCCCGGAAGCCGCGGGCGTCATCACTCATCAACTCTGCGAAGAGCTCGCGGGCAGCCGCGAGGTCTCGCCCACGCAGTTCCACAACTCGGTGCACAACGCGCCCAGCGGCTACTACAGCATCGCGATGAACGCAAAGCTCGGCGCGACCAGCGTGTGCCGGGGTCCGTGGACCTTTGCCGCGGGGCTGCTGGGGGCCGCGGTGCAGGCACTCTGCGACGAGGTACCGGTGCTCTACGTGTGCTACGACAGCCCGCTGCCCGCCCCGCTCTCCGACGTGATGCCGGTCGTCGAGGCGACCGTGATCGCGCTCGTGATCGCGCGGAATCCCGCCCCGGGCGCGCTCGCCTCGTGGGAACTGTCCATTACGCCGGCCGAAGGCGCGGTCCCATGGCCCTCCTGGATGCCCGAAGCGTGGCAAGCCAATGCCAGCGCGCGCGGCTTCGAGGCGCTCGCCACGATCTGCGGACGACCGGACGCAAGCGCCCTCCTGCCCCTTTCTCCGGAGCTCAACGTGCAGGTCGCGCGGTGCTAGGGCGCGACGAGATCGCTGCGCGCATTCCACATTCCGGGCGCATGTGCCTGCTCGACCGCGTGCTCGACTGGGACGCGCAGCACATACGCTGCGCCGCGGACAACCACCGCGACCGGGACCATCCCCTTCGCGAGCGCGGCGGGTTGCCGGTCTGGGCCGGCATCGAGTACGCGGCGCAGGCGGCGGCTCTCCACGGCGCGCTCATCCTCGCCGGTGGAAAACCGCGTACCGGCCTGCTGGGCAAGGTGAGCGGCGTGCGGCCCGGCTGCGAGTGGCTGGACCGAATCGAATCGCCGCTGGTCTTCGGTGCGACGTTGCTGCATCGCGATCCTTCGGGTGGCATCTACGCCTTCGAGGCTCACGGAGACGCCGCGCTGCTGCTGCGGGGGCAGTTCACGCTCATGTACCAGGCCGGCTCCTCGGCCGCGGCACGATGAAGCGCGCCCTGGTGACCGGGGGCAGCAGCGCGATCGGCGGTGCGATCTGCCGCGCGCTATCGGCGCAGGGATTCCACGTCGTCGTGCACGCCGGTCGCCGCATGGCCGAAGCGACACGCCTTGCCGATGCGCTGAACGACGAGGGCGGAAGCGCCGAGGCGACGACATTCGACGTGACGGATTCCACGGCCGCCGGAACGGCCCTCGCGAAGATCCTCGCCGGCGGCCCGATCCAGGCGGTGGTGCACAATGCGGGCATCCACGACGACGCGTTGCTCGCCGCGATGGACGAAGCCCGTTGGCGGCGCGTGCTCGACGTGAGCCTCAACGGGTTCTTCAACGTGACGCGTCCTTTGCTGATGCCCATGATCAATACCCGCTGGGGCCGGATCGTCAGTATCACGTCCATCGCCGGCGTGATGGGCAACCGCGGCCAGGTGAACTACGCCGCGGCCAAGGCAGGCCTGCACGGCGCGACCAAGGCGCTCGCACTCGAGGTCGCTTCGCGCGGCATCACGGTGAACGCCGTTGCCCCCGGCGTCATCGCTTCGCCTGCGTCCGCGAAGGCGTTCCCGGCCGAGCGCATCAAGCAGCTGGTGCCCATGGGACGCGCCGGCACGCCGGAGGAAGTCGCCGCGCTCGTCGCGTTCCTGTGCTCGGACACCGCGAGCTACATCTCCGGCCAGGTGATCGGCGTGAACGGCGGCATCGCATGAGCACTCGACGAGAGCGTGTCCGTGCCTAGGCTCGAAATCGGCGACTCCGATCCCGCGAAGCGCCGCTGCGACGTGTTCGTGATCGGCTGCGGTCCGGCGGGTTCCACGATCGGGGCCCTGCTCTCGGAGCGCGGGCGCGATGTGGTCGTCGTCGACAAGGAGCGTCATCCGCGCTTCCACATCGGCGAATCGCTCCTGCCGCTGAACATGCCGATCCTCGAGCGCCTCGGCGTCTGGGACGAGCTGGTGCAGATCGGCATCCGCAAGGACGCGGCCGAATTCGAGTCGAGGGCGGCCGGAAAGACGGTGGAGTTCCGCTTCTCCACCGCGTTCGACAAGCGCTGGCCGCACGCCTTCCAGGTGCGCCGGTCGGAGTTCGATCACATGCTGCTGCGCAACTGCGCGGCGAAAGGCGCCCGTGTATTCGAGGAGGCGCGGGTCACCTCCGTCGATTTCGGCAACCTCGAGCGCAACGAAGACACTGTCGTCCACGTGCAGGCGAGCGACGGCGCGCGGCAGGAGTGGCGCACCCGCTTCCTCGTTGACGCTTCGGGGCGCGACACCTTCCTCGCGGACCGCTTCGCGATCAAGCGCCGGAATCGCAAGCACGCGAGCGCCGCGATCTTCGGCCACTTCCGCAACGCGCGCCGCAACACCGGCACCGCCGAGGGCAACATCACCATCGCCTGGTTCGAGCACGGCTGGTTCTGGTTCATCCCCCTGAAGGACGGCACCACCAGCGTGGGAGCCGTGTGCTGGCCCGCGTACCTCAAGTCGCGCAAGACGGATCCGACCACGTTCCTGATGCAGACCATCGCGATGGCGCCGGAGATATCCGACAGGCTGAAGGACGCCGAGCTCACGGCGCCCGTGACCGCCACCGGCAACTATTCCTATACCGCCACTCGCATGTCGGGGCCGGGCTACCTCATGGTGGGCGATGCGTGGGCTTTCATCGATCCGGTGTTCTCGAGTGGCGTGTATCTCGCGATGAACAGCGCGGTCCTGGGGGCGGATGTCGTCGACGCGGTACTGCGCGACCCCTCGAGCGCGCCGGCCCTCTACCGCAAGTTCGAGCGCACCATTCGCCGCGGCGTGCGGAGCTTCTCGTGGATCATCTACCGCATGACCCACCCGGTCATCCGCAAGCTGTTCATGGCGCCGCGCAATTTCCTGGGCGTGCAATCGGCGGTGGTATCGCTCCTCGCCGGCGACGTGTTCCGCGCGGGACCCGTGCGCCCCCGCCTCTACCTGTTTCGCGCGATCTACTACGTGAGCTTCGTCGCGCAATGGCCCACGGCGTTTCGCGCCTGGCGCAAGCGCCGGCAGGACATTCGCGTTTCGGGCGAGGCCGCATAGCGATGACCTCGCCCGGTACCTTCGTCGTCATCCCCGCCTTCAACGAGGCAGCCACCATTCGCGGCATCGTCGAACGCGTTCTCGTCGCCGTGCCCCACGTGATCGTCGTGGACGACGGATCCACCGACGGCACGGGCGCCGAGCTTGCGCGCCTGCCGGTCACCGTTCTCACCCACGAAAGCAACCTCGGAAAGGCGGCGAGCCTGTGGAGCGGCCTGGAGCACGCCATGGCGCGAGGCGCCACTCGCGTAGTGACCCTCGATGGCGACGGCCAGCACCGGCCGGAGGACATCGGGCGCCTGCTGCACGTGGCCGACCTCTACCCGAGGCGCATCGTGATCGGCGCGCGGCTGCACGACAGGCGCAACTTCCCGCCGAGCCGCTACTACGCGAACCAGTTCGCCCGCTTCTGGATCTCGTGGGCGGCGGGCGAATCCATCGCCGATACGCAATCGGGCTTCCGCGTCTATCCGGCGCATCTGCTCATGGGCCTGTCGAAAGCGGACGTCTCCGGGCGCCGGTTCGTGTTCGAAAGCGAGATGCTGATCGAAGCGGGGGCGCGCGGCGTTGGAAGCGTCGCGGTGTCGATCCCGGGCATTTACCCGCGGGCGGCGCGCCGCAGCCACTTCCGGCCGGTCGTGGACATCGCGCGCATCGTGGTGATGGTTGCGAGCCGGCTGCTTCGCCGCGGTCTGTATCCCGCCGGCCTGTGGCGCAGCTTGAACCTGGCGACGATCATCGAGGACGTGCCGGATTCAACGCAAGACGTCGGCGCGGCCCCTGTCGACTCGCACAGCCGGTAGCATCACTCCCGCGGCAACCACCCGTTGCACTCGCATTCGAGCGCCGAGCGCTCGAGCTCCCCCAGCCCGCCGCGACCCTCGGGCGTCTGGATGATGCAGATGCCGTAGATCCCGCCCCACAGGACCTTGGTCACGGGCCCGGTCACCCACTGGATCTTGCCGCTCGGCTCGCGCACCGGCCGCCACCTGCGCTCCGGCTGCAGCGACTGGGCCGCGCACGGCATCTGCGTCACCCCGAATTTGTAGGGCCATGCCATCGCTTCGAGGATGTGCTCGCGGGTCTCGGGTGAGTTGAGATCCACCATCGCGGCCCTGATGGGCGCGTCGATGTCGTACTCCCCCGGTTGCACGGGAATCGCGGGTAGCGCCACCAGGACGACTAGGGCTACGGGATTCATCGTGAAATAATGCTACTCCTGGGGAGGAAGAAATGAGAATTCGCGTCATCCTGCTGTTCATTTTCATGGCCTGGGCGTGCGCCGCCCCGGCGAGGACGTTCCGCTGGGCTTCGCAAGGCGATGCCGCCTCGCTCGACCCCCACGCCCAGAACGAGAACGTCACGAACCAGATCTCGCTCCTCGCCTACGAGTCGCTGCTCCAGTACGACAAGCAGATGAAGTTGACCCCGATGCTGGCGACTTCCTGGGAGAACCCCGACCCGAAGCGCTGGATCTTCCACCTGCGCAAGGGCGTCAAGTTCCACGATGGCACGCCCTTCACCGCCGACGACGTTGTGTTCTCGTTCGAGCGCGCAAAATTCACGACCGCGTCGTTTCGCATCTTCGCCACCGACTCGGGGACCCCGCGACGCATCGACGAGTACACGGTGGAGTTCGCCACACCCAACCCCAATCCCATCGAGCTCAACACCGTGGCCTCGATCGCGATCATGAGCCGGAATTGGTGCGAGAAGCACAACGCGATGAAGCCCCAGGACATCCGCGACCGCGAGGAGAGTTTCTCGGCGCGCAACGCGATGGGCACCGGCCCGTTCATCCAGGTGTCGCGCGAGCCCGGCGTCCGCACGACCTACAAGCGCAACCCGGACTGGTGGGGTACCAAGCTGGGACTTTTCGAAAGCAACGTGGACGAGGTGGACTATCGCCAGGTCGCGAGCTCCTCCACGCGCGTCGCCGCCATCAAGACGGGCGAACTCGACTTCGTGCTCGATCCGCCCGTGCAGGACATCCCGCGGCTTCGCGAGGACCCGGAGCTCAAGGTCTGGGAAGGCCCCGAGACGCGCGTGATCTTCCTGGGCTTCGACCAGGCGCGCGACGAGCTCCTTTACTCGAACGTGAAGGGCCGGAACCCGTTCAAGGACGTGCGCGTGAGGAAGGCCCTCTACCAGGCGATCGACATCGAGGCGATCCGCACCTCGGTGATGCGCGGCCTTTCGATTCCGACGGGTGTCGCCGTGCCCTCGCCCACGAGCGCCGGCCTGCCCGCGAGCTTCGACCAGCGCATGCCCTACGATCCGGCCGCCGCGAAAAAGCTCCTCGCCGATGCGGGCTATCCCGGCGGCTTCGGCTTCACGCTCACCTGTCCCAACAACCGCTACATCAACGACGAGAAGATCTGCACGGCGGTGGCCGCCATGTGGGCGAAGGTCGGGCTCGACGTGAAGGTGGATGCGCTGCCGCGCGCCCTCTTCTTTCCCAAGGCGTTGAAGCTCGAGGTGTCGGCGTACATCTGGGGCTGGGGCAGCGACTCGGGCGACGCAATGGATACCTTGAAGCCCGTGCTGCACAGCCGCAACGACGTGACGGGCGCGGGCAACAACAATGCCGGCAACTACAACGTGCCGGAGCTCGATGCGCTCATCGACGCGGCGGCGATCGAGATGGATCGCGCAAAACGCCAGGACGAGATCGACCGGGCCTTCGCCATCGTGCGCGACCAGGTGCTGGTGATCCCGCTGCATCGCCAGGTGATCCCGTGGCTGTCCCGCGCCGGCGTCACCGTCGTGCACCGGCCCAACAACCAGGTCTACGTTCCGTGGGTGCGCGTGCCCTGACGCGCTAGCTGCCCTGCTTCGCCCCGCGCTTGGCGGCGCAATTGCTCCAGGCGGACTCCATCACCGTGCGCAGGCGCGACACGTCGATGTGCTTCAGGTCCACGTTGGTATAGCCCTGGCGCGACCAGCCGTTGAGGGAGAAGGCGCCGGGGTCCATCTGGACCAGGGCCATCTGGTCGGGGATGGCGAGCTTCACGACGGCGCGGGCCTCGTCGGGCCAGAGGGTGGCGAAGATCCTGCCGTTCACGCGGAAGTCCGGATGCCCGTGATGGGTTCGTTCTTCGGCCTCCGGCATCGACATCGCTATTTTCTTGGCTTGCCTGACGGTGACCATGGCTCCCCTCCGTCCAGAACGTTCCGCCCATCGCGAGGCGCTAGCCTAGCACTTCGGGGCTTGACGTATCCATAACCCATAGGTTATGAATAGCACATGCACGCCTCGCCCAACTCGGTGCTCGCAACGCTCGCCGATCCCACGCGCCGCTCGCTCTTCGAGCGGCTCGCGAGGGAAGGAGAGCTCACGGTGGGCGCCCTCACGCAGGAATCGGGCGTTTCCCAGCCCATGGTGTCGAAGCACCTGGGGGTGCTGAAGGAAGCGGGCCTCGTGCGCGACCGCCGCGAAGGCCGCCAGACGCACTACAGCGCACAACCGAAGGGGCTCGCCCCCCTGCTCAACTGGATGAGCCACTACGCGGCCTTCTGGCCCGGCCGGCTCGACAAACTCGAACGCCTACTGCAAAGGATGGATCAATGAACGCCAATGCCGCCGCTGCCACGCGCTCCGTCGTCGTCGAACGCGAGATGCCGCACCCGCCCGAGAAGGTGTGGCGCGCCCTCACCCAGGCACCGCTCCTCGACGAGTGGCTCATGAAGAACGACTTCAAGCCCGACGTGGGACACCGCTTCAGGTTTACCGCCGACTGGGGCTCGGTCGACGGCGAGGTCGTGGCCGTCGAGGCGAACAGGACCCTGTCCTACACGTGGGCTGCGATGGGCCTGGAAAGCGTCGTCACGTGGACGCTCACGCCCACGAGCGCGGGAACGCACCTGCGAATGGAGCAGTCGGGCTTCCGGCCGGACCAGGAGCAGTTCTTCCAGGGCGCCAAGTGGGGATGGCAGAAATTCCTGGGCGCGCTGGAGCAGGTGCTTGCGAAGGCCTAGCCCGAGGCGATCTCGCGGAGGAACGCGCGCGTCGTCTCCACCTGGCGCAGTTCCTCGTCCGTGAGCTCGCGATATTCCGTCCATCGCGGCGCCGCGCTGTCGTAGGCGGCGTCCGCGGCTCCCTGCGCCTCGCCGGCATCGCCGTAGCGGCTCGCGGCGACAGTCTCCCAGTCGGAATTGCAATGGAGGAGGTGCACGCCGCCCTCGACGAGATCCTCGGCGATCGCGAGGCGCGTCACGATCGACGAATCGACGGGCAGGCCGTTCACGACGGTGTGGTATGGACCGCGGCTCGCGTCGAGATGCGCGAAGCGCACCACGCGCGCGCCGTCCAGCATGAATTCGGGTTCGCCCTTCGGGTCACTCATCGGCAAGCTCATCCTGCAGGAACTGGAGCACCGCGACCTCGTCGCGGCGAAGCGCGGCGCCCGCGTGCACGCGGTGGGGCGCAAGCTTCGCCTCCGCCGAGGGTAGCGACACGGTGCGCCCTTCGAGGTACGCCTCGATCAACGCGGGATGCACATAGTACTTGCGGCATACGGCGCGCGTGTTGCCGAGCTTCTCGGCCACCATGTCCACGGCCTTCACGATGTTGCGGTCGGCTTCGCGGCGCGTCGAGGCCTGCCCCATGTCGTGCAGCGCGCGGGCGGCGTGCATCGTGCCGCCCCACGTGCGGAAGTCCTTCGCGGTCATCTGGCGCCCGGAAATCTCGCGCAGGTGCTCGTTCACGTCCTCGGAGTTGATGGACTGGCGCTTGCCGTGCGGGTCGAGATACTGGAAGAGCTCCGTGCCGGGAAGGTCCTGCATGTGCTGGATGATGCGCGCGAGCCGCCGGTCGTTGAGTGCCACGTCGTGTTCCACGCCGCTCTTGCCGCGGAACGAGAAGCGAACCGAATTGCCTTCGACCTGGACGTGGCGCTGGCGCAGTGTAGTAAGGCCGAAGGAGCGGTTCTCGCGCGCGTATTCGTCGTTGCCCACGCGGATGAGCGTCCTGTCGAGCAGGCGCAACACGGTGGCGAGGATCTGGCGGCGGGAAAGGTGCCCCGCACGGAGGTCGCGCTCCACGCGGTCGCGAAGGTGCGGGAGGATCTCGCTGAATTCCAGCATGCGGCGGAACTTCGAGCGGTCGCACGCCTCGCGGTATTGCGCGTGGTAGCGGTACTGCTTCCGGCCCCGCGCGTCGCGCGCCGTGGCCTGGATGTGGCCATGGGGATCGGGACAGATCCACACGTCGGTCCACGCGGGCGGAATCGCGAGCGAGTTGATGCGCTTTCGCTTGTCGGCATCTCGAATGCGCGAGCCATTGGGGGCGTAATACGCCCAGCCGGTGCCCGCGCGCTTGCGCGTGATGCCGACGACGCCGTCGGTCACATAGTGCAGGCCCGCGCGGTCGGCGGTCCTGCGATGCTCGTGCGTCCGTGCGTTGCTCATGGAGCGTGCTGCCTCCGCTCAAGAGAGCTTGAACACTCCTCCGCGCTCGAGCGCCCTCTTGTAGGCGGGCCTCGCTTGGATTCGCGCGAGGAAGTCCATCAGACGCGGGCGGGAGCCGTCAAGTCCGGCCCTCGCCGCCGCCGCCGCCGCTTCCAGCGGGAAGCTCATCTGGATGTCGGCCACCGTGAATTCGTCGCCGGCGAACCATGCGCTCTTCGCGAGCTCGCCTTCCATGAAGTCCAGGTGGAGCCGGAGCTGGCCCGCGATGAAGCCCGTCTTCGCCTTGTTGGAGATGGATTTCACGATGGGCTTCACGAAGAACGGCGCCTTGGCGCGTTCGAGCCGGTCGAAGACCAGCTTCAACAGCATCGGCGGCATCGCCGAGCCCTCGGCGTAGTGCATCCAGTAGCGGTAGCGGCGCCATTCGCGCGTGCCCGGCTTCGGCACGAAACGCCCGTGCTTCTCGACGAAGTAATCGAGGATCGCCCCGGACTCGGCGAGCACGATGTCGCCATCGACCACGACGGGCGACTTGCCCAGCGGATGGATCTTCTTCAACTCGGGCGGGGCGAGCATGGTCTCGCGATCGCGCTGGTACTTCACGATCTCGTAGGGCTCGCCCAGCTCCTCGAGCAGCCACAGCACGCGCTGCGAGCGCGAGTTATTGAGATGGTGGACTGTGATCACAGCGCCTGCAGCTTGTCGTACGTCGCCTTGTCCCACGTGGCGTCCGGCCCGTTGTGCAGCTTCACCGTCGCATCGCGGAAAGGCTTCCGGTCGACCTTCACGACGATCTTGCCGCGCTTCTCGAACTCGGCGCCGAGCTTCTTCTCGTTATCGACGATCTCCGCGCTCGCCCGGGCCGACGCTTGGCGCAGCACATCCTCGAAGATCTTCTTGTCCGCGTCGGAGAGCTTGTTCCACGCGCTTCCCGAGACGATCGTGAGGATCGCGTCGGTGATGTGCCCCGTGAGGACGATGTACTTCTGCACTTCGTAGAACTTCTTCGCGTCGATCGTGGGCAGCGGATTTTCCTGCGCATCGACGGTGCCATTCTGCAGCGCGAGGTACACCTCGGCGAAGGCGATCGGCGTGGGATTGGCGCCGACGGCGCGCGGGAACATCGTGTAGAGAGGCGCGTCGGGCACGCGGATCTTGAGCCCCTTCATGTCTTCGGGCTTGTTGATGGGCTTATTCGACGTGACGTGCCGCTCGCCGTAGTACGTGATGGCCGCGACATGGTTGCCGCCCGCCTTCTGGTAGCCGTCGCAGAGCTCCTTGAAGAGCGGACTCGTCGAGAAGCGCTTCCAATGATCGAAGTCGCGGAACATGTACGGCGCGCCGCCGATCGCGATGGGCCCATACGTGCGTGCGGCGAAGAGCTGGCCCGTGTAGATGATGTCCACGGTGCCCAGCGTGAGCCCCTGGTTGATGTCCGTTTCCTTCCCGAGCGTGGAAGCAGGGAACACCTGGATATCGTAGCGACCGTTCGTGCGCTTCTTGATTTCCGCCGACGCCCATACCGCCGCCGTGTGATACGGCTCGCTCGACTCATACACGTGCGCCCACTTGAGTGTCGTCTGCGCAGCGACATTGGTGGAAATGGCGATTGCGATCACTCCCACAACAAACTTGAACACGCTCTTCATTCTCCCCTCCCCGGTTTTATCTGTGTCCATCTGTGTCCATCCGTGGTTCCACGCTTTTCCTACACGACAGCCCCGATGTACCAAGGAACAAATTCGTCCTGCCCGAACCCATGCAGCTCGCTCTTCGACGCCTGCCCCGATGCCGTCGCGAGGATCAGCTCGAAAATCCTCCGCCCCGCTTCCTGCACGCTCAACGACCCGTCGAGGATCGCGCCGCAGTTGATGTCCATGTCGTCTTCCATGCGCTCGTACATCGGCGTGTTGGTGGCGAGCTTGAGCGACGGCGACGGCTTGCAGCCGTACACGGAGCCGCGCCCCGTCGTGAAGCAGATCATGTTGGCGCCGCCGGCGACTTGTCCCGTGGCGGAGACCGGGTCGTAGCCCGGCGTGTCCATGAATACGAATCCCTTCGCGGTCACCGGCTTCGCGTACTCGTACACATCCATGAGGCCCGTCGTGCCGCCCTTGGCCACGGCACCGAGCGACTTCTCGAGGATCGTCGTGAGGCCGCCCGCCTTGTTGCCCGGCGACGGATTGTTGTTCATCTCGCCCTTGTTGCGCGCGGTGTACTCCTCCCACCAGTGGATGCGATCGACGATCTTCTGCCCGACGTCGCGATTGACCGCGCGGCGCGTGAGCAGGTGCTCGGCGCCGTAGATCTCCGGTGTCTCCGAGAGAATCGCGGTGCCGCCGTTCTGGACCAGGAGGTCGACCGCCGCTCCCAGCGCGGGATTCGCCGTAATGCCCGAGTAACCGTCGGAGCCGCCGCACTGCAATCCCACGACGATTCCGCTTGCGGGAACGGTCGAGCGCACCACGTCGTTCGCGACGGGCAGCATCTCCTTCACGATCGCGATGCCTTCCGCAACGGCTTTCGCCGTGCCGCCCTTGTCCTGGATCGTCATGGCGCGAAGGAGCCGGCCCTGCTTCAAGCCCTGCGTAAAGAAGAGCGCGTCCATCTGGTTGCCTTCGCAGCCCAGGCCGATGATGAGCACGGCCGCGAAGTTCGCATGGCGCGCGTAGCCCGCGAGCGTGCGGCGCAGCACATCCATGCCTTCGCCTGCGACATCCATGCCGCAGCCCGCGGTATGCGTGAGCGCCACGACGCCGTCGACATTGGGATGCGAGGCGAGCGCATCGCCCTCGAACGCCTTCGCCACGTGCTTCGCGACCGTGGCCGAGCAGTTCACCGTCGAGAGGATGCCGATGTAGTTGCGCGTCGCCACCCGGCCGTCGGGACGCACGATGCCCTGGAACGTGGCGGGCTCGTCGACGAACTTCGTGGGCGAATAGGCCTCGCCGAACGCGTAGTCGCGCGCGAACTCCCGCACTTCGAGGTTGTGGACGTGCACGTGGTCGCCCGGCTCGATGGCCCGCGTCGCGAACCCGATGATCTGGTTGTAGCGGCGAACGGGGCTGTCCCTGGCGACAGCGCGCGTGGCGACTTTGTGGCCCGAAGGAATGCGCTCGCGAACGACGACGTTTTCCTTGAGCAGGTTCGTGCCGGCCTCCAGCTCGCGGCAGGCGATCACGACGTCGTCGGCGGGATTCAACCGAAGGTATAGCGGGGTTTCTCTGAGCATTATTAGACCTCGAGGAACTAATTCTTTGGATCCGCAGATGAACGCAGATGAACGCAGATAACCCCAAAACAAACAGATTGAGCTTCGTGCCCAAGCTTGCTACGTACCGAAGCACAGGCGTTGCTTTTGACTCTATCTGCGTTCATCTGCGTTTATCTGCGGATCCAAAGCCCTTCTTTCAGCGTCACTTGCTATTTCATCAAATTCGGCAACCACAGGCTGATCGACGGAATGTACGTGACGATGACCAGGCTGATGAGCAGGGGAACCAGCCACGGCAATATCGCCATCGTAGTCCTTTCGACCGAGAGCTTCGCCACGCGCGCGAGCACGAAAAGCACCAGGCCCATGGGCGGATGCAGCAGGCCGATCATGAGGTTCAACACCATCACGAGGCCGAAGTGCACGGGATCGATGCCCAATTTGCGCACGATCGGCAGGAGGATCGGGACCAAGATCGTGATGGCCGCCGTGGGCTCGAGGAAGCAGCCTACGAAGAGCATGAGCAGGTTCGCGAGGAGCAGGAAGCCCGACGGTGTCGACGTCACCGAAAGCACCCAAGCCGCGATCATCTCGGTCGTGCGCGTCGCCGTGAGCATCCATCCGAAGATCGATGCCGCGGCGACGATCATCAGCACGGCCGCCGTGGTCTCGATCGTGTCCATTGAGACCTTGATGAGGCGCTTCCACTTGAGCGTGCGATACCAGATGAGGCCCAGGAAGAGTGCCCACACGCACGCGGCGATGGCACCCTCGGTCGCGGTGAACACGCCCGTCGTCATGCCGCCGATGAGGAGGACCGGCGTCATGATCGGCAGCACCGCCTGGAACCTGAACTTCCAGTCGGCGACGAAAAGCATCACGAGTCCCAGCAGCACGCACCACTGCGCGTCGAGCCCGCCGTAGTCGTCATCGACCAGCAGCCAGATCACCGCGGGCCAGCCCAGCACGATCGCAAGCTCGCCGATCGCCCTCAAGACCCTCCCCTTGTCGAACGGAACGTCGGCGCCCCACTTGTTCTTGTGCGCGTAGTACGCGACCGTGAGCATCATGAGGATCGCCATCACGCCGCCGGGGAGAATGCCCGCGAGGAAGAGTGCCCCGACGGAGACATTCGCGAAGAGCGCATAGATCACGAATGGCAGTGACGGCGGGATGATGGGACCGAGCGTCGCGGAGGCCGCGGTGACGCCCACGGAGAACTCCGTCGAGTAGCCGTGGTCCTGCATCGCCTTGATCTCGATGGTGCCCAGTCCCGCGGCGTCCGCGATCGCCGTGCCCGACATGCCGGCGAAGATCACCGAACCCACGACGTTCACGTGGCCGAGCCCGCCTTTCATCCATCCGACGAGTGCCAAGGCGAAGTTGTAGATGCGGTTCGTGATGCCCGCGGAGTTCATGAGGTTGCCCGCGAGAATGAAGAACGGCACCGCCAGCAGCGGGAACGAATCGAGCCCGCCCACCATGCGATGGATCACGACGAATTGCGGCTCGCCGGTGGCGATCACGTAGATGAGCGAGGCGCCGGCCATGGCGATCGCGACCGGAAGGCCCGAGGCCATGAGCCCCAGGAACATCACCTTGAAGGTTCCGGGACCCATCTAGCGCGCCTCGTCCATGAGCTCGGGACGCTCGAGCACCGAGGCGCCGCGCTTCCAGTTGGCGATGAGCACGCCGACGGCGCGCCACGTCATCAACGCGAATCCCACGCCGACGAACCCATAGACGATGCCCATGGGCCAGTCGATGATCGCCATCCGCAGCTTCCCGATCCTTTCCGTGAGCAGGTACGTGAGCCACACGCAGTAGCCCAGGAAGAGCACCCGAAGCACGTCCACCGCGACCGACAGGGGCCGCGTGAACCAGTGCGGCAGCAGGCGATAGAAGAAATCCACCTGGATGTGGTTGTTCTTTCGCACGTTGATCGCCGCGCCGACGAAGGCGGTCGCGATGAGGAGGTATCTCGCGATCTCCTCGGTCCATGACGCCGAGTCGTTGAGCGCATAGCGCGTGAAGAACTGGTAGAAGATGACGATGCCGAGCGTCCAGAAGATCGCGAACGCAGCCCAATCCTCGAAGCGATAGTGCGAGAGGTCGATCTCCTCGTCCTGGATCGCGAACTCGCCCTTCTCGTTCAGTACGTGTTCCTGGTCCATCAGCTCGATCTCCTCTTCTTCTTGTCCCAGCTCGTGCTGAATCGCTTTGCCGCGTGATCCATGTGCCGCCGCATCGCGGCGCGCGCCCCCGCCCCATCGCGCCTCGCGATGGCCGCCACGATGTCCCGATGCTCCTTGATCGCGACGGTCCAGAGCTGCGGCGTGTCGAAGTGATGCTCGAGGCGCAGGAATAGCGGGCCCGTGCGCTGGTCCCAAAGCACCTTCACGACGAGTGCCAACGCGCTGTTGCCGCTCGCCTCGGCCAGGCGCAGGTGGAACAGGCGATCGTGGACGAGCGGCATCGTGCCCTTGTCGCGATCGGCTTCCATCTGGTCGAGCGCTTCGTCCATGGCGCGCAGCTGCGCCTTGGTCGCGTTCTTCGCCGCGAGCGCCGCGCATTCCGATTCGATCATCCATCTCGCGCGAATGAGCTCGAAGGGGCCCGAGTCGGCCGCCAATGGCTCGGCGCGCATCAGCGGCCGGGGTCCGAGAACGTATACGCCCGAGCCCACGCGTACCTCGACGTAGCCTTCGACTTCGAGCGCGATCAGCGCCTCCCGCACCGAAGGCCGGCTCACCCCGAGCTGCTTGGCGAGGTCGCGCTCGGGAGGCAGCCTCGCGCCCGCGCCATACTCGCCCTTCTCGATGAGGGCGGCGATCTGGTCGGCGATCTGCCGGTAAAGGCGCCTGTTGTCGACGGCTTGGAGTGGCATTCTTTCTGGTAAAGTGGTCAGGCCAATTCCGACCCACTCTAGCACGGAGACTCCCGATGTCCAATCGACTCCAGGGCAAGCGCGCCCTCGTGACCGCCGCGGGCCAGGGCATGGGCCGCGCTGCCGCCCTCGCCTTCGCACGCGAAGGCGCCGTGGTCGTCGCCACCGATATCGACGAGACGCAAGTGGCCGGACTCTCGAAGGTCCCCGGCGTCACCGCCAGGCGCCTGGACGTGACCCGCGACGACGACGTTCGCAAACTCGTCGAGGAAGTCGGCGCCGTCGACATCCTCTTCAACTGCGCGGGCTGGGTGCACCAGGGCTCCATCGTCGAGTGCCGGCCCGAGGACTGGGACCGCAGCTTCGCGATCAACGTGCGCAGCATGTACACGATGTGCAAGCACATGGTGCCGCGCATGATCGCCGCGGGCGGCGGCGTGATCCTCAACATGGCGAGCGTGCTGGGCGCCGAGAAGGCCGCGCCCAATCGCCTCGCCTACGCCGCGAGCAAGGCCGCCGTGGCGGGATTCACGCGCGCCCTCGCCATCGACCACGTGAAGCAGAAGATCCGCGTGAACTGCGTGTGTCCCGGCACCGTCGACACACCGTCGCTCGCCGATCGCATCAACGCGTTCGCCGATCCCGCGCAGGCCCGCAAGGACTTCATCGCGCGCCAGGCCATGGGACGGCTCGCCACCGCGGAAGAGATCGCCGAGACCTTCGTCTACCTCGTGTCGGACGACTCGTCGTTCATGACGGGGCAGGCGATATTTGTCGATGGGGGCATGAGCCTTTAGACTTTGTCATTCCCGCCCCCGATAGGAACGCTCGGGGACAGGCTCCGTCGGGAATCCACAAGGCGCTCACGCGGTTCAGGCTGGACCCCCGCCTTCGCGGGGGTGACAAGGAAGAAAAAATGAAACTCCTGCGCTATGGCCCTCCGGGGCGCGAGAAGCCCGGCATCGCGGACAAGGAAGGAAACGTCCGCGACCTGTCCAAGGTGATCACGCAGATCGACGACGTGATGCTGGCACCCCGCAACCTCGCGCGCCTCGCGCGCGTGAAACCCGAGACGCTGCCCATCGTGCGCGGCAATCCGCGCCTGGGCGTTCCCTACGCGGGCATCAGCAAGTTCGTCGCCGTGGGACTGAACTACAGCGACCACGCCGCGGAATCGGGGATGCCGATCCCGAAGGAGCCGATCCTCTTCATGAAGGCCACGACCTGCCTCGCCGGCCCCAACGACGACGTGATCCAGCCGCGCGGATCCACGAAGCTCGACTGGGAAGTGGAGCTGGGCATCGTGATCGGCACCAAGGCGCAGTACGTGCCCGAATCGAAGGCGCTCGACCACGTCGCGGGCTACACGGTCGTGAACGATATCTCGGAGCGCGATTTCCAGTTGGAGCGCGGCAGCCAATGGGATCGCGGCAAGGGCTGCGACACGTTCGGCCCCGTGGGTCCATGGCTCGTCACCACCGATGAGGTCACCGATCCCCAGGCGCTCGACATGTGGCTCGACGTGAATGGCGAGAAGCGCCAGCGCGGCAACACGCGCACCATGGTCTTCGGCTGCGCGCACCTGGTGTCATACATCAGCCAGTTCATGACGCTGCTGCCCGGCGACATCATCACCACCGGTACACCCCCCGGCGTGGGACTCGGCATGAAACCGGCGCCCATCTGGCTCAAGCCCGGCGATGTGATGACGCTCGGCATCACCGGCCTCGGCCACCAGAAGCAGAAAGTCGTCGCGTATTCCCGCTAGTCTCAGTGCGCGCGTTCGTGCTGCGGCTCGTCGGCCGTGTGCTGCAGGATCCACTGCCTCGCCACCTCGAACTCGGCGTTCGGGTAGACCTTCACGGCGTGTGGGAAGAATGGCCCGAACAGCCGCGCGGAATTGCCGATCCAGTCTGAATCCGTGACGATCGCAATGCGGCCAAAATCGCTCCAATGCCGGATGCCCAACGTCGCGTCGCTCCACATCGCGCCGGCGGTCATGCCGTCGAACTGCGGGCCGAGCTGGTAGAGCATGCGTAGCGTTCCATGCTGCTCGACGCGCCGGCGCACCTCGGGAACCAGCGTCTCACGGTAGTCGCTTGCGCTCAGGCGGCCGCTCGCGCGAACCGCCAGCACCTCGTCGGGAAAGTCCGGAAGGATCTCGATCATGGCGTCACCTCCTTCGAGCGTTGGACTTATATCGTACTGCGATAGTTCCGCGGGCGCGAGGCCGCCCCGCTAGCGGACCTGGACCTTCGCGCGGTCCAGGACCCGCCCGTCGGCGGATATGAGCGCGACGGACTGCGTCCCCCGCGTCGGTTGCCAGAGGAAGGGTTCGTTCGCCGCGATCGTGCGGCCGTCCGGCAGGACGAAGCGATCGTCCTCGCTCGCCCCTCTCGCCCGCAGCACGATGCGCTGGCGATCTCCCGGGATGTCCGGATCGATCGCGAAGATCGCGCCATCGGCCGGCGACTCGAGGTGGGCCACTCCGGCATTCGACGCGACCTGCACGACGTTCGCGAGCTGCGTGCCGTCGACGAACCACTCGTCGCGATCGGGCTCGAGGCCGTTGAAGCGCGCCGCGCTGTGAACGATGCCCGCCGGTGGCGTCGCGGTCGCGGGACCCTGGCCCTGCATCACGTAATCCATGACGTCGCGCCACACGGGCGCGGCACCGCTCACGCCCGACACGTCGTGCATCGCCTCGCCCGAAAAATTTCCGACCCAGACGCCGACGGTGAAGCGCTGCGTGAATCCCACCGCCCAGTTGTCGCGCATGTCCTTGCTGGTGCCGGTCTTCACGCTCGCGTGATAGGGCGTGGCGAGCGCGCTCGCAAGGCCGAAGGTTCCCGCACGCGCTGCCGGATCGGCCAGGATGTCGGTCACGATGAAGGCCGCGCGCTCGTCGATGACCTGCACCGCATCGCTTCTTCCTGCGGCGCTGAATCGCACCGGCGCGTACTTCCCGCCGTTGGCAAGGGCGCGATAGGCGTTGGTGAGATCAAGGAGCGTCACCTCGCCGCCGCCGAGTGCCAGCCCGTAGCCGTAATGCTCCGCGTCGCGATCGAGTGTGGCGAGGCCCAGGTTGCGAAGCCTCGAATGAAAGCCCGAATAACCCACGAGCTCCAGCGTTCGCACCGCAGGAACATTGAGCGAGGACGCCAGCGCGCGGCGTAGCGTCACCGGCCCCTTGAAGTTCCGGTCGTAGTTCTGTGGAACGTACAGGCCCGCGGCCGTCGTGATCGCGAGCGGCGAATCGTCGAGAATCGATGCGGCCGTGAGGAGCCGCCGTTCGATGGCGAGCGAATAGAGGAAGGGCTTGAGCGTCGAGCCCGCGAGGCGCCGCGCGACCGTTCCATCGACCTCGGGCGAGCGCGACAGATTTCCGCTCGATCCCACGTAGGCCAGGACGTCGCCGGTCTCGTTGTCGAGCACGATGACGGCGCCGTCCTGAACGTTGCGGCCGTCCAGCTCGCGAATATGGCGCTCGAGCGTCTGCGCGGCGAATCGCTGCAGGCGCGCGTCCAGCGTGGAGCGAAGCTCTTCACCCGGCGTGGTGAGAAGCCGGCGCGCGAGATGCGGCGCGTCGCCCTCGAAGCGATCGCGCGTCTTGCGCATGGCGAGGCCGGAATCGGCGATCCTCTGCGCCTCGTCGCACACCACCGGGTCGCTCGCCGCGACGAGGCAGGCGCGCTTCACGACGAGATCGGCGGGCGCATTCGGTGCCCGGACCAGCGCGGCTAACGTAGCCGATTCCGCGCGGTCGAGCGCCGAGGGGCGCTTGCCGGCGATGGCGCGCGACGCCGCATCCACACCCACGACCTCGCCACGATAGGGCGCGAGGTTGAGCCACGCCTCGAGGATCTCGTCCTTGCTCCAGGTGCGCTCCATCGCGAGCGCCTGGCGCACCTGCCGCCACTTGTCGACGAGGCCGCGCCGCCCGCCGCGCTCGAGCTCGGGATTCAGCTGCGCCGCGAGCTGCATCGTGAGCGTGCTGCCGCCGCGCCGTTCTCCGATCGTCGTCTGCTTCACCGCGCCCAGCATCCCCGCCCAATCGACGCCCGCATGCATGCGAAAACGATGATCCTCGGACGCGATCACCGCTTCGACGAGCGCCGGGGAAACATCGGCGAGCGCCGTCCAGTCCCCGCGCCGGCGCTCGTGATCGATTCGCACGCGCGACAGGCGCTCGCCGTTTCGATCGAGAAGCCATGCATCGGCGCCGCGCCACTCGGAGCGCACGTCGGCGAATGATTCGACGGGATAGGGAGGGACGAGAAAGCTCGCGGCGACTGCAAGACACGCGACGATGCCGGCAGCTCCCGCCCTTAGGCTGGATTCCCGTCTCCACGGGAATGACATCGTCATGGCTTCACCACCACCGCCGCGTTCGGCACTTCACCCAGCATCTCCGGCGCATACATCGCCTCGACGCGGGTGGCGGGCAGGTCGAAGCGGCCCGCGTTGTTGAGGCGCACCGTGTACTCCGTCGTGAACTTGCCCTTCGGCACGAAGTAGTAGTACGCGCGATAGGCCGTGAAGGTGCGCTCGACGAAGGACGGCCACGCCCAGCCCTGTTGCTTCTCGCCGGTCGTGAGCAACCCCGAATCGCGCCCGAGCCCGGAACCCAGGATCGACGCGCCCGAGGGAATCGGGTCGTCGACCACCACCCAGGTCATGTCGGACTGCGCATCGATCTCGAGCGTCACTCGATAGGCGTCGCCGCGCGAGTACCCGCCCTTGTCCTTCTGGTCGATGGGCTTCACGGTGCGCGTGATGCGATATCCGGTCGAAAGCGGTTCCTTCAGGGGCAGTGCCGCGCGCGACTGGACGATCGACCACGGAGCGCCCTCGCCGAAATGCTGCAGCGTGAGGCTCGCCTTGCCGCGCGGCCACCCGAGATCGACGGTCTTCTTCTCTGCGCCGATCTCGACATCGGTCTTGTCGCCCGCAAGCGTGATGCGCGTGGATCCCGTGACGGGCGTGGCCTCGAACGCCTCGGAGTAGCGCGCGAGCGCGACCGTTCCCCAGGCATTGGCGACCGTCGTGCTCCAGGTGCCGCGCAGCTGCCTCGAGAGGGCCCCACGAACCACCCGGCCGATGTCCGCCTTCCAGGACGGCTCACTTACAACGGCGAGCAACGCGCGGTTGGCGTTCACGTCGGTGCTGACCATGAGCCACCAGAGCGCGTCGGATTTCTCCGTGGAGAGCGTCATCACCGTGCCCTGGAAATTCATGCGGCTACGCAGGATCGAAAGCGCCAGCTCCTTCTTCCCTTCGCGATCCTTGATGCCTTCGACGCGCTGCAGGATCCCGATCCAGTCGATGACCGACGACGTGGGCCACCGCGCCGGATCGATCGTGATCGCATCGAGCATCTCGGGGCGCGCGCGGTCGTGGCGTGCGAGCGCTTCGATCGCAGCGAGCTTGCGGATGGTGAGGTCCGCGGTGGGAAGCCCGCTGCCGCGCACGATGCGGCCGGCCACGAAATTCTCGAGGGCGCCGAGCATGCGTTGCAGCGTATCTTCGGGCCACTCGCGGCTGTCCGCATTGGCAATCTGGATCAGATATGTCGTGAGGACGTCGCTTCCCTCGAGGGAATCGGTCGGGAAATAGCGCGCGAGTCCGTCGCGATCGAGGTAGTTTCCCGCCGATCCCGCCACGGACTTCCACATCGATTCGTCGCGCAACCCGATCGCCTTCGAGGCGCGTTGCTCGAGGCACGAGTACGGGTAATAGCGGAACCACTCGCGCAAGGCCGATTGGTCGCCCGCAAGTGTGCTCATGAGCTCGACCCGCACGCCGCCGCGGCCGGGAAGCGCATCCGACGGAATCGCCACGGGGAAGGCGACCGTCTGGTCCAGGCGCTGGAGCGTGGCCATGTACACGCGAACGGGGTGGACCTCGATCACGTCTTGCGTGACGCGAAGGACGTCGCGTGCGGATCCCGAAGTCGCCGTCGTCTCCCAATAGAGCTTCGGAACGCCAAGCGGAACCTTCACGGGCAACGCGATGAGACGCGATTCGCCCGCCGCGAGCGAGACCTGCTGCTCTCCGGACAACAACACCTTGCCCGAGACATCAGCGGGCGCCTTGTCTCGAACGGCCCACGCAATTTTCGCCTCGAGCGCCGCGGCCGTCGTATTACGCAGCGTGAACATCGCGGAGAAGTCGTCCTGCTCGCGCACGACGGGCGGCAATCCCGCCAGCAGCATCAGGTCCTGCGTCGTGCGGATCGTGGCGCGGCCATATCCGAACTTCGCGTCGCCCTCGGTCGCCACGGCGACGATGCGAAAGCTCGTGAGCGAATCGTTGAGCGGGATCTCGACACTCGCACGCCCGTTGGCGTCGAGCGTGACGCGGCCTTTCCAGAGGAGCAGCGTGTCGAAGAGCTCGCGCGCCCCGGACTTGCCGCCGCCGCCACCCGCGGGCACCGACTTGCGGCCGTAGTGGCGCTTGCCGACGACTTGTCCCTGCGCGGTCGCGGTCACCACTTCGAGCGGCCGCTGGCCCATCATCCCTTCGAGGATGTCCCACGAGTTGTTGCTCATGAGCTCGAGGAGGCCTTCGTCGACGGCGGCCAACGCGATCTCGCCGCCGGCGGAAGGCTCGCCCGCGGAATCCGTGACCTCGACGGTCACGTGCGCCTTCTCACGCACCTTGAACACCTCGCGGTCGGGTACCACCTTCACCTTGAGCTCGTAGCCGCGGCGCCCCACGACGATGCTCGCGTTGCCGAGCTTGTATGAGGGCTTCGCGAGATCGAGGAGCGCCGTCGGAGGCTTCGCGCCCACGCCGGTGAGGCGCCCGCGCACCGCGAGCGCCGACACGTAGATATTGGGGCCGTAGCTGGCGACGATGGGCACCTCGATCACCGGCGACTTCGCGTCGAGCTTCACGATGCGATGCGAGAGGACGCCCTCGCGCTCGACGGTCACGAGCACAGTGGCCGAGCGGAACGGCATGCGCACCTGGAACCTCGCGGTATCGCCTGGCTCGTAGCGGCGCTTCTCGGGCACGAGCTCCATGCGATCGTTGCTCGAGGGCTCGAACCACCATTCGCCGTCACCCGCGACCCACACGCTCGCCGTAGCGGCGGCGGCGCGCTTCTCGTCGTCCAGCGCCTGGGCGCGGATCACGAGCTCGCCCGTGAGTCCCGGCTTCACCGCGCAGAACACGAGACCCTTCGCGTCGGTCTTGCCCGAGCAGCCTTCGCCCACCTTCTTCGTCTCGGTCACCGAGTCGTAGGCGTAGAACCCGCCCAGCACGCGGCGACGGCTGGAGTAGGACTTGCGCTCGAAGATCTCGACGGAGACGGGCTTGTCCGCGACGGGCTTCCCGGCGGTATCGAGCACGACGACCTGCGCGTTCACGCCCGACTTGCTCGCGGCCCATCCGTCGGTCTTCACGCCCACGTAGATTCCCGCGGGGTGAATGTCCACGCGAGTGGATGCCGTGAGGCGCTCGCCGTTGGGATCGTTGTATTCCATCTCGACCACGAGGCTCGCGGGCCGCTCGACCGGCGGCAACGAATCGATCGTGAGTGCCGCCGTTCCCGCCGCATCGAGCGCGAACTTCTTCGTCGCGACGGGCGTTTCGCCGCCCGACGTATTCGCATCGCCCGACGTGTCCTCGTCCTCGTCGGCGTCCCAGAGCGAGAACGCGTCGGCGGAAGACCCGGTCTGCACGCCCTCCTTCACCGCGTCGCCGCCGAACGCGAACTCGGGAAACTCCTCGAAGCTCGCCGTGCGCGGCTCGAGGCGATGGCGCACCGTCACGGGAATGCCCGCGGCGGGACCCCCTGCGAGATACGTGACAGCCGCGTCGATCTTCGCGGACTTCGGCCGGATGAGCGGCGCCTTCGGAGCGGCAAGCACGGCCTTCATGAGTGGAATGCGGAACGCTTCGACGCGGAACTCGGCATTGGACGAGATCGTGGAACCCGATCGCTCCCATTGAAGCTCGTAGGTGCCGAGCTTCGCTTCCTTCGGGATCGACCACGTGGACTCGGCCACGCCATGGGAATCGAACTTCACGGGAAGCTCGATCTTCTGGTCGCTGCCCACGTGATAGATCGTGAGGCTCGACGGCAGCTCGTTGGGCGACGGCGTGCGGAAACCCTGCCCCACCGGCGAGCGCGCCACGTGTTTCATGCTCACCTTCTCTCCGGCGCGGAAGAGCGTGCGGTCGAAGACGGTGTGGATCGTGACGGGCCGCGTCTGCCAGTAGCCTGTGTTCATGCCGAAGTTCCACGGTTCGATGCCTTCGCGCCACGACGAGAGCGTGAACGAGAGGTCGTCACCGTCTTGCGCGAAAGCGATCAACGGGCACGGCGGCCACTCGCGTGCGCGCGGCAACGCTTTCGGGATCTCGGCGATTCCGTCGGCGCTCGTCCTGCCTTCGAAGACCTGCGTCGCGTTGCACGTGCGCACCGAGACGCGCGCGTTGGCCACGGGCGAGCCGTCCGACAGCCGCGTCACCCACACAAGCGAGCTCTCGCGGCCGAGCTTGAGATGCACCGCCATGTTCGTGACGAGCGCGCTCGTGGCGACGTAGTACGGCTTGTCCTTCTGGCCGTGGAGCTCCGTGCCCAGGCGCGGGCTCGCGAGCTCGACGATGTAGAAGCCGGGCTTGCCCAGCGGGATGCCGATCACTTCGGTCGCGCGCCCTTTCAGCGGCCGCGGAATCGAGAGCGATCGCGCATCGTCGCCCGCGTCGATCGACGAGACTTCGCCGGGACGAACCTGGTGGCCACGATTGGGGCGGTATTCGGGCGGCGTGACGAAGGACAGGAGCCGCCTGGTCAGTTGCTCTTCGCTCCCCGCCACGCGCTCGACGCGCCCGGGAATCGGCTCGCCGGATGCGCCGATCACATCGACCTTGCTGCCCATGAGCGACGGCTCGATGCCGCGCACGGTCACCGGAAGCGTGGGATCGCTCGCCTCGAGGATGCCGAAGCGCGCCGGGAACTTGAGGAGCGCCGGGTAGATATCGGTCCTCACGGCAAGCGGGAATGCGGCGGCGTTGGCGAGCGCGCGATTCGCGTCGTCGTGGAAACCCGCGGGTATCTCGATTGTGTATTGCGCCTTCTCGGGGAACGGGCCTTCGAAAACGACGCCGTCCATCGTCTTCACGTTCGGATCCAGCTTCGGCAGCCGCGGCTTGCCGCTCGCGGGCTTCAGGCGAATCTCCGCGGCGAGCTCGCGTGGCACCCACGCGCTGAAGTCCACGCGCATCGACGAGGTCGGCATGCATTGCGCGTCCTTGTTCACGCGCTGGCAGCGGAAGGTCGCCGTGAAATCGGGACGCACGCGAAACGCGAGGCGCTGCGGTTGCCCGCGCGGGATTCCGTTCGGCGTTTTCACGTCGGGACCGATCACGACGGCCACTTGAGCGCCCGACGGGAAACGCCGCGCGCACTTCGCGCCCAGGATCGGCAGAGTCTTGTATCGCGGATCCTCGATCTTGAATTTCGCGAGCTCGATGGGCCTTCGGCCCTTGAGGATCAGCCGATAGAAGCGATAGGCGAGCTGCGGCTGCTCGGCGAGGATCTTGCGCGCCTCGTCGGAGCCCAGAACTTGCAGCGGGATGCGCTCGTTCACGCCCGCGGCCTCGCACCACGCGCCGGCGCCGAGGCTCGCGAGATCCACTGGACCGTCGAAGACGAGGATGAACGTCTGGTCCTCGTCGATGGCGCCGTATTCTTCGCGCGGCTGCGATGCGACGAGCGTTGGACCGCCCGTATTGAAGGTGAAGCTCCTGTTGCCCGCGAGCGGCTGGCCCGCGGCCGTCTTCAAGTCGGGCTTGAGCGTGAATGTGCAGCGTTGTCCCGAAGGAAGGTCCGCGTCGAAGTCGAAGGCCCAGTTGGTGGCGTCGGCCCATCGGCCGTTGCCCTTGTGGGTCGCGGGGTCCCCTTCGCACTTCCACGTGAAGGGCTCCGGCAATCGAGGATCGCCGAACTCCACCATCGGCTCGCCGAATCGCACCGCGACCTGGCGGACGCCCTTGGATTCGCCCTGGGGCGTGAAGATTTCGACCTTCGGATCCGCCCAGGCCGCCCCTGCCATCGCCAGGACAGCCACCGCCGCCCAGCGCGCCAACGTCTTCATATCGAACCGTCTCCCGTGAGCACCACGGGCTGAATCGTGACAGAAGCTTGGGCGCCCCTCATGACCGATTGTGGCGAAGCAATGAAAGATGGAGCCTTTCCGGTGTAAGCTCGCGGCCCATGAAACCCGATCTCCTGATGGTGGGCGCGATGTTCAAGCCCACGCAAGCCGTGCTCGAAAGCTCGTACACCGTGCACAAACTCTGGGAAGCGAAGGATCGCGACGCCTTCCTCGCCTCCGTCGCGGACAAGATCACGGCGGTGGCCAGCACAGGCACCAAGGGCATCGACGACGCCACGATGGGAAAGCTGCCGAAGCTGAAGGTCGTTTCCCACTTCGGGGTCGGCGTGGATTCCGTCGACGTCGATGCCGCCACGCGGCGCGGCGTGAAGGTCACCAACACCCCGGACGTGCTCACCGAGGACGTCGCCGACATCGCGCTCGTGCTCATGCTCTCGGCGATCCGCCGCGTGCCCCAGGGCGACCGCTACGTGCGCGAGGGCAAGTGGTTGAAAGGGCCCATGGCGCTGACCCAGACCGTCCAGGGAAAGACCGTTGGGATCGTCGGGCTCGGGCGCATCGGCAAGGCGATCGCGAAGCGCTGCGAGGCGTTCAACCTGAAGGTCGCGTATACCGGCCGGAACAAGCGGGCCGGCGTGTCCTACCCGTACTATCCCGATGCGCTATCGCTCGCGCGTGAGGTGGACATCCTGATCGTGGCCGCCCCGGGTGGTGCCGAGACGCGTGGCCTGGTGAACCAGGCGGTACTCGAGGCGCTCGGACCCGAAGGTGCAGTGGTGAATATCGCGCGCGGCTCCGTCATCGACGAGCCCGCGATGATCCAGGCGCTGGCGACGGGCAAGCTGGGCGCTGCAGGGCTGGACGTCTTCGACAAGGAACCGAGCGTTCCCGCGGAGCTCCTCGCGCTGGACAACGTGGTGGTCCAACCCCACGTGGGCAGCGCCACCGTCGCCACGCGCACGGCGATGGGTCAACTCGTGATCGACAACCTCGCGGCGTTCTTCGCCGGAAAACCGCTCGTCACGCCCGTGAACTAGTTCGGGGACAGACCCCGAGGCTCGCGCGTTCTCGGGGTCTGTCCCCTATTTCTGCTCGCGCGCCTGCTGGGCGCGCTGGCGGCTGATCTCTTCCATTCGCTTCGCGTCATCGACGCTCTTGCCCCAGTTGGCGTTGCGCTTCTTCTCGGCGAGCATCTTGTCGTGCTCGGCCTCGGTCATCTCGTGGGATGCCGGGCGGTTGCAGCCGCCCAGCCCGAGGATCGCGACGGCGGCAGCCAGGATGATGGACCCCTTGCTCATGGCGGCAGTCTAGTGGCTCGCATTCTGGCGCGCCGCGATGGCCTCTTCGCGCGCCCGGCGGTCGGCTTCGTAGCGGACCCGCGCCTCACGCTCCGCGGCGGCTCGCTGCTCCTCGTACTCGCGCTGCTGGAGGTATCGCTTCTGGCGTTCCACCTCGGCCTGGGCCTTCCGGCGTTCGTTTTCGTCCTGGACGCGCTGGCGCTGTTCGTCGTATTGCTGCTGGCGCTGGGCGGTGAGCTCCATGTTGCGCATGCGGGACTGCTCCGCGTACGCGCGGGCCTGGTCGGTGCGGCTCAACGAGTCCGAGTAGGCGCGCTCGCGCGCGGTCTGCTGGCGCTTCGCGAGCTCGACGCGGGCCGCGTCGGCGTCCTTCACCGCTTCGAGGGCCGCCTGCTCGAGCTCGGCCTTCTTGGTCGCGGCTTCCTTCTCGTTGGCGATGCGGATTTCCTCGAGCCGGAGCTTCTCGCGCTCGTTGGCACGGCTCACGTAATAGTACGAAAGGGCGCCGACGAAAAGGACCGACAGGACGCTCGCGACGTACCAGCCCCTGCGGTTCGAGGCGATGGCGGCCTGGGCTTCGCGCTCGCCGTGCTTCATCCATTGCTTGTCGTACCAGTCTTTCTTGCCGGGACTGGAAAGGGTCGCGTAGGCCTGGGCGAGGAGGCGTTCCTCGGCGCGCTTTTCGGCATCCGGCAGCCCGGACTTTTCGAGGGCCTTCAACTTGCCCTCGTAGGCAATCTTGGCGATCGTGGGCGTGACGTCGTGCGTGACGCCCAGCGCCGCGTAGAAGTCTTGCATTGTTATGCTCCCTCGTCACGGTGGAGAGCCGTGCGAGGTCATTCTATTACTCCTTGACCGCGCCCGTCATCCCCGAGACGTAGTACTCCACGAAGAACGAGTACAGGATCGCCACCGGCAGCGACCCCAGCAGCGCGCCCGCCATCAGCGCGCCCCAATGGTAGACGTCGCCCTCCACGAGCTCGGTCACCACGCCCACGGGAACGGTCTTCACCTCCGACGACGAGATGAACGTGAGCGCATAGATGAATTCGTTCCAGGACAGCGTGAACGCGAAGATCCCCGCCGAGATGAGCCCCGGCACCGCGAGCGGCAACACGATCTTCACCAGGATCTGCCAGCGCGTCGCGCCATCGATCAACGCGCACTCCTCGAGCTCGTAGGGAATGGTGCGGAAATAACCCATCAGGAGCCACGTGCAGAACGGGATCAGGAACGTGGGATAGGTGAGGATCAGCGCCCAGCGCGTGTCGAAGAGGTGCAGCTTGAAGACGATCGCGGCGAGCGGTATGAACAGGATCGACGGCGGCACGAGGTAGGCCATGAAGATCGCAAGCCCCACCTGCTTCGACCCGCGGAACCGCAGTCGCTCGATCGCGTAGGCGGCGAAGACGCTCGCCACGAGCGAGGCGAACGTCGCGGTCACGGTGACCAGCACCGTGTTCCACATCCAGTCGGTATACGGCGTTTCGAAAATCAGGTGATGGAAATGCTCGAGCGTGGGTTGCATCACCCAGAACGGATTGCCCTCGTGGCTCAGCAGTTCTTCGTTCGGCTTGAACGAGGTGATCGCCATCCAATAGAACGGGAAGAGCAGCACGAACAGGAAAACCGCGACCGGCAGGTAGAGCGTCACGATCCGCCGCGCGGGCGTTTCGAGATATCCCATTCCGCCGGAATCGGCCTGGCTGGTACTCATCGATCCGTCCCGCCCTGCTGCCATGCGCGCCGTTGCAGGCCGTAGTAGCTCACGAGGATCGCCGCGAGCAGGAAGGGCACCATGGCGGTGGCGATCGCGGCGCCCTCGCCCAGCGCCCCACCGGAGATCGCGCGCTGGAACGAGAGTGTCGCCATGAGATGCGTGGCATTGAGCGGGCCTCCGCGCGTGATCACGTAGATCAGCTGGAAGTCGGTGAACGTGAAGAGCACGGAGAACGTCATCACCACGGCGATGATCGGCGTGAGCAGCGGCAGGGTCACGTAGCGGAAGCGCTGCCACGGCGTGGCACCATCTAGCGCGGCCGCTTCGTAGAGCGACACCGAGATCGTCTGCAATCCCGCGAGCAGGCAAATCGCGACGAACGGGATCCCGCGCCAGACGTTGGCGGCGATCACGGAAAAGCGCGCGAGCCAGGGCTCGCCCAGGAAGTCGATGTACTGGTCGATCACGCCCATCTTCACGAGGCACCAGCTCACGATGGAGAACTGCGCGTCGTAGATCCACCAGAACGCGAGCGCCGAGAGCGCCGTGGGCACGATGAAAGGCAGCAACACGACCGCGCGAACGAACGACTTGAACGGCAGGTTGCGATTGAGCAGCAACGCGAGCCAGAGGCCCAGCGCGAACTTCACGATGCTCGCGACCACCGTGTAGAAGATCGTGTTGAAGAGCGCGAGGCGCGTGACCTCGTCGCCCCAGAGGAACTTGAAGTTGTCGATGCCGACCCACACGCCCGCGCGGCCCACCTTCGCGTCGGTAAACCCGAGCCACGTGCCCAGCCCGAGCGGATAGGTGAGGAAGACGAGCAGCAGCAGTCCCGCGGGCAGCATGAACAGCATCCCGAGGACGTTGCGGTTATTGAGGTAGCGCGACAGCATTCCCGCGGTCATTCCCGCGAAGGCGGGAATCCAGCCAAAGCGCGTGAGCGCTCCGGCTGGATACCCGTCGCCACGGGTATGACGCTAGACCTTGTAGTACCTCTCCGCGCGAGCCTTCGCCCGCTCCATCGCTTCCTTCGGCGTCTTCGCTCCCGAGACCGCCTCGGCCACCATGTTCACCATGATGAAGTCGGCCATCGTCGCGGCCGACGCGTAGCCCATGGGCCCCGCGTAGCCGTTGGGCAGCATGACCCTCATCGAGTTGCTGTACGGAAGGTTCTTGGGATCCGACGACCAGAGCGGGTTCTTCTCGTAGGCCTTCAGCGGATGCGACACGTAGCCGAGGGAGGCGGACTGCCACGGCTCGTACTGCTCCTTCTCCATCATGAACGCGAGGTAGGCCTTCGCCGCGTTCGGGTACTTCGAGTACTTGAAGAGCATCATGGGGAAGAAGAGATTCAGCTCCGTGGTCCTGCCGACCGGGCCTATGGGGAAGTTGGCGTGGCCGATGTCCTCCGCCATCGCCTTCAGCTTCGCGTCCGGCGAGGTCTTCGCGGCGTAGTAGATCGAGATGCCGTTCGCGGTCATGCCGATCTGGCCATCGAGGAACGCCTTGTTGTTGTTCGGGTCCAGCCACGAGAGCGTCCCCTGGATGAAGGTCTCGTAGAGCTGCTTGCCGTAGACGAGCGCGGCCTCGGTCTCGGGGCTCGCGATCACCACGTTGCCTTTCACGTCGACCATCTTCCCGCCGTGCGCCCACACGAGCCAATGGGTCCAGACGTTGCCGTCGCCGGTCGCGTTACCGAGCGCGAAGCCGGGCGGGATGCCCTTGGCCTTGTACGCCTGGGCGAGCTTGAGGAAGCCGGCGAGGTCTTTCGGGAACTCGCTGAAGCCCGCCTCCTTCATGGCGCCGATGCGGTGCACGATGGCGTTACCCGCGCAGCCCATCGGCACGGCGATCCACTTGCCTTTTTCCTGGCAGTAGTCCTTGCACACGTCGTACCAGCCGCCGTATTTCCCGCCCAGGTAGTTGCAGACGTCGGTCACGTCGGTGAGCTTGTCCGGGTACTGTTGCGCGTCCTCGAACGTCGAAATGATGATGTCGGGACCGCTGCCCACGTTGGCCGCGACCGCGGCCTTCGGGCGCACGTCTTCCCAGCCCTCGCTATCGACGCGCACCGGGATGCCCGTCTTCTCCGTGAACTTCTTCGTGTTGGCGAGCCACATGTCCTCGTCGCCCTGCACGAAGCGCTTCCAACGGAGCACCCGCAGCTTCGCGCCTTTCTCCGGCACCCATTTCGCCTGCGCCAGGGCATCCTGCGACCACATTGCGGTTCCAGCGCCCAGCGTTCCGGCGGCCGCGGCGCCCGCGGTCGTCTTCAGGAAATCGCGTCTTGAAAATTTCGACATGGCTCTCTCCTCCTTCTTCTATTGGGGTTTCACTATGGGACCTGAAGCAACGACATTCCCGACTGCGCATCGAACACATGCGTGCGTTCCGGATCCGGGACGAGGCGAATCGCTTCTCCCGGGCGAAAATCATGGCGCTCGCGGAAGACCGCCGTGACCTCGGCATCTCCCACTTTCGCGAACACTTGCGTATCGGCGCCGGTCGGTTCCACCACCACGACCGAGGCGCCGAAGCCGCGTGCATCAGTGCCGAGCGTGAGATGCTCGGGACGTGTGCCGAGGATCACCGGCTGGCCGTCCGTGGCGCGCACCTTGGCCGACATGGGCAGGCTTATCCCACCGCCCAGTTCCACGCGCGGCCCGCCCGCCCCGTTCAGGAAGCGCCCCGGCAGGAAATTCATCGCGGGAGACCCGATGAAGCCCGCGACGAAGAGGTTCGCCGGCCGGTCGTAGAGTTCCAGGGGCTTGCCGCGCTGTTCCACCACCCCGTCCTTCATCACCACGATCTGGTCGGCCATGGTCATGGCTTCGATCTGGTCGTGGGTCACGTAGATCGAGGTCGTCTCCAGGCGCTGGTGCAGCTCCTTCAATTCCGTGCGCATCGCCACGCGCAGCTTCGCATCGAGGTTCGAGAGCGGCTCGTCGAAGAGGAACACCTGCGGGTCGCGCACGATGGCCCGGCCCATCGCCACGCGCTGGCGTTGCCCTCCGGAGAGCTGGCGGGGATAGCGATCGAGAAGGTCGGTGAGGCCGAGGATCGCCGCCGCCTTGGCCAGCCGCTCGTCGATCTCGGCGCGCGGGCGTTTCGCGAGCAGCATGCTGAAGGCCATATTGTCGCGCACCTTCATGTGCGGGTAGAGCGCGTAGTTCTGGAACACCATCGCGATGTCGCGCTCCTTGGGCTGCATGCCGTTGACCACCTTGCCGCCGATCTCGATCTGGCCCTCGCCGATCTCCTCGAGGCCCGCGATCATGCGAAGCAGCGTGGACTTGCCGCATCCCGACGGCCCGACGAGCACGGCGAACTCCCCATCCGCGATGTCGACGCTCACGCCGCGGATCACATGCGTGCCGCCGAAATGCTTGTGGACGTCCCTGATGTGGACTGCCGCCATTACGTTCCAGCCGAAACAACGTACGTCGGTTTTCCGGTCCTGGCCCAGTCGATGAGGTTCTGTGCGGCCTTGGTGCGCAATTCCTTCACTCCTTCGTTCGAGTAGAACGCCGCGTGCGGTGAAAGGATCACGCGGGGATGCCCGAGAACCGGATGATCCGCTTCGGGCGGCTCCTTGGGAAGGACGTCGAGTCCGGCGCCTTCCAGCTGCCCCGAATCGAGGGCAGCCAGCACATCATCCAGGTTGGCGACCGATCCGCGGGAAGTGTTCACGAGGAACGAGCCGCGTTTCATGAGCGAAAGCATCGGGGCGCCCGCGATGTGGCGCGTCTCGTCGTTCAGCGGCATGTGCAGCGTCACGATGTCCGACTCGCGGAAGAGCGCCTCCTTCGTGACGCTTTCCACCCCCTCGGGGAATTCGCCCGGCGCGATGTACGGATCGCATCCAAGCAGGCGGCCGAAAATGGCCCGCGAGATGTGCGCCATGCGCTTGCCGATCCGTCCCACGCCGAGAATGCCGAGCGTGAGCTTCGAAACGCGCCGCAGCTCGCCCGTGGAATCGAACATCCACTTGCCCGCGCGCACGTCGCGATCGAGGAACGGAAGGTGCCGGACGAGCGACAGCGCCATGGCGAGCGCGTGGGCGGAGACTTCGTGCACGCCGTAGTCGGGCGAATTCGAGACCCAGACGCCGAACTTCTTCGCGTCGTCGGTGTTCACCGTGTCGAAGCCCGCGCCGAAACGGCTCACCACGCGGATCTCGGGACGCGCGGCCAGCACCTTCGCATTGACCGGTGCGTATTGCACGAGCAGGCCCGCGCAGCCCTTCGCCGCGGCGATCACGTCATCCTCGGTGCGGCACTGCGCGGCGATGACCTCGAACCCGGCGTCGGAGACGAGACGCTTTTCCAGCTCCACGTCGGCGAAGTCATAGTCGGTGATGAGGAACTTCAATGGTTGTCGCGCGGCACGAAAGCACCGCTCTTGCCCACGAGGAAGTCGAGGTCCGCGCCCTCGCTCGCCGGGTTCACGTGATCGACGTAGAGCTTCCAGTAGCCCCGCGTGGGTGGCGCGGCCGGAGGCTTCCACGCCTTGCGGCGCTTCGCGAGCTCCTTCTCGGACACCTGCAGGTGCAGCTTTCGCTTGGCCACGTCGAGCTCGATGAGATCGCCATCCCGCACGAGCGCGAGCGGCCCGCCCGCCGCCGCCTCGGGGCACACGTGCAGCACGACGGTGCCGTAGGCCGTTCCGCTCATGCGCGCATCCGAGATGCGCACCATGTCGGTCACGCCCTTCTTGAGAAGCTTCTTCGGCAGCGGCATGTTGCCGACCTCGGCCATGCCCGGATAACCCTTGGGCCCGCAGTACTTGAGGACCATCACGCAGGTCGCGTCGATGTCCAGGTCCGGGTCGTCCACGCGCTTGTGGAAATCCTCGATGTTCTCGAATACGACCGCGCGCCCCTTGTGCTTCATGAGCTTGGGGGTCGCTGCCGACGGCTTGATGATCGCGCCGCCGGGACAAAGGTTGCCGCGCAGCACCGCGATCCCGGTATCGCGCTTGAACGGCTTCGCGAACGGCATGATCACGTCGGGCCCGTCGTTGCGCGCGTCGCGGTTGTTCTCCCAGATCGACTTGCCGTTCGCCGTGAGCGCGTCCCGGTTGAGCAGGCCGCGCTCGCCCAGCTCGCGGAGCACGACCGGGAGCCCGCCCGCGTAGCAGAAGTCCTCCATGAGGTACTTGCCGTTGGGCATGAGGTTCACGAGCGTATGCACGCCGCGGCCGAGCTCGTCCCAGTCCTCGAGATCGAGCTTAACGCCGATGCGCCGCGCGATCGCGATCAAATGGATCACGGCATTCGTCGAGCCGCCGATCGCCGCGTTCACGCGGATCGCATTCTCGAAGGCCTTGCGCGTGAGGATCTTCGAAAGGGCCACGTCCTGCTCGACCATCTCGACGATGCGGCGCCCGGCCATGCGCGCGATGACGTTGCGGCGCGCATCGACCGCGGGATAGGCGGCGTTGCCCGGGAGCCCGACTCCCAGCGCTTCCACCATCGAGGCCATCGTGGATGCCGTGCCCATCACCATGCAGTGGCCATGGGAGCGATGCATGCAGCTTTCGGCCTCGTGGAATTCTTCCTGCGTGATCTTGCCGGCGCGAAGGTCTTCCGAAAGCGACCAGGTGTTGGTGCCCGAGCCGATGCGCTGGCCCTTGTACCAGCCCGAGAGCATGGGACCGCCGGAAACGCCGATCGTCGGCAGGTCGCACGACGACGCGCCCATCAGCAACGACGGCGTCGTCTTGTCGCAGCCCATGAGCAGCACCACGCCGTCGATGGGATTGCCGCGGATCGACTCCTCGACGTCCATGGACGCGAGATTGCGATAGAGCATCGCGGTGGGACGAAGCATCGTCTCGCCCAGGGACATCACGGGAAACTCGAGGGGAAAGCCGCCCGCCTCGTAGACGCCGATCTTCACCTGCTCCGCGAGCGTGCGGAAGTGGCTGTTGCAGGGCGTGAGCTCGGAGTAGGTGTTGCAGATCCCGATGACCGGGCGGCCGTCGAACTGGTCGTGCGGGATCCCGCGATTCTTCACCCACGAGCGGTAGATGAAGCCCATCTTGCCTTCGCGGCCGAACCATTCCTGGCTGCGGCGGCGTTTGCGGCTTGCCATGCGGGGGGGGTCTCCTCGAGGTCTAGCCGGAGATTATGCGGCATGCGGATCCTGGTCAAGTGGTCAGGCCAGTTCGGAGGTATGCTGCCGCATGGGCGGCAGAGGTCATGCCGAACGTCCCCGGGAAGCCGGGGATCCAGTACATTTCCAGCCATGAACCAACTCGACCTCAGGAACCGTAACGCCATCGTCACCGGAGGGGCCGCCGGCATCGGCTTCGCCATCGCGCAGCGACTCGTGGCCTCGGGAGCGCGCGTGAGCCTCTGGGACCGCGACGACAAGGCGCTGGCCGAGAGCGCGGAGGCGCTGGGGCCAAAGACGCACACCGCCCGCGTCGACGTGAGCGACGAGCCCGACGTGCAGCTCGCGCGCGACGGGACCCTGCGCGAGATGGGCCGCGTCGACGTCCTCGTCTGCAGCGCGGGCATTACCGGCCCCAACCTCGCGACGTGGGACTATCCCGTCGCCGATTGGAAACAGGTCCTCGACATCAACCTCACGGGCGTCTTCCTCTGCAACAAGGCGCTCGCCACGCACATGAAGGCCAACGACTACGGCCGCATCGTGAACATCGCCTCCATCGCCGGCAAGGAAGGCAACCCGAACGCCTCGGCCTACAGCGCCTCGAAAGCGGGCGTGATCTCCCTCACGAAGTCGCTCGGCAAGGAGCTCGCGAAGACCGGCATCCGTGTCAATTGCGTGACGCCCGCGGCGGTCAAGACCGGCATGTTCAGCCAGATGACCCAGGCGCACATCGATTTCATGCTCTCCAAGATTCCCATGGGCCGCTTCGGCGAGGTGAACGAAATCGCGGCACTCGTGGCATGGCTTTGCTCCGAGGACTGTTCATTCTCCACGGGCGCGGTGTTCGATCTTTCGGGCGGCCGCGCGGTCTACTAGGGGACAGACCCCGAGCGCCGACCGCGCTCGGGGTCTGTCCCCTAAGTAGAATTGGAGTAGAGTCGAAGCGACAAGTCCCTCGCCCTTTTTTTCCAAAAAATCCGAGGAGGAGCGTCATGAAGTTATCCGTCGCCATGACGGTCAACGGCAAGTCCGTTT
>JBAQKF010000060.1:0-2965 GCA_049300695.1 Usitatibacter sp.
CGATCAGCGTCGCCGCGCGCGCGGCCGCCACCGACTTCAGCATGCCGCGGCTGGCGAAGAACATCCCCGGATTGAGATCGAGGAAGAGCACCACGGGCCGCTCGCGCTCCTCGCGGTAAAGCTTCACGTGCGGCTTGCCGGTGCGGGCGGTGACGCGCCAATCCATGCTGCGTACGTCGTCGCCCGGCTGGTAGTTGCGCGACTCCTGGTAGTCCATGCCGCGACCGCGAAATCGCGAAAGGTAGTCGCCCGCGAGCCTTGCGCGCGCGGAGCGCGCATGCGCAAGGTCGATCTCGCCGGCGTGTCGCTGCAACTCGACCAGGTCCTTCGTGCACGCCCATGTCGCGGGATTGAGCAGGTCATCGCGCGCCAGCGGCGCCGCACCCGTCGCCGGCGGGCTGCGGCGAATCCTGCGTCGTAGCCACGTCATGTCAGGCCACCGGCACGAGGCGCAGGAGCTCGCCGATGACGCTGTCGGGCGTGATGCCTTCCGCCTCGGCTTCGAACGAGACCAGGATGCGATGGCGCAGGACATCGTGGGCCATCGCGTGCACGTCTTCGGGCGATACATAGTCCTTGCCCTGCAGCCAGGCGTGGGCGCGCGCGCAGCGGTCGAGCGCGATCGTCGCGCGAGGGCTGGCCCCGTAGTTCACTCGCCTTGCGAGCGATTCGCTGTAGCGCGCGGGATCGCGGCTCGCGAGCACGAGCTGGACGATGTACTCCTCGACCGATTCGGCCATGTGCATCTGCAGGACTTCCTCGCGGGCCGCGAAGACCTGCTCGGTCGTGACCTGCAGCACGGCTGCGAGCGGCGCGCCGAAGGGCCGGCTCGCGCGGTCGCGGGCGAGCTTGAGGATCGCGCGCTCCGCGTTGAGCTGCGGGTAATCGATTCGCACGTAGAGCAGGAAGCGGTCGAGCTGAGCCTCGGGCAACGGATAAGTGCCCTCGTGCTCGATCGGATTCTGTGTCGCCATCACCATGAACGGCCGTGGAAGGGAATACGTCTGCCGGCCCACGGTGATCTGCTGCTCGCCCATCGCCTCGAGGAGCGCCGATTGCACCTTGGCGGGTGCGCGGTTGATCTCGTCGGCGAGGATGAGGTTGTGGAAAAGCGGCCCGGGCTGGAAATGGAAATCGCCGGTCTCGGGACGATAGACGTCGGTGCCGGTGAGGTCACCGGGAAGCAGGTCGGGCGTGAACTGGACCCTTCGGAAATCGCCCTGCAGCGCGGCGGCCATTTCCTTGATGGCTGTCGTCTTGGCAAGCCCCGGCGCGCCTTCCACCAGCAGGTGGCCGTCGGCGAGCAGCGCGATGATCAGGCTCTCGACCAGGTGCTCCTGGCCGATGATCCTTTCCTCCAGGTGATCGCGCAGGTGCCGGAAGGCCCTGTAGTTCGTGCGGGCCGCCGGGATTTCGGGCCCGATGGCTGTGCGTGCATTCATGAGTTTCGACTCCGTGGCAAGGGCGCCGTAGTTGCGTGAGAGTCATTGGGCCCGCGCAGACTTAAGGGCATCTTAACCAGCGCCAAGGCCCGAATCGCCATCCTTAAGGCCCGTTTCAGGCGTCGCGCCGAATCTTCCCTGCATGGCAACGCACGTATGATGATGCGGGCAACCACCGCGGGAAGGATGGACATGCGGGTGCTTCTCATCGAGGACGATCCGATGATCGGCGAGAGCGTGCGCACGGCGTTGCGCCAGGACGGGTTCGCGGTGGACTGGACCCGCGACGGCAAGGCGGCCAACCTCGCCTCGCAGAACGATCGCTACGACATCGTCCTGCTCGACCTGGGGCTTCCGCTGCGCGACGGGCTCGACCTGCTGCGCACCATGCGCGCCCGCAGGGACCGCACGCCGGTGCTGATCGTCACGGCGCGCGATGCGGTCCAGGATCGCATCCGCGGCCTCGACGCGGGCGCCGATGACTACCTCGTGAAGCCCTTCGACCTGGACGAGCTCGCGGCGCGCATCCGCTCGCTCCTGCGGCGCAGCGCGGGCCGGGCGGAGCCCGTGGTCGAGCACCTCGGAGTAGCCTTCAATCCGGCGACACGCGAGATCACGCTCAATGGCAAGCCGGTGGAGCTGTCCGCGCGCGAGCTGGCGGTCCTGCGGACCCTGATGGAACGGCCCGGCGCGGTCCTTTCGCGCTCGCAGCTCGAGGATCGTCTCTACGGCTGGGGCGAGGAGATCGAAAGCAACGCCGTCGAGGTCTACATCCACAACCTGCGGCGCAAACTGGGCGCCGGCTTCATTCGCACGGTGCGAGGCGTGGGATACATGATCCCGAAGGGACGATGACATCCATTCGCCTGCGGATCCTCTCGTGGCTCCTCGGTTGCGTGACGCTGGTGACGATCGCCGCCGGCTGGGGCGTGTACCGCTTCGCGCTGTCGGACACCGACGCGCTCTTCGACTACCAGCTGCGCCAGATCGCCCTGTCCCTTCGCGACCAGGGCGCCGCGCCCGTGCTCGCCGATCCCGCCGACTCGTACGAAGTCGTCGCGCAGATCTGGAACGAGAGCGGATCGCTCGTTTATCTATCGCAGCCGGCGAGCGGCCTGCCCGAGCAGAGCAGCCTGGGATTCCAGGACGTCCACACGGAAAACGGCGACTGGCGCGTCTTCGGCGCGCAGGTGCGCGGCCGCACGATCCGCGTGGCACAACCCATGAGCGTGCGCCGCGAGCTCGCAAGGGCGCACGCGTTCCACACGCTGCTTCCCGTGCTGGTGCTGCTGCCGCTCCTCGCGGCCGCGCTCTGGTTCGGAGTCGAGCACGCGCTCGGCCCGATGTCGATCGTCACTCGCGAGATGCGGGCGCGCGATCCCGGCCTGCTCGCGCCGCTGCGCGAGGAGCGCCTCCCCGATGAGATCCTGCCCCTGGTTCGGGCGCTGAACGACCTGCTCTCGCGGCTGGCCGCCGCGCGCGACGCTCAACGCGACTTCGTGGCCGACGCCGCCCACGAGCTG
>JBAQKF010000061.1:0-2626 GCA_049300695.1 Usitatibacter sp.
GTGCGCGCACCGCGCCATCGTGATCAGCCGTTTCGCGCCATCGTGATCGCCTGTTTCGCGGCATCGTGATCACCCATTTCGCGGGTCGTGATCACCTGTTTCGCGCATCGTGATCACTTTTCCACAGGCCCGCGGACAGGCGTGGTGAAAGGCAGCCCGCGAGGGCGGCCGCGCACCCCCGACGCGACGCTGGATGGTCTCTCGAACGAGCCCGGTCGCCCCCGCAAGGAGGCGAGCTTGGCGACGGAGAGACTGACGATGAGGCAATTGCGGGAGATTTTGCGGCAGAAGCTTTTGCTCGGCCGTAGCCATCGGGAGATCGCGCGCAGCGTGGGGGTGAGCGGCGGTACGGTGGCGACGGCGTCGAGCCGTGCGCGGGGCGTGGGGCTCGACTGGAGCGCAATCGCGGCGCTGACCGACGAGGCGCTCGAGGAACGCGTCTACGGTCCGCGTGGTGGCGGTCGCAGTGACCGCCCGATGCCGGACCCGGCGTACCTGCATGTGGAGCTGCGCAAGACCGGAGTGACGTTGCAGCTGTTGCATCTCGAGTACCTCGAGCGCCATCCGAACGGCTACCGGTACACGAAGTTTTGCGGCGTGTACGCGGAATGGCTTGCACGGCGGGGCCCGTCGATGCGGCAAACGCACGAGGCCGGCGACAAGCTCTTCGTCGACTACTCGGGCAAGAAGCCTCGCATCGTTGATCGACGAACGGGCGAAGTCATCGAAGTCGAGCTCTTTGTCGCGGTACTGGGTGCTACCAACTACACTTACGCGGAAGCGACGTACACGCAGCGGATCGCCGATTGGATCGGCGCGCACGTGCGCGCCTTCGCGCATTTCGGCGGCGTAACGAGACTCATCGTACCCGACCAATTGCGCACGGGCGTGACGGCGCCGTGCCGCTACGAACCAGGCCTGCAGCGCACGTACGAGGAGCTCGCGCAGCACTACACCACCGCAATCCTGCCGGCGCGCCCGGGTAGCCCGAGAGACAAGGCGAAGGTGGAGGCCGGCGTGCTCGTGGCCCAGCGATGGATCCTCGCGCGGCTTCGCAATCAGACTTTCTTTTCCCTCGCCGAGCTCAACGAGCGCATCGCGGCACTTCTCGTCGATCTGAACGACCGGCGGATGCGCCTCTATGGCGCGAGTCGGCGCGAGCTCTTCGAACGTCTCGAGCGCGCGACGCTGCGTCCTTTGCCCGCCGAGCCATTCGAATACGGCGAGTGGAAGGAAGTGCGCGTGAACATCGACTACCACGTCGAGGTCGACCACCACTTCTACTCGGTCCCGCATGAGCTGATCCATGAGAAGCTCGAGGCGCGCTGGACGCAGACGACGGTCGAGATCCTGCGGGGCACCGAGCGGATCACGTCGCATGCTCGAAGCCACGTGCGTGGCAAGCACACGACGAAGCCGGAGCACATGCCGGCTTCGCACCAGAAACACTTGGAGTGGAGCCCGTCGCGGATCATCCGTTGGGGAGCGAGCGTAGGCGCTTCCACGGCGGCGCTGCTCGAACGCATCCTCGCGTCCCGCCAGCATCCCGAGCACGGCTACCGCTCTTGCCTCGGCATTCTCCGGCTCTCCAAGAAGTACGGACACGAGCGCCTCGAGCGTGCCTGCGGCCGTGCGCTGCGCGTGAACGCGCTCTCGTACAAGCACGTCGAGTCGACGCTCAGGCACGGCCTCGACCACGAACATCTCGATGACGAGGCGAAGCCGGCGCGCCCCGGCGTCGTCCACGAAAACATACGTGGGCGCGGTTACTACCACTAGGAAGGAGAACGAGATGTTGAAAGAACCGACGATCGAAAAGCTCCACGCACTACGGCTCGACACCATGGCCGCGACGTGGGCTGAGCAGCAGAAGAATGCGGACGTGTCCGCGCTTTCCTTCGACGAGCGCTTCGCGATGCTGGTCGATGCCGAATGGCTCGCTCGGGAAAACAAGCGCGTCCATCGCGCGCTGAAGGAAGCGAAACTCCGCCTCGGCCAAGCGAGCGTCGAGGGCATCGAGTATCCCGCTCGGCGCGAGCTCGACAAGGCTGTCGTCCGGCAACTCGCCTCGTGCAATTGGATCACCGAGCACCAGGTGGTGATCATCACGGGCGCGACGGGAGTAGGGAAAACCTACGTCGCGTGCGCCCTGGCGACGCAGGCCTGCCGCAAAGGACATCGGGCGATGTATCGGCGCGCTTCGCGCCTCTTCGATGAGCTGCGGTTGGCACGCGCGGATGGCACGTATGCCCGCGTGCTCGCGCGGATCGCCAAGATCGACGTGCTCGTCCTCGATGACTTTGCCATCGCCCCGCTCACCGACGCGGAGCGCCGTGACCTTCTCGAGGTCCTCGAGGACCGCCACGGCACTCGCTCCACGATTATCGCGAGCCAGCTCGCGCCGAAGGAATGGCACGACTATCTCGCGGACCCGACCCTGGCCGATGCCATCTGCGACCGCGTGGTCCACCAGGCCCACCGCATCGTGCTAAAGGGCCCCTCCAGGCGAAAGGAACCCAACAACCAAGAGTAGACCACCCCAACGTCGCTTCGCTCCGATCACGATGCCCGAAACGGGTGATCACGATGGCGCGAAACGGCCGATCACGATGCGCGGAATGCGCAG
>JBAQKF010000062.1:0-2391 GCA_049300695.1 Usitatibacter sp.
TCGGGCGCGACGACATCGGCCGGCTGGAGCCCGGCCTCGCCGCGGACGTTGTTGGTTTCCGCATCGACGACATCGCACATGCGGGCGCACTCGGTGGTCCCGTGGCGGCGCTGGTGACCTGCGCTCCAACGCGCGTTGCCTTCAGCGTCATCAACGGGCGAGTCGTGGCCGAGGGCGGCGAGCTCGTTGGTGTCGACATTGCTGCGCTGGTCGAACGCCACAACGCGGCGAGCCGCCGGCTGCTCGCGCGCTCGGGCTTGCTGTGAGCCCGGACACGGACCTTGGTCACGTGGCGGCGCCAAGCGCCGGGAATGGCGCGGCCCACCCGACGATGCCGCCCTGCGCGCAGATCATCTCGATCGCGGCGCGCTTGAATTCGGGAAAGTAGCTCTCGGTCGCGTCCTCGACGAGCAGGCACTCGTACCCGCGGTCGTTCGCTTCGCGCATCGTGGTCTGCACGCACACCTCGGTCGTCACCCCGGCGAAGAGCAGGTGCGTGATTCCCCCGATACGCAGGATGTCGCCCAGCGCAGTGGCGTAGAACGCTCCCTTGCCCGGCTTCACGATCACCGTTTCGCCCGGCAGGGGAGCCAGCTCGGGAATGATCTCGTTGCCCGGCTCGCCGTCGATGAGGATGCGCCCCATGCTCGAGTCATCGCCGATGCGCAGGCCCGGCGCGCCGCGCAGGCGCTTGGCGGGCGGGCAATCCGACAGGTCCGGCCGATGCGCTTCCCGCGTGTGAATGACCCGCACGCCGCGGCCGCGGCACCAGGCGATGAGCTCGCGCACCGTTGGCACGATGGTCTTGAGGCGCCGCACGTCGTTGCCCAGCATCTCGCCGAAGCCGCCCGGCTCGATGAAGTCGCGCTGCATGTCGATCACCAGCAACGCTGTCGATTGTGGCGCGAAGGAGTACGGATACGGATTCGCTGCGACGGTGATCATCGGAGCGTGCTCATGACCTCCCCGCGATCTCGGCGACGATCTGCCGCACGAAAGCGACCAACGGGTCCTGGAGCGTGCGCGCGTGCCAGATCATGTGTGGCCGCACCTCGATGTCGAGCGGACAAGCGATGATGTTCACGCCGGGATGCGCCGCGAGCCCTTGCGCGATCCGTCGCGGTAGAGTCGCGATAAGGTCGGTCGACGCCACGATGTGGGGCAAGCCGGCCGCGGTCGGCAGCGCCAGCGCGATGCGCCGGCGTAGCCCGCGGGCGCCAAGCAGGACGTCGACGACGCTGCGAGCTACGCCCTCCGCGCCGATCTGCACGTGGCCCGCATCCACGACGTGGGGCAGCGCCGCGAACTCCTCAAGCGAAAGGTCCCGGAGGCCACTACGCTTGCTGGTGAGCGTGACCAGGTGGTCCTGCCACAGGGGCAGCGAATGAAATCCGACCGTGTGCGCATCGAGGGGTGCGAAGGCGAGCGCGATCTCGCCGCTGGCGAGTTGCGAACGCACGGTGCCGCTGTCGAGCGCGTGCACGTGCAGGTCCAACCCCGGCGCCTCCTTGCGCAGCCGGCCCAGCAGCTCTCCGAGCAGCGGCGTGTGATAGACGTCGATGCTCGCGATGTGCAGCCGCGACTCGACGCGCAGCGGGTCGAAGGCCGCAGTGGTCAGGGTCCGCGAGATGTCGCGTAGCGCCGTGTGGATTGGCCCGGCGAGGCTCCTCGCGCGCAGCGTCGGAAGCATCGCGCGGTCGTGGCGCACGAACAGCGGGTCGCCGAACAGGTAGCGCAACCGTCCCAATGCCTTGCTGACGGCCGGCTGGCTCAGACCGTTGCGTTCGGCCGCGCGTGTCACGCTGAGTTCTGTCATCAGCGCATCGAATACGACGAGGAGGTTCAAGTCCACGGCACGAAGATTCCGCTCAGTCATGGTGCGCATATCGTCTTTTCATTTCCTCGGCGAGAGTGCGTGTGGCAGCATTTGCTGCAAGTCCTTGAGTGCTTGTAGCAATTAACGGGCCACTGGGAGTTGAACCGCGAATGGCTGACACCGACGTCGACGACTACATCGCGCGCACTGCGCAAGAGCTGGGAATCGGCCTCAGCGGGACGGATGCGCAGCGCACGAGAATGGTGTTCGCCAACCTCGAGCGCCTGGCCAAACTCCTGGAAGGCGCGACCCTGGCTGACGACGCAGTCGCCGCGGCCGTGTTCCGGCCCGGCGAGTGACCGGCCCTTTCGAATCGGCGCTCTCGCTCGCCTCGACCGTACGCGCAGGCGAGACCCGCGCCGCTTCTGTGGCGGAATCGGCGCTGGCTCGAATCGCCGCCGCGAATTTCTCGATCAATGCGTTCACCCGCGTGCTCGGGCAGCGCGCGCTGGATGAGGCGCGCGCGATCGACACCGCGGTCGCCGCGGGCCGCGAGGCCGGCCCGCTCGCCGGCG
>JBAQKF010000063.1:0-80795 GCA_049300695.1 Usitatibacter sp.
ACATGGGGCTCTGCGTCCCCCTTATTTCTTCGCGGGTGCCGCTACTTCGGGCTCGTCCTTCTTCTTGTCGTTACCCGGGATGTACTGGCTCCACGGCTGCGCGCGCACCGGGCCGGGCGTCTTCCACACGACGTTGAACTGTCCGTCGGCCTTGATCTCGCCGATGAACACCGGCTTGTGCAGGTGGTGGTTCTTCTCGTCCATCTTGATCGTGAAGCCATCGGGCGCCTTGAAGCTCTGGCCCGCCATGGCCGCGATCACCTTGTCCGTGTCGAACGACTTGGCCTTTTCCACCGCCTGCTTCCACATGTGGATGCCGACGTACGTGGCTTCCATCGGGTCGTTGGTGAGCGGCTTGTCGGCGCCGGGCAGGTTCTTCGCCTTGGCGTACGCGGCCCACTCTTTCTTCCACGCATCGTTCACCGGGTTCTTCAGGGACATGAAGTAGTTCCATGCCGCGAGATGGCCCACGAGAGGCTTGGTGTCCACGCCGCGAAGCTCCTCCTCACCCACGGAGAACGCCACCACCGGGACATCCGTCGCCTTCAGGCCCTGGTTACCCAGCTCCTTGTAGAACGGGACGTTGGAGTCGCCGTTGATTGTCGAGACCACCGCCGTCTTCTTGCCCTCGCCGGCGAACTTCTTGATCTTGGCGATGATGGTCTGGTAGTCGGAGTGGCCGAACGGCGTGTACTCCTCCATGATGTCCGCGTCGGTGATGCCCTTCGAGTGCAGGAACGCGCGCAGGATCTTGTTCGTCGTGCGCGGGTAGACGTAGTCGGTGCCCAGCAGCACGAAGCGCTTGGCGCCGCCGCCGTCCTTGCTCATCAGGTACTCGACCGCGGGGATCGCCTGCTGGTTGGGAGCCGCGCCCGTGTAGAACACGTTCTTGGACAGCTCCTCGCCCTCGTATTGCACGGGATAGAAAAGCAGTCCGTTCAATTCCTCGAACACCGGCAGCACGCTCTTGCGCGACACCGATGTCCAGCAACCGAAGACGACCGCGACCTTGTCCTGCGTGATCAGGCCGCGCGCCTTCTCGGCGAAGAGCGGCCAGTTCGACGCCGGATCGACCACGACGGCCTCGATCTTGTAGCCCATCACGCCGCCGCCCTTGTTGATCTCGTCGAAGGTCATGAGCGCCATGTCCTTCAGCGCGGTCTCGCTGATGGCCATGGTGCCCGACAGCGAATGCAGGACTCCCACCTTGATGGTCTTGGCCTGGGCCCAGGCCGCGACGGGCGCCAGCGCGAGGGCGGTACTCAGCGCGAGCACATTGACGAATGAGCGACGTTTCATGGATCCGATCCCCTTTTGATTGTTGATGGGCGGTCGCACCCTGGCGATCGCCTCCAAACCTCTGATAGCGACGTCTGTGCCAGAACGCCGCCCACGGCTTAGGGATTGATCCCATTGCGGAAAAGGAGCAGGCGGGGAAACGGCTGAAACACTTCCCGGAGATCGATGCGCCGGAACGGTGCAAAGAAAAACGGCGCGCCCTAATATGGCGCGCCGTCTTCGGGAATGCGGGACTTCAGCTCGGGTTGAGTGTCACGCCTGCGAGCTTGCCTGGGTTGCGTTCGAGCCACTTGCGGATGCGATTGGCGTCCGCGATGCGGGTGAGGCGTCCCCACGAATCGAGAAGCACGATGACCACCGGCTGGTTCGCGATCATGGCCTGCATCACGAGGCACTTGCCCGCCTCGTTGATGTAGCCCGTCTTCGACAGGCCGATCTTCCAGTCCGAATGGCCGACGAGCGAGTTGGTGTTCACGAAGCTCAACTTGTGCTTCGAATCGGGCAGCGTGACGTTCACCGCGCCCGTGGTGGTGTATTCGGTGATGATCGGATAGGTGACGGCGGCCGAGACGATCTTGCCGAGATCCGAGGGCGTCGATACGTTGGACGGCGAGAGTCCCGACGAGTCCACGTAGTGCGTCTGGAGGGTCCCCAGGAGCTTCGCCTTGGCGTTCATCGCCTCGACGCAGGCCGCGAGGCCGCCCGGATAGCTGCGTCCCAACGCGGCGGCCGCGCGATTGTCGCTCGCCATCAGCGCAAGGCGCATCAGGTCGTCGCGGCGGAAGCGCGTGCCCACCGGGAGGCGCGAATGGGTGTTCTTCAGCGTGTCGATGTCCTCGCCAACGATCTCGATCACTTCGTCGAGCGGCTGCTTCGCATCAAGCACGACCATCGCGGTCATGAGCTTGGTGATTGAAGCGATGGGCGCGGCCTGCTCCGCATTCTTCGCGAAGAGCGTCGCGCCGGTCGTGGGGTCGTACACGAGCACGCCCGTGGACTTGACGTTGGGTTCACCATCCTTCGTGAATTCCGCGGCGACGACGCTGGCGCGCGGCTTCGCGGGCCCGGCGATGGCGGCAAGGGGCAGGACGGCGAGGACGAAAATGGCGAGGATTCGGGTCACTTCTCTCAGCCTGGACTCGGGAACGGCAGGCGACACCATAGCAAACAACACCCTTTCGTGACAAGATCTGAGCACTACATCCTAAACAATTGATTTGGGACCGAAAACACCCCACCCGGACACCCTTGCGGTCCACGCCGGCCAATCCCCGGACCCGGCGACCGGATCCCGGGCCGTTCCCATCTACCAAACGGCGTCCTTCGTCTTCCCCGACACCGATACCGCGGCGGCGCTTTTCAACATGGAAACGCCCGGCCATGTGTATTCGCGCCTCTCCAATCCCACCGTGGCCGTGTTCGAGGAGCGCATGGCAGCCCTCGAGGGCGGCGTGGGCGCGATCGCCACCGCGAGCGGCCAGGCGGCGCTGCACCTGGCCATCGTCACGCTCATGGGGCAGGGCGGCCACATCGTCGCCTCATCCAGCCTCTATGGGGGTTCCCACAACCTCCTGACCTACACGTTGCCGCGCTTCGGCATTCGGACCACCTTCGTGCCGCCGCGGGACCTCGATGCCTGGAGCCGCGCCATCGAGCCGGGCACGCGGCTGCTCTTCGGCGAATCGGTGGGCAACCCCTCCGTGGATGTGCTCGACGTTCCCGCCGTCGCGGCACTTGCTGGTCAACGCGAGATCCCCCTTCTGGTTGACGCGACCGTGACCACACCCTTGCTGGGCCGCGCGCTCGACCAGGGCGCCCACCTGGTGATGCATTCGGCGACCAAGTTCCTGTCGGGGCACGGCGTCGTGATCGGCGGCGTGCTGGTGGACGGCGGCCGGTTCGACTGGAACGCCTCGGGCAAATTCCCGACGCTCACGGAGCCCTACGAAGGGTTCCACGGCATGGTGTTCACCGAGGAATCGACCGCATCGGCGTTCCTGCTGCGCGCGCGACGCGAGGGCCTGCGCGACTTCGGCGCGTGCATGGCGCCCATGACGGCGTTCCAGATCCTGCAGGGCCTCGAGACGCTGCCGATCCGCATGGCGCGGCATATCGAGAACACGTCGAAGGTCGTCGCCTATCTCGCATCGCGCAAGGAGGTCGAGCGCGTGCACCATCCGGACCTCGCGGCGCACCCGGGCCACGAGCTCGCCCGCCGCCTCTATCCGCGCGGCTGCAGCGCGATCCTGTCGTTCGAATTGAAGGGCGGGCGCGAAGCGGGGCGCAAGCTGATCGAGGCGCTCTCGCTCTTCTCGCACCTCGCCAACATCGGAGATGCGAAGTCGCTCGTGATCCATCCGGCCACGACCACGCACTTGCGCATGGACGACGCGTCCCTCGCCGCCGCGGGCATCACGCCGGGCACCGTGCGCCTGTCGATCGGCCTCGAGCATCCCGACGACCTCATCGACGACCTCGGCCGCGGGCTCAACGCCTCGCAGAAATAATGCAGTTCATCGTCCAGGGCTATCCCGCCTACGCGTACACCGGCTCGCGCGACTTCGATCCGAAGCTTCCCACGATCGTCTTCGTGCACGGTGCCGCGTTCGACCATAGCGTGTGGCAATGGCAGTCGCGCTATTTCGCGCACCACGGGTTCAACGCGCTCGCCGTCGACCTGCCGGGGCACGGCCGGAGCCCCGGACTGGTTCGCGCATCGATCGGGGAATGGAGCTCCTGGCTCATCGCGTTGCTCGACGCGGCGGCGGTCGGGAACGCCACGCTCGTGGGCCACAGCATGGGCTCGCTCGTCACGCTCGAAGCCACGCTTGCCGCGCCCCAGCGCGTCTCGAAGCTGGCGCTCATCGGCACGTCGGCGCCGATGCCCGTCGGTGAAGCGTTCATCAACGCCGCGCGCGACGATCCTCCGGTCGCCTTCGACATGGAAGCGGTGTGGGGCCACGTGCGCAATTCGCAGCTCACGCAAAGCGCCGTGCCCGGGACCTCTTTGCTCGGTGCGAGCCGCAGCCTCAACGGCCGCTCGCGTCCCGGCGCGTTGCTTGCGGACCTCGCCGCATGCAATGCCTACCGCCCCTTGATCGATTCCGTGCGCGCGATCAAGGTGCCCACGCTCGTCCTCGCGGGCAAGCGTGACCAGATGACCCAGTTCAAGGCGGGGAAAGCGCTCGCGGCGGAGATTCCCGGCGCCCGGTTCGTCGCGATCGATGCCGGACACTCGATGATGAGCGAGGCCCCACGGGCGACGCTGGCGGCGCTGAGGGACTTCGTCCACAGCCGGGGCGAGACCCCGGCTTAACAACGAAACCGGGGTCAGACCCCGGTTTCGTGGGGCACGCGTTCGGACGGCGGCACCGCGGTGCTTGAACCGGGGCCTGACCCCTCCGGGTCTGACGCCTCGGCGTCGGCGCCCTTCTCCAGCTGCAAGCGCCACATCTCGGCGAAGCGCCCGTTCGCGGCGATGAGGCTGCGGAAGGTGCCGCGCTCGACGATGGAGCCGTGGTCGAGCACGAGGATCTCGTCCGCGTCCACGATTGTCGAGAGCCGATGCGCGATCACGAGCGTGGTGCGGTCGCGCGAGATTTCGGAAAGCTCGGCCTGGATGGATTTCTCCGTGCGCGAATCGAGGGCCGAAGTCGCCTCGTCGAAGATGAGGATCGGCGGGCCCTTGAGGACCGTGCGCGCGATCGACACGCGCTGCTTCTCGCCGCCCGAGAGCTTGAGGCCGCGCTCGCCCACGGTCGTCTCCCACTTGTCGGGCTGGCGCTCGATGAAATCCGCGATGTGCGCCACGCGAGCCGCGCCCTCCACCTCCCCGCGTGAAGCGCCGGGACGGCCATACGAGATGTTGTAGAGGATCGTGTCGTTGAAGAGCACCGTGTCCTGCGGCACGACGCCCAGCGCCGAGCGCACGCTCGCCTGCTGCACGTCGCGAATGTCCTGGCCGTCGATCGTGATGCGGCCCTGGTTCACGTCGTAGAAGCGGAAGAGCAGGCGCGCGAGGGTCGACTTGCCCGAGCCGCTGGGGCCCACCACCGCGACCTTGCGGCCCGCGGGGACCTCGAAGCTCACGTCCTTCAGGATCTGGCGCCGGCCGTCGTAGCTGAATTCCACGTGCTCGAAACGCACGGCGCCACCCTTCACCGCGAGCGCCGGCGCCCCGGCCTTGTCCTCGACCTCGCGGTTCTCGCCCAGCAGCCGGAACATCTTCTCCATGTCCACGACAGCCTGCTTGATCTCGCGGTACATGACGCCCAGGAAGTTGAGCGGGATGTAGAGCTGGATGAGGAGCGCGTTCACCATCACGAGGTCGCCCAGCGTGAGGTGCGCGTTCACGATGCCCTCGGCCGCGCGCCACATGAGCAGCGAGACGGCCACCGCGATCACCAGGGCCTGCGTCGCGTTGAGCAGCCCCAGCGACGTCTCGCTCGTCACCACGGCGCGCTCGTAGCTCGCGAGGTTCTTGTCGTAGCGCTGCGCCTCGAACGACTCGTTGCCGAAGTACTTGACGGTCTCGTAGTTGAGCAGCGAATCGATGGCGCGCGTGTTGGCCTTCGAGTCGAGCTCGTTCATACGGCGCCGGTGGGCCGTGCGCCACTCCGAGATCACGAAGGTGAGCATCACGTAGAGCGCCACCGCCGCCACTGAAATCACGCCGAACCACACGTCGAACTTGTAGATGAGCAGGCCCGTCACCATCGCGATCTCGAGCAGCGTCGGCAGGACGCTGAACACGGTGAACGAGAGCAGCGTCGAGATGCCGCGCGTGCCGCGCTCGATGTCGCGCGTAAGTCCCCCGGTCTGGCGTTCGAGATGGAAACGCAGCGACAGGGCGTGCAGGTGGTGGAACACTTCCAGCGCGATGCGCCGCATGGAGCGCTGCGCGACCTTCACGAACACGATGTCGCGAAGCTCGTTGAAGAGCGTGCTGGACAGCCTGAGCAGGCCATAGGCGAGGAGCAGCGCCGCCGGCACCGCGATGATCGCGTGGTCGGCCGAAAGCCCGTCGACGATGCGCTTCATCACGAGCGGCACCGTGATGTTGGCGAGCTTCGCGCAAACCAGGAACGCGAGTGCCAGCAGCACGCGGCCCTTGAATTCGAGAAGGTATGGCAGCAGGCGCCTCAACACGGAGATCTCGCCGTGCGCGGCCGCCGCGTTCGGGGTGTTCATGTCCTTGGGTATAGTAACAAGTGATGCCACGCTTCGCCGCGAACCTCGGGTTCCTCTTCACAGAGCACGACTTCCTCGACCGCTTTGCCGCCGCGCGCGCCGCGGGCTTCCGCGCCGTCGAGTATGCGCAGCCCTACGCCTGGCCCGCCGCCGAGATCGCCGCGAGGCTGCGCGACAACGGGCTCGAATGCGTCCTGTGCAACCTGCCCATGGGCGACAAGTCCCGGGGCGACTTCGGGATCGCCTGCCGCCCCGGCCGCGAGGCCGAATTCCGCGCCGGTGTAGCGAAGGGCATCGAGTACGCGCACGCCCTCGGCGTGCCGAAGCTCAACTGCATCTCGGGTACCGCGGCCGCAGTGGACGACCGCGAAGCCTTCCGCGCGACCCTCATCGGCAACCTGAGGTACGCGGCGCGCGAATTCAAGGCCGCGGGCCTCGATATCGTGCTGGAACCGATAAACACCCACGACATCCCGGGGTTTTTCGTGTCGCGCTCGCCGGAAGCGGTCGCGCTGATCGAAGAGGCCGGTGCCGACAATCTCTACCTGCAGTGCGATCTTTACCACACGGTGATGATGGGCGACGACCCGGCCGCGATCCTTCAAGAGTGCCGCGATTCGATCCGCCACATCCAGTTCGCCGACGCACCCGGACGCGGCGAACCGGGCTCGGGAAAGATCGACTTCGAGGCGCTCTTCGCCCTCCTGGACGACCTGGGATACGACGGCTGGGTGTCGGCGGAGTACCGGCCGACGAGGCCCACGGCCGAGACGCTGTCCTTTCTCGGGGCGCGATGACAGCGCAGGAAGGCGAACGCCAGCGCCGAATCCTCTACGCGGCCGCGTTCCTGCGCGCGCTGGGCGTGGGACTCATGGCGGTGTTGATCGGCCTCTATGCCGCGCGCCTGGGCATGTCGGCGGTGCAGGTCGGCGTGATCCTGTCGTCGGCGTTGTGGGGCGCAGCCCTTGCGGCGTTGCTCACGCTGTGGCTGGGTCCGCGCACATCGCAACGCACGATGCTGGTCACGCTCTCGGCATTGCCGGCCGTGGGCTGCGCGGTGATGCTCATGACGGATTCCTTCGCGCTCCTCGCGGCAGCGGCGTTCTTCGGCATGTTCAACGTGAACGGCCGCGACCGGGGCGCCATTCCCATCATCGAGCAGGCGATCTTCCCTGCGACCACGAAAGACACCGATCGCACGCGCGTCTTCGCCTGGTACAACGTGCTGCTCGATGCCGGATACGCCTGTGGCGGATTGCTGGCCGCGCTGCCCACGCTGCTCGAGCATTCGATGGGGCTCGATGCGCTTGCCGCGATGCGCGCGTCACTCGCGGTCTTCTGCGGGCTCTACCTCGCGGCCGCGGCCCTCTACACGCGAATCCCGCCCCGCGTGGAAGGCGCGACATCCGTGGGACTTGCGCATCTTTCGCCGGAAAGCCGCCCCATCGTCACGAAGATCTCGCTGCTCTTCCTCGTCGATGCGTTCGGCGGCGGATTCGTGGGCTCGGCGCTGCTCGCGTACTTCTTCGCGGAGCGATTCGGCCTGCCCGCGGCGCAAGTCGCCGTGCTCTTCGCCGCGGGACGCGTGCTCTCGGCATGCTCGCATCTCGTGGCCGCGTGGCTTTCGAAGCGCATCGGCCTGCTCAACACGATGATCTACACGCACGTGCCTTCGTCGCTGCTGCTCTTCACGATCGTGGCCTCGAGCGATTTCACGGTGGCGGCGTTCTTGTTCCTCTTGCGCGAGGGATTGAACGAGATGGACGTGCCCACGCGACAGAGCTACGTGATGGCCGTGGTGCGGCCCGAGGAACGCCTCGCCGCGGCGGGGATCACCGCGCTGGTTCGCTCGGCGGGCTGGGCCGCCGCGCCCGTGCTGGCGGGCCTGCTCATGCAGGTGGCGGGCCTGGGGCTTCCCCTGGTCGTCGCCGCCGTCACGAAGCTCTCCTACGACGTGATGCTGTGGCGCGAATTCCGCCGCGTGAAGCCCCCCGAGGAAGCGGCCGCTACTTGATCGTGTAGGAGGAGACCTTCCACGATCCGTCCATGACACGGATCGCGCTCACCGTTTCCCGCGACACGAGCCGCCTCTCGAATCGCGTCTCGAACTGGATCTCGACGAAGGAGCCCGGGTCGCTGTAGGACGACTTCGAGAATTTCGCGTGCTTCACCTGGCGGCTGAGGATCGGGCCGCGAACGTCGCGTGCGCGCCGCAGGTTCTTCTCCCATTGTTCGCGGGTCGCGCCAACGTGCAGGCTGTCGGCGGCATCCTCCCAGCCCTGTTGGTACTGGCCCGCGTCGATGCTGGCGAGCCAGCTCCGGGCCGCCAGCACCGCCGGATCCGTGTCGAGCTCGCTCGCCACGGCGAGGAGCGAGACCGCCCCCAGCAGCACCGCGAGCGCCGCGCGCAACGTCACTTGATGTAGTACCCCGAGACTTTCCACGAGCCGTCCTTCTCCTTCATCGGCGTCACGGTCTCGGTGAAGAGGCCGTTCTCGAATCGCGTGATGTATTGGATTTCCACGTATTCGCCGGGCGGGGCATTGGGAAGGTCGCGCGCGTAGTGGACCGATGTGACCTTGCGCGCCATCAGGTTGCCCGCCTTGCCGCGCGTCTGGGCGAGCATCACCTCCCATTGCGGTCGCGTGACGTTGTCGCGGAAGTATTGCGCGGCCGTCTCCCAGCTCTGTCCGTAGCGACCCGCGTCCACCATCGCGAGCCAGCCCAGCGCCGCGTTGGTCGCCGGAATCGTGTCGATCTCCTCGTCCGCGGCGCGCGGAAGCGTTGCCACCGAGATGCCGATGGCGATGACCATCAGTGCGACGGGATGCATTGCTTTCGGGCAGAGATTCATCTGTCAGCTCCTTCGCGTTTTCTTCCCCGGGCCCGCGGCGGGAACGCCGCGGCGCGCGAGCGCTTCGCGCAGCAGGTATTCGACTTGCCCGTTCACCGAGCGAAGCTCCGCCTGGGCGAGCCGCTCGACCTGCTCCCAGACCTCGGGATCGATCCGCAGCAGGTAGGCCTTTCGTTCGCTCATCGCCGCATCAGTTGTAGAGCGTCCCCGTGTTCACGATCGGCTGCGTATCGCGATCCGAGCACAGCACGACCATCAGGTTCGACACCATGGCGGCCTTTCGTTCGTCGTCCAGGGCCACGACGTTCTTCTCCGAAAGGCTCTTCAGCGCCATCTCGACCATTGTCACAGCGCCGATCACGATCTTGCTGCGCGCGGCGATCACCGCCTCGGCCTGCTGGCGGCGCAGCATCGCGCCGGCGATCTCCGGGGCATACGCGAGGTGCGTGAGCTTCGCCTCCTCGATCTTCACGCCGGCGAGCTGCACGCGGACCTGCAGCTCCTCGATGAGCGAGGCCGCCACCGTGTCGGCGCCCGCGCGAAGCGTCACCTCGTGCTCCGACTCGTGATCCTCGCCGGTGTCGTAGTTGTAGCGCGTGGCGACATGGCGCAGGGCCGATTCGCCCTGCACGCGGACGAAGTTCTCGAAGTCCTCCACGTCGAACTTGGCCTGGGCCGTATCCTCGACGCGCCACACCACGACGGCGCCGATCTCCACGGGGTTGCCGCGCTTGTCGTTCACCTTGAGGGTCTCGACGTTGTAGTTGCGCGCACGCACGCTCACCTTCGCCCGGGTGTTCCAGGGCCACGTCCAGCGCAGGCCCGATTTTCTTTCGGTGCCCAGGTAGTCGCCGAAGAGCATGAGCACCACGGCCTCGTTGGGCTGGAGCGAGAAGAAACCGCGGGCGACCAGAACGATCGCCACGCCGATCGCGATTGCTGGCAAGACGAAGCGCGGGCCCAGCGTGGGCAAGCCCACGACCTCGGCGCCGATGAGTGCCAGGAGCAGCAGCAGCATCCCGATGCCGTTCATCGTGAGATAGGGTTTCTCGAAATTTCCTTCCTTGCGATACGCGGTCATTGCCGCACTCCATGCCGAGGCCATGCCCGGCTGCTATTGATGTGATATCACTTTGATACACCCGCGGGCGCTTGTCAAGGGGGTCTAGAATCGGGCCATGGACGCCATCGTCGTCGCCGATTCCGCGACCCGGCTGGACCGCTCCGCGCGGAAAGCCGTGGTGGTCTGCGGGTCCCACGGCGGCCTCTACGCCGCGTGGCTCGCCGCGAGGGCCGGGGTGCGCGCGATAGTGCTGAACGACGCGGGCGTGGGCCGCCATTCGGCCGGGATCGCGGGCGTGGCATGGCTGAGCGGCCTGGGAATCGCCGCCTGCGCGGTCGACCATCGCAGCGCGCGCATCGCCGACGGCGCCGACATGCTCGCCAACGGCGTGATCTCGATGGCGAACGATGTCGCGGTCGCGCTCGGGTGCGCACCGGGACAAACGTGCCGGAGCGCGGCGAACCTGCTGCTGAAGAGCGACGGCTCGACGAAGGACGGGATTCCCGAGATCGGCGAGACGCGCCTACGCATCGCCAACACCGGGCATCGCGAGGTGTGGGCGATCGATTCAATCGCGCTCGCCCGCGACGCCGACAAGCGCGCGATCGTCGTGACGGGCTCCCACGGCGCGCTGCTGGGCGGCAAGCCCGACACGATGCTCGGCGTCGACGTCTTCGCGGCATTCTTCAACGACGCGGGCGGCGGCAAGGACGACGCGGGCTATGCGCGCCTTCCCGTGCTCGATTCACGCGGCGTCGCGGCCGCGGCCGTGTCCCACAACACGGCGCGAATCGGCGACGGACGATCGACCTACGACACCGGCGTCATCTCCCGCGTGAACGAGAGCGCGCGAAGGCTCGAACTGCGCGAAGGAATGAGCGCGCGCGACGCAGTGATCCGGCTGGTGGGGCTGGGCTAGTCTCCCGCCCGGATATTGTTCTCCTTCACGACCTTGTCCCAGCGGGCCATCTCGCCGCGCACGAACTTGTCGAGCGCCTCGGGGCCGCCGCCCTCGATGTCGATGCCCTGGGCCGTGAGCTTCTGCGCAACACCCGGATCCTTGAGCGCCTTCGCGAGCTCCTCGACCATCTTCCTGATGATCGGCTGGGGCGTATTCGCGGGCGCGATGATGCCCCACCACGACAGCGCCGAGAATCCCGGCATGCCCTGGTCGGCGAGCGGGGCCGCGCCCGGGAGCTGCGGCGCCGCCTTGAGCGACGTCACCGCGAGGGCCTTCAGCTTCCCACCCTTCACATGCGGCGTCACGAGGAAAACGGAACCGATCGCGAGCGGCACCTGGCCTCCCAGGGCGTCGACCATGAGCGGGCCGCCGCCGCGATAGGGAATGTGCGTGATGTCGATGGCGAGCGCCTTGTCGATCTGGGCGAGCGCCAGGTGGCCGAGGCTGCCCGTGCCGATGGATCCCATCGAGAGGGTCCCCGGCTTCGCCCTGGCCGCCGCGATCACGTCGCGGAAATCCTTGTAGGGCGAGTTCGCCTGCGTGACGATCGCCATGGGCGAAGTTCCCACGAGCATCACGGGTGCCAGGTCCTTCAGCGTGTCGAACGCGATGTTCGGGATGAGGAGCGGGTTCACCGCGTGCGTATCGAAGACGACTCCGAAGGTGTAGCCGTCGGGCGGTGATGTCGCCACCACCTGCGTGCCGATGGATCCCGCGGCGCCGGTGCGGTCCTCGACGATGAATGTCTGGCCCAGCTGCGCCTGGAGCTGCTGCGCCAGCACGCGCGCCACCTGGTCCACGGACCCCCCCGGCGGAAATACCGAGATCATCTTCACGGGCTTTGTCGGCCACTGCTGCGCCGCCGCGAGGGTTGACGCAAGCACCGCCGCGGCGGCGAAACATCCGATGACGCACTCGCGAACTTTCGACATTATTTCTCCTCTAGAGATGAACTACCCTTCGTGCGTAGGCTAGCATGGGTTCAATGGAACGATTGCTTCGAATCGCCTTGCTCGCCGCGTGGTTCATGCTCGCGGTGCCGTCGCAATCCGTCGCGGCCGCGGCCTCGGCGCCCAACCCCGGGGCGAAGGAAGATTCCTCGTTCCAGCAGTTGCTCGACGCGGCGAATGCCGTCGTCACGGTGAAGATGAAGGCCCTGGCCGACGCGCGGACCAACGCATACCTTGGCGAGGAACGCACCGGCAGCGGCGTGATCATCGCGCCGAGCGGCCTCGTGCTCACGATCGGCTACCTCGTCCTCGAGGCGGACACCGTGGATCTCGTCACGAGCACGGGACGCACGATTCCGGCGACCGTGGCCGCCTACGACCACGCGACCGGATTCGGGTTGCTTCGCCCCATCGGCGCGCTCGGCGTGAAGCCGATCCGCCTCGGCACCTCCAAGGGCATCGGGGAGCTCGATCGACTGATGGTCGCCGCGGGTGGCGAGGACAACCTCTCGGTCGCGACCGTGGTGTCGCGCCGTCCGTTCGCCGGCTACTGGGAGTACATGATCGACGGCGCGATCTTCACGACGCCGCCGCGCGCGGACCACAGCGGCGCCGCGCTCATCAACAAGGAAGGCGAGCTGGTGGGCATCGGCTCGCTCTTCGTGATGGACGCGATGAGGCCGGGCGAGCGCATGCCCGGCAACATGTTCGTTCCAATCGACCTGCTGAAGCCGGTTCTCGACGAGATGATCCGCACGGGCCGCCAGAAGGCGGGCGTTCGCCCCTGGCTGGGCTTGAACTCGCTCGAGGAGGGCGGCCACGTGAAGGTGCTGCGCGTGACGGATGAAGGGCCCGCGGAGCAGGCGGGCATCGAGGCCGGCGACATCATCCTCGCGCTCGGGGGCCGCAAGGTGGACCGTCTCGAGGATTTCTACAGGCGCCTGTGGGCTTCCGGCAGGCCCGGCGTGGACGTCACGTTGAAGGTCCTGCGCGGCTCGGAGATCCACGATGTCGTCGTGCACTCCATGGACCGCGTGGACTACCTGCGCAAGAAGCCGACGATCTAGCGAACGGGCGATTCGCGCGAGAACGACTGGCCGCCGCCGTACGTCGCGAGGGATTGGAGCTCGCCGCCCTTTCGAACGGTCACGGCGCAGTACTTGAGCTCGGCGATCTTCCCGAACGGATCCAGCGCCGGGTTCGTGAGCAGGTTCACCGCCGCCTCGTAGAAGGCGAACGGAATGAAGATCGTTCCCCGCGGCGTGCCGTCGTCGGCGCGCGCGCTCAACGCGATCTCGCCGCGGCGAGACGCCACCGTGATCACGCCGCCCGCGCCCACGCCGAGCGCATCGAGATCCAGCGGGTGCATCGATGCAACCGCGCGCGGCTCGATGGCATCGAGCACCGAAGCGCGCCGCGTCATCGAGCCCGTGTGCCAGTGCTCCAGCTGCCGCCCGGTGATGAGCACGTACGGATAGTCCTTGTCGGGACGCTCGTTCGCGGGAATGAGGTCGGCGGGGACGAACTTGCCGCGCCCGTCCTGGGTCGGGAAGTTCTCCGTGAAGACGATGGGTTGCCCCGGATCGTCCTCGGTGCGGCACGGATAGGTCACGGACGACTGGTGGACGAGGCGTTCCCATGAAATGCCCGCGATCGAGTTCATCGCCTGGCGCATCTCTTCGTAGACCTGGGCCACGCCGCTCTCGGGGCCGGTGTAGTTCCAGCCGCACCCGAGCAGGTTCGCCAGCTGCTGGATGATCCACAGGTCCTGGCGCGCATCGCCCGGCATGTCGAGCGCCCGCCGGCCGAGCTGCACCATGCGGTCGGTGTTGGTCACCGTGCCGGTCTTCTCGGGCCACGCGGAGGCCGGCAACACGACGTCCGCGAGATACGACGTCTCCGTGAGGAAGATGTCCTGCACGACGAGGCACTCGAGCTTCGCGAGTCCCTCGCGGGCGTGGTGCGCGTTCGGGTCCGACATCGCGGGGTTCTCGCCCATGATGTACATGCCCTTGATCTTGCCGTCGCACGCCGCGTCCATGATCTCGACCACCGTGAGGCCCGGCTTCTTGTCGAGGGTGCGGCCCCAGAACTTCTCGAAGCGCTCGTTGGCCTGGGGATTGTCCACGCGCTGGTAGTCCGGGAACATCATCGGGATCAGGCCCGCGTCCGATGCGCCCTGCACGTTGTTCTGCCCCCGCAGCGGATGCAGCCCCGTGCCGGGACGGCCGATCTGCCCCGTCATCAGCGTGAGCGCGATCAAGCAGCGCGCGTTGTCGGTGCCGTGCACGTGCTGCGAGATGCCCATGCCCCAGAGGATCATGGAGGCCTTCGAAGTCGCGTAGGCGCGCGCGACCTCGCGGATCGTTTCCGCGGGGATTGCGCAAAGCGGCGCCATCGCCTCGGGGCTGAAGCCCTTCGCGTTTTCCTTGAGCGCCTCGTAGCCCGAGGTGCGCTGGCGAATGAACTCCTTGTCCACCAGGTCCTCTTCGATGATCGTGTAGATCATCGCGTTCAGCAGCGCCACGTCCATGTCGGCGGTGAACTGCAGGAAGCGCCACGCGTGGCGCGCGAGGTCGTTGCGGCGCGGATCGGCGACGATGAGCTTGGCACCCCGGTCCACGGCGTTCTTCATCCATGTCGCGGCCACGGGATGGTTCGACGTGGGATTGGCGCCGATCACGAAGATCACGTCGGCCACCGCCACGTCGCTCACCTGGTTGGACACCGCGCCGGAACCCACGCCCTCCAGCAGCGCCGCGACGGACGACGCATGGCAAAGCCGCGTGCAGTGATCCACGTTGTTGGTGCCGAAGCCGGTGCGCACGAGCTTCTGGAAGAGATAGGCCTCCTCGTTCGAGCCCTTGGCGCTGCCGAATCCCGCCAGCGCATTGGGGCCGTCGCGATCGCGGACTTTCCTCAAGCCCTCGCCCGCGAGTGCCAGCGCTTCGTCCCACGTCGCTTCGCGGAATACCTCGCTCCAGCGCGTCGGATCGACGGTGAAGTCCCCGCTCTTCGCGGCGCCGGGCTTGCGGATGAGCGGCCTGGTGAGGCGATGGGGGTGCTCCACGTAGTCGAAGCCGAAGCGCCCCTTCACGCACAGGCGCTCGTGGTTCGAGGGGCCATCGCGGCCCTCGACTCGCACGATCGCGTTGTCCTTCACGTGGTAGGTGAGCTGGCATCCGACGCCGCAGAACGGGCAGACCGAATCCACCTTCTTGTCGGCGATGACCTTGTACGCCTGCTTCGCGGGAGCGAGCGCGCCCGTGGGACAGGCCTGCACGCATTCGCCGCACGCGACGCACGTGGAATCGCCCATGGGATCGTCGAAGTCGAAGACGATCTTCGAATCGTGGCCGCGATTGGCGTAACCGATGACGCCGTTCACCTGCTCCTCGCGGCAGGCGCGCACGCAGCGCGTGCACTGGATGCAGGCATCGAGATTTACCGCCATCGCCGGGTGCGAGATGTCGGACGCGGGCTGGTGGCGCGATTCGAAGCGCGAGCGCGTGACGCCCAGCTCCCCGGCCCAGTAGAAGAGCTCGTTGCCGCCGGGCTTCAGGTCGTCCTTCGGGACGTCGCTCATCAGGAGCTCGAGCACCATCTTCTGCGACTGCAGCGCGCGCGGCGAAGTGCTCTGGACTTCCATCGCCTTCGCGGGTTGCCGGCAGCACGAGGGCGCCAGCACGCGTTCGCCCTTGATCTCCACGACGCACGCGCGGCAGTTCCCGTCGGCGCGATAGCCTTCCTTGTAGCAAAGGTGAGGGATGTCGACGCCGTATCGCCGGGCCGCCTGGATGATCGTCTCGCCCGCGAATGCCGAGATGGTCTCGCCGTTCAGCTTGAACTCGATCACTTCCGTGCCGGCGGGCGGCTCGTTCATCTTCATGAACTACCCCTGGATCCGCAGATGAACGCCGATGAACGCAGATTAGATTTCATGCGCGAAATGCTTCGACACACAGCGAATGGGATTCGGCGCTGCCTGTCCAAGGCCGCAGATCGACGCGTCAGCCATCGCGACTGAAAGTTCCTCGAGCAGCCCCTTGTCCCACTTGGGAGACTGCATCAGGCGCACGGCCTTCGACGTGCCCACGCGGCACGGCGTGCATTGGCCGCAGGATTCGTGCTCGAAGAACTGCATGAGATTCGTCGCCGCGTCGCGCGCCTTGTCCTGCTGCGACAGGATGATCACGGCGGCCGATCCGATGAAGCAGCCGTAGGGCTGCAGCGTGTCGAAGTCGAGGGGTATGTCGCCCATCGATGCGGGCAGGATTCCGCCTGACGCGCCGCCCGGCAGGTACGCGTAGAACTCGTGGCCGTCGAGCATGCCACCGCAGTATTCGGCGATGAGCTCCTTCACGGTGATGCCCGCGGGTGCCACGTGCACGCCGGGCTTCTTCACGCGGCCCGAGACCGAGAACGAGCGAAGCCCCTTGCGGCCGTTGCGCCCCTCCTTCGTGAACCACTCGGTGCCGCGCTCGAGGAAATCGCGGATCCAGAAGAGCGTCTCCATGTTGTGCTCGAGCGTGGGACGCCCGAAGAGGCCCACCTGCGCGACGTACGGCGGGCGAAGCCGCGGCATGCCGCGCTTGCCCTCGATGGATTCGATCATCGCGGACTCTTCGCCGCAGATGTAGGCGCCGGCGCCCCGGCGCAGGTGGATGCGCGGAAGGGGAGCGGGCGGATCGGCCTTTAGCGCGGCGAGCTCGCGCTCCAGCATCTCGCGGCACGCGTGATACTCGTCGCGCAGGTAGACGTAGATGTCCTCGATGCCGACGGCCCACGCGGCGACGAGCATGCCTTCCAGGAAACGGTGCGGATCGCGCTCGAGGAAATGGCGGTCCTTGAACGTGCCGGGCTCGCCCTCGTCGATGTTCACCGCCATGAGGCGCGGACCCTTTTCGGCGCGCACGATCTTCCACTTGCGGCCCACGGGGAATCCGGCGCCCCCCAGGCCGCGAAGCCCCGAATCCTCCATCGCCTTGATCACGGCATCGATATCGCGCTTGCCGCCGACGCATTCGGCCCACGACTTGTAGCCGCCCTTCGCGCGATATTCGGCATAGCCAATGGGCTCCAGCGCAGGCGCCGCGACCGCTTCGTGCTTCACGTATTGCTCGACGCCGTTCGCGCTCGCGTGGCCGAAGGCGTTCTTGCCGACGCACACCGCGGGCGCCTCGGCGCACCGGCCGATGCACGGCGCGGCGATCACCCGCACGTTCGGCCCCAGCAGCGACGGAAGCTTGTCCAGCAGCTGCTGCGCGCCGGCCATCTTGCAGGAAAGCGTCTCGCAGACTCGCACCGTGAGCCTCGCGGGGGCCTCTTCGCCTTCCTTCACGACGTCGAAGTGGTGGTAGAAGGTCGCGACCTCGTACACCTCGGTCATGGCGAGCTTCATCGCCTCGGCGAGCGCCGCAAGGTGAGCCGCCGAGAGGCTGCCGAAACGGTCCTGCACCCGATGCAGGTTCTCGATGAGGTACTCGCGATCCAGCGAAGCGCCCTCGAGCGCCGCGGTCACTTCGGCGCGCGCGGCGGGATCGACGCGGCGCCCCTTCGGCGTGGGGCGCGGGCGGCGGATCTTCGAGACGGGTATCGCGATTTCGTTCATGTCGTCAGTTTATCGTCCGCAACGGGGCCGTGACCGGCCCTCCCACTTCCGGCGAGACTGGCGTAGCTGCGAGTCGAAGCCCAGGTCCGCCGCGGGTGTTGCGAAGGACCAGCAAATCAGGGGATTAGGTTACCGGACTGCGGGGATCCGTGGGCTTGACGGGGGTCAAGCCCGACCCTAGAGCACGCTCTTCAGCAGCTTGCCCATCTCCGCGGGATTGCGCGTGACCTTGATGCCGCACGCCTCCATCACCGCGAGCTTCTCCTGGGCCGTGCCCTTTCCGCCGGAGATGATCGCGCCGGCGTGGCCCATCCGCTTTCCGGGCGGCGCGGTGAGGCCCGCGATGAATCCCACGACGGGCTTCTTCATGTTGTCCTTCACCCAGTGCGCGGCGTTTTCCTCGTCGCCGCCGCCGATCTCGCCGATCATGATCACGGCGTCGGTGCCGGGATCGTCGTTGAACATCTTCATCACGTCGATGTGCTTGAGACCGTTCACCGGATCGCCGCCGATGCCGACCGCGGACGACTGCCCGAGGCCGAGCACCGTCACCTGGTTCACCGCCTCGTACGTGAGCGTGCCCGAGCGCGACACGATGCCGATCCGCCCCTTGCGATGGATGTGGCCCGGCATGATGCCGATCTTGATCTCTTCGGGCGTGATGGTGCCGGGGCAGTTGGGTCCGAGCAGGAGCGTCTTCTTGCCGCGCATCTTCGCGCGCGTCCTCACCATGTCGCGCACCGGAATGCCCTCGGTGATGCAGATCACGAGATCGAGGCCCGCTTCCACCGCTTCGTCGATCGCGGCGGCCGCGCCCGGCGGCGGGACGTAGATCACGCTCACCGTGGCGCCGGTCTTCTCCTTGGCTTCCTTCACGGTGCCGAAGATCGGGATGCCCTCGAAGTCCTCGCCCGCCTTCTTCGGGTTCACGCCGGCCACGAAGCAGTTCCTGCCGTTCGCGTAGTCGCGGCACATGCGCGTGTGGAACTGGCCCGTCTTGCCGGTGATGCCCTGGGTGATGACCTTGGTATTCGCGTTGATGAGGATGGACACGATTATTTTCCTTTTGCAGCCGCGACGACCTTCTGCGCCGCGTCGCCCATGTCCGCGCCGGAGATGATGGGCAGGCCCGATTCGGCGAGGATCTTCTTGCCGAGCTCGACGTTGGTGCCTTCGAGGCGCACGACCAGCGGCACCTTGAGGCCCACCTGCTTCGCCGCGGTCACGACCCCTTCGGCGATCACGTCGCAGCGCATGATCCCGCCGAAGATGTTCACGAGGATGGCCTTCAACTTGGGGTTGTTCAGCATGATCTTGAACGCCTCGGTCACCTTCTCGGCCGTGGCGCCGCCGCCCACGTCGAGGAAGTTCGCGGGCGCGCCGCCGTAGAGCTTGATCGTGTCCATCGTCGCCATCGCGAGGCCGGCGCCGTTCACGAGGCAGCCGATGTCGCCGTCCAACTGGATGTAGTTCAGGTCGAACTTCGAGGCCTGCACCTCCGCGGGATCTTCCTCGTCGAGGTCGCGCAGCGCCACGATCTCGGGATGGCGGAAGAGCGCGTTGTCGTCGAAGTTCAACTTCGCGTCGAGCGCCACGACACGCCCGTCGCCCGTGACGATGAGCGGATTCACTTCCACGAGCGAGCAGTCGCACTCGTCGAAGCACTTGTAGAGCGACTTGAAGAGGTCGCGGGCCTGGCCCACGAGGCTGTCGGGCACGCCGATCTTGCGCGCCACGCCTTCGGCGTCGGCATCGGCAAGCCCGGCGAAAGGATCGATGGCGACGCGATGGATCTTCTCGGGCGTGTGGGCCGCGACTTCCTCGATGTCCATGCCGCCTTCGCTCGAAGCCATCAACACGACCTTCTGCTGCGCGCGGTCGACCACCAACGCGACGTAGAGCTCCTTCCTGATGTCGGCGCCCTCCTCGACGAGGAGCCGCCGCACCACGCGGCCCGCGGGGCCGGTCTGGTGCGTGACGAGCGTCATGCCGAGCATCTTCTTCGCGGTTTCGCGAACGTCGTCGATTGATTTCACGACCTTCACGCCGCCGCCCTTGCCGCGGCCGCCCGCGTGGATCTGCGCCTTCACGACCCAGACGGGGCCGCCGAGGGATTTCGCTACGCCAACCGCCTCGTCGACGCTGAATGCGGGCGCTCCGCGAGGCGTCGTCACGCCGTACTTGCGGAAGAGTTCCTTGCCTTGATACTCGTGGATGTTCATGAGTGCCGCCGGGAGAAAAAGCGAGGAGAGACTTCGCGCCGATTCTATCAGCCTGACGGGATCGCCTCACTTGAAGTGGGGGTGAAGCTCGAGCCGGGGGGAGTCCCAATCCTTCATGCGTGAGGGAACTCGCTTCTTCCAATAGCGCTCGAACTCCTTGACCGGCACCTGAGTCCCGGTCACCCCGGCACCCCACTCTCGAGCTTCACCCCAACACTTCAAGTGAGGCTCTATGTAGCGGACCTTCGTGAAATCCAGCGCCGCCGAATGACTCGGGGACGATGGATAGCATCGCGGAGGCGGCCGTCGACTTTTCGGACCTTGTCGACGGCTGCCCCTGCGATGCTAGTGGTGATCCTCGCCCAACGGCTCGATCTTCTCGGTGCCGGTGTACCACTCGGGATAGTAGCGACCGACGGCGCGTGCCGAGGACTCCAGCGCGTGACAACGATCGAGCTGGAAGGGCTTCTTCGCGGGATCGGCGAGGCCCTGTCCCGCGAGGGTCTGGAATGCGGCCGTGGCGAGCATGCCAGCGAGCTCGGTGATGTGCGTGCAGCCGCGAACGCCGCCCAGCAATTCCTTCACGCTCCGGTGATAGCCCGGCCCGATTGAAAGGCCGATGAGCTTGCGATATGCGGGCTCGATCTGGTTGCAGTCCCCGGTATACGGCATCGCATCCATCGACGCGGCCGCGTCGACGATGGTGAGCTTGCGGTCCACCGTGATGCGCAGCCACATGCCGTGCACGGGCTCGTTGGCCTTGCGGATCCCCGCCGCGAGCTGGAAATCCACGGGCTTCGTGTCGACGAGGTGGCCCTCGATGTCGTACAGGCCGTCGGCGCGCTTGTAGCCGTTGATCTCGATCGAGCGCCGGTGCAGGGGCTCGCGTGCGGTGGTGCCTTCGAGCCCCGGCATCTCGCTAAGCGGCCTTTCGCGCCTGGCGGATGGCTTCCGCGAATTCCGCGCCGGTCTGGTAGCGCTTCTCGAAATCCTTCGCGAGCGCCTTGTCGATGATCGCGTCGATCCACTCCGGAAGCGCCGGGTTCATCTCGCGGATCGGCGGATGCGGATTGTTGGCGATGGCGAACATGAGCTGCGTCATCGATTCGCCTTCGAACGGCAACCTTCCCGAGAGCATCTGGTAGAGCGTGACGCCCAGCGAGAAGAGGTCGCTCCGCCCGTCGATCTTCTTGCCCGCGAGCTGCTCGGGCGACATGTACGACGGCGTGCCCAGCACCATGCCGGTCTTGGTCTTCGACGAGTCGGTGATGCGCGCGATGCCGAAGTCGGTCACCTTCGCGGTGTCGCTTTCCGGCTCGTACATGATGTTCGCGGGCTTGATGTCGCGGTGGACGATGCCCATGCCGTGCGCGTAACCCAGTGCATCGGACACGCGCTCGACGATCGAGAGCACCCGGTCCGGCGGCAGCAGGTTCGGCTGCTTGGTGTACGGGGCGAGGTCCTTGCCCTTCAGGAACTCCATGGCGATGTAGCACAGGTCGTGCTCCTCGCCCGCATCGTAGATCGTGACGATGTTCGGGTGCGTGAGGCGGCCTGCCGTTTCAGCTTCACGGAAGAAGCGCTCCTTCGCATCGGCCAACTCGTCGGCCTCGAACTCCGCCGACAGCGCCATCGTCTTGATCGCGACGACGCGGCCGATCTTCGGGTCCTTGCCGCCGTAGACCACCCCCATCGCGCCCTTGCCCAGCTCCTTTTCCACCTGGTAGCGCCCGAGCATGGGCTTTTCCTGGGTGCCGCCCTGCAGGATCATCGTGCCGGCGTTGGTGCGCGCGCCCGCCGAGCCGCCGAGGATGATCGTCTCCGAGAGCGCCTTGTTGCGCCCGAGCCGCTCCTCGATGTCGCGGAACTTCGGATTGAATGTCGACATGTACCGGAAGACGCTCTCGGCCTTGTTGAATTGCCTGCGGCGCTCGAAGTCGAGGGCGAGGCTGTACATGTTCTCCATCACCTCTTCGTTGAGCGGGGCCTTGCGGAACTTGTCGAAGGCCATGTCGAGCTGGCCCTGCTGCTGGAACGCGAGGCCCAGCATGCGGTTGGACTCGGCGCCCGCGAGGTCGGCCGCCTCCTTGCCGCGCTCGGTCATGAGGTAGCGCTTGGTCGTGAGCAGCGCGTGCCCGATGATCAGCAGCGTGAGCGGCAGCATCAGCTGCACCCACAACCCGGCTCCCGTCATGAGGCCCAGGTGCGCGGCAAAGATCACGACGACCAGCGCGCCCGTGATCATCGCGCCCTTGCCCGCCGTGAGCTTGGGCAGCAGCAGGATGATGTAGAGCGCCACGAGGATGTACGCGGCGAGCGTTGCGAGGCCGGCCCACGTGGGCACGACGAAGAAATGCTCCTGCAGGATCGAAGACACCGAGTGCGCGAGCGTCGTGACCGGGTTCATCTGCGCCGAGATCGGCGTCACCATGTTCGCGCCAACGCCCGCGGCCGTCGCGCCGATCAGCACGATCTTGTCGGTGTATTTCGACGCGGGGATCTTGCCCGAGTACACGTCGAAGAACGAATCGATCGGGAAGGCGGACTGGCCGTTCCTGTCCTTGTAGAAGTACGTGTACATCTCGCCGAACGGATCGGTGCGGATGGTCTTGCCGCCGACGGACACGCTCTCGCCCATGGCCGCCTTGATGTCCTTCGAGGTGAGGTTGAGCGCCTTGGCCGCGGTGAGGAGTGCCAGCGACGGGTACTGCTGGCCGTAGTAGTCCATCACGAGCGGCTCGAAGCGCACCGCGCCATCTTCATCGGGAAGCGAGTTCAGGAACCCGATGCCCGCGGCCGCGTTGCCATACTGCTCGATTGGAATGAGCGGCGCATTCGCGAAGATGAATTGCCCGCCCGCGTCCGTCACGCTGCCGATCGTGTTTTTCGAGACGTATTCGGGAAGCGGCTTGTCGGGCTTGCCGGGCGGAGGCGCGCCCGTGATCTCGCCGAACGTGAGGGGCAGGAGCACGTTGCCCGCCTTCTTGATGCTGTCGGCGTAGCGAATGTCGCTGTTGAGCGCGACGGATGCCTCGCCGAGAATCTTGCCGATCTCGGCCACGTCCGCAGGCGGCGTGGCGCCTTGCGCGGCAGGTGTCTGCCCGCCGATGGGAGAGACGCCGGGCACTTCCTGCGTCGCGCCGGGATACGCCTTGTTGTAGATGTCGAGCATCTTCTCGACGTACGCGAGGCCCGGGTCCTTCTGCGCTTCGGAGAGGATCACCGTGCTCGTGATCACCTTCGCCTTCGAGGCGACGAGCTGGTCGACCAGCTTCGCCTGCACCTCGCGCGGCCATGGCCAACGTCCGATGTTGGCGATCGAGACCTCGTCGATCGCGATGACCGCGACCTTGTCGCTCGGGGTTTTCGAGGTCATCTTCACGCCGAGGTCGTATGCCCAGCGCTCCAGGCTCGGGATCACGCCCGACATGCCCTTGAAGCCGAGCAGTGCCACGGCGATCACGACGCCGAGGAACCAGTCGGCCTTCCAGAAAGCGGTCTTCATGAATTCTCCCTGACTGTCTTATCTCCCCATCATACCTAGGGTTTTGTGACGCTTCACGATCCGAGGTCGAGCTCCTGCCCCATGCCCTGCGCCCGGGCGAGCTTCGCCAGGTCGCTCGCGATGATGAGGTCCTGCATGGCCATCCCCTGGGATTCGAAGAGCGTCACCTGGGCGGCGCCGGTGCGGCCGGGACGCGTTCCCGCGATCACTTCGCCCAGCTCGACGAGAGCGCCAGCGTGCAGGCGCCCCTTCTCGAACGCCGGGAGCAGGTCGCCCGCTTCCTTGAGCGCGCTGGGACGCGAGTCCACGACCACGGGGTCGCTTCGCCTCACCGTCGTCTCGTCGATCTCGCGGCGCAGGAGCGAGTTGGATCCCGCGGCGTTCACGTGCGTGCCGTCGGCGAGCCACTCGCCATCGAACACGGGCGTCGCCGACGTGGTGATCGTGACGACGATGTCGCTGCCCCTTACGGCGTCTTCGGACGATTTCGCCGGTACCACCTCGAGCGAGAGCTTCTTCGACATCTTCTCGCAGAACTTCACGACTTTTTCAGGCGTGCGCGAGTAGACCTTCACGCGCTCGAGCTTGCGGACGTTGGCGAGCGCCTCGAGCTGTCCCTCGGCCTGCCATCCGGAGCCGAAGATGCCGACGACTTTCGAGTCGGCGCGCGAGAGCCACCTCGCCGCGACGCCGCCCGCGGCTCCGGTACGCATCATCCCGAGGCGATTGGCCTCGATCACCGCATCCAGCGTGCCGCGCTCCGCATCGAACGCGTACACGAGGAAGCGCACGCCTTCCTTGCTCGACGTGTATGCCTTGTAGCCGAAGACACTCGCCGAAGGCACCGCTCCCTGGAGGATGTGCAGCGCCGCCTTCGGAAGCCTCGTGCGTTCGCGGGGGACATCGATGGCGTTGCCGGTGGAGTATTCGCGATGGACGCGCTCGACCAGCTCGATCGTGCGGGGCATCGTGAGCAGGCGCTCGACGTCGGATTCGCGAAGGAGGATCGCCATGGCGGTAAGAGAGAACGTGAATCCACGATTCTATACAATCGCGCCATGAAAGCCGCCTGCACCTGGAAGCTCGCGGTCGTGCTCGCGCTCGCGATGGCGACGGCCGGGATCGCCGCCGAAGAAGCGAAGCCCAGGCGCCTCGCCCTGGTGATCGGCAACGGCGCCTACAAGGACGCGCCGCTCGCGAATCCGCCCAACGACGCGGCCGACATGGCGAAGGCACTCGAGGCGAGCGGCTTCGTCGTGATCCACCGCGACAACTCCACGCTCAGGCAGATGCACCTCGCGCTACGCGAGTTCGGCGACAAGCTGGGGCGGCGCGACACGGGCCTTTTCTACTTCGCGGGCCATGGCATGCAGGTGCGCGGCCACAACTACCTCCTGCCGGTCGATGCGGACATCGCGCGCGAAGACGAGGTCGCCTTCGCCGCGCTCGATCTGGGCGCCGTGATGGACAAGCTCGACTCTGCGAAGAACCCCGTCAACATCGTGATCCTCGATGCGTGCCGCAACAATCCGTTCGGCACGCGGCTCGTGACGAGCGCGAAGGGGCTCGCGCAGATCGATGCCCCGCCTGGAACGCTGATCGCCTTCGCAACCTCGCCCGGCTCGACAGCCGCCGATGGCGGCGGCCGCAACGGGCTCTACACCGGGCACCTGGTGAAGGAGATCGCGCGCCCCGGCGCGCCTATCGAGGACGTGTTCAAGGCGGTGCGCGTGGGCGTTCGCACCGAGTCGAAGAACCTGCAGACTCCATGGGAGAGCACGTCGCTCGAGTCGGCCTTCGCATTTCGCGAGGCACCGGCGCCCTCGCTCGCGGCGAAGCCCGAACCGCAACGCGTGGCGAGCACGGCGCTTTCCACGCCGCGCGCAGCCGCGCCGACGTCGCTCAACGCGCCGCCCAACTTCGCCGTCGGCGACACGTGGACCTATCGCGTCGTGAACCTCCTCGACCAAAGCGAGCGCCGCGCCACTTTCAGGATCACGGCCATTCACGGCGATGTCGTCGAGTACTCGAACGGCGCCACCCTCGGCGATCTTGTCGGGAATTTCACGCACATGACCCGCCAGGGGCGCACCGAGGAATTCAGGCCGTCGAATCAGTTCTACGTTTTTCCGATGCGTTCCGGCGGCACCTGGACGCTGAAGGGCTCGCAGAAGGCCGGCGAGCGCAACTTCGAGCAGCAGATCACTCTCAAGGTCGGAGTCGAGGAGCAGGTGGAAACCCCGGCGGGCAAGCTTCCCGGGCTTCACATCGTGCGCGAGTCGCACTGGAAGCAGCGCAACGGCGCCGCGTCCGGAGTGACCACATGGACCTACTGGTACAACTCCGCGGTCAAGCGCTTTGTCGCCGCGGAGATGAGCAACGTCACCGCGGACGGCAAGGTCCTGGCCCAGGAGCGCTACGAGCTTGCGAGCTACGAGGTGAAGTAGCGGATGCTAGGGAAATGCGGGGACCGTCGGCTCGTTGCCGTGGTCGGCAGCTTCCGGATGGGTCCTCGCGATGATGCCGCGCACCTCCTGGTAGCGCCCCGAGGGGACGTCCAGCATCAGCAGGACCTTGCCATCCTGGATGTCCTTCTCGAAGCCCTTGAGGCGCGAGTTCGGCACCTGCAGTCCCACCATGCTCGCGACCCACGTGCCGAGGACCGACCCCACGATCGCGGCCACCAGCACGGCGACCAGCTGGAGCGACATGCCTTCGGGCGGGAACTTCACGAGCAGCAGCCCCACGAGGATTCCCATGACGCCCCCGATCACGAAGCCCACGAACGCGCCGTGGACGGTGTCGGACTTCTGCAGGTAGGACGCCTCGCGAAGCTCGCCCAGGTCCGTGCCGCGCCGAGCGAGGAAATGCATGTTGCGATCCTCGATGCGGGCGAGCAGCAAGTCGTCCGCAAGGCGGCGGGCGCTCGAGACGTCGGGAAGCGTCACGTACATGCGTAGCTTCATGCGACCCTCCCTTCCAGCTGGAGAGAACTCCCACGCTAGTCCTGCCGAGCGTGCGAATCAAGCGGCGTTGTCCTACGGGATGAGGATGGTCGATCCCGTGGTCTTGCGCCCTTCGAGGTCGCGGTGAGCTTGCTGGGCGTCCTTTAGCGCGTAGCTCTGCCGCGGGCTCACCTTCACCTTGCCCGCGAGCACCATGTCGAACAGATCCTTCGATGCTGCGACCAGCTCGTCGCGCTTGCCGGTGTAGCTCATGAGCGTGGGACGCGTCACGTAGAGCGAGCCCTTCGCCGAAAGAATGCCCAGGTCCGTCGGACCGACGGCGCCCGAGGAATTGCCGAAGCTCACCATGAGGCCGCGCACCTGCAGGCAATCGAGCGACTTGGCCCAGGTGTCCTTGCCGACGGAGTCGTACACGATCGGCACCTTCTTGCCGCCGGTGATCTCCATCACGCGCGCCTGGAAATCCTCCTTCGTGTAGAGGATCGTGTGCGCCGCGCCGTTGTCGCGCGCGAGCTTCGCCTTCTCCTCGCTGCTTACGGTGCCGATCAAGTTGATGCCGAGCGCCTTCGCCCACTGGCACGCGATGAGGCCAATGCCGCCCGCGGCGGCGTGGAAAAGAATCGTGTCGCCTGCTTTCGGCACGACATGCAGGCGGCGCAGCAGGTATTGCACGGTAAGGCCCTGCAGCATCATGGAAGCGCCCTGCTCGAACGTGATGCCATCGGGCAGCTTCACGAGCCGCTCGGCCGTATGGATCTTCACCTCCGAGTACGCGCCGATGGGCCCGTTCGCGTAGGCCACGCGATCGCCGGGCTTGAACTCGGTCACGTTGGGTCCCACCGCCTCGATCACGCCTGCGGCCTCGAGGCCGATGCCCGAGGGCAGCGGCAGCGGATACAGGCCCGAGCGGTGGTACGTGTCGATGTAGTTGAGGCCCACGGCCTTGTGGCGGACGAGGGTCTCGCCGGGGCCCGGCTGCGGGACGTTCACTTCCTCCCACTGCAGGACTTCGGGGCCGCCGGTCTTGTGGAAACGGATCGCGTGAGTCATGGCATCGACCTTCGAATCAGGAGCCGAGGATTGTACCCGCCGCGATGCCGGCTGATTTCGCCCACTCCGCCGCAGAGACCTTCTTGCCTTCCTCGGGCTTCACCTTGGAGATCTCGACCTGCCCGCCCTGCGCGGTGACGCGCATGGATTCGGCGCCGATATCGGCGATCTCGCCCACCTTGCCCTTCACCGCGCCGAACGTGCGCACGAGGTGCTTCTTCGACCCGAAGAGCTGCAGTTTCCTGCCACCGATCGTGGTCCACGCGCCCGGTGCCGGATCGGCGCAGCGAATGATGTTGTGGATGAAGTCCACGTGGTTGTTCCAGTTCACCCTCGCTTCGTTGGCGCGGAACCAGCCTTCGTAGGAGGCCTGCGACTCGTCCTGCACGACTTCCTTGTGCTTGCCCGCCACGACGAGATCCGCGGCCTCGAGCATCGCCTGCACGCCCATGGGGAAGAGGCGGTCGAAGTACACGGTGCCGAGCGTGTCGTTCTCGGAGACGGGCGTTTCCTTCTGCAGGATCACGGCGCCCTCGTCGAGACCGTCCGTGGGCCGGAAGATCGTGAGGCCGGTCTTGGTCTCGCCGCGGGCGATGGGCCAGTTGATCGACGAAGGCCCGCGGTACTTGGGCAGCAGCGACGGGTGATACTGGATCGTGCCGTGCTTCGGAATGCTCACGAACTCCTGCGGCGCGAACTGGAGCACGAAGGCCATGATGCCGATGTCGGCATTCGCGTCCTTCATCGCCTGGACCGCGTCCGCGCCCTTGAGGTTGGGCAGCTGGTAGACCTTGAGTCCCTTCTCCTGCGCGGCCAGGCGCATCGGGTCGGCCTTGGCGCCTTCCTTCTCGGGCGCGCAGAACACCGCCGCCACCGTATCGCCCCGCGCGAGGAACGCCTCGAGCACCGCTTTACCGAAGTCCTGCTGCCCGATGATGGCTATTTTCATTTTGGCTTTCGATGACTAAGGCGTCTATCCGCAGATAAACGCAAATCAACGCAGATAAAACCAAACCGTTGGTGGCGATTCGTGCCTGCATTCGAATGATAGCGAACCAAGTCCTGAAGGATGTTATCCGCGTTCACCTGCGTTTATCTACGGATCCAAAAGCTTCTTGTTCGACTCGCTCTATGCGGCAACCTTCTTCGGTGGCGCGGAGAAGGTGCCCGCGCTCCTGAGGGAATCGATCTTCGCGGCGTCGTAGCCGAGGACTTCCTTCAGCACTTCATCCGTGTGTTCGCCCAGCGTGGGGCTGCGCTTGATCACCGCGGGCGAGGCCGAGAGCTTGATGGGCATGCCGACGTTGAACCATTTGCCCCGCTGCGGGTGGTCCAGCTCGACCCACATGTCGCGGCCGCGCACGTGCTCGTCCGTGGCGAGATCCTCGGTCGACATGATCGGGCCGCACGGGACGTCGAGCGGATTCAGGATCGCCATGAGCTCCCGCTTGGTGTACTTCTCGGCGAACTTGTTGAGCAGCGTCCACACGAGGCTCTGGTTCTTGCGGCGCTCGGCGATGGTGGCCACGCGCGGATCGTTGGCGAGGTCCGGCACGCCCACGTCGGGACCGATGCGATTGGCGAGCGCGGTCCACACCGCTTCCTGCACGACGACGTAGAGCCAGTCGTTGGCGCCGTGGGGCTTGCAGTGCACCGCGTTGCCGAGCTGGCCGCCGCCCGAATCGTTGCCGGCGCGCGGGACGTCGCCCATGCCCTGGTACGTGGGGACCGAATATTCGGCCATCGCCTGTCGCGTAAGGCGCTGGTGGTCACGGAACTTCACGCGGCAGAGGTTCATCACCCCGTCCATCATCGCCACTTCGACGTACTGGCCCTGGCCTGTGCGCTGCGCTTGATGCAAGGCGGCCAACAGGCCTATGGCCAGGTGCAGGCCCGTTCCCGAATCGCCGATCTGCGCGCCCGTGACGAACGGAGGGCCGTCGGGAACGCCGGTGGTGCTCATGGCCCCGCCCATGGCCTGCGCGACGTTCTCGTAGGCCTTGAAATCGGAGTACGGCCCCGAGGAGCCGAACCCCTTGATGGATCCTACGACGATCTTCGGATTGATCTCGTGGATCTTCTCCCAGGTGAATCCCAGGCGCTCGAGGACGCCGGGCCCGAAGTTCTCCATCATGATGTCGCACTTCTTCAGGAGATCGACGAACACGGTCTTGCCCTCGGCGCTCTTCATGTTGACCACGATGGAGCGCTTGTTGCAGTTGAGCATCGTGAAATACAACGAGTCCGCATTGGGCACGTCGCGCAGCTGCCCGCGCGTGGCGTCGCCCTGCGGCGGCTCGAACTTGATCACGTCCGCGCCCATCCACGCGAGCAACTGCGAGCACGTCGGGCCCGCCTGCACGTGGGTCATGTCGAGAATTCGTACACCCTTCAGTGCTTCCATGCGCTTCGCTCCCCACTAAAGCATTGATCCGCAGATGAACGCAGATGAACGCAGATAACTCCGGAAAACCCATGAGCGTTTCGTGCCATTGCCAGCGACGTCACGAGGCACATCTTGCTTTGCCTTTATCCGTGTTTATCTGCGTTTATCTGCGGATAACGATCTATTTCTTTTTTGCAGCGGTTGGGTTGAGGCTCGTGATGCGCCCACTTTCCGTGCCCGCCGTCTCGTCGATCACGGCGTTGATGAGCGTGGGCTTGCGCGAGCGGATCGCCTCCTCCATCGCCTTGCGAAGCTCGGCGGGAGTGGCCGCGTTCACGCCCACGCCGCCGAAAGCCTCGATGATCTTGTCGTAGCGCGCGCCCTTCACGAACACGGTGGGCGCCGGGTCGCGGCCCGTGGGATCCACGTCCGTGCCCTTGTACACGCCGTTGTTGTTCATGATCACGATGCACACGGGCAGGTCGTAGCGGCAGACAGTCTCCACTTCCATGCCCGAGAAGCCGAAGGCGCTATCGCCTTCCACGGCGATCACCTGCTGCTTCGTGATGACCGCCGCGGCCACGCTGTAACCCATGCCGATGCCCATGATGCCCCAGGTGCCTACGTCGATGCGCTTCCTGGGCTTGTACATGTCCACGATGGAGCGCGTGAAATCGAGTGCATTGGCGCCTTCGTTCACGAGGATCGCGTCGGGATTGGCCTTCACGATGTCGCGCACCACGTTCAGCGCGCTGTGGAAATTCATCGGCGACGGATCCTTGGCGAGCGTCTCGGCCATCTTCGCCACGTTCTTCTCCTTGCGCTCGTTGATGGCGTCGATCCACTCGGCCGGCGGCTTCGCCCAGGCGCTGCCGATGCCCGCGAGCAGCGCCGAGACGCACGACGCGATGTCGCCCACGATCGGCGCGTCGATGCGCACGTTGCTGTCGGCTTCCTGCGGCGAGATGTCCACCTGGATGAACTTCTGCCCGCCCCACGATTTGTGGCCCGGGCCGCCCCACGTCTTGCCCTTGCCGTGGGAAAGCAGCCAGTTCAGGCGCGCGCCGATGAGCAGCACGACGTCGGCTTCCGGCAGCACGTACGAGCGCGCGGCGCCGGCGGCCTGGTCATGCGTGTCGGGCAGGAGGCCTTTTGCCATGGACATCGCGAGATACGGGATGCCCGTCTTCTCTACGAGCGCGCGGATGTCCGCATCGCATTGCGCGTAGGCGGCGCCCTTGCCGAGAAGGATTAGCGGCTTCTTCGCGGCTTTCAGAAGGGCCACTGCGCGGTCGACCGCCTCCTTCGCCGGGATCTGCTTCGGCGCCGCATCGACGACCTTGATGAGCGTGGAACGCCCGTGGGCCGCATCGATCGATTGCGCGAAAAGCTTCGCGGGGAAGTCGAGGTACACGCCGCCGGGACGGCCCGAGACCGCGGCGCGGATCGCGCGCGCGATGCCCACGCCGATGTCTTCGGCGTGCAGCACGCGGAACGCCGCCTTGCAGAGCGGCTTGGCGATGGCGAGCTGGTCCATCTCCTCGTAGTCGCCCTGCTGCAGGTCGACGATCTCGCGCTCCGACGAGCCGCTGATAAGGATCATCGGGAAGCAATTCGTCGTGGCGTGGGCGAGTGCCGTGAGGCCATTCAGGAACCCGGGCGCCGATACCGTGAGGCAGATGCCGGGCTTCTGCGTGAGGAAACCCGCGATCGACGCGGCGTAGCCCGCGTTCTGCTCGTGGCGGAATGAGATCATCCGCAGGCCCGCGCCCTGGATCATGCGCGTGAGGTCCGTGATCGGGATTCCCGGCAGGCCGAAGATGGTGTCGATGCCGTTCAGCTTGAGCGCCTCGATCACGAGGTGGAAACCGTCGATCGTCTCCTGCGCCGGGCTGCTCGCCTGGGGCGTTGCCGGCGCGGCAGCGGCGGCAGGTTCGGTGACGATGGCCATGGTGTGCTCCTGTGTGGGGTGCCGCGAGCCGCGGGGGCGTGGGCCGGGCAGGAAAAATGGATTGCGAATCAGGCTACAATGTTAAGAAAAGGCCCCCAAGGCCCACCTTGATACGGGTCAATTTTCGACCCGGCACCCGCGTAAATGACCCTTCTCGTAAACCATCCCCAGCGCTCCGAGATCCGCGAGAGGCTGAGAAGCAACATTGTCCTCCGGCGTCTCAACCTCGCGGCCTTCGACGACCTCGAGGGCGCGCTCGCCATCGTGGACTACCGCAAGGGCGACGTGCTGCTCTCCCAGGGCGCCCACGAGATGGAGCAGTACTTCGTCCTCGACGGGGTCCTCAAGCGCGTGGTCGCCAGCCCCGAGGGCAAGGAGATGATCCTGCGCTTCGCGAAGGAAGACGACATGGACACGAGCTATGCGGCATGGAAGCTGCGCACGCCCGCGCCCTACTCGATCCGCGCCGTCACCAAGGCCCGCGTGGCCAAGCTGCCGCTGCCCCAGTGGGCCGAATTCCTCGACGCACGCCCCGAAATGAAGGAAGACTTCGAGTACGAGGTCATGTTCCTCATGAGCGAGGTGATGGCGCACACGATCACGTTGCACCTGCTGGACGCCCCGGGACGCGTCCACCGCTTCGTGCGCAAGCATGCCGACCTCGCCGAGCGCGTCCCGAAGAAGGAGCTCGCGTCGTACCTCAACCTTTCAGCCGAGACGCTTTCCCGCCTCAAGCATTCGGGGAAGATCTAGTCCGTCCGCGCGTCATTCGCGGTGGGCGGCTATTTCTTCGAACCGCGCCCGCGCAGCAGGTCCACGCCCGCCATGAGGAACGGCCAGAAGAGCAACAACAGGGACAGCGTGGTGATGGAGCCCACGAGGCTGTTGGAGAAGAAGATCCTCATGTCGCCCTGGGACATCAGCATCGACTGGCGGAACCCGTCCTCGGCGTTGTCGCCTAGGACGAGCGCGAGGACCATCGGGGCCATCGGGTAATTGAGCTTCTTGAAGACGTATCCCATCATGCCGAATATGAGCATGAGCCAGACGTCGAACATGGAGTTGTGCACCGTGTAGGCGCCGATCGCGCAGATCACGAGGATCACGGGCGCGATGATCGCGAACGGGATGCGAAGGATCGCGGCGAAGAGCGGCACGCAGGTCAGCACCACGATCAGTCCCACGATGTTGCCGAGGTACATCGAGGCGATGAGGCCCCACACGAAGTCGGGCTTTTCGGTGAACAGCAGCGGGCCCGGCTGCAACCCCCAGATGAGCAGCCCCCCCAGCAGCACCGCGGCCGTAGGTGAGCCGGGGACTCCGAGGGTGATCATCGGCAGCAGCGCGGAAGTGCCCGCCGCGTGGGCGGCGGTCTCCGGCGCCACGACTCCCTCGACCATTCCGGTTCCGAACTTGTCGCCGTCGCGCGAGACCTTCTTCGCGATTCCGTAGCTCATGAACGAAGCCGGGGTCGCGCCGCCGGGCACGATGCCCATCATGCAGCCCACCGCGGCCGAGCGCAGCGACGTCTTCCAGTAACGCGGCAGCTCCTTCCAGGTCTCGATCACGACCTTCATGTTGAGCTTGGCGCTGGCACCCCGGAACTCCAGGCCCTCCTCGATGGTGAGCAGGATCTCGCCGATGCCGAAGAGGCCGATCACGGCGATCAGGAAGTCGAATCCCTTCAGCAGCACGTTGAAGCCGAAGGTGAGGCGCAGCTGGCCCGTGACGGTGTCGATTCCAACGGCCGCCAGCGCGAACCCGGCCATCATCGAGGCGATGGTCTTGAAGGGCGAGCCCCGGCTCATGCCCACGAAGGCGCAGAACGTGAGCAGGTACACGGAAAAGAATTCCGGCGGCCCGAAGCGCAGCGCGAAGCGCGCCACGATGGGCGAAAGGAACGTGATGAGCAGCACGCCCACCAGGGCGCCGAAGAACGAGGACGTGAACGCGGCGGTGAGCGCGGCGCCGGCTCGCCCCTTCTGGCCGAGCGGATATCCGTCGAAGGTCGTCGCCACGGACCATGGCTCGCCCGGTATGTTGAACAGGATCGAGGTGATGGCCCCGCCGAAGAGCGCCCCCCAGTAGATGCACGAGAGCAGGATGATCGCCGAGGTCTGGCCGCCGGGGGTTTGCGCCATGGAGAAGGTCAGCGGCAGCAGGATCGCCACTCCGTTCGCCCCACCCAGGCCCGGAAGCACGCCGATGATCACTCCGAGGATGATCCCGGCGAACATCAGCGCCAGGTTGAACCACGACAGGGCGACCTGGAAGCCGCCGATCAGGGATTCGAGTTCGTGCATTGCGCCCTCAGTTGAAGCCCAGGGCCGCTTCGAGCGGTCCCTTCGGCAGGGGAACCTGGAACCAGATCTCGAACATGACGAAGAACGCCACCATGGTGCCGACGCTCACGGCCGCGATCGTGATCCAGCGGTACTTCCCGAGGAAGCGCATGAACGCCCCGATGAAAAGCGCCGAGGGCACGTAGATTCCGAGCGACAGCCACGGATTGTCGATGAGCGCCACGTAGACCACGCTGGGAACCATGATCGTAAGCACCAGGCGCAGCTGTCCCCAGCGCACGAACGGCTCGTTCGCCTCGCGCGCGTCCATCTTCAGCGCGGCGAGGATGATGAACGCTGCCGAAGCGACGATGAACAGCCCCACGTAGAACGGGAAATAGCCGGCCTGCGGCCCATCGCTTCCCCATCGCGCGCCCAGCCGCCAGCTGCCCCACATCACCACCGATCCGAACACCAGGAAAATCGCCGCGACGATCAACTCCCAGGCGCGCACCGAGCCCACCGCCTTCTGCTCAAGTTCCTCCTGCATCCGATCCTCTATTCGCGTTCGTGCAATGAAAGGGCCCAGTCGCGGGCCCCTCGGGGTCGATCACTTCTTGGCGAGGAAACCCGCTTCCTTCATCAGCTCGTAGTGCTGCTTCTCGGCGTTGGCCACCCAGTCGGCGTATTCCTTGCCGGTCATGTGGCTCGTGTTGAACGCCGCTTCCTCCGTGAACTTCGTCCATTCCGGGGTCGCGCGCACCTTGTCGAGCACGTCGACGTAGTACTTGACCATGTCGGGGGTCGCGCCGCCGGGCATGAAGATGCCGCGCAGCATCAGGTACTCGACGTTGAGGCCCTGCTCCTTGCACGTCGGGATGTCGTACCACGACATGTCCTTCGTGACCTTCTCCTTGTACGGCATGCGTTGCGCATCGAACACGCACAGCGGACGCAGGCTGCCGGCCCGCCACTGCGCTACCGCCTCGATGGGGTTGTTCACCGAAGAGTCGATGTGCTTGCCGACGAGCTGCACGGCCACCGCCCCGCCGCCCTTGATCGGAATGTAGATGAACTTCACCCCGGTCTGCTTCTCGATGTTCGCCGTGACGATCTGGTCCTCCTGCTTGGACCCGGTGCCGCCCATCTTGAACTTGTTGGGCCCCGCCGCCTTGATCGCGGCGATGTAATCGTTCGACGTCTTGTACGGCGTGTCGGCGTGCACCCAGAGCACGAACTCGTCGAGGGCCATCATCTCGACGGGCGTGAGGTCCTTCCAGTTGAACGGCACGCCCGTGGCCATCGGCGTGGTGAAGAGGTTCGAAAGGGTGATGATCAGCTTGTGGCCGTCGCCCTTGTCGCCCTTCACGTCGAGAAAGCCCTCGGCACCGGCGCCGCCGCCCTCGTTCATGACGACCATGGGCACCTTCATCAGCTTGTACTTTGCGACCACCCCCTGGATGAAGCGGGCCATCTGGTCGGCGCCGCCTCCCGTTCCCGCGGGAACGATGAACTCCACGGTCTTGCTCGGTTCCCACGCGAAGGCAGGAATGAGCGCGGTGAGCATGGCACCGGCGAGCGCTGCGATGCGGATGCGGCTGGAAATCGATCGTTTCATTTTTCTCTCCTCGGAATTTGTGGAAGATCCCATGGAACTTCTTGTCCTCGTGCGCCGCTTACGCACGGGCGCCCGCTGTTCCTAGCGGGCGGTATCGCCTGGCGGCCTCTCTGAATGTGCGGGGTGGGGAATTCGTGCGGGCCTTGCGGCGAGCATGCGCCCAAATCCGATGACCAGCGCCGCGCATCCAAGCGCGACGGCGTACCTGGCCGCTTCGGGCGCGTGCGTGGCAAGCGATGCGAGGGCAGGATCGTCCCAGGCCATCTCGCCCCCGACGTATCCGAGCAGGCCCGCGCCCAGCGTGACGATCACGGGCCAGCGCTCCATGAGTCCCACGAGTAGCGAGGCGCCGAAGATCACGAGTGGAATCGAGATCGCGAGGCCGATCGCCATGAGCAGCCAGTCGCCGCCGGCCGCGGCCGCGACGGCGATCACGTTGTCCAGGCTCATCACGAGGTCGGCCACGAGGATCGTCTTCACCGCGATCCAGGTGTTCTCGCCTGGGCGCACTTCGGGCGCGCTCACTTCGGGAAGGAGCAGCTTCACGCCGATCCACAGCAGGAGCACCGCGCCGATGAGCTTCACCCACGGCAGCCCCAGGAGCGCCACCGCGAACAGGGTGAGGATGACGCGCAGCGCCACGGCGGCGCCCGAGCCCCAGAAGATGGCGCGTTTCTGCTCGCGCGGCGCAAGCGTGCGCGCCGCGAGCGCGATCACCACCGCGTTGTCGCCCGACAACACCACGTTCACGCCGATGATCTTGGCGAGCGCGGTCCAGAAGATGGGATCCAGCATCGGCATTTGAACGGCAATGTCCGTCGGCGCGGTGGTCGAGACTATAATTTTACCTTCCGAACGGTAGTGAGCGCCGGGACTAATGGCCTTGATTTGCATCAAGACGATGGGGCGGGCGATGTGCGCGGCGATGACTCTCGCCGCAGCGCAGGCCTGGGCCGACTCTCACGACGCCGACATCGTCGCGGCGAGGGACGCCGCCGCGCGCGGGCAGTGGAAGGTCCTGGAGGGATATCGCGCGCGGCTTGCGGGAAACCTGCTCGAAGCCTATCCGTCTTACTGGATGCTGTCGGGCAACCTCGAACGAAGCGATCCGCGCGACATCCAGGCGTTCCTGGACCGATATCCCGATTCGCCGTTATCCGAGAGTCTTCGCCGCGAGTGGCTGCGCTCGCTCGGCAGCAACGCGGCGTGGGAGCTCTTTCGCGCCGAATATCCCAAGGTCACGGGCGAAGACCTCGAGGTCACGTGCTATTCGTTCCAGGAGCGCCTCGCGCGCGGCGATCCGGAGGCGATGCCCGAAGCCCGGGGCCTCTTCGTCTCGGGGCGCGAGGCGCCCACTGCCTGCGATCCGGTCTTCGCGAAGGCCGTGGCCGACAAGGTGATCACCGAAGCGCAGGTCTGGGACCGGATCCGGATGCTGCTCGCCGCGGGCAGCGTGAAGGACGCGAAGCGGGCCAACGCGCTGCTCACGCGCCGCGCCGCGATTGTCGAGCGATCCCTGGACGCCGCGAACAGCGACGCGCAGCGCTTCCTCTCGCACGAGTTCCTGGGCTCGCGTCCTTCACGCGACTCGCAGGAGCTGCTCGTCTTCGCGATCGAGCGCCTCGCGCGCAGCAAGCCCGAGGATGCGGCCGATCGCCTCGACAAGATAGCGCCCCGGCTGCCCATCGAGGCGGTGAAGTTCGCGTGGGGCCAGGTCGGGTACTGGGGCGCGTTGAACCACAGTCCCCGCGCGCTCGAGTGGTATGGGCAGTCCGACCCCGCGATCCTCACGGACTCCCAGCTTTCCTGGCAGGTCCGCGCCGCGATCCGGGTGGGCGCGTGGAAGCAGACGCTCTCGTCGATCCAGCAGCTCTCGCCCCAGGAAGCGCGCGAGCCCACGTGGCGCTATTGGCGGGCGCGCGCGCTGCGGGCGATGGGCGAGACCGATGCGGCGAATGCACTGATGAAGGGTGTGGCGGGGCAGCCGACCTTCTATGGGCTGCTCGCGGCGGACGAAATGGGCATCGCGGTCGCGCCGCACTGGGAAGGCTGGAAGCCCGAGCAAGCCGACCTCGACCGCGTGAACGCCATTGCGGGAATCCAGCGCGCGCTGGCGCTCTACCGCGTGGGCCTCGACAACGAGGCGCTTCGCGAATGGCTCTGGGCGATCCGCGGGCTGGACGACAAGAGCCTGCTCGCCGCGGCGGAGATCGCGCGCGTCGCCAACGAGCCCGAGCGGGCCATCAACACGGCCGAGAAGACGATGCAGCTGCACGACTTCGCGCAGCGCTTCCCGACGCCGCACCGTGACGCGCTCGCCGCGGCGGCCCGCCAGCAGGACCTGGACGAGTCGATCGTGTACGGGATCATCCGGCAGGAGAGCCGCTTCATGCCCGAGGCGCGGTCGCGCACCGGCGCCACGGGCCTCATGCAAATCATGCCGTCCACCGCGCGATGGGTGGCGCGCCAGACGTCGGTCACCTATCGCGCCGGCATGCTGCTCGTTCCCGAGACCAACCTGCAGATGGGCACGTACTACTTCAAGCGCGTGCTCGACGACCTCGGCAGCCCCGTGCTCGCGATCGCAGCGTACAACGCGGGGCCCGGGCGCGCGCGCCGCTGGCGTGACGAGCGCCCCATGGAAGGCATCATCTACATCGAGACGATCCCGTTCAACGAGACGCGCGACTACGTGAAGAAGGTCTTCACCAACGCGTGGTACTACCGCCACCGCCTCACGGGCAAGACCGTGGCCCTGCGCGAGCTGGTCGGCACGGTGCCGGGCAGCGGCGCCGATCCGGCGATGGCCTCGAACATTCCTTGAGATGAAGACCTACCTCGTCGGCGGCTCCGTTCGCGACGAGCTGCTGGGACTGCCTGTGCAGGATCACGACTTCGTGGTGGTGGGTGCCACGCCCGCGCAGATGGCCGAGCTTGGATTTCGCCCGGTGGGTTCGGACTTCCCCGTGTTCCTCCATCCCGGGACCCAGGAGGAATACGCGCTCGCGCGCACCGAGCGCAAGACCGCGCCGGGCTACAAGGGCTTCGTCTTCCACGCCGATGCCAGCGTGACGCTGGAGGAGGACCTGAAGCGCCGCGACCTCACCATCAACGCGATGGCCCGCGGCGACGATGGAAGGCTCGTCGATCCTCATGGCGGAGAAAAGGACCTGCGCGCGGGCGTCCTGCGGCATGTAAGCGACGCTTTCGCGGAAGATCCGGTGCGGATCCTGCGCGTGGCGCGCTTCGCGGCGCGCTTCGGGTTCTCGATCGCGCCCGAGACGCTCGCCCTGATGAAACGCATGGTGCAATCGGGTGAAGCCGACGCCCTGGTCCCGGAACGCGTGTGGCAGGAACTCGCGCGTGGCCTGATGGAGAAGAACCCGTCGAAAATGATCGCCGTTCTGCACGAATGCGGCGCGCTCGGGCGAATTTTTCCCGAAGTGGACCGTTCGCTCGCGGCGGGGAAGCTCGCCACTCGCCTGGACGATGCGGCGGCCCGCGGCTACGCGCTACCGGTGCGCTTCGCGCTGCTGGTGCTCGACGTGGATGCGGAGGCGATCGCCGCGCTCGCGCAACGCGTGAACGCGCCCAACGATTGCCGCGATGCCGCGCGCCTTTCGGTGCAGGTCCGCGGCACGATTCGCGGCAAGGATGCCGAGTCGGTCCTGTCGCTGCTCGAGCGATGCGATGCGTTCCGTCGCCCCGACCGATTCGAGCAATTGATCGAGGTCGCCGAATGCGACGCCCCGGGAGTGCCGCGAGCGCTGCTCATGGCCGCGCTGGAAGCGGCCCGCAACGTGGACGCCGGAGCGATCGCGCGCGACAACGCGGCCGACATTCCCGGCGCGCTTCGCAAGGCCCGCCTTGCCGCGGTTCGGGGACAGACCCCGAGCTAGCCGATCCTTCGGGGTCTGTCCCCGAAAAAAAAGCCCTCGCGTTTGCGAGGGCTTCGTCGACGGAGTAACCCGTCCGTCTGTTTAGCGCTTCTTCGACTTGGCTTTGGCTTTGGCTTTCGTCGCGGCCGATTTCACGGTGGCGACGTTCTGCTCGACGGTCTTCTCGACCGTGTCGTAGATCTGCTTGTTGATCGAAGCGACGTTGTCGTAGGCGCTCTGGGCGGCGGCGATCGCGGTCTTCAGGTTCTCGACCATCGACTCCGAGCCGGCGGGCGCGTACTTGAACGCTTCTTCGAGGGCGGCGACGGCGGCCTTGTTGAACTCCGCGGTCTGCTTCTCGAACACGCGCTTCACTTCGGTGTTGGTTTCCGTGGCCGTCTCGTAGGCGGTGCGCGAGAGGGCGTAGGCGCGCTTCATCACCGGCTCGACCGCGGCCGAGTTGAGGGCGATGACTTCATGCACGTCCTTGGCACCGGCCAGCGACTGGGCGTGGGCGGCGACTTGCTCGATGGAATCGCGCGCGGCGCCCAGCGAAAGCTCGGCGAAGCGCTCGGCGTTGGCGAGCGAGAGTTGCGCGAAATACGCGAATTGGTTGATCGCAGCCTCGTTGGCCGCGCTGAACTGGTCGATCTTGAACATGGCGTTGATCCTTTGTGTGGAGTGTCGGTTTAGCGGCTTTTGCTGCGCTGCACAAACCACATTTTAGGCCATTTACCCCTGAAGTCAAGAGGAATTTGGTGCAGCGCAGCAATGACCATGAGCCCCTTCGGAATCAACCACTTACGCAATATTCCCGGGCGCCGAAAACCGGAGTTCGCGCCTACTTCACGGTGATGCCGCGCTCCTCGAGATATCGCGCTGCACCGGGATGGAACGGAATCGGAGAAGCCCCGGGACGAATACCCGTAGAATCCACCCCTGTGACCCGGTCGCCCCGAAAAACATCCCCTGCGAGAAGACGATGACGGCACAAGTAATCGGCGTTCCCAAGGAAGTGTTCCCCGGCGAGAAGCGCGTCGCCACCGTCCCCGAGGTCGTGCCGAAGCTCGCGAAGCTGGGCTTCTCCGTGATCGTGCAATCGGGCGCGGGAGAAGCGGCGAGCCTTTCCGATGACGCTTACGCCGCCGCGGGCGCCACGATCGTTCCCGATGCGGCCTCCGTGTGGTCGAAGGCGGACATCATCTTCAAGGTCCGAGCGCCCAGCGCCGAGGAAGTGCCGATGCTGCGCGAGGGGCAGACGTTCGTGTCCTTCATCTGGCCGGCGCAGAACCCCGATCTCATGAAGAGCCTCGCAGCGCGGAAAGCGACTGTCATCGCGATGGACAGCGTGCCGCGCATGTCGCGCGCGCAGAAGATGGATGCGCTCTCGTCGATGGCCAACATCGCCGGTTATCGCGCGGTGATCGAAGCCGCGCATCACTTCGGGCGGTTCTTCACCGGGCAGATCACGGCCGCCGGCAAGGTACCGCCCGCGAAGGTGTTCGTGATCGGCGCGGGTGTCGCGGGACTCGCGGCCATCGGCGCCGCGGCGGGACTGGGCGCCATCGTGCGCGCGAACGACACGCGTCCGGAAGTCGCCGACCAGATCAAGTCCCTCGGCGGCGAATACGTTCCCGTGGACTACCAGGAGGAAGGCACGGGCGTCGGCGGTTACGCCAAGGTGATGAGCGAAGGCTTCCAGAAAGCGCAGCGCGAGACGTTCGCCAGGCAGGCGAAGGAAGTCGACGTCATCATCACGACGGCGCTCATCCCCGGGAAGCCCGCGCCGAAGCTCATCACGGCGCAGATGGTGCAGTCGATGAGGCCAGGCAGCGTGATCGTCGACCTCGCCTCGGAGCAGGGCGGCAACTGCGAGCTCACCGAGCCGGGCAAGGTCGTCGTGAAGCACGGCGTCACGATCATCGGATACACGGACCTTCCGAGCCGGCTCGCCACGCAGTCGAGCACGCTCTACGCGAACAATCTCTTCCGCCTTTCCGAGGACCTCTGCAAGAAGAAGGACGGCGTCTACGACGTCAACATGGAAGACGAGGTGATTCGGGGCGCCACCGTGATCAAGAACGGCGAGATCACGTGGCCGCCGCCGGCACCGAAGCTTTCCGCGGCGCCGCCGAAACCCGCGGGCGCGGCGGCACCTCCGCCGGCGGCGAAAGGGCATGGACACGGCGGTGGCGGCCAACCGATGCCCGCCAGCACGCTCGCGATGGTATTCGGCGCGGGCGCGATCCTGTTTTTCCTGATCGGCGCCTATGCGCCACCGGCGTTCCTCGGGCACTTCACCGTGTTCGTGCTCGCGTGCTTCGTGGGATACATGGTCGTGTGGAACGTGACGCCCGCGCTGCACACGCCGCTCATGAGCGTGACCAACGCCATCAGCAGCATCGTGATCATCGGAGCGCTCGTGCAGATCGGGCCACCGGCCATCGCGGCCCTCGCGGGCGGCGACGGCCCGCGACCCGGCGAGATCATCCGGTGGATCGCGGCGGTGGGCATCGCCCTGACGGCCATCAACATGTTCGGCGGATTCGCGGTGACCCAGCGGATGCTGTCGATGTTCCACAAGTAGGAGACGGCCCATGTCCTCGAGCCTGGCAACCGCCTGCTACATCGCCGCGACAATCCTCTTCATCCTGAGCCTGGGCGGCCTGTCCAACCCGGAATCGTCGCGGCGCGGAAACCTGTACGGAATGATCGGCATGGCGATCGCCGTGCTCGCGACAATCTTCGGGCCGCGCGTGACGCCGGGCGCGCTGGGCTGGATCGCCGCCGCGCTCGTGCTCGGCGCATCGATCGGCCTGTATCTCGCGCGCACCGTGAAGATGACGCAAATGCCCGAGCTGGTCGCGTTCATGCACAGCCTCGTGGGCCTGGTCGCGATGCTCGTGGGCTACGCGAGCTTCATCGACCCTGCCGCGTCGGCCGGAATGACGGCCGCCGAAGCCACGATCCACCACGCGGAGATCTACCTCGGGGTGCTGATCGGCGCGGTAACGCTTTCGGGATCGGTGATCGCGTTCGGCAAGCTCTCGGCGCGAATCAGCGGCAAGCCCCTCCTTCTGCCCGCGCGCCACTGGCTGAACCTGATCCTGCTCATCGTGGTGATCTACTACGGCTACGCGTTCCTCAACGCGCATTCGATCGACGCCGGGATGACGCCGCTCGTGGTGATGAGCGTCGTGGCTCTCCTGTTCGGCGTGCACATGGTGATGGCGATCGGCGGCGCGGACATGCCGGTGGTTGTCTCCATGCTCAACAGCTATTCGGGTTGGGCCGCGGCGGCCACGGGCTTCATGCTCTCGAACGACCTGTTGATCGTGACGGGCGCGCTGGTGGGCTCGAGCGGCGCGATCCTCTCGTACATCATGTGCCGCGCGATGAACCGCAACTTCCTGAGCGTGATCGCGGGTGGCTTCGGCGGCGAGTCCGCGAAGCCCAAGGCGGCGGGCGACGCCGCGCAACCCGCGGGCGAGGTGACATCCGTGAGCGCGCAGGAAACGGCGGACCTCCTCAAGGAAGCGAAGAGCGTGATCATCGTTCCGGGCTACGGGATGGCGGTCGCCCAGGCGCAGCACACGGTCTTCGAGATCACGAAGAAGCTGCGCGACCTCGGCAAGACCGTCCGGTTCGGAATCCATCCGGTCGCCGGCCGCATGCCCGGCCACATGAACGTGCTGCTCGCCGAGGCGAAGGTGCCCTACGACATCGTGATGGAGATGGACGAGATCAACGAGGACTTCCCCGATACCGACGTGGCGATTGTCATCGGCGCGAACGACATCGTGAACCCGAGCGCGCAGGAAGATCCCTCGAGTCCCATTGCCGGCATGCCCGTTCTCGAAGTGTGGAAGGCGCATACGTCGATCGTGATGAAGCGCAGCATGGCCTCGGGCTACGCGGGCGTCGACAATCCGCTCTTCTACAAGGAGAACAACCGGATGCTCTTCGGCGACGCGAAGAAGATGCTGGACGAGGTGCTCGCGGCGCTCAAGGGCTGAGCATCAGTACCACTTCCTCCTCCTCCGCTGCACGACGATAGGACCAGTGCGGCGGTTGCACCTGTAACGTCCAGGAAGCGTCGGCGACGCAATGGTTCCTCCCCATTTTCGCCGTCTCTCTGCTACCTTGGCAGAACCATACCGCAGAGGGGCGGACGTGGCGATGAAGCTCAGACACAAAGCCTGGATACTGACCGCATTCGTCTTTTCCGCGTGCGTGGCCATCGCGCTCATCGGCCTTTTCGCATTGAAGCAGGCCGCGAACCTCGACAACGAAGCGCGAGTCAAGCAGTTGATGCTGAGCGCAGCCTCGACCATCACCACGATGGAGAATCTGGCCGCGAGCGGCGTGCTCACGGAGGAAGCGGCGAAGAAGATCGCCACGGCCATCCTGCGTGAGAACAAGTACCACGCCTCCGAGTATTGCTTCGCCGTCGACGAGAAGCTGAATTTCGTCGCAGCCCCGCTCGACCCGCAACTGCACGGCACGAGCTTCAACGACTTCAAGGACGACAAGGGGCAAAGTGTCGGCAAGCTGGCCCTGGCTGCCCTGGAGAAGTCCGGAGGCAAGCTGACCACCTATACCTGGGATTCCTACGACGAGAAGAAGAACGTGAGGGCGACAATCGTCTCGGTCGCGGTGCAATCGCCTCGCTGGAAATGGATCGTCGGCAACGGGCTGTCCGACGCCGAGGCCAACGCGCGCTTCTACGCGAGTTCCAAATCGCTGTTGTCCCTGAGCCTGCTCGCGGGCGCCGCGGTGCTCGCTGCGTTGCTGTTTTCCGTCCACCAGCTGGTGAAGTCCCTCGGCGGCGAGCCCGAGGCCGTCGTGAAGAAGATCCAGCGCGTGGCCGGTGGAGACTTCACCGGAGAGCAATGGAGAGCCGGCGAGGAGCGGCCGGACAAGGACAGCATCCTCGGCGTGGTCGACAGCATGCGCGCCTCTCTCGAGCGGGTCCTGCATGAAGTGGCGCAATCGGCCGAGTCGATGCGCAACGCGAGCCGCGAGATCGCAAGCGGGAACGAGGACTTGCAACATCGCACGGAGACCACCGCACAGAGCTTGCAAGAGTCGTCGTCCGCATTGCAGCATCTCACCGACACAGTCGGCGTGAGCGCCAAGGGCGCCGTGCAGGCCGGCAAGGAGGCCACCGAAGCGTCGGCAGTCGCGATTCGCGGCGGCGAGGTCGTTTCCGGAGTCGTCGCCACGATGGACGGGATCAATGCGAGCTCCAAACGCATTCGCGACATCATCGCGGTCATCGATGGCATCGCCTTCCAGACCAACATCCTGGCATTGAATGCGGCCGTGGAGTCCGCGCGGGCCGGTGAGCAGGGGCGCGGTTTTGCGGTCGTGGCCGCCGAAGTGCGCAGCCTCGCCCAGCGGAGCGCCCAAGCCGCGAAGGAAATCAAGGAGCTGATCACCGAGTCGGTGGCTCGCGCCGATGCCGGATTGAGCATGGTGTCGAGCGCGGGAAAGACCATGGAGGAAGTGGTGGCCTCGGTGCTGCGAGTTTCCAACACGATCTCGGGCATCAGCTCGGCGACTTCGGAACAGAGCGCCAAGCTGACCGTGATCAATCGGGAGTTCCAGCGGCTCGATTCGATGACGCACCAGAATTCGGCGATGGTGGAAGAGTCCGCCGCGGCGTCGCTCACCCTCAAGGAGCAAGCGGAAAGGCTGAAGGATCTGCTGCAGGCTTTTCGCGTCGAGCAGGGCGCCGAGGCCGTGCCGGCGACCCCCCAGCCAACGCACCAGCTAACGTGGAAGCGGGATTGAGGCCATGTTCCCTGCGGACTTTCCGATCGCCCGCAAGTGGCCGCCTGCCCACCCGGAGCGAATCCAGCTCTATTCGCTGCCCACGCCCAATGGCGTGAAGGTGTCGATCGCGCTCGAGGAAATGGGCCTCGCCTACGAGCCGCACCTCGTGAGCTTCGAGAAGAACGACCAGATGTCGCCGGAGTTCCTCTCGTTGAATCCCAACAACAAGATCCCGGCGATCATCGATCCGGACGGACCGGGCGGAAAGCCCCTGCCACTTTTCGAATCCGGCGCGATCCTCGTGTACCTCGCGGACAAGTCGGGCAAGCTCATGCCGAAGGATCCCGCGGCGCGCTACGAGACGCTGCAGTGGCTCATGTTCCAGATGGGCGGCATCGGCCCCTTCTTCGGCCAGGTGGGATTCTTCGTGAAGTTCGCGGGCAAGGACTTCGAGGACAAGCGGCCCCGCGATCGATACGTGGCCGAAGCGAGGCGCCTATTGGGCGTGCTGGATGCGCGCCTCGAGGGCCGCCAATGGATCATGGGCGACGAGTACACGATCGCCGACATCGCGACCTTCCCCTGGGTGCGCAACCTCGTGGGCTTCTACGGCGCGGGCGACCTCGTGGAGTTCGAGAAATTCACGAACGTGAAGCGCGTGCTCGAGGCGTTCGTGGAGCGCCCCGCCGTGCAGAAGGGCCTTACGATTCCTCGCCGGGACTAGCGTCGCGGTGGAGCGCGAGGTGCCGCGCCGACTGGAAGCCGAGCACCGGGCCCTCGAGGCCCTTCTGGAATCCCAGCACCTTGAAGAGCTCGCCCATCTCCGACGGGCCGATCAGCCGGTGCACCGCGCTCGTGCCCTTGAGCCTCGAGAGCGTCATCGTCGGATCGCCCGCCGACACCAGCACCGCGAGGCCGCACGAGATGAGGAAGTAAGCCTGCGTCGTGTAGCCGATCACCTCGCAGCCGCCCTGCTCCGCGGCGCGCGCCATCGCGCTGAAATCCACGTGGGCGGTGATGTCCTGCAGGCCCGGCATGAAGAACGGATCGCCGTGGAAGCGATGGCGGTAGTGGCAGCGCAGCGTGCCCATCGAACGCTGCGGATGGTAGTACTCGCCTTCAGCGAATCCGTAGTCGATGAAGAGCGCGAGGCCCGCTTCGAGGCCATGCGCGATGGTGCGCACCAGCGCCTCGGCGGCGAAGTTGATCTCGGTGAGGTAGTCGTAGTCGCCGGGCGGAATCACGGTCGCGGCGCGGCGGGCGAGCTCGCCGTCGGCCAGGGGCGAATCCTCGAACGCGAATCCGGCTTCGGTCACGATCACGCCGCTTTCGCGAATCTCGTCGTCCTCGCGATGGACCATCGAGCACGGCACGACGTCGAGGACCTCGTTGGCGATCACGACGCCGCGGATCTTGTCCGGCAGCGCATCGATCCACACGAAGCGATCGATATCGGCGGGATGGCGTTGCCCGATCAACTCGCGCTGGCGCTGGCGAAGATCGGGGCTCACCTCGAGCAGCAGGTAGCGATTGGGGACGGTGCCCTGCTCCTTCAGCGCCGTGAAAAGGTCGACGGCGAAGATTCCCGAGCCCGGTCCCAGCTCGAGGATGTCGCCGCCGCCGATGTTCTTCAGCACCTGCCCCGCTTGCAGCGCGAAGCACCGGGCGAACATGGGCGAGATCTCGGGCGAGGTGACGTAGTCGCCTTCCTCGCCAAACTTGCGGGCGCCTGCCGCGTAGTACCCGAGTCCCGGTGCGTAGAGGGCCAACTCCATGTAGCGCGAGAACGGGATCCAGTCGCCCTCGTCCGCGATGACCGAGGCGATGTGCTCCGCGACGCGCTGCGAGTGCGCCGAAGCTTCGGGCGAGGGTGGCGGAAGGGCGGTTTCGGCGGAGAGCGGCATGGGACCTTCGGCTACACTTCTATTTCTCTGAAACGCGGCGGAAATATAGCATGCAGGATCGCGGAGTCCTCATCACGGGCGCGGCGCGGCGTATCGGCGCGGCGATCGCTCGCCGGCTCCACGGCGCGGGCGCACGCGTGGCACTGCACTGCAATCGCTCCCGGGAAGAGGCCGACAAGCTCGCCGGCGAGCTGAACGGCGCGCGTCCGGGCTCGGCCTTCGTGGTGCAGGGCGACCTGCTCGACGTGGGCGAGCTCGCGCGGCTGGTTGAAGACGCCGCCAGCGCAATGGGCGGCCTCGATGCGCTCGTGAACAACGCGTCTTCCTTCCACGCCACACCCTTCGGCACCATCGGCATGCGCGATTGGGAAGACCTCATCGGCACGAACCTCCGGGCGCCGCTGATGCTTGCCCAGGCGGCCGCGCCCCTGCTGCGACAATCGAAGGGCGCGATCGTCAACATCGCCGACATCCATGCCGAGCGCCCGCTGAAGGACTTCGTCGTCTATTCGATCGCGAAGGCGGGGCTCGTGGGCCTCACGAGATCGCTCGCACTCGAGCTGGGCCCCGACGTGCGCGTGAATGCCGTGGCGCCCGGCGCCATCCTGTGGCCCGATGGCGGCCAGCATTTCGATCCCCGGGAAAAGTCCCGCATCACCGAGCAAACGCCGCTCGCGCGCATCGGAAGCCCGGAAGACGTGGCCGGCGCGGTAAAATACCTGCTCTTCGATGCGCCATTCGTCACCGGCCAGGTCCTCGCCGTGGACGGCGGACGCAACATCCACCTATGACCATGACGAACGCCGCCGCCGATCCACGCAAGGCCGACTTCGAGGGCGCCAAGCTCGCCAAGCGCCTGCGCCGCCTCGTGGGCCAGGCGATCGGGGACTACTCGATGATCGAGGCCGGCGACAAGGTCATGGTGTGCCTGTCGGGCGGCAAGGACAGCTACGCGATGCTCGACGTGCTGATGCGCCTGCACGAGAAATCGCCGGTGCCCTTCGAGCTCATCGCGGTGAACCTCGACCAACGCCACCCGGGATTTCCCGAGCACGTGCTGCCGGGGTACCTCACGTCGCTGGGCGTCGCCTTCCGCATCGAGGTGCAGGACACCTACAGCGTCGTGAAGCGCGTGATCCCCGAGGGCAAGACGATGTGCGGCCTTTGCTCGCGCCTTCGCCGCGGCGCGCTCTATCGCGTGGCGAGCGAAGTAGGCGCCACGAAGATCGCGCTCGGCCACCATCGCGACGACATCCTCGAGACGTTCTTCCTCAACCTCTTCCACGGCGGGAAGCTGAAGGCGATGCCGCCCAAGCTCGTCTCCGACGACGGCAAGCACGTCGTGATCCGGCCGCTCGCCTACGTCGAGGAGGCGGACCTCGAGGCCTACGCCGAGCTTCGCGAATTCCCGATCATTCCCTGCGACCTGTGCGGCTCGCAGGAGCAGCTTCAACGCAAGCAAGTGAAGGCGATGCTGCGCGACTGGGAGAAGAACCATCCCGGCCGCATCGAAACCATTTTCGGCGCGCTCACCAATGTCGCGCCGTCGCACCTGCTGGACCGTTCCCTGTTCGACTTCGCAAACATCGAGGCGACCGGAGAGGCCGAACCCACGCTCATCCATTTCCGGAAGACCTCATGACCCTCAAGCAGATCAACTCCACCAAGAAGATCACGTCGTTCCATCCGCCGCAGCGGACACTCATGGGGCCCGGCCCCACGGAGATCCATCCGCGCGTGCTCACGACGATGAGCCAACCGGCCATCGGCTACCTCGATCCCGTCTTCGTCGAGATGATGGAGGAGCTGAAGGCGCTGCTGCGCTACGCGTACCAGACGGACAACGCGCTCACGTTCCCCGTCTCGGGACCGGGCTCGGTGGGAATGGAGTACTGCTTCGTGAACCTGGTGACGCCGGGCATGAAGGTGATCGTGTGCAGGAACGGCGTCTTCGGCGGACGCATGCTGGAGAACGTCGAGCGTTCCGGTGGCGTGGCGGTCGTGGTCGACGACGAATGGGGCAAGCCCGTCGATCCGCAGAAAGTGGAAGATGCCTTCAAGAAACATCCCGACGCGAAGCTGCTCGCGTTCGTGCATGCGGAGACTTCCACGGGCGCGCAATCCGATGCGAAAGCCCTCGCGCACATCGCGCGCAAGCACGGTGCCATGACGATCATGGACGCGGTGACTTCCCTCGGCGGCACGCCGGTGCGAATCGACGATTGGGGCATCGACGCCGTCTACTCCGCGAGCCAGAAATGCCTGTCTTGCACCCCGGGGCTCTCGCCGGTCTCGTTCTCGGAGCGCGCGGTGGAATTCGTGCGCGCTCGAAGGGACAAGATCCACAGCTGGTTCATGGACATGACGCTCCTCAGCAGCTACTGGGGCTCGACGAATCGCACGTACCACCATACGGCGCCGACCAATTCGCTCTTCGCGCTGCACGAGGCGCTCCTGCTCATCAAGGAGGAAGGCCTCGAGGGAAGCTGGGCGCGCCACCGGAGGCATCACGTCGCGTTGAAGGCGGGCCTCGAGGCCATGGGCTTGAAGTTCCGCGTGGCCGAGCCCTACCAGCTGCCGCAGATGAACGCGGTGGAGTGCCCCGCCGGAGTCGATGAGGAAGCCGTTCGCAAGACGCTGCTGAACGAGTTCTCGCTCGAGATCGGCGCGGGATTGGGCCCCCTCAAGGGCAAGATCTGGCGTTTCGGCCTGATGGGTTACTCGTGCCGCCCCGACAACGTGATGTTGTGCCTGTCGGCCCTGGGCTCGGTGCTCATGGACATGGGACTGCCGATCAAGGTCGGCGAAGCCGAAGCGGCGGCGCACCAGGCGTACGCCACGCTCCACGCGGCGGACGCACTGCACGCGAGAAAGAAGATCGCGGCAGCCTAGTCATTCCCGCGAAGGCGGGAATCCGGCCGGGACGCTCACGCGCTTTGACTGGGCCCCCGACGGAGCCTGCCCCCGAATGCCTTCATCGGGGGCGGGGGTGACGTTATTTCGCGGCGCCGACGACCTGCTTGAAGCGGCCCTCGAGCTGCGGCTGGCCCGAGTAGCGCTCGACGGTCGGCAGGAACTTCTCCAGCTCGCCGAGGCGGTCGGTGGCGGGTGGATGCGTGCTGAAGATCGATGCCGCGTCGCCGCCACCCTTGTACTGTGCGAGCATCTCGAGAGCCCCAACGAGCCCGTAGGGATCGTAGCCGCTGCGCGTGGCGATCACCACGCCCATCTGGTCGGCCTCGTATTCCAGCGAGCGGTCGAGGGGGCGAAGGAAGAATCCGTCCTTGAGCAGGTCGGCCGCGATGCCCGAGGCCCACGTCTTCGCCGCCTGCCCCGCATATCCCCCGCCGCGGCGTGCGATGGCATCGCCGGCGAGATCCTTGCCGATGGAAGCCGCGAGGTCGCCCTTGGCCGCCGCCTGGATCGCCTGCAGCTGGTGTTTCTTCACCACGTGCGCGATCTCGTGCGAGAGCACTCCCGCGAGCTCCGACTCGCTCGACAGGCGCTTCAACAACCCGCTCGAGACGATCACGTCGCCGCCGGGCATCGCGAACGCGTTGATGGTCTCGGTATCGATCACCGCGAAGGTCCACGGCAGGTCGGGCCGGTCGCTGTGCAACGCGCACCACTTGCCCACGCGGTTCACGTAGCGCTGCAGGCTCGCGTCCGGATGCAGCGGCGATGCGCCGAGGAAGCCCGCGGTGAGCTGCTCGCCCAGCGCGATCTCCTCGTCCTGCGTGAGGTCCTTCATGCCTTCCTGCGCCTCGATCACCTTCTTGCCGATGTCCAGCGCGCGGCCGAAGTCGAACTGCGCGTTGGCACTCGCGCATGCGAAGAGCAGCGCCGCGAGGAAAATCCGCTTCATCGACGTCCTCCATCCTTGTAATCCACCGACACCGACGCGAGCTTGCCGTCCTTCGCGAAGCGCTCGGCCGCCGGCTTGTCGGAGCGATAGCCCTGCGCCTTGGCGAGCGCGGCCGGATCCGGAGACGCGTTCTTCAGGTCTTCCGGCGAAAGGCCGCGGATGCCCGTCGTGGCAAGGGTTGCCTTCTCCTGCGTGCGGCCACCCCCGAAGAGTCCCGTGATTCCCGACAGCGGGTTCGACGACGAGGATTTCTCCACGGTCGCCGGAAAGCGCAGGTGGAAGACGTTCACGAAACCCTGGTGCCCGTTGCTGTCGACCTTCGTCCATGCGCCGCCCCGCGAGATCACCTTCACGGACGCGCCCTCGGGCAAGGTCGCCAGGACCTTCGCCGAGGAGGTAGCCGAGTCCCTGAGCTCCGTCGAGCGATTGGTGAACGCCTGCTCCTGCCCCCACGCCGCGCAAGCGAGGAAGAACCCGGTGCACAAGGCTGCGATCCGAAGAATCATGCGCGACATGATATCCCCATCAGTGGACGAGCATCGTGGCGAGCGCGAGCATGAGGCCCATGCTCGAAACGTCGGTCGCGGTCGTGACGATGATGCTCGAGGCCGTGGCCGGATCGGCGCCGAAGCGCTTCAATGCGAGCGGCACCAGCGCGCCCGAAATGCCGCTGATGCAGCAGCTGCCGACCATGGCCATCGCGATGACGAGGCCCAGCATCGGCGCGTGGGGCGAACCCTGGGCGGACGCGAACAGGTACATCGCGATTCCGCAGAGCGTTCCGGTCACCGCGCCGTTCGCAAGCCCGAGCAATCCTTCCTTCCACGTGAGCTCGCTGCCGTGGCCTTCCTTCACGTCGCCCAGCGTGATGCCGCGCACCGTGACCGCCAGCGCCTGGCAACCCGTGTTCGCGGCCTGGCTCGAGAGCACGGGCAGGAACGTGGCGAGGATCACGAGGCGATCGATCGTGCCCTGGAACATCGCCACCACGCTGCCCGCGACGAGCGCGGTGAGCAGGTTCACGAGGAGCCACGGATTGCGGAACTTGAAGCTCTGCCGGATCGGTGTTGCGATGCGCTCGCCTTTCTCCACACCCACCATCGAGCCCGCCTGCGCCGTGATCGCGAAGGCCTCGAGCTCGAAGAGCGAGGCGCCGCGCACGAGCCCCACGAGCCGCCCGTCGCGATCGGTCACGGGGTATTGCGGGTAGTGGCGGTTCAGGATGAGCTTCATCGCCTCTGGCACCGGCAGCTCCGGCGGAAGCGCGAAGGGATTGGCGAGCATCACTTCGGCCAGGCGCGCTGTGCGCTCGTTGAAGAGCAGGTCGCGCATCGTGACGAGGCCGAGGAGCTTGCCGCCTTCGCCGACGACATACACGTATGTCACGAACAACGTGCGGACGAGCGGTCGCAGCGCATCGATGGCCTCGCCCACGGTCATCTCGGGGCGGAACACCGATAGCGGCGCCTCCATGAGACGCCCGATCGTGTCCTCGGGATACTCCGTGTTGCGCTTCCACTGGGCCGCGACCTCGGGCGGCGCCGATGCCGCGAGAAGACTCCTCGCCCCGGGCTCGATCTCGGCGAGGATCGTCTGCACGATCGCGGGATTCAATTGGGAGAGCGCTTCGATCGCCTGCGACGGGACGACGCGCTCGATCAGCGCCGCGGCTTCCCGGGTCGGCAACTCCCGGATTCGCGCGGCGAGCTCGGTCTGCTGCGGTACGGCCTCGCTGGGCGGTGTGTCGTTCTCGGTCAAGGCGCGGCTCCCATTCACTTCCGTGATGCCGCGATTGTACTTCCGTGCCCGCTACAACCCCAGCCGCTGCCAGATCGTCGAGGTGGGGCCCGCCATGTTCATGGTGTAGAAGTGCAGGCCCGGCGCGCCTCCGGCGAGCAGGCGGTCGCAGAGCTGCGTCACCACGTCGAGGCCGAAGGACTTGATCGACGCGGTGTCGTCGCCGAATCCCTCGAGCTTCAGGCGGATCCAGCGCGGGATCTCGGCGCCGCACGCGTCCGAAAAACGCGCGAGCTGCGAGAAGTTGTTGATGGGCATGATGCCCGGCACGATCGGGATGCCGATACCCAGGGCGCGCGCCTGGTCCACGAAGTTGAAGTACGCATCCGGGTTGTAGAAGTACTGCGTGATGGCGGAGCTCGCGCCCGCATCGACCTTGGCCTTGAAAGCGGCGATGTCTTGCTGGGGCTTGCGCGCCTGCGGGTGATACTCGGGATACGCTGCGACCTCGATGTGGAACCAGTCGCCCGTCGCTTCGCGGATCAGCGCGACGAGCTCCGAGGCGTACCGCAGCTCCCCCGACATCGCGAGGCCCGACGGCAAGTCGCCGCGAAGCGCCACGATGTGGCGGATGCCGTGGGATCTGTACTGCTCGATCACCTCGCGGGTGTTGGCCTTCGTCGCGGCCACGCACGAGATATGCGGCGCGGCGTTATGGCCGTCGCCGCGGATTTCGAGCACGGTGGAGAGCGTGCCGTCGCGCGTCGATCCGCCCGCCCCGTACGTGACGGAGAAGAAATCGGGCTTCAACTGCGCGAGCTGCTTCCAGGTGGCGCGCAGCTTCGAGATGCCCTCCGGGGTCTTCGGAGGGTAGAACTCGAAGCTGAACTTGCGCTTTTCCTCGCCGGACATCAGTACCGGTACGTATCGGGCTTGAACGGGCCTTCCTTGTGCACGCCGATGTAGCGAGCCTGCGCATCGGTGAGCTCGGTGAGCATCGCTCCCAGTTTCTTCAATTGCAGGCGCGCGACCTTCTCGTCCAGGTGCTTCGGCAGCACGTACACGCCGATCGGGTACTTCGCCGGATTGCCGAAGAGCTCGATCTGCGCGATTGTTTGATTCGCAAACGACGAGCTCATCACGTAGGACGGATGGCCCGTGCCGCAGCCCAGGTTCACGAGGCGGCCCTCGGCGAGCAGGATGATGCGCTTGCCGTCGGGGAAGATCACGTGGTCCACCTGCGGCTTGATGTTCTCCCACGGGTGCTGCTTCAAGCCCGCGACATCGATCTCGTTGTCGAAGTGGCCGATGTTGCACACGATCGCGTTGTTCTTCATGCGCTTCATGTGGTCGTAGTTGATGACCTGGAAGTTGCCCGTGGCCGAGACGAAGATGTCGGCCTTGTCGGCGGCGTAGTCCATCGTCACCACGCGATAGCCCTCCATGGCGGCCTGCAGCGCGCAGATAGGATCGATCTCCGTCACCCACACTTGCGCGGACAGAGCGCGCAGCGCTTGCGCCGAGCCCTTGCCTACGTCGCCGTAGCCGCAGACGAGCGCGACCTTGCCCGCGACCATCACGTCGGTGGCGCGCTTGATGCCGTCCACCAGCGACTCGCGGCAGCCGTAAAGGTTGTCGAACTTGCTCTTGGTGACCGAGTCGTTCACGTTGATGGCCGGGAACTTGAGCACGCCATCTTTGGCCATTTGATAAAGCCGCTTCACGCCCGTGGTGGTCTCCTCGGTCACGCCCTTCACTTGTGCGAGCCGCGTCGAGTACCACGTGGGGTCCTTCCTGAGCTTCGCGCTGATGGAGGCGAAGAGCACGGTCTCTTCCTCGCTCGAAGGCTTCGAGATGCACGACGGGTCTTTCTCGGCGCGCGCTCCCAGGTGCAGCAGCAGCGTCGCGTCCCCGCCATCGTCGAGGATCATGTTGGTGAATCTCTGTTGCCCCTTCGCGTCCGCGCCCCATTCAAAGATGCGGTGCGAATAGTCCCAGTACTCCTCGAGCGTCTCGCCCTTGTAGGCGAACACCGGGATGCCGGTCTGCGCGATGGCGGCGGCGGCATGGTCCTGCGTGGAGAAGATGTTGCACGAGGCCCAGCGGACCTCGGCGCCCAGCGCCACGAGTGTCTCGATGAGCACCGCGGTCTGGATCGTCATGTGCAGCGATCCCGTGATGCGCGCGCCGCGAAGCGGCTGGACCGCGGCGTATTCCTCGCGGATCGCCATGAGTCCGGGCATCTCGGTTTCCGCGATGAGGATCTCCTTGCGTCCCCACGCGGCGAGATTCAGGTCTGCAACCTTGTAGTCGGTGAAGCCATCGGGCTTGGTGCGGGCATTCATGTCGTTCCCTTTCGTCGTCAAAGGGTGACTTGCTCGCGGGGAGATTGGCGTCTGGGCTCGTCCCCCGTGAGCGAGTCACGGATCAACGAGCGCCGTTGCGGAAATTACCCCGAGCCTGGCGCCGTTTGCACGGCGTTGCAACGCTCCTCGGGGAGACGCATATTCTACCCGAACTAGGACGGATTCTGTCCTCGATGCGAGCTAGGGTAGGCCCATGAAAAAACCTCTCCTGCTGGGCTCCAAGGGCTGCGGAAACGCGATCGTCGAGAGTGCCTTCGCCGTGGCGGGCATTCCGATCGACTACGAGGAAGTGGACTATTCGGCGGACAGCCCGACGCGACCGCGGCTGCTCGCGGTGAACCCGCTGGGCCAGGTGCCGGCGCTCGTGCTGCCCGACGGGCGCGTGATGACCGAGAGCCTCGCGATCATCCATCACGTGAGCGACCACGCGCCGAAAGCCGGGCTCATTCCCGCGGTGGGCGATCCCGCCCGGGAGACCTTCTACCGCTGGGCCGTGTTCATCGTCGCGGCGCTCTATCCCACGTTCACGTACGGCGACGACCCGAAGAAGTGGGTCGCGGACGAGGCGGCCTCGAAGATGCTGCGGGAGTCCACCAATCGCCACCGCGAGGCGCTCTGGAAGGAGCTCGAAGCTGCCGCGGGCTCGCCCTGGTTCCTCGGCGAGCGCATGAGCGCCCTCGACCTCTACTTCGCCTCGATGATCTACTGGCGCCCGGGCCGCAAGTGGTTCGACGCGAATGCACCGAAGATCGCCGCCATCGCAAAAAGGGCCGCGGCGCTGGACGCCGTGGCCCCGGTGATCGCGAAGAACTTTGGCTAGTTGGCGGTGGCCATCGCTCGCGGCTTGGCGTCGCCCTTCAGGCCCGCGGCGTCGCGCAGTAGCTTCGCTTTGTCGGTAGCTTCCCACGTGAACTCCGGCTCCTCGCGGCCGAAGTGGCCGTAGGCGGCGGTCTTCGCGTAGATGGGACGCAGCAGGTCCAGCATCTTCACGATACCCCGCGGGCGAAGGTCGAAGTGCTCGTGCACGAGCTCGGCGATCTTCTCGTCCGGGACCGCGCCCGTGCCTTCGGTATACACCGTGATGTTGATGGGGCGCGCCACGCCGATCGCGTAGCTCACCTGGATCGTGCATTGGCGCGCGAGTCCCGCGGCCACGATGTTCTTCGCGACGTAGCGCGCGGCGTACGCGGCCGAGCGGTCCACCTTCGAGGGATCCTTGCCGGAAAAGGCACCACCGCCGTGGGGGCACGCTCCGCCGTAGGTATCGACGATGATCTTGCGCCCCGTGAGGCCGCAGTCGCCCTGCGGCCCGCCGACCACGAACCGGCCGGTGGGGTTCACGAGGTACTTCGTGTTCTTGAGCAGTTCCTTCGGAAGCACCGGCTTGATGATCATCTCGATCACCGCGTCGATGGCCTCCTTCTTCATCTTCGGCCCGTCGGACATCTCGGGCGAATGCTGCGTGGAGAGAACCACCGTGTCGACCTCGGCGGGCTTGCCGTCCACGTACCTGAACGTGACCTGGCTCTTGGCATCGGGGCGAAGCCACGGCATTCGCCCGTCGCGGCGGAGCATCGCCTGGCGTTCGACGAGGCGGTGCGCGTAGTAGATGGGCGCGGGCATCAGCACCGGCGTCTCGTCGCACGCGTAGCCGAACATGAGGCCCTGGTCGCCGGCGCCCTGGTTCAGGGGATCGTCCTGCGCCGCGTCCACGCCCTGCTTGATGTCGGGGCTCTGCTTGTCGTAGCACACCATCACGGCGCAACCCTTGTAGTCGATGCCGTAGTCGGTGTTGTCGTAGCCGATTCTCTTGATCGCCTCGCGCGCGACGCTGATGTAGTCGACGTTCGCCTCGGTCGTGATCTCGCCCGCGAGCACCACGAGGCCCGTATTGCACAGGGTCTCGGCCGCGACTCGGCTCGGGGGGTCCTGGGCTAGAATGGCATCGAGGATTGAGTCGGAGACCTGGTCGGCCACCTTGTCCGGATGACCTTCGGAGACCGACTCGGACGTGAACAGGAACTCGCTTTTCATTTCGACGACTCTCCGCAAACGCGTTATGGCGTAACGCGGAATTTTACCATCCATTTGAAGCTCCTCCTGCGCCTCCTCGCCCGGTTCCCGCTCGGTGCCAACCACGCGCTGGGCGCATTTCTTGGGCGCGCCGTGTACATGCTTTCGCCCCGCTATCGCAACCGGGTCCTCGAGAACCTCGGCTCGAGTGGGCTGTGTCCCAACCGGGAGGCGCTCCATGCGCTCGCGCGCCAGAACGCGACCGAGATCGGCAAGGGCGCCACCGAGCTCGCATGGGCCTTGTTCCGCCCACTCGGGGAAATCACGGGGCTCATCAGGGCACGCGACGGATGGGACGACGTGGAGAGGCTGCGCGCGAAGGGCAAGCCGGTCATCTTCCTCACGCCGCATCTCGGAGGCTACGAGATCATGGGCCGCTACCTCTGGGCCGCGTTCCCCGGCTTCCTCATCGCGATGTACCGGCCGCACAAGCTCGACTGGTTCGAACGGATGATGCGGGAAGGCCGCGCTCGGGGCTCGGGGCTCGACAGCACGCACATCGCCACCGCGAACATCGCGGGCGTGCGCAAGGTCCTCAAGCACATGCTCGCCGGCGGCGGCACGTTCGTGCTTCCCGACCAGGTGCCCGGCCTCGGAGACGGCGAGTGGGCCGAATTCTTCGGGCGCCCGGCGTACACGATGACGCTCGTGGGGCGGCTCCAGCAGTCCGCTGGCGCGGCGATCGTCTTCTGCTTCGCCGAGCGCCTGCCCCACGCGAAGGGCTTCATCGCGCACTTTCGCGTGCTGGAGACGGTGCTGCCCCGCGATCGACACGAGGCCACGCTCGGGGTGAACCGGGGCATCGAGGAGCTCGTTCGCATGTGTCCCGTCCAGTACCTGTGGGGCTACAACCGATACAAGCGTCCCGCAGGCGCACCGCCACCGCCCCCCTACAAAGTCGGCAGGGCCGGGTGATGGCGCTCCTGCGAAAATTCGGCACCTGGCTCGGGGTCTTCGTCCTGTGGCTCGTGCATTTCCTGCCGATGAAGTGGATCGGCGCGATCGGCGCCGCCCTGGGCTCGGTCCTCTATCGCTTCGGCCGCGGGCGCGTGACGCGCGTGAATCTCGCGCTGTGCTTTCCGGAGATGACCGAGCAGGAGCGCCATGACCTGGGGCTCAGGCACTTCCGCATGCTCGGGCGAAACGCCGTCGAGCTCTCGATCATGGTGTGGGGAAGCGAACGCCAGCTCCTCGACCTCATCCACGTGGAAGGCCTCGAGCACCTCAAGGCAGCCGAGGGCCGCCCGGTGATCGCGCTGGCACCCCACTTCATCGGGCTCAACATGGGCGGCATCCGCGTGGCCTACGAGTATCCGGGCACCGCGAGCGTCTACAGCCGCCAGAAGAATCCGGTGCTCGACCGGATATTCCTCAAGGCCCGCACGCGCTTCGGCGATCCGCACCTCGTGAGCCGGCAGGAAGGATTGCGCTCGGTGATTCGCGTGGTGAAGAGCGGCAAGCCCTTCTACTTCCTGCCCGACATGGACTTCGGCCCGCGCGACGCGATCTTCAGCCCGTTCTTCGGCGTGCCGACGGCGACAATCACCACGCTGCCGCGACTCGCCAGCATCACGGGCGCCGCCGTGATCCCCGTCATCACGCGACAGGTGGGCGACGGCTACATGGTGCGTTTCTACCCCGAGTGGAAGGACTATCCGACGGGAGATGTCGAGGCCGACGTGCGCCGCATGAACGCCTTCATCGAGGACCGCGTGAAGGAAATGCCCGAGCAGTACTTCTGGGCCCACAAGCGCTTCAAGACGCGGCCGCCCGGCGAGCCCTCGCCGTACAGACGAAAATAGCCGATGCGCATCCGCTTCACGAAGATGCAGGGACAGGGCAACGACTTCGTCGTGATCGACGGCGTGCGCCAGGCCGTGGCGATCACGCGCGAGCGGGTGAAGGCCCTTGCCGACCGGCATTTCGGCGTGGGCTTCGACCAGCTGCTCGTGGTCGAGAAGCCCTCATCGCCCGCGAACGACTTCCGCTACCGTATCTGGAACGCCGACGGAGGCGAGGTCGAGCAGTGCGGCAACGGCGCGCGCTGCTTCGCGCGCTTCGTGATGGATGAGGGGCTCACGTCGAAGAGCGAATTCCGCGTGGAGACCGCGAGCGGCGTGATCCAGCCCCGCGTCGAAGCCTCGGGCCAGGTCACGGTGGACATGGGCGCGCCGCGCTTCGCGCCCCAGGACGTCCCCTTCGAGGCCCCGGAAGCGCAGATCGTGTACCCCGTGTCCGTTGCGGGCGTGCTCGTGGAGATGAGCGTCCTTTCCATGGGCAATCCCCACGCGGTCCAGGTCGTCGAGGACGTGGAGCGGGCGCCCGTCACGACCCAGGGACCGCTCATCGAGCGGCACGCGAGGTTTCCGCAGCGAGTGAATGCGGGCTACCTGCAGCCGCTTTCGCGATCGCACGTGAAGCTTCGCGTCTGGGAGCGAGGCGCGGGCGAGACGCTCGCCTGCGGCACGGGCGCCTGCGCGGCCGTGGTGGCGGGAATCCGCCGCGGCCTCCTCGACCCGGAGGTTCGCGTGTCGACCCGCGGCGGCGACCTCCTGATTCGCTGGAACGGGGGCACCAGCCCCGTTATGATGACGGGCGATGCCGTGCGCGTCTTCGACGGCGAACTGGAGATCTAGCGCGGATGTTCCCGACCCCAGAACAAGTGGCCGAGTTCCTGAGGCAAAACCCCGGGTTCTTCGAGAACCACGCCGACATCCTGCTGAACCTGCAGATCCCGCATCCCCACGGCGGGCGCGCCGTGTCCATCGGCGAGCGCCAGCTCGTGGCGGTGCGCGAGAAGTCGAAGATCCTCGAGGACAAGCTCCACGAGCTCATCTCCTTCGGCGAGGAGAACGACTCGGTGAGCGAGAAGGTCCATCACCTCGCCTGCCGGCTCATCGATGCGCCGAGCCTCGATGCGGTGCTCGACACGCTCTATCTCGACTTGCTCGACCATTTCGCCGTTCCCCACGTCGCGGTGCGCCTCTGGAAGGTCGCCGAGGAGAATCCCGACACGAAGGAATTCGGCGCGGTCGCCGCCGAGATGCGCCAGTTCGTCGAGCAGATGACGGCACCCTACTGCGGGCACCACGCGGTGTACGAAAGCCAGGCGTGGTTCGGGGAAGCGGCACCGCACCTGAAGTCCTTCGCGCTCGTCTCGCTCGTGCGCGACGGCCTCGTCTTCGGCGTGGTGGCGCTCGGCTCCGAGGATGCGAAGCGCTTCTATCCCGAGATGGGCACGCTGTACCTCACTCGAATCGGCGACCTCGTGAGCCATTCGCTCTGGCGTTTCGTCACGCCTCTCCGTGAGCCCGCCTGACGCGCTGGCGCGCTACCTCACGCACCTGAGGACCGGGCGAAGGCTTGCCGCCCACACCCTGACGGCTTACTCGCGCGACGGGCAGATGCTCGAGGCGCTGGCCGCGGGCCGCCCGCTGGAAAGCCTGGGCCCGAACGACATCCGCCGCTTCGTGGCGACACTCCATTCGAAAGGCCAATCGCCGCGCTCGCTGGCCCGCATCCTCTCCAGCTGGCGCGGATTCTTCGATTGGTTCGTGCGCGAGCGCGCGGTGCCCGCGAACCCCTGCGCGGGCGTCCGCGCGCCGAAAGCGGCGCGCGTGCTCCCGCCCACTCTCTCGCCCGACGATGCCGTGCGCCTGGTTTCCGTGGAGGATCCGGGACCCTGGGGCGCGCGCGACCGGGCGCTCTTCGAGCTCGCGTACTCGTCGGGATTGCGCGTCTCCGAGCTCACGGGGCTCGATCTCGAAGCCCTCGACTTCAATACCGGCGAAGCGCGAATCCTCGGCAAGGGATCGAAGACGCGCATCGTGCCCGTGGGGGAACATGCGCTCGCCGCGATCCGCAGGTGGATGGCGATGCGCAGCGCGATCCCGAAAGTCGATGGCCGCGCGCTCTTCGTCGGCAAGTCGGGGCGCCGCATGCTGCCGCGCGAGGTGCAGCGGCGCATCAAGCGATGGGCCACGCTCGCCGGCCTCGCCGTGGATGCCCATCCGCACATGCTGCGCCACTCGTTCGCGTCGCACGTGCTGCAATCCTCGGGCGACTTGCGCGCCGTCCAGGAGATGCTGGGCCACGCGAGCATCGCATCCACGCAGGTGTATACGCACCTCGACTTCCAGCATCTGGCCAAGGTGTACGACGCGGCGCATCCGCGCGCCCGCCGGCCGAAGAAAAAAGACTAAGGGAGCCTCTGATCTATGCACGGGGATCTGCGTTGCGGCAGGTGCGGATGGGTGCGAGGCGTCGAGGTGAAGCGAATGGCCAACCCTTCGCGAACCGAGCAACGAAGCAGACGCCGCACCTGCCGCAACCCGGCGATGCAGCTTCAGACTACCAAGCTGCATCTGGGACGGGCGATTTCGACCCGTCGCAGACCCCGTGAATAGATCAGAGGCTCCCTAGGTGGCGGCGAGCGCGATCACGCCCGTCACGGTGCTCACGGGCTTTCTCGGCAGCGGGAAGACCACGCTCCTGAACGCCCTCGTAGGGGATCCGCGTTTCTCCGATACGGCGATCATCGTGAACGAGCTGGGCGAAGTCTCGATCGACCACGCGTTGATCCGCGAGTCGAACGAGCAGATCGTGACCCTCGCGGGCGGATGCATCTGCTGCCGCGCCGCGGGCGACATCGTGCGCACGCTTCGCGAGCTCTACGATCTGCGCTTCATGAAGGAGATCGCGCAATTCAGGCGCGTCGTGATCGAGACCTCCGGCCTCGCGGACCCGGCGCCGCTGCTCGCGACGCTCGTGGAAATGCCGGTCACCGCGGCGCGCTATTCGCTCTCGGGCGTTGTGACGACGGTCGACGGCGAGCTCGGCATGGCGACACTCGATGCGCATCCCGAGTCGGTGAAGCAGGCGGCGGTGGCCGACCGCATCGTCATCACCAAGACCGACCGCGCGACCCGGGACGCGATCGAGGCGCTGCGCGCCCGAGTCGCGGCGCTTGCGCCCGGCGCGCGCATCGTGGAAGCGGCGCTGGGAGGCATCGATGCGAGCCTCATCTTCGACACGGGCCTCAATCGCGTCGATTCCCCGGCGCCCGACGCGCGCGGCTGGCTCAACGCCGGCGCCTATGCCTCGCATGCACCACGCTCGCTCCACGATCCACGCATCTCGAGCTTCGTGTGGCGCCACCGCGAACCCGTCGAGTGGGATGAGTTCGCCACGGCCCTCGACACGCTCTACGACCTGATGGGCGAGCGGATCCTGCGCATGAAGGGACTCGTGAACGTCGCGGGCGAGGCGGGGCCCCGGGCGATCCACGCCGTGCAGCACGCGTTGTATCCTCCCGCGAGGCTCTCCGCATGGCCCGACGATGACCACACGACCCGCATGGTCTTCATCGGCCGGGACCTTGAAGAAGCCGCGGTCGCCCGCATCTTGGAATTTTCGTAAGGTATCCCATGGCCGCCCCGCAAACCGCAGAGCAGGACCTCATCCCCGTCACCATCCTCACCGGTTTCCTGGGCGCTGGGAAAACGACGCTCCTCAATCGCATCCTCACGGAACGCCATGGCGAGAAGATCGCCGTCATCGAGAACGAGTTCGGCGAAACCGGCGTGGATAACGAGATCCTCGTGAAGGACAAGGACGAGCAGATCATCGAGATGAACAACGGGTGCCTCTGCTGCACCGTGCGCGGCGACCTCGTGCGCATCCTCGCCGACCTCGGCCAGAAGCGAAAGCAGGGCAAGATCAAGTTCGACCGGGTCATCATCGAGACCACCGGGTTGGCGAACCCCGGACCTGTAGCCCAGACGTTCTTCATGGACGAGACGATCCATGACCAGTACCTGCTGGACGCCGTCGTCACCGTGGTCGATGCCAAGCACGCCGACAAGACGCTCGACGACCACGACGAGGCGCGGCGCCAGGTGGGCTTCGCCGACCGCATCCTGCTCACGAAGACCGACCTCGTCGACGACGACGGGAAAGTCGACGAGCTCACGCGCCGCCTTCGCCAGATGAATCCGCGCGCCCTGCAGAAGAAGGTCCACATGGGCAACGCGGACATCAAGGAGCTGCTCGACATCCGCGGCTTCAACCTGAACGCGGTGCTGGAGCTCGATCCGGAATTCCTCACGAGCGACTACCACGAGCACGACGACGAGGTGAAGTCGTTCGTGTGGCGGGATGCCCGACCCCTGAACATGGAGAAGATCGAGACGTTCCTCTCCCTCATGGTGCAGAACTACGGCGAGGACCTGCTGCGCTACAAGGGCGTGCTCAACATCCAGGGCGAGCCGCGCCGCATGATCTTCCAGGGCGTGCACATGCTGATGGGCGGCACGCCGGGCAAGGAGTGGGTGCCGGGCGACAAGCGCGAGAGCGTGATGGTGTTCATCGGCCGCAAGCTCCCGCGGCGGCTCTTCGAGGAGGGACTCGCCTACTGCATCGCGTAGGGAGTGCGAGTTATACTGATTTCCCAGTCGTAGAGAGAATTTGGCGCACATGGCGAGCCCCGCGGCAGGAACGACGCCGCCCAGCCCCATCCGCCCTGCGCGTCCCGCGGGACGCCTGGGCTCGGAGGAGTTCAACTCGAGCGCGCTTCCGACCGCACAGGAAGCGGCCGTCCTCTATGCGGCCAATCATCCCGAGGCCGCGGCGGGCGTCCTCAAGGCCGAGATCAAGGATTCGGTCGGCCGCAACAACAAGCAGGCGTGGCTGATGCTGTTCGACCTGCACCAGGTCGCGCAGAACAAGCAGGAGTTCGAGTCGCTCTCGATGCTCTTCACCGTGAAGTTCGAGCAGTCGCCCCCGGGGTGGGCCGACAACGCGGACTCGCCGACCGACCCGCGCCGCACCCAAAGCCGCGAGCGCAAGGATTTCTTCGCGCTCAAGCCCAACGCCTCGGGTGAGCTCGCCGGAGAGATCGAGAAGCTGCGCGCGTTCGCGCAATCCCAGGGCACGATCCGCCTCGAAGTGTCCAAGGTAAGCGCGATCTCCACCGAAGAGGCGCTGCTGATGGCGAGCGTGCTGAACCAGCTGCGCAAAGCCAAGGTTCCGATGTGGTTCAACGGCATCGACGTGCTCGAGAAGACGCTTCGCTCGGCGTTCAACGAGAAGCCGAGCGACGAGCAGAAGTCCTACTGGATCCTGCTCTTCGAGCTGCTCATCCTGCAAGGCAAGGCCACGGAGTTCGAGGACCTGAGCCTGGAGTTCGCCGTCGCCTTCGAGATGTCGCCGCCCAACTGGGAGGTGTACGTGAACAGCGTGGCCGCCCAGGTGGCCAAGGCCGCCGGCGGCGGCAAGGGCGGCGGGCCGGCGCCGGCACCCGAAGCCGGGTACGCGCTGAAGGGCGTGCTCTCGCCCGCGAGCTCCAACCAGATCGCGGAATTGAACGCCTACGCGGCCACGAAGACCGAGGTGGCCGTGGACATGGGCATGGTGCTGCGCGTGGACTTTACCTTCACGTCGACCTTCTTCGACACGGTGAAGGCGATCCAGCTCGCGGGCAAGCGCGTGATCCTCACCAATCTCAACGAGCTGAACGCGGCGCTGCTCGAGGCGATGGGCGTGAACCGCTACGCCATCCTCGTGCGCCGGCGCTAGGCGGAAATCCCCCGCGAGATATTTCGGATTTCCCGGGCGCCCGCTTCCGCGACCCTGATATAGCCCCCACATGAGCACAGACATCCCGCAGTTCCACGGCACCACCATATTGAGCGTGCGCCGCGGCGAGCGCGTCGCCATGGGCGGCGACGGGCAGGTCACGCTCGGCAACATCGTGGTGAAAGCTTCGGCCCGCAAGGTGCGGCGCCTGTATCACGACCGGATCCTCGCGGGCTTCGCGGGCGCCACGGCCGACGCCTTCACGCTCTTCGAGCACTTCGAGGCGAAGCTCGAGAAGCACCAGGGCAACCTGCTGCGCTCGGCGGTCGAGCTCGCCAAGGACTGGCGCACGGACCGGATGCTGCGGCGCCTGGAAGCGATGCTCGCCATTGCCGACCGCGAATCCTCGCTCATCATCACGGGCACGGGCGACGTGCTCGAGCCCGAGCACGGGCTGCTCGCCATCGGCAGCGGCGGCGGCTACGCGCAGGCCGCCGCGCTGGCATTGCTCAACGAGACGCCGCTCGAGCCCGCCGACATCGTGAAAAAGGCGCTCACGATCGCGGGCGAGCTGTGCATCTACACCAACCAGAACCACGTGATCGAGACGCTCTAGTGGAAGACCTCGCGCCTCGCGTGCCGTTAGATTCTGCCGGTGCTTCGCAACCACGAGAAGAGCCCCGCGGAATGATGACGCCGCAGGAGATCGTCTCCGAGCTCGACAAGTACATCGTGGGCCAGGGCGACGCGAAGCGCGCGGTGGCGATTGCGCTCCGCAACCGCTGGCGCCGCGCGCAGGTGGCCGAGCCGCTGCGCGCGGAGATCACGCCGAAGAACATCCTCATGATCGGCCCTACGGGCGTGGGCAAGACCGAGATCGCGCGGCGCCTCGCGCGGCTCGCCAACGCGCCCTTCATCAAGGTCGAGGCCACAAAATTCACCGAGGTGGGCTACGTGGGCCGCGACGTGGACACGATCATCCGCGACCTCGCCGAGATCGCCGTGAAGGCCACGCGCGAGCAGGAGATGAACAAGGTGCGCACGCGCGCCGAGGACGCGGCCGAGGATCGCATCCTCGATGCGCTCCTGCCCGGCGTGCCCGCCGCCGAGGGCAACGACGCGAACTCCACGCGCCAGCGTTTCCGAAAGATGCTGCGCGAGGGCAAGCTCGACGACAAGGAGATCGAGATCGACCTGGCGCAGGCCCCGGCGAGCATGGAGATCCTCGCCCCCCCGGGCATGGAAGAGCTCACGGGGCAGATCCAGGGCATGTTCGCCAACCTCGGGGCCGGCAGGCGCAAGCGCCGCACGCTTCCCATCCGCGAAGCGCTTCGCCTCATCACCGACGAGGAAGCGATGAAGCTCGTGAACGAGGACGAGATCCGCTTCAAGGCCATGGACGGCGTCGAGCAGAACGGCATCGTCTTCCTCGACGAGATCGACAAGATCGCGAGCCGCGGCGAGCTGCAGGGCGCCGACGTCTCGCGCCAGGGCGTGCAGCGGGATCTCCTTCCCCTCGTCGAGGGCACGGCCGTGACGACGAAGTACGGCATGATCCGCACCGACCACATCCTCTTCATCGCGAGCGGCGCGTTCCATCTCTCGAAGCCCTCGGACCTCATTCCCGAGCTGCAGGGAAGGCTGCCGATCCGCGTGGAGCTCTCGAGCCTCTCGGTGGACGACTTCGAGCGCATCCTCACCTCGACCGACGCGTGCCTCACGAAGCAATACCAGGCGCTGCTCGCGACGGAGGGCGTGGAGCTCGCGTTCACGGCCGAGGGCGTGCGCCGCCTCGCCGAGATCGCCTTCTCCGTGAACGAGCGCACCGAGAACATCGGCGCGCGCCGCCTCTACACGGTCATGGAGAAGCTCCTTGAAGAGGTCTCGTTCGACGCGGGCCGGAAGATCACTCGCGTGAGCGTGGATGCCGCCTACGTGGACGGGCGCCTTGCCGAGCTCGCCAAGAGCGAGGATCTCGCCCGCTACGTTCTGTAACACCTCGACTCCCACGGACCCCTAGAATCGCGCCATGCGAATCTCACTCGTACTCGCCCTGCTCGCCGCCGGCTGCGCCGCCCTGCCTCCTCCCGGAACCGAAGACCCCGCGTCGCTTGCCGCCGCCGAGACCGCGTTCGCGGCGCAATCGGTGAAGGAAGACATGCGCACGGCGTTCCTTGCGAACTTCGCGCCCGACGGCATGTACGTGCAAAAGGAATGGACGAACGCGAGCAAGGACATTGCGAGCCGCCCCGCCCCGCCGATCGTCCTCGACTGGCGTCCGGTGCACACCGAGGTCGCGGCCTCCGGCGAGATGGGGCTGTCCACGGGCCCCTGGAAGCTCACGAGCAAGACGGATCCCACGAAGCCCCCGAGGTACGGACAATTCGTTTCGATCTGGAAACGCGAGCCGGGCGGCCCATGGAAAGTCGCCGCCGACATCGGCGTCTCGACCCCGGCGAACTCGCTGTGGGAGGCGCCGCTCGACCTGACCCCTTCGGGACCGGCGGCCGATCCCGATCCGAAGGGCGTCGAGACCATCGAGGGATTGTTCCAGCTCACCGCCAACTTCACGGGCGTCGTGGGCGCCTACCGGATGAACGCATCACCACGCTTCCACCTCTACCGCGACGGCGCCGAGCCCCTGGTGACCCGCGATGCCTCCTTCAATTCCCCCGCCGCGGCCCCGCGCGAGCTCTTGGTCTGGTGGGTGGACTACACCGAGGTGGCGAAGTCCGGCGACTTCGGATACTCGCGCGGCCGCTACGCCAAGTACACCGATCCGTTCAAGATCCTGGGCCACTACCTGCGCGTCTGGCGCCTCGAAGCAGGTCACTGGCGCATCGTGATGGACGTGGCGACCTCGGACCAGGGCGCTTCCTAGGGCACGCGCTCGTAGAGTCCCGCGACGCGTTCCATCGATTCAAGGATGTGGTCGGCGGCCTTCGCGATGAACTCGATCGCGCGCGACTCGGATTTGTGCTGCGCGAGATCGCCAGCCGCATCGTCGAGGAACCGCATCTGCCCCTCGGCGCCCACGAGCTCTTCGGCAATCTCCGGCGTGTTGGAAGGCGATTCGCGCAGCGTCGAGAGGATCCGCCGCAGGTTCTCGGTGGAGTTGCGAAGCTCCTTCAGGAGGGGCTCGTCGTGCATGCCCCACTGGATCCACAAATGGATTTTCGCGACGCGCTGCGAGAGGACCGCCGCATTCTCCGCGCGCACCGCCGAGGCGTTCGAGGTCGCGCGGGCGCTCTCCTGCACGAGGCGCGCGCCTTTCGCGGCCATGTAGGCAAGCTCCTCAGTCCGGTCGCGAAGCTTGCGCGCGTTGTCCCGGTTGGTGGGCTTCACGGCCCACACGCGGTACTGCGCCCAGAGCAGGGTGAGCAGGTTGTAGGTGTCGCGCGCCTCGGCGCCCGGCGCACTCGAGGCCACCGACGCGAGGGTGCCGTCGAAATCCTTTACCGCTTCATCGAGCGAGCGGCGGCTTCGCGTGCCGAGCACGCCCTGTCCCACCTGGGCGTTCAACTTCGCAACACGCTCGGCGAGCATCTCGAGGCGAATCGCGGGACGTGCGCGAACGCCCGGCTCGGCCGCCTGCGCCGGCACGGCCGGCACGAGTACCACGAACGCGATCGCGCGAAGCGCCGCCGCGGTCCTCACTCGGCCGTTGCCGCGACTGAAAAACCGGCGATCACGCCCTCGCGCACGAGGCGAGCGAGACCCTCGGCGAGGAATCGCGCGGCGGACGCTTCATCCATCGCCATGCTCGCTTCCTCGAGCGTCGCATCCTTCGACAACGCCTCGAGGAACCTCCACTCGGCGTCATCGATGACCTTCACGCGGATCGTCCCGTCCTCGCGGAGCACGACGACGGCATCCGGACCGGCGTCGCGATCGGGCGTGCCGTCGCGTCCCGCCTGGTTCGCGCTCCAGATCGCCTCGATCGCATGGGGCGAGCGCACGAGGCGCACGGCGGGATGCAGCGCGAAATGGATGCGCGGATACGACTCCGCGGGGACGGAGGCGAGCGATGCGAGGTCGAAGGGCGGAGCATCGGCCGACTGGTAACTCTCGTGGCAGGCCCACTCGAGCCTCGCGACATCCGGCAGGTAAGCGAGCGAGCGGGCATGCGGATAGCCCGCGAGAAAATCGGCGAAGGACTCGCCGTACTCGTTGAGGTCGCCGCTCCTCGAAGGATGCGCGAGCACGAACACCCGTGCCGCCTCGCGGAAGAAGACTTCGCCGACCAGCCGCTCCACGACCGGGAATGTCGCCGCGAGCGCGCCGCCGAGGTTCGCGAGCATGTTGCGCCGGTACACGCCAATCCCCGGATCGCAGGGCGATTGCGAATAAAGCGCGTCGATGAACTCGCGCTGGGTCGTGGCGAGCACGCTCACGCGACCCGCTCCACGCCGCGCTTCGCGTCGAGCATCACATTGGCGTTGCGCGCTTCGCAAAGCAGCACGTCGAGGGCGGGAATGTCGGCGTCCCACTCGATGATCGTCGGGCGCGGCCCCATGCGATCGATCGCCGCGCGGTAGAGCGTCCACACGTCGCCTGTCACCGGCCGCGAATGCGTGTCGACGAGGAGCGCTCCCTGCGACTCGAAGCCCGCGAGGTGGATCTCGCCCACGGTATCCGGATCGATCGCGGCGAGGAAGTCCGCCGGATCGAATCCGTGGTTCTGCGAGTTCACCCAGATGTTGTTCACGTCGAGCAGGATGCCGCAACCCGTGCGCCTCGCGACCTCGGAAACGAACTGCCACTCGGGAATCGTCGAGTGCGCGAAGCGCATGTACGACGAGACGTTCTCCACCAGAATGCGCCGGCCCAACCGCTCCTGCACGGCATCGACGTGGGAGGCGAAAATCGCGAGCGCCTCCTCGGTGTAAGGAAGGGGGAGCAGGTCGTTCGAATGGCGCCCCGCTGCCGAGGACCAGCACACGTGCTCGGAGACGAGGGCCGGCTCGAAGCGACGCACGAGCGCTGCGAGCTTCGCAAGGTGGACCGCATCCACGGCCTCGGACGATCCGACCGAGAGCCCGACGCCATGGAAGCTCAGGGGATAGAGGCCGCGGAAGCGCTCGAGCCACGCGAGCGACGCGCCGCCCGCCGCGAAGAAGTTCTCGCTGTGGACTTCGAGGAGCGAGAGCGCCGGCCGGCGTTCGAGCATCTCCGCGTAGTGCGGCGCCCTGAGGCCAATGCCCGCCGAAGCCCGCAGCGGCGAGTCCGGCGCCATGGCGTTCAGTAGGCGAAGTACTTCGGGGCCTTGCCCGAGTCGGGACCGCCGGGCGACGTCTTCCCGCCCACCTTGCCGCACGTGCCCTTCGCTACATACTTCCAGTCGTCGGACGAGTTGTCGCGCGTGGACTTGCCCGCGCAGGTGTGGCGGGCGGTGCCGCAGTCGTTCTGTCCAGCCTTCGCGATGCCGTAGCACTTCTCCTTGGAGCTGTCCTGGGCATTCGCGGCCTGGGCCAGCGTGAGCGCCATGATCCCGGCAACGGCGGATTGCAAGATGGCGTTACGGTTCGGCATGGTCTTCTTCTCCTGCGGCGAGCCCGGGGCTCAGGTGTCGCTCGTGCGGAATCGTTCCGCGGTCGCGTGCAGGAACTTCAGCTGCGAGTCGAAGTTCCGGCACATGAAGCAAAGCTCGAGATGCCTCGTGAGGTCCCGGGATTCCAGCGCGGAGAGCTTGCGCTCGTAGGCGATTGAAAGCAGCCGCGAAGCCTCGCGGCAATACAGGTCGCCATCTTCATCGTACCGCGCTCTTTCCAAACCAGTTCATCTCGAGACAGGCGCGCAGGTTGAGCCGCGCGCGATGCAGGATCACCCAGCAATTGGACGAGCTGATGCCTTCTTCCTTACAAATCGTTTCAGTTTCCTCGCCCACGATCTCGCGCTTGAAGAACACGCGTCCGCCGGCGGCCGGCAGCTTGTCCAGGCAGCGCTCGAACACCTCCCAGAAGCGGCGTTGCTCGAAGGCCGCCTCGGGGTTGCTCCAGGCGCCGGGCGCCACGCGCCAGTGGCCCGTCTCGTCGAAGAGGTCGTCCAGCCACGCGTCGTCTCCGGTCTCGGCGGCGAAATCCGTGGGCTCCAGGTGCGTGCGGTCGTGCACCGCGCGCCGCTGCAGGTCGATCACCTTGAATCGCAGGATCGACGTGAGCCAGGTCCGCAGCGACGACTTGCCCTCGAAGTTGGACAGGCTCTCCAGGGCGGAGAGCAGCGCCTCCTGCACCGCCTCCTCCGCGAGCTCGGCGTCCCGGAGCTGCGAGAGCGCGTAGCGCACGAGGTAAGGCCGGTGGCTTTCGATCAGCGCGAAGCGGGGGTCCGTCATGGAGGCGCAAGACTTGGGTTCCGGCCAAATCTTACCATCGCCCCGCCGGGCACCCCGGGGGCTTGAAAGCCCTGCGCGAGGCCCTATCTCGTGAGTAGACACACTTAATCCGGAGACGATGATGACCCTGCTGACCCGTAATGCACTCTCGAGATACGAGCCCCTCCTGGGCTTCGGTCCCGCGTTCCTGTGGGAAAACCGCGCCGAGACGCCGCCGATCCGATTCGACGTGCGCGAAACCGGCGAGGCGTACACCGTAAACGCCGAGCTGCCCGGCGTGAAGAAGGAAGACATCCATGTCGAGGTCGAAGGCAACGAGGTGACGATCTCGGCCGAGACGCGCCGCGAAACCGAGCCGAAGGATGGCGACAAATGGTTGCGAACCGAGCGCTATTTCGGCAAGAGCGCGCGCCGCTTCGCCCTGCCGCAGGAGCTCGACCAAACGAAAGCCGCCGCCAGGTTCATCGACGGCGTGCTGGAGCTCACGCTCCCGAAGAAAGCCGTCGCGGCCGGCCGCAAGCTCGAGATCAACTGACGCAAGCTCCGCTTTGGTGAAGCCGTAGAGGCCGGCGGGCTCCGGGGAGAAATTCCCCCGGAGCCCCTTTTGTTTGCCTAGAATAGGCGCCTTCGCTTTTTCCCGGCCCGCCTATATGCCAGCACGGTTGTCGCCCGCCCAGAAGGCCGAGGTCCTGATCGAGGCCCTCCCGTACATCCAGCGCTTCTACGACCGGACCATCGTCATCAAGTACGGCGGCAACGCCATGACCGACGTGGCACTCCAGGAGGATTTCGCCGAGGACGTGGTGCTGCTCAAGCTGATCGGAATGAACCCCGTGGTCGTGCACGGTGCGGGGCCCCAGATCGGTGCGCTGCTCCAGAAGCTCGGCAAGCAGAGCGAGTTCATCCAGGGCATGCGGGTCACGGACGAGGAGACGCTCGACGTGGTCGAGATGGTCCTGGGCGGCCTCATCAACCAGGACATCGTCACGCTCATCAACAAGGCGGGCGGCAAGGCGGTGGGCCTCACGGGCAAGGATGGCCACTTCATCCACGCGCGCAAGCTCAAGATCCCGAGCAAGGAAGACAAGAAGAAGAAGATCGACGTGGGCTTGGTGGGCGAAATCGTGCGCATCGATCCCGAGATCATCCAGCTGCTCGACCAGCGCGACTTCATCCCGGTGATCGCGCCCATCGGCAGCGACGAGAACGGCGTCGCCTACAACATCAACGCCGACATCGCCGCGGGAAAGCTCGCCATCACGCTACAGGCCGAGAAGCTGATCCTCCTCACCAACACCACGGGCGTGCTCGACAAGCAGGGCAAGGTCATCACGGGCCTCAACGCGACCAAGGTGAAGGAGATGATCGACGAGGGCACGATCTCGGGCGGCATGCTGCCCAAGGTCGAGTGCGCGCTGGATGCGGTGCGAAACGGGGTGAAGAGCGCGCACATCATCGACGGGCGAGTCGCGCACGCATTGCTCCTCGAGGTCCTCACGAGCTCCGGAGTGGGCACGCTGATTCGCGGCGCGTCCGCGAACCGGGCAAACCACCGCTAGGCGAGCGCCAACCTCGCAGTCAACGCCACGTGGTCCGAGAGGCGCGACCACGCCGCACCCACGTGGCGCTCCACTGACGTGACGTTCAGTCCACGCACGTAGATGCGGTCGAGCGCCAGCATCGGCATGCTCGCCGGGAAGCTTCGCGCGGGCTTGCCTTCGGCGATCTCGAAGACCTCGCGCAAGCCCAGGTTCCGGTGCAGGATCGCGCTGGCTCGCCGGTGCCAATCGTTGAAGTCGCCCGCCACGACGAGCGGGGCGCCGTGCGGGACGGCGGATTCGATGCGCTCCGAGAGCCACTTCAGCTGGAAGCGGCGGCTGCGCCCCCACAGCCCCAGGTGCACGTTGATGCAGTGCAGCGGCTCCTTCCATCCGTCGACGCGGATCTCGCAGTGCAGGAGCCCGCGCCCCTCGAGGGCATGGTGCGAAACGTCGATGTTCTCCCACACGGGAATCGGGTGGCGGCTCACCAATGCGTTGCCATGGTGGCCATCCTGGTACACCGCGTTCATGCCGTAGACCGAGTGGCTGCCCTCGTGGGTGAGGAATTCGTGCTGTCCCCGCTCGGGCCATGCGTGGTGCAATCGCGCGTAGGTCGTGTGAAGTCCCTGCACTTCCTGCAGGAAGGCGACGTCGGCATCGAGGATCTTCAGGCGGTCGCGGATTTCGTGCAGCACGAGCCTCCGGTTGAACTGCGAGAGTCCCTTGTGGATGTTGTAGGTGACGACAGTGAGGGACTTGGAAGCAGGCATCGCTAGTTGCGGTTCACCCTTTCGGGAAGCATCAGTATCGCCTTGCGGTTGCTCCAGGAGAAGACCCGCTCGGCGGCCTCCGTCCAGGGCACCCATTCGGCGGCCAGGTGCTCGCGGGGGGCCACGCGCACCGGCACCCGCCCGGGCAGCTCGAGACCGAACACGTGCTCGGTATTGTGCGTGACCCCGGGGGCATAGCGATGCCGCCATACGGGATAGATCTCGTAGACGTTCTGCAAGTTCCAATCGTCGAGCCGGTGCAGGCGCGCGTCGATCCCCGTCTCCTCGCCCACTTCGCGGATCGCGGTGTCCCGGAGCGCTTCGCCCTCATGCTGGCTGCCCGTGACCGATTGCCAGAATCCCGGGTGGTCCGCCCGCTCGAGGAGCAACACGTCGAGTTGCCTCGTATGGATCACGACGAGCGTCGATACCGGGATCTTTGGCGTCACGCGGCTCGCATGCGCGACGCGACGTGGCCGGTGCCGCTGAACCACGCGTGCGGCATGTCGCGCGTGAGGTGCTTGGCGAGCGGCGTCCCGGCGCTATCGACCGCGATCAGGCCGACATCGGCGGAAAAATCGCGACGGATGCGATCGAGCACGTCCGTCATGGCACGATCGAGCGTGGCGCCACGCTCCATCGCGTCCGAAATCGCGCGCGCGGCGAGCGTACGTATCACGTACTCCCCCATGCCCGTCGCCGAGGCCGCGACCTGTCGCGACGCGTAGTTGCCCGCGCCCGCGAGCGGGGAATCGCCCACGCGGCCCACGAGCTTCATCGTGACCCCGCCCGTGGAAGTCGCCGCCGCGAGGATTCCGCCGCTGTCGACCGCGACGCATCCCACGGTACCGCCCGCGTACTCCGGATGGTCCTTGAGGAAGCGGCGCATCCTGAGGCCGTGTTTGTCGATGACCTCGTCCAGGCGCTTTCGCTTGTCGGCCCAGTCGGCCTTGCGCGCGGGCGTGACCGGATCGTGGTCACCGAATCCCATGACGCGCGCGAAGCGCTGCGCGCCCTCGCCGGCCAGCATCACGTGGTCGGTTTCTTCCATGACCTTGCGCGCGACAAGGATCGGGTTCTTCACCCGCTGCAGCGCAGCCACCGCACCCACCCGCGACTCGCGGCTTTCCATGATGCTCGCGTCGAGCTCGCAGAATCCGTCGATGTTGAGCACCGCGCCCGTTCCCGCGTTGAAGATCGGGTTGTCCTCGAGCTTCACCACGGTCGCGCAGACCGCATCGAGCGCCGAGCCGCCGCCCATCAGGATCGCGCGCCCCGCTTCAGCCGCCTCGTTCATTCCACCGACGGCGTCCTGCTCGGAGCCGGGACGCCAGCTCCCTGCGCCACCATGCGCTATCAGTGCGATCGGCATTTCAGGGCGCCGAGTTCCTGAGGCGGATGTGCAGCTCGCGGAGTTGTTTCTCCGTCACCGGACTCGGCGCCTCCACCATGAGGTCCTGGCCGCGCTGCGTCTTCGGGAAGGCGATCACGTCGCGGATCTGGTCCACGCCCGACATGAGCGTGACCATGCGGTCGAGGCCGAACGCGATACCGCCATGCGGCGGCGCGCCGTAGGACAACGCATCGAGCAGGAAGCCGAACTTGGAGCGCTGCTCCTCCTCGCCCATGCCCAGCACCGCGAACTGCTTCTGCTGGACCTCCGCGCGATGGATCCGCACCGAGCCTCCGCCGATCTCCCACCCGTTCATGGCGATGTCGTAAGCCTGCGCGAGGACGCTGCCGGGATCGGTGCCCATGAGCGCCACGTGCTCGTCCTTCGGGCTGGTGAAGGGATGGTGCGCCGCGCCCCAGCGCTTGTTGTCCTCGTCGTACTCGTACGCCGGGAAATCCAGCACCCACACGGGCCGCCAGCCGGGCTCGAAGTGCCCCTTCTCGTGGCCCACCTTGTTGCGAAGCGCGCCCAGGGCGTCGTTCACGACCTTGCGGCGGTCGGCGCCGAAGAAGAGCAGGTCGCCCGCCTTGGCGCCCGTGCGCTCGATGATCCGGCCGAGGATCTCCGGCGAAAGGAATTTCACGATGGGCGACTGCAGGCCCTTGTCGTCGAGCTTCGACGGGTCGTTCACGCGGATGTACGCGAGGCCTTTCGCGCCGTAGATCGCGACGAAGGGCGTGAGGTCGTCCAATTCCTTGCGCGTGAACTGGGCATTTCCTCCCGGCACAAGGAGTGCGGCGACGCGCCCGTCCTTCAGCTCCGCGGCGGACTTGAACACCTTGAAGCCCGCGTCCTTCACCACGTCGGTGAGCTCGGTCAACTCGAGCCTCACGCGCAGATCGGGCTTGTCGCTGCCGTAGCGCGAAGTCGCCTCGGCGTAGCTCAAGCGCGGGAACGGCACGAGCTCCACGCCCAGCACCTTCTTCCACACGTGGCGCACGAGCCCTTCCATGATGTCCTGGATCTCGCGCTCCGAGAGAAACGAGGTCTCGATGTCGATCTGGGTGAACTCGGGCTGGCGGTCGGCGCGCAGGTCCTCGTCGCGGAAGCACTTCACGATCTGGTAGTAGCGGTCGAACCCCGAGACCATCAGCAACTGCTTGAAGAGCTGCGGCGACTGGGGCAGCGCGTAGAACTGGCCGTCGTGGATGCGCGAGGGCACGAGGAATTCGCGCGCGCCCTCGGGCGTGGACTTGTAGAGCACCGGTGTCTCGACGTCGATGAAGCCGTTGTCGTCCAGGTACTCGCGGACCGCGCGCGACGTCGTGTGGCGGAGCCTCAGCGCCTTCTGCATCGGCTCGCGGCGCAGGTCCAGGTACCGGAACTTGAGGCGGACCTCTTCCGAGACGTGCTCCTCGTCGATCATGAAGGGCGGCGTGGCCGACGGATTCAGGATCTCCAGCTCGTGGGCCAGGACCTCGATCTCGCCGCTGCGAAGGCCCGTGTTCACGGTGCCCTCGGGCCGGCGGCGCACGAGGCCGTGCACGCGCAGCACGAATTCATTGCGCACGCGATCGGCCGCGGCGAATGTGCCGGCGCGATCGGGATCGCAGACCACTTGCACGAGGCCCTCGCGGTCGCGAAGGTCGATGAAGATCACGCCGCCGTGGTCGCGCCGGCGATGGGCCCAGCCGTAGAGCGTGACCGTCTTGCCGAGGAAACGGACGTCGGTATTGCCGCAGTATTCGGTTCTCATGCGTGTCACCCCGGCGTAGGCCGGGGCCCAGTGTCCTGGTGGATCTTGGAATCTCGAGGAGTTGCGTTTGCCACCGCGCCGTCGCCTACATTCTCGGCGACGGCCACCTATTGGGGTCGGTCCCGGAGGGGAGCCTCTCGGGCCGGGCGGTGCGCGGCGCGGGTTCCGCCACGCCCATGGAGATGATGTACTTGAGCGCGTCGTCCACCGACATGTCGAGCGGGATCGTGTCGGCGCGCGGCACGACGAGGAAGAATCCCGCCGTGATGTTGGGCGTCGTGGGCACGAACACGGAGATGTGGTCGCCTCCCAGGACCTGCGCGACCTCGTGCCGCGGCGAGCCCGTGACGAGCGCGACGGTCCACGTGCCCGCGTGCGGGTAGCGGATCAACACCGCCTGGCGGAATGCCTTCCCTTCGGGCGAGAAGAGCGTGTCGCTGATCTGCTTCACGCCGCCATAGATCGAACGCACGATCGGGATGTGCGACAGGAGCGAGTCGCCCAACGCGAGGAGTGTCCGCCCGAGGAAGCTCGCCGCGAGCGCGCCCGTGGCGAGCACGATGAGCCCCGTGAGGAAGATGCCCATGCCCGGGACGTGGAATCCGAAAAGAGCATCGGTCCGCAGGTTCTCGGGCAGCAGGCGAAGCGATTCGTCCATCAGGCCCACGAGCGTGTTGAGGACCCACAGCGTGATGCCGAGCGGGATCCACACCAGCAAGCCGGCGATGAAGTATCGCCTGAGCGTCGACATCATCGTCTCAGTCCGCCTTGCCCGGGGTCGGAGCCGGTTTCGTGTCCGATGCGGTCTTCGCTTCGGTCGTGGACTTCGCCTCGGTCGCGGACTTCGCTTCGGTCGCGGGCTTCGCTTCGGGTTTCGACGGGTCCGAAGATTTCGCCGCGGGCTTCGAGCCGCTATTGCGGAAATCCGTGGCGTACCAGCCGCTGCCCTTCAGCTGAAATCCCGCCGCGCTCAGCATCTTCTGGAACGTGGGCTTGCCGCACTGGGGGCACACGCTGAGCGGCGTGTCGCTCACCTTCTGCAGGAATTCCTGCTGGTGTCCGCAGCTCGAGCAACGGTACTCGTAGATCGGCATTGTGTTGCCGTGGTCGAGGAAAGAGCCGTCAACCCGGCGAGGAAGGAAAATCGCATTTTAACACAAGCACTTGGCGCTCCTAGCGGCGCCGCGACAGGAACCCTCCGGCGGCGAGGATCACGGACATCGCGAGGAAGACCGGCGCCACGCCGACCACCGATCCCAGGGCCCCGAAGAAGATCGGAAACACTGTCGTGCTCGTATTGAGGGCGACGGTGCGAAGTCCTACCGCTTCCGCAGCGCGCCCCGGAGGCGCCGTCGCATAGACGAGCGCCATCAACGATGGCTGCGTCGCGCCGAGGCCGAATCCCAGCACGAATGAGAGGCCCGCGAGAAGTGGGACGGTCCGCACCACCGGGAACAGTGCATACGCGACGCACGCGATCGCGAACGTCATGGTGATGAGGGGCCACTCGCGCACGCGCCGCTGGATCCACGGCAGCAGCAAACGCACCACGAAGGTCGCGGCGGCGAAGCTGCCGAGGATGAGGCCAATCGTGGTGGCCGAAAGCCCGATCGACGTTCCATAGATCGGCATCACGAACGTGAAGAGGTCCCACGCGCTCGCGAGAAGCCCCGACACGATGAAGACGCGCCGGAGCTCGCGGTCGCGCAGCAGTTCCGTGGCGCTGCGCGGCTCGGTGCTGCGTGAATGATCCGGCGTATGCGAGAGTGCCCCGCGCCGTGAGAAGAGGATCGCGAGCGACGCGCACGCGAACGCGGCGAGGATGCAGAATGCCGCCCGGTGCCCGAGGTGGTCGATCGCCACGCCCGAGATCGTGGGCCCGAGGAAGTTGGAGGCGGCGAAGCCGAGTGCCAGCAGGCTGAAGTTGTCGCGCCGCTCGGCGGGGCTGCTCATGTCGCCGACCATGTGCTGCACGCAGATCTGGAAGAGCGCGAACCCGGAGCCCACGGTGACCGCGACGACCGGCAGCACGGCGATGCCGGGCACGAGCGCGGCGAGCGTGATGCCCGCGATGACCACCGATACCGAGGCGACAATCGGCCGGCGCACGCCCGAGCGATCGACGAGCCGACCGGAAAACACACCGAGCGCCATCGGAAGCGCCGCCATCAGCGAGACCAGCACGCCGACCGTAAGCGGCGTCGCGCCCAGTGAAAGCGCTTCCAGAGAGAATGTGAGGCGGGTGCCGTTGTACGCAGTGTGCGTGAGGATTGTGACGAGGACGACCAGCGCGAGCGGCATCGTCGGCATCTTACGTGATCGTGTCGCCGCGCCGAGTGAGACGGTCGTGACTTAGGGACCGGGGAGAACGTCGCGGCTCCATGATCGCCGCGATTCCCTCGCCATTCCCGCAATGACGGCGCCGGCACGAATGCGCGCCAGGGTTACGTCGAGCTGATTGCGACCGTGCGTGGCTGGCACGCTTCGTTGCTCGGGCTGCACCGTCACTGCGGATAGGCTCGGCGTCCTCCACGGTCCCTAAGTCACGACCGTCTCACTCGGCGCGCTGCTCAACAATCAATGAATCAGCAGCGTCGCGACGCTCGATAGTCCGCGTGTTGAACTTGTCGATCGAGGAAGGCGTTCGAGGCTTTGAGGACCGTGGAGGCAGCCGAGCTTATCCGCGTGACGGTGCAGCCCGAGCAACAAAGCGTGCCAGCCCCTACGGATAGGGGCGACTCATGAAGCAATTCTGGCGCGCATTCGTGCTGGCGCCGTCATTGCGGGAATGGCGAGGGCACCGCGGCGAACAAGAGCCGCGGCAACTCCCCGATCCTCAAAGCCTCGGACGCCTTCCTCGATCGCCAATTACGGGCGTTGGCCCTCGAGGGCGGCGATTCTCGCCTCGATGGGCGGATGACTTGAGAAGAGCGACATGAACGCCCCGCCGCCCGTGATGCCGAAGGCGTTGAGCGCTTGCGGAAGCTGGCCCGCCTCGACACCACCCAGGCGGCGAAGGGCCGAGATCATGGCGCGCGGGGAGCCCAGCAGGCCCGCCGATGCGGCGTCCGCGCGGAACTCACGCTGCCGCGAGAACCACGCGACGATGAGCGAAGCAAGGATGCCGAAGAGTATCTGGCACACCATCACGGTGATGTAGTAACCCATGCCGACGCCGCGCTCCGTCTTGAACACGGCCTTGTCGACGACGTAGCCCACGACACGCGAGAGGAATATGACGAACGTGTTCACCACGCCCTGGATCAGCGTGAGCGTCACCATGTCGCCGTTGGCGACGTGGCCGATCTCGTGGCCGAGCACCGCCTCCACTTCGTCGCGGCTCATGGATTCCAGCAGGCCCGTGGAGACCGCCAAGAGCGACGAATCCCGGAAGGCGCCCGTGGCGAAAGCATTGGGGTCGCCCTGGTAGACCGCGACCTCCGGCATGCCCACGCCCGCCTTCTCGGCCAGGCGCTTCACGGTATTCACGAGCCAGAGCTCGTCGGGCGTCTGCGGCGTCTCGATCACGTGCGCGCCCGTGCTCCACTTGGCCATGGGCTTGGAGATGAGCAGCGAGAAGATCGAGCCCGTGAACCCGACGATGAGCGAGAAGACGAGGAGTGTGCCGACATTCAGCCCGTTCTGCGTGAGGAAGCGGTCCGCGCCCAGCAGCGAGAGCACGATTGAAAGCACCAGCATCACGGCGAGGTTGGTGACGAGGTACAGGACGATGCGCTTCATTGTCGAAGGATCCTTCGGCGGTATTTACAACCGGAAGATGCGGGCGGACCGCGCAACTTCAATGTTCCCGCTAGAACGGGATGTCGTCTTCCATGTCGTCGAACTTGCCCCCGCCGGCCTTGGCCGCCGCCGGCTTCGACGCGGGGCGCGAACCGCCGCCCGACGAGGCACCGCCGCCG
>JBAQKF010000064.1:0-2275 GCA_049300695.1 Usitatibacter sp.
GGTGCAGCCGGCGCAGCCTTCGCGTCGGCGGGTGCCGCGGCAGCGGGGGCGGGCGCGGCGTCGGGCTTCTTGTCCTGGGCGAACGCCACGCCGTTGAAGGCGAGCGCCGCGGTGAGGGCGATGAGTCCCAGTATGCGTTTCATTGTCGTTGTCCCCTTGGTCAAAGTGCTTCGGCGCCGGTCTCGCCGGTGCGGATGCGCACGACCTGCTCCAGGTCGAACACGAAGATCTTCCCGTCGCCGATCTTCCCGGTGTTGGCGCTCTTCTCGATCGCCTCGATGACGCGATCGAGGAGGTCGTCCTTGATGGCGGCCTCGACCTTCACCTTCGGGAGGAAATCGACCACGTATTCCGCCCCCCGGTAGAGCTCCGTGTGGCCTTTCTGCCGGCCGAAGCCCTTCACTTCCGTGACGGTGATGCCCTGCACGCCGATTCCCGAGAGGGCTTCGCGCACCTCGTCGAGCTTGAACGGCTTGATGATTGCGGTGACCAGTTTCATTTCACCCTCTCCTTTTTTGAGCGCCTCTTCAGAACGTGTAAGTGACGAAGCCGACAAGCCGCGTCTTGCTCCAGTCCTTACCCTTTACCGTGTACAGCTCGTGATTCGCGTTCGTGCCCTTCACGTATCCGCCGGCGTTCCATCCGCTGCCGAAATCCCACGTGGCCCCCGCCTTCCACACCGTGTACGAGAGGTCGCCGTTGTGCGCGTAGGTCTGGTGGCCCAGCACGCCGTTGAACGTGAGCTTGTCGCTGATCGGGGTGATCGGCTGGTTGTAGTCGATCTCGAAGTAGTCCGAGCCCTTGCTGTCGGGTACGCCGAACGTGTTGTTGATCGAGTACGAGTACTTCGCGGACCAGGGGCCCGTCGCCACGCCGATGTAGACCTCGTCGGTGTTGGGCTTGGGATTGAAGTCGCTCGAGCTCGGGTATTCGTAGCGCAGGTAACCCACGTCGAGCGTCCAGTCCTTCACGAACTCGTAGCGGTATCCGCCGTAGATGTCCCACTCGACGTTGGCGCTCGTGCTGAAGCCGTTCACCTCGGCCGTGTCCTTCAGCCACGAGATGTTCGACAGGAACGTGCCGATGTAGAAGCCGCTCTTGTGCGTGAAGTCGATGTTCAGCTGGCCGGCGGGCTTCTCGGAGGTCTGCGAAATGCCGCGGTATTCGTACTCGCTGTAGAGCGCGAGCTTCCATGCGAGCGTGTAGTCGGGCTCGGGCGCGGCGGGCGCAGCAGGCGCGGCGGCGGGAGCGTCTTCGGCGCGTGCAACACCCGCTGCAAGGGCGAGTCCCGTGAGTCCGGCCAAGAGAAGGGCCTTGGGCATCTTTTTCATGTGGGTATCCTTATGGGGTTAGGAGGTAGAGGCGACTCCGGGACCGTTTGAGCAGCATCCGTGCCACCGGCTAACTCCTTGTTCGGCAAGGCCTCCGCGTTACCGATTTTTTCCAGCGCCCACGGCTTGTGCATCGAAGTGGGGCTTCGCACCAACGATGTGCGCCGTTTTCGTCAACCGGCGCGCGTGCCGGGGAATTGAGATGAACGAGAAACTCCTGAAAGAACTGAGCGAGCGGCTCGCGGCTTTCGCGGCCGCGAATCCTGCGAAGGACCTGGAGAAGAATTTCCGCGCGTTGCTATCGAGCGCTTTCGCGCGGCTCGATCTCGTGAGCCGCGAGGAGTACGACGCTCAGACCCAGGTGCTCTTGAAGGCGCGCGAGCAACTTGCCGCGCTCGAGGCACGCGTGGCGGAGATCGAGGCCAACAGAAGGGCGTAACGCACTCCTCGGGGACTGCGCGGTCCCGCAACGAGGAGATGCGAAATGCGTGTCGCAGTCGTGTACAGCCGCGGCCTCTCGGGGCTCGAGGCTCCGCTCGTGCGCGTCGAAGCCCACGTCGGCGGAGGATTGCCGCAGTTCCGCATCGTGGGATTGCCCGATACCGAAGTGAAGGAGGCGCGCGACCGCGTCCGTGCCGCGCTCAACACCTCGCGCCTGGATTTTCCCGATGGACGCGTCACTGTGAACCTCGCGCCCGCCGATCTTCCCAAGGAAAGCGGCCGCTTCGATTTGCCGATCGCCATCGGAATCCTCGCCGCTTCGGGGCAATTGCCGCAGCGCGATCTCGCGTCGCTCGAATTCGCCGGCGAGCTCGGGCTCTCGGGGGACCTCCGGGCGATTCGCGGGGCGCTCGCCATGACCTTCGGCGCGCAACGCGACGGGCGCGCGTTCGTGATGCCGGAATCCGTGGCGGCGGAAGCCGCGCTCGCGCCGGGTGCGCGCA